>NC_014472.1:1625833-2285000 GCF_000153165.2 Maribacter sp. HTCC2170
CCTCAAGAAGCTGGTTTAAAGAAGCACTGATCGATTTTTTATCCTTAAAGTTAAGTTTATGCCCAAACCTAGAGATAATACCATTTAAAGCCATTAATTTTTCCTCATTTGGATCATCATGGATTCTATAAATAAAGGTTTTCTTAGGTTTTTGTTTTCCTATAAACTCGGCCACTTTTCTATTGGCCAATAACATAAATTCCTCAATTAATTTGTTAGCATCTTTAGCTTCCTTAAAATAAACACTTTCAGGCTCATTGTTCTTATTTAGATTGAACCTTACTTCAACTTTATCAAATGAAATTGCACCTTGCTGCATTCTCTTTGAACGCATAATCTTTGCTAACCTATCTAATGTTAAAGTGGCATTTACAATATCCTCAGAAACAGAATACCCATTTCCTCTTATTGATATTTCGTTAGGAATACTTCCATTTCCATTTTCAATAATATATTGCGCTTCTTCATAAGCAAACCGCTCATTTGAATCTATTACTGTTCTACCAAACCATTGATTCTTTATAATCGCCTTATCATCTAATTCAAAAATGGCGGAAAACGTGTATTTTTCCTCATTAGGCCTTAACGAACATGCATTATTGGATAATACTTCAGGCAACATAGGAACCACTCTATCCACGAGATATACTGAAGTTGCCCTATCATAAGCTTCCTCGTCTAGAATAGTATCCGGTTTTAAATAATGAGATACATCTGCAATATGAATACCAATTTCATAATTTCCGTTCTCTAAAATTTCAAATGAAAGTGCATCATCAAAATCCTTGGCATCTTTAGGATCAATTGTAAAGGTAAGCACCTCTCTCATGTCCCTTCTTTTAGCAATTTCCTCTGCTTTTATTGAGGTATCCAGTGTATTGGCATATTGCTCAACTTCATAAGGAAATTCATAAGGTAAACCATACTCCGCTAAAATGGAATGTATCTCTGTATGATGTTCACCTGGTTTACCAAGAATACTTGTAATAGTTCCAAAAGGTGAACTTGCTTTATCTGGCCATTCAGTAATTTCAACAACAACCTTATCACCATCCTCAGCTTTACCTATTTTTTCTTTTGGAACAAAAATATCAGTATACATTCTAAAATCCGATGGTCTTATAAAAGCAAAGGTCTTTTGCATGTCTACAATACCAACAAAAGTGGTTTTATTTCTTTTCACCACCTTGGTTATTTCACCTTCTAGTTTCTTACCGTTTCTTCTTGGAAATATATATACCTCTACAGTATCTTTATGAAAGGCTTTTCTTAATTTATTGAACGGAACAAAAACATCTTCATCCATTCCTTCTATAACTATATAAGCATTTCCTCTACCTGTAATATCAACAATACCAGTATGATAGGTTTTAGTGGACGCTGTTGCTTTAAAATGTCCTCTAGTTTCTTCTAAAATTCTCTTTGATTCTTTGAGTTCGGTAAGTTTTTTTATTAATTGATTACGTTCATTGGCGTCATTAACACCAATTCTGGCGGCAATTTGTTTATATGTAAAGCTTTTTTTTGGTTCTTTTTCAAGTACTGTAAAAATTCCTTTTGTTATTTCGTTTTTTCTATGGTTTCTAGCTTTTTTCTTTTTCTTGGACATTAAAATTTTTATTTGAACGGAAAATTACAAATTATAATCCAGTAGATATATTTTGTATACTTTCCTTAAAGTTTATTTGATAATTTATTAGTTATCAACTAATATTATATATATCCATATTTTTTCTTTTAAATTAAAAAACAAAATGATGGTTATGATAGTATGTTAATAGTTGATATAAAAAATGTATTAAAAATACTTTTATATGATTTTGGTATTTTATCTACATCTTATTAGAGGTTTTCTTTGCTTTTAATCAGTCATTTATAATTGTTATCAATAGTGGTTGATAACCTATTTCAACATAAATTTATTGATAAGTTAGTATTTACAAATTGTTAATTAATTAGATATTTAACTTAATATCTTTCTGTTATTATTTTAGAAGTAAATTCTTTTCTTACCAAATAGTTTTGTAAGACAAAATTGAAGATTAAAAACAAAATTTAATTACTACTTTTTTTAGTTTAATTATAAACAAGTTAGTAAGTGATATTGGTAAGTTAATAACAATGTATTAGAATACATTCTAAACTATAAACGTCAATACTTTCCATTTGTTGTTAATAACAATGTATTTGTACATTTGTGGTAAACTCACTCTTACAAAAATGAAAATTTCAATAGGTAATGATCATGCGGGAACCGAATATAAATTAGCTATAATCGGCCTTTTAAAATCAATGAATATAGAAGTTAGCAATTATGGTACCGATGGTACTGATAGTGTTGATTATCCTGATTTTGTACATCCAGTGGCTAAAGATGTAGAGGAAGGAAAAGTGAATTATGGTATAATTATATGTGGAAGTGGCAATGGTGCTTCAATGACGGCGAATAAACATCAAAAGATACGATGTGCACTTTGTTGGAATAAAGAAATTGTTCAACTTGCCCGTGAACATAACGATGCTAATATATTAAGCCTTCCAGCACGGTTTCTTTCACTAGCTCAGGCCTTGGAAATGGTAAAGGTTTTCTTGAACACTAAATTTGAAGGAGGTAGACATGAACGACGTATCGAAAAAATAGCATGTTCTTGATTTAATCTATTTGATACAGGAACCTGTTTGTTTTATATTACTTTTTTAATCAATGGCACATAACCACAATCATTCCCATGCCCATACAGAGTTAAAAGGTAAAAACCTTCTTATTTCTATTTTTCTTAATATTCTTATCACTGTTTCTCAGGTGATAGGAGGGTTAATTTCCGGTAGCTTATCATTATTATCTGATGCCTTGCATAATTTCAGTGATGTATTATCACTTATTGTTAGTTACGGGGCAACACTTCTCTCTAAAAAGAAAGCATCAAGTAATAAAACATTTGGTTATAAACGAGCAGAAATAATAGCTGCGTTCGTAAATGCATCAACATTGATTATTGTGGCCGTTATTTTGATTATTGAGGCTATCGAACGTTTTATGGAACCACGGGAAATTGAATCTGACTTAGTTATATGGTTATCTCTTTTAGGAATTGCAGCAAACGGTTTTAGTGTTTTATTATTGAAAAAAGACGCTGATCGTAATATGAACATGAAATCAGCTTATTTACATCTATTGACCGATATGATGGCCTCAGTTGCTGTTTTAGTTGGTGGGTTGTTAATGAAATTTTATCAAATGTATTGGGTTGACCCAACATTGACATTGGTTATTGCTTTATATCTTATTTATATGGGGTACGATCTTTTAAAAGAATCTACCAAAGTTTTAATGCTGTTTACCCCAAATACCATTCATGTAAAAAATATAGTAGAGACCATAAGTAAAATAAACCCCATTAAAAATGTTCACCATGTGCATATTTGGCAATTGAATGAAGATGAGGTTCATCTTGAGGCCCATATAGATTTCTTGGAGGACATTAAGATTTCAGAATTTGATGTTGTTCTAGATAAAATAGAAGAAGAAATGTATCATAAATATGGAATAAACCATGTTAATATTCAACCGGAATTTGGAAAATGTGATGCTAAACAAATTATAGTTCAAGACTAAAGATGGTTATTACTACAAAAAAATTTAATGAATTAACGAATAGTGAATTGTACGGAATACTTCAATTACGCTCAGAAGTATTTGTTGTGGAGCAGGACTGTGTATACCAAGACCTAGATGGAAAAGACCAAAAAGCTGTTCATATACTTGGGATAAAGGACCAAAAGGTTGTTGCTTATACGAGGATTTTTAAACCAGGTGATTATTTTAATGAGGCAAGCATCGGTAGAGTGGTTGTTAAAGAAAATGAACGAAAATATGGTTATGGCTATGATATAATGAACGCTTCAATAAAGGCCGTTCAAGATAATTTCAATAAAACAACAATTCATCTTTCTGCCCAAACCTATCTAAAAAAATTCTATAATTCTTTAGGGTTTAAGGAAATAGGAGAAGAATATCTTGAGGATGGTATTCCTCATATAGGAATGTTGAGAAAATAGATAAAACCTTTATATTCTAATAGGTGATTTGTTGCTCAAGTTAATGTCCTCGAGCATGTTCTCGGTAAACTTATAGTGCCCTTTTGTGGTTATTATCCTAAATCTATTTGATTTTAATCTACTTAGGGCATCTAAAAACAACCATTTAGATTTTAAAAGCAATGGCTTTTCTGATTTAAGACTAATCTCAAAAATATATTTCATTCCATTTTTAAGCGCCACTATATCTGGGGTTATCTTAACATCGCTACCTACCTTAGCGTATGATTTAGGGGTTTCATAACCATCAATATCCGCTTTTATGCTTTCAAAACCGGTAGCTTCCAAATGATGAATGGATTTTTCTAAAAATTCCTTATTTGCTGATTTTTCTAAACTAATCATAGGTAAAAGATAGTTGAAAAATCTAACAGCAGCAAATTTTATACGTTGATTAACAGTGAATTATAATATAATATTTAATGGAAAATCAAGCGAACAACAATAGATTCAATTTTGTTTAAGACTAACAGAAATTACACCATTTCCGCTTCCCATGCCAAATCTGGTAGCTTCAGACCCGGTTAAAATTTTAATGTTTTTAATATTTGAAACAATAATGCTCTGTAAAACACTTACATCAGAAACCACACCATTAATAACTATTACAGCGCCATTTTTACTACCATTATTGGTAGCGACAAAATTATTACCCCTCATTATAAATTCATTATTAACATAACTAATCTGCGGGAATTTGCCTTTTATTAAATCAATCACATTTGTGTAGCCAAAACCAAAATTGTTTTTTTCTTCATAGTACTTTTGGGCCAAAATTAGATTATCACCCTTAAGATGACCCGCTGTCGCCGCTAATTCAAGATTGCTTTCATCACCATTCAACACCAAATCTATATTCAAGGTGTCTATTATATTTTTGACTTTTATAGTTTTTGTCTTAAACCCGGAGGCTTTAACAATAAGCTTATCTTTTAACCTACATTCAATTGTAAACAACCCTGAATCATCTGAGTATGTGGACCGTTGCTTGTTTTTAACCAACACTTCGGCTTTTTCTATAACAACACCATTAATTGCGGTGATTTTTCCATTAAGTTTTGTTTGTTGGGAACTCACACCTGTGGTTATAAAGCAAATCAAAATTAAAACCGAATAAACATTTTTTATAAAACCCATTAATTGTCAATTATATTCAATTAAAGGTAGTTAAAAAACCTTGTATAACTTTGTTTATGGTGAGTTGAATATATAGTGTTCTAAAACTGCGTATTGTGCCTTACAGGAAATTGTTTGGGAATATCTTCACTTGATTCACCCAGGTTTTGTCTTAAATCAATTTCTATACCCCTTGCTATAGTAGAAATAGGCACATCATTCGCGGTGCCTTCAAAAGGGTTTTCACCTGTTCTGCCTATTCTTTCCATAGTATGGAAGACCCAGGATACAATTACGTAAAAGGGAATTGCCAACCATACGAACCATTTACCAACCATAGGATATACATCAACAAATTCTTTACCAATCTCTGCAAATTGAGGCACTAGTGCCAAGGGTAATAAAAGTACAAATACCCACATAAAAAAATGGTTAAGTGTCGCAAACTGCCTGGGATAAGGAAAGTTTTTTATTCGTTCACTTTTACCTTGGAGCGTAAAAAGCTCCTGTAAAATACTTTCTAGCTCAAGAAAAGAGAATTCCCAAATCACCCCTTGTTCTTTAAGCTCTCTTAAATGATGTGATTGCAGATAAAGAAGTGCTGTTTGTTTATTGTTTTTATTGATGGAATATATCAAATCTTTATCAGAGATATATGGTCTTAGATCATCTTCTAAGTTAGAGTCAAGTTCTGGGGGCCGAATATTCCAATCTTGATTTGTTCTATGGTTTACTGTAGTTTCCCAAGGTTTTGATTCTCGCATTGAGTGTCTTAGAGCAGTCATCCAGGCAATATGGCGATAAGTAAGTGTTTTTATCTCTTTTTGCAACTCTTCTTTACCCAACGGTTTTGCTGAATGCTCATTATTGACCATATCTTGAACAAGCATTCCAAAAGTCCGTGAAGTGTTTACGATACCGCCCCATATTTTTCTCGCTTCCCAAATCCTACCATAGGCGGCATTGTTTTGAAAACCAATCACAAAAGCAACAGCTGTTCCTATTAACGCTAAAGGGGTCCAAGGGATTTTTAACCACACCAAATCAAGAAAATAATAAACAGCGACACAAACGGTGATTATTATAAAGAAAATGATAGTTTCAAAGCGTGTCCACCAGACCATTTGGAGAGTGGAGTAGGTTTTTTTGGTGTACATAATTATAACATTTAGTTGATTTTAGAATATACCACTATTTTAATGGTATGGACATTCTTGAATAATATATCCAAAATTCAGTCGGTTACCATTTCATTTAAGAAAACTTTATTTCTTCCATTTTATGGGGCTCACATCATCATGGTTCAATACACGTGATTTTTCACGATCAATACGCATTACCAATTTACATTCGGGATCCGGACATGTGACCCTTGAATCGGTCTCCATCCAATCAGCCGGATTGTTTTTACGTTGTTTAGTGGGTAATAACGGAATTGTTGATTGTAGCGCATACAAACAAAAATCAGTATTATCTGGCAATGATATTTTTCCACTTTTCAAATAGAATGAATCTCCAACATTCATATTACAAGTGCAAACTCCATAAATTTCTTCTACCACGATACTGAGGTCGTAGAGCTCAAATTGATCCTCGCGAAGTTGTTTTTTACCCATTGTTCATTTTCTTTTTTCTTCTTCCAACCCCAAAAATAATGGTAATAATGGCAACAATCAAAAGGGCCAACGACATAAAATTGAAAAGCCCAACTTGAAATGGACTTATTTGCGGTAGACCAAATTCCTTACCTGTATTGGTCATGTTTGACATCAATATAACCGGAATAAAATACGGAAGAATAAAGGGAAAGATACATGCTATAAGACTTAATAGGTTGGCCCTCCTAATTTTTGGCACCCCCAGTTTGCCTCCAGTTTCCTTAGTGAATTCAGTAACCATTAGTATAGCTACTATACTATGGGTAGTAAGTAAAACCGCCATGCTCATAACAACAGAAATCCAACCTTCTGCTTGTTTTTCCGTTTTGGTTCGCTCGGCCGCAAAATCAACAAGTATTCCCATTAACCCACTTGCTTTCAATGTCGCAACAAGACCCATCAACAAAATGGTGAATATGCTGATGCCCAAGGCTCTATTTATGCCATCGATAATAAAACTTTTTGCTGCAAAGTTTTCAAGATCCAAAGATATGACCTGTGTCCAAGGCAGAAGTCCTAGACAGAGCCCCAATACGGTGCCAAACAATAAACCCAACAGTAAGCCATGCAATAAATGACGACCTTTTAAGAACAGGTAAATGATAAATATGGGAACCAATAGCATAGGAAGTCCTTTAGGGTCTCCAGATAAAACTTCTTGATCTATTTGACCAGGTGTTCTAAACCAATAAGCACTTAAAATATAACAGACCAGTGCCAAAAGCGTTGCCGGAAGAACATATTTTATTCGACTTTTTACGGTTTTCCCGATTTTAGCTTTTTGGCTTAATGCGCTTGCAATCGTCGTATCGGATATTGGGGCAATAAAATCACCAAAAGCGGCACCACCGATAATGGCACCGGCCAAAGTTGGTAAATGGGAACCCAAAATTCCCCCTGTTGGGTAGAGTAGTGGGCTACAGATTAATATAGTGGCAAAACTTGAACCAGTGGAAAGGGAAACAATACAACATATTATAAATGTGGCTATAACGAATCCTATTCCGTTTAAACTCAACAAGTTCGAGGCCCAAATAAGCGCTTCTACAAAACCTGTCAAAGTCATTAATATTCCTATTATTGATGCCAAAATCCAAGCAGTAATCATTATCATTACAATCTTTTGGGACATTCCTGAAATAATAGTTTCGGAAAAACCGTTGCGGTCTTTTGATAAAATCAACCCCACGCTAATGGAGAATAGTAGAACTGGCCAAAACCCACGCTCATCAGGAGCCCCAGACAAGGCTATATATATTACACCGGCAACAAAAATTAAAAAGGGCACTAAAGCGCCCAAGACACCACCATAAAATTTTAGAGGGAGCATTCCCTCTTTCTTTGAATCCAGCTTCACTGTGCTTAGGTTTTGTTTAGGTTATATTTCATTATGGCGCCATGCTTTCCATTTTTATCCCGTTCAAGATGATAGAAAGGTCCTTTAGGCCCTTTACTTTGTGCGACAATACGTTCTATCATTTGCAAATCCTCTTCCTTAAGCGTAAAATGGCCCAATTTCTTTAATCCACTTAGGTGTTTTTGATTTCTTGCCCCAATAATAACACCTCCTACCTTTGGTTTTTGAAGGATATACTTACTGGCAATTTCAGCAATCCCCACATTATATTTAGCTCCTATTTCATTTAACACATTAAGCGCTTCTTGAAAAAGCCCATAACCTCCAAATTCATCGATTATTAAACGGTATTTTACCAATGATCTATTTTCCAAAGGGGATTTGGGATCTGGTGAGCGGTAATAACGATTACTTAGGAATCCACCTGCAACAGTGCCATAACATAGAAAAGGGATGTCATTGTGTTGTGCAATTTTGAGCATATCATGTTCCACTCGATGATCAAGAACTGAATATTGTACTTGGTTCGCTGCAATTGTAACCCCAGCATCAAGCATTTCCTGAATATGGGCCGCATCAAAATTAGTAACCCCTATATGCCTTATTTTACCACTTTTTTGCAAAGCAGTTAGGTGCATTGCAATTTCAAGGTAACGGGGGAAGCTGTAATCCCACCAGGCAAATTGCACCAAATCAAGTCGGTCAACACCTAATCGTTTCAAAGAGCGATCAATTATCCGTGTGGCATCCTCTTTTCTTAATGTCGCCAGAGAACTGTAATCGGGAACATATTTTGTGTGGATTTGTATGGGTTCAAGTTCCCCTGCGGATATTTCATCCTTATAAGTTTTTAAGAACTTGCCAATAAGTTCTTCAACTCCCGTATATATATCGGCACAATCAAAGGTGGTTATACCAGCCTTAACAAAATGGCGCATGTCTTCAAGGGCCTGTCGTTCAGAAATAGCACCATGCCCACCAGCTAGGTGCCAACCCCCTTTTATGACTCTAGAAATCGAATAACCCTGTTGCAATTCTATACGTTCCATATATTAATTGGGGGATATTTTAGCAAATAGTTCATGGAATTCATCGATTGGTATTGGTCCTGATATCATAATTGTATCCATAAATAGCTGTAAATCAAATGAATTGCCAAGACGCTCTTTTTCCGATTGAAGCAATGAGGTAAATTTAGCACCCCCTAAAAAGTAAGAAGTTAGTTGCATTGGGGATTTCATGATTCTTCCCCATAGGCTTTTGGCAAATTGGGGGGCCAAGAGTGAGGTTTCTGTTGAAAATTGCAGAACCTGTTCTTGATTCCATCCATTGCAATGTACTTGTACTGAGGTATAGGCGCGATTGGCATTTTCCAATCGTTTGCGTAAATGAGCCAAGAGGGTTAAATGATTATCTGCCTCCCAACCTGCATCAAGGAGAACTTTTTCAGTGAATGTGGCCCAACCCTCTGTGTAAATGCCATATGGAAACAATAAACGAATGGGGTGTGGGGTTTCTCTACTTATTTTCAATTGCATATAATGACCAGGAAATAGCTCATGGATTACAATCATGCGGTTAAAGGGTCTATTGAAAGAAGCCCAAAATTCTTTTTGCTCTAGCACAGGAAGTGTATCTGGTATCGAAGGCAGATAAAGGGTAGTCAATGGGTTTGGCTCAAAAGGGGGTGCACTGGCAACCCAGCCTATTCTTGCTGCAGGGCCAGCACTTTCTGGTGCGGGTAATATACGTAGTGTTTGATTTTTAGGCAAAGTCGCAATCTTATTTTCTTTAATGAACAGCAAGGCTTTATTTGACAAATCGTTCCAAAACTGAAGATAATCAGCGCCGTTCAATGGGGCATCCTTTTCCATATCGGCAAGTGCAGCGCCAGTTAGTTCATCGTATTTTTTTGGAATAGATCTATTGGGGTATTCCATTGCCAAATACACTTTGGAGACATTGGCCATCAACCCCCTTACTATTTCGATTTCCTTTAAGGCCATTTTACTGAGTTCTTCGGGCGATAGCGGACTATCGGTGTAAAGTTTAAGCCTTCTGGCATATTCATCGCGACCAATATTATCATCCACGTTTCTTATATTCTTTTGAAGTTCCGATGCTACAAAGGCCACTAATTTTTCAAGACTTGCCATAGTTCGGGATAAAATCTCAGTAAAACCATCACATTTTTGAATTGATCTATCGTTCTCAACCAGCTTAGGCAAATCGTTTTTATAAAAATCCAATGCTAAACGAAGATCCTGTTTCCCGTTTTCAAGATCATTTTTAGTTACCTGTTTCAAGTTGGATATTGCAGCATCGCTCAAATGACGGACTGCGGTAAGACACTTGCAGATCAAAGAAGATTTTTCATTGCTTAAAAGATAATCAGCCTGTAAGACAGGCTCAATACTGTGCGCGATCAATCTACTGTATAAGGTTAAAGAACTGGCGTGCAGCGATAGTTTGGTCCAATTATCAATTTCAGACGATACCTGAACCCGTAACAATCTAGCATCTATTGGATCAATTGATTTTGCATTGTTGGGGCTGGAAAGTTTACCTAAGATTTTCTGGTTATACTCTACCCAGTTCGATATCTTTTCCTGAGAAAGGTCCTCATAATCAAACACAGCGGTTCTAATCCCTTCTGAAAGTGCCTTTGAAGGATGAAATTGTGACCAGGCCACGATGTACGAATCACCAAGATTCTGTGACCAAGCCATGGTCCCTGTAAAAAAGAAAAGAATATAAAGGCGATATATAAGAGGTCTCATGGCTTGGTTATCATGTCAATGATGAGAAAGATATGAATTAATACTGAGACAAATATCATTGAAAAATTGCCCAATAGAACAAAATTTCCTTTCAGTTGACAGACGAGTTCATTCAACGCCCAACAGACTCTTCGGTCGGGTTTATATAATAAAACAATGTTGTTTTGAAAGCCCCAAAACCCTAAAGCCGTTTTACTTTATTGATGAAATACACTTTTACTTGATATTTGTGAATCACATCTAGGTGGTTATCAAAAACTAAGCTTATAAGATTGGTCATCCAAGCGACATGAAGATGAGTAAGTAATTTCATTTCTTTTTGTAACTCGTCCTGAGCCGATGGTTTTTCCACACGCTCATTGTAGATTGCCGTTCACTATAAGCACCACAAGAGTAAAGAACAATTAAAGCCCATATGCTTTCTTGGCACTTTCAACTTGTTCCTGTTCTGTTGTTTCCGGATACAGGATATATTTAGGTGCTATAATTGGTTTTATGTATTCTGCCGAAATTCTCGTAATTGTGGAAAAAGGAAACTTATCACCAGTCATTTTGATTAATATTTGCTCCATTTCCATGAAATCAGAATCAGATTTAGTTACGATTTTTGCCTTACCTTTTATTTGATATCCTTTCTGTACCAGAATATCAATAAAACTAATGCAGACGTTTTCATTTTGTTTGATGTTCCGAACAGTTTGTGGTGAAGCTATATTGGCAATAATGATTTTGTCTTTGCCATAAAAGCTGAAAATCTCTTTTGGTGAAACATTGGGAATGTTTTCGCCAGATACTGTTGCTAACCAGCATAACACACTTTTGTTAATTGCTTCTTTGATTTTTGATGTTAGCTCCATTTTTCTATATTTTCGATTATAATGTGTTGTATACTTCTCCAATGGACATTGTTCAGCTAGCCGTCAGTCATTGATTAAAATTAAGGATTTCAGCTTAAGGATTTTGTCGCAACTTAAAGCATATTGCAATAAGAAAAGTCAATACGGTTCGATAAATGTTGTTATTTGATTGATTGCTCCTAACATATGGTCCAGTGGTTTTTCGAAATAGCTCCCTTCAACAAGAACCGACCAAGTAGTTTGTTTTTAATCAAGAGAATTAGCTAAAGAAATGTCTAAATAACGTATATATGTTCGTATGTTATCGACGAACGGTTGTTTTTTAAACTAACAGGACAAGTTTTAGCCCTACTACAAACTAATTAGTTTGTAAAATGAATTAGATCAATCGCTTTGCTAGGCCATTTTCTATTAGAAAGTCGAGTTTTAAAATAAGATTTAAGGGTTTTTCAGCTTTGTTTTGCGCCGAATAAAAAAGATACCCCTCATTTTTAGAATCCAATTCAGGAATTTTGATTTTCCCATGCACCTTGTCGGCCTTTACAACAAATTGCTCTAGATACGTTTGTGTAATACTACGTGCTTCTAAAAAACCAACCAGATTCTCCCGGTTTACAAAAGTAATTTTGCAAGAAGTAAACTTATTTGGCTCATCTGAGTAAATGGCGGTAATCAAAGAATAAAAATCAGTTTTCTTGGTCACATCAAAAAGCCACCCAATTTTAGGTTCCCCTTTTTTCTGATAGCTTAATTCAAAAGCAAAAGTGGGTAGATCATCATTTATATAATCCAATTGCGCCTTTTCGTCAATAATAAAGGTTTTTTTGGAAATTAAGTGGGTGAGAATTAAATCAGTTCCTTCCAATTGTTCCCTTAAAGCATGAATACGATGAAAACTGTAGTGTTTAAGATGCTTTTCGTAGATTGAATCAAGAAAAGGAAAGAGATGTTTTTCTTTCTTTAGATCATTTTTGAACTTACTTTCCAGTGCCACTGTTTACTGGTTTATTTTATCAAAAAGTTTTTTTCCTATTTTTTCAACTACACCAACGACAAGGGCATTACCCATAAAAAAGGCTCTTTTGGCATCGGTTACACCTTCTAATTTGGTGTGGTCATCAGGAAACATGTTCAAACGTTCCAATTCAACCGGAGTTAACCTGCGCAGGCCTTTTGAAGATTGCACTACGTGTTTGAATCTTGACGGGCTTTTGCCACCCTCACCAGTGATAATGGTACGTGATGCATTGTCCAAAGCATCGGGAAAGACCATAGCCCCTTCACTATAATTGTATTGAAAACCGGTTTTGGCAGTGCGTACTTCCTTTTTTGATCCTTTAAGATATTCCCATTTTGGCACGTCTTCAGCCGGAATAAAAAACTCAGGTGTTACTTCCCCGTTTTGTAAAACATCGTTTAGAACCGTTTTGCCCCCCTCATAGTTGGCGAAAGCTTTAGCTGTATGGGCCCTACCATCAACAAAAACCCCACTATTTGCGAAGGGAGATAGTTTTTCGCCCTGATTGAAGGTTTCAGAAATTTCAACCAAATTACCTTCAATGGAAAAACGCTTATGATTTTCAAGTATATGATGAACGGGAAATGCTTCTGAAATGGTGCCAATGTCATTTAACCACTGACTAGAATCTGCTTTCTTCAGTTTTTTATAAATTGCGGTTGATTTGTGATAGGCAATAAAAAAAATTCGCCTTCTTCGTTGTGGCATGCCATAGTCGGCGGCATTTATCACCCGCCACTCAACTGCATACCCCAGTTCACCCAAACTTTTAAGCATAATGGCAAAATCCCTTCCACGCTGTGTTGATGGCGATTTTAACAGGCGATCCACATTTTCTAGAAACAAATATTTAGGCGGATTTTTCTTTTCTGAAAGAATTTTGTGAATAGACCACCAAAGCACTCCTTTCTTACCTATTAGTCCTCTCGAATTCTGTAAGGTGGTAGCAACAGAATAATCCTGGCAGGGAAACCCGCCAACAAGAATATCAGCATCCGGAATCTCTCCTGTGGGCACCTCAGATATATCTTGGTTACTGTGATTTTCAGAACCAAATCGGGCCTCATATACCATTGATGCATGTTGGGCTTTTGTAGCAGGCTCCCATTGGTTGGACCATACCACTTCGTAATTACCTGTGTTTTCAAGTCCAAGGCGAAAGCCACCCACGCCCGCAAAAAGTTCTATGACCTTTAGTTTTTTCATTCTCGACGAAATTAAGAAAAATCATACTGTAAAAGAATAGTGGCTATTGTAATGAATCGAGCTAGAAGTTTTACCAAACATTATTAGTTATTTTTACCGAAACTTTTTTGAATGAAACCAAAGCATATTTTTAATTGGGTGATAATTTCTTGTTTGATGCTTAGCTCGTGTGAAACTAATAAACCAAAGGATAACCTCCTTGAAGGAGAAATTTCGTTAATTAAATCAGCGTTTGCCCCTGATAAACGGGTAGCCTTGTTCAATGTTAAAGCAATAAAAAATACTGATGAGTATGTTTTAAAAGGAGAAAGCAACCTGCCAGAAGCGGTATCAGCATTAAAAGAGAAACTATCTTCTGAAAACGTTGTGTTTATTGATAGTATACAGATTTTACCAACTCCTGAGTTACAAGGAAAAACCAAAGGAGTCATCAAAATATCAGTTGCAAACCTTCGAAGTAATCATGCGCATTCAGCTGAATTGGCTACCCAGGCTACCTTGGGAACCCCTATAAAAGTTTTTAAGAAGTTTGAAAATTGGTATTTAATCCAAACACCAGATAAATATCTTTCCTGGGTCGACAGTGGTGGAATTCAGTTTATGGATGAGAATGAAGCCAACATATGGAGGTCCTCTAAAAAAGTAATATTTACAAGCACGTTCGGGCATGCATTTTCTGAAAAGGACACAAATTCACAAGTAATCTCAGATGTAGTTGCAGGAGGAATATTAGAAGAATTAGATGAGGGTAAACTATTCTATCGAGTCAAATTTCCTGATGGAAGGGTCGCTTTTATTGAAAAAAGCAAAGCACAGAGTTACGAGGATTGGATTGAAACTTTGAACCCAAATCCGGAGTCATTGGTAACTACTTCAAAAACCTTAATGGGAGTTCCTTACCTCTGGGGCGGTACATCTACAAAAGGGGTGGATTGTAGTGGTTTTACAAAGACCATATTTTTTCTAAATGGCATGGTGATTCCACGCGACGCTTCTCAGCAAGTTCATACGGGCAAAGCCATAGATTCTACAAAAAACTTTGAAAACCTGATTGAAGGAGACCTCTTGTTTTTTGGAAGAAAAGCAACGGATTCGACCAAGGAAAAAGTGGTTCATGTTGGTATGTGGATCGGCAATAACGAATTCATTCATTCATCAGGCAGGGTACAAATAGGCAGCATGAATAAAAATTCATCAATTTATGATGAGTACAACCACAGTCGCTATTTACGTTCAAAACGCATATTAAAAGAGGAGAACGAGGGATTGATCAATCTATCGAATTCACCGCTTTTCAAGGATTAGTTATAGTTCTACCGTTTTTCCTGACCGGAATGATTCATCTGCGGCCAAAACAATTTTTAAACTGTTTACAGCATCCCGTAGGTGGTCACTTAAATCAAGATTCTCAGTGATTGACTTTAGGAAGTATTCTTGCTCTAAAAGACAAAGTCCGTCATGATCAGGTTCATCGACTGTACTTATCATTTCATCCCTTTTGGCAAATTCACCTTTTTCATTCAACGAACCGTGATGCAATAGCAACCCACCCGTTTTGGTATGACCCTCAATATCCTGGGAATCACCCTTAGGTTCATCTGAAATAGAAACAGACCCCTTAGGTCCGATTACATCCTTGATAAACACAGCAGTTTCACTCATCATTGGTCCCCAACCTGCTTCATACCAGCCTACTGAACCATCTTCAAATCGAACTTGTAATTGCCCATAATTGTACATTTTCGCATCTATTTCATCTGATAGTTTTGCACCAATAGCACTTACGCTTATGGGCACTGATTGGGTCATCAAACACATGATATCAACATAATGCACGCCACAATCGACTATTGGGGACATTGAATTCATCAATTGCTTATGCGTATACCAATTGACACCAGAACTTTGCTGGTTGAGATTCATGCGCATAACAAGGGGTTTGCCCAACGTACGGGCAACTTCGACGAATTTGGTCCAAGCTGGGTGTACTCGTAATATATAACCCACCACCATTTTTCTATTTTTGGCAAGTGCTAGAGAAACTAACTCTTCAGCTTCCTCAACAGTTAATGCCAAGGGCTTTTCTACAAAAACATGGGCATTTGCCTCTAAACTTGCTTTAATAAAGGCGGCATGGGTGTCAGGATATGTATTTATTGAGACTACGTCCGGTTTAGTAAGTAACAGAGCATTTTCAAAATTTTCAAAAGTTGGGAGACCACCCAATTCTTTGGATAATTTTCCTCTGCTTTCCGGTTTACGACTTACCAATCCCACGATTTCAAAACCATTTAATTGATGATAGGCTCGTGCGTGCGAAGCTCCCATATTACCGCAACCAACTACTAATGTTCTTAATTCTCCCATATCTTCTGTTATTCCAAGGCGAAAGCGATAATTTGATTTCCCTTTTCAGTTCCTAATTTTTCACCGCCACAGGCTATGGCGATATACTGTTTACCATCAACTTCATACATTGCAGGAGTGGCAAATGCCGCCGCCGGGAGCCTCTGCTCCCATAGTATTTCCCCTGAATGTTTGTCGAATACTCTAAAATATCCATCTTTTGTGGCCCCTATAAAAAGCAACCCGTTCTCTGTAATTACAGGCCCACCATAGTTTTCAGTGCCCGTACCTTTTCCATGTTCACCTAAACTAGGGGTGTCTCCAAAAGGAATAGACCAAATATACTCACCGGTATTTAAATCAATAGCATGTAGAGTACCCCAAGGAGTTGTTATTGCTGGATTTCCTTTGCTATCAAAGAATTTATTGTATCCTAAATGTTTATATGGCAATGGATATGATTTTGTATCGGAAAGAACTTCTTGCTTATCGTTTTCATCAAACAGAAAATTCAATAATGCCTCCATTTCCTTACCTGTAATCTGGGGAAAACCGGTCATCATTCCTTTACCTTGGTTAATCTGTAGAGCAACCTCTTCTCTTGATTTGGTCGCTTTAAGGTTCGTTAAAGCAGGGAAGCCACTTAATTGGATTCCTGACCTATCTGCCAAATGGCAAATAATACAATTATTATTATATAGTTTTTCCCCTAAAGAAGCTGCACTGCCCTTTTGATTCACCTCTTGCATTTGCATGATCCATGGCATTTCATTTGAATTTACATATATGATCCCATCGTCTGGATCTGTGCCCGCACCACCCCATTCAGCAGCTCCATCATAACCAGGAAGCAAAAGTGCCGGGTTCATACCTGGAGGCGCATATATGCGCTTATCAATTGATTTAAGTAAAGCTAGCAATTCATCTCTGTTTTCAGCAAACGGACTAATATCATTTTCAGTTAGGTCCGAGGATTGTCGAGCAAAAGGCTTAGGGGCTACAGGAAAAGGCTGCGTGGGCCATGCTTCTTCTCCTTTTAAGGTAGATTTAGGTACAAGTTTTTCCTCTATATCAAAAAGCGGCTCCCCAGTCTTGCGATTAAAAACATACACATAACCTTGTTTCGTGACTTGCGCAACAGCAGGAATTTTTCTCCCATTTCGCTCAACCATTAAAAGATTTGGTGGGGCTGGTGGGTCACGATCCCAAATATCATGATGGGTAAACTGAAAGTGCCAAATTCGCTCACCAGTATTTGCATTTAAGGCTAACAAACAATCTGAAAATAAATTACTGCCTTTTCGCATACCGCCATAAAAATCCGGAGCTGCCGAACCAGTAGGAATATAGATGATTTCCAGCTCTTCGTCTACAGCCATTCCTGCCCAGTTGTTTGCTGCTCCAACAAATACGTTTTGCCATGCATTTTTATCTTCCCAAGTTTCAAAACCCTCTTCTCCAGGATGGGGGATGGGGTGAAAAACCCATTCCACGGCACCAGTTATAACATTGAATGCTATAATATCTCCTTGTGCGGCATCGACATCTTCGGATAATCTAAGAGGCATAACTATTAAATCTTTGAATATGGTCCCAGGTGTACTGGAAATAACGAATTTATCCATATCGCTTTCTGGTAAACCAGAACGCAAATCTATTTTTCCTTGAATCCCAAAACCCTTAATTGGTTGACCGGTTAACGCATTCAATGCATATAAATCAGGCCCGTGTGTGAACAGAATTCTTTTGTCATTATCCTTTTCCCAATACGAAACCCCTCGGCTGGTTGAATGCCAGGCCTGAAGTGAATCTCCAAAACGCCAAAGCTCTTTTCCTGTTGTTGCGTTGAGAGCAAATGCGCGAAGCGCTGCGGTTACCCCATACAATATGGTGTCTACCACTATCGGGTTCATTTGCATTTGCCCCCAATCTGGCGCCTTGTAGCTCCATGCGATTTTTAGATTTTCAACATTTTCAGGTGTAATTTCTGATAAGGTAGAGTAATGGCTTCGTCCAGAATCCCCTAAATAGGAAGACCAAGTTGTATATGTTTGTGTTTTGGTGCTGGATTTATCGCAAGTGATGACCAAAATCAAAAGTGAGCAGCACATTGCTAATTTAGATACTTGTCTAATAAAACCCATATACCGTTGTAATTGGTTGTTTTAAAGTTAGAAAATAATGTAATGGGAAGATTAGTTAATTGAAGTATATTTTCAATAGTTGTTTTACTGCCTGAGAATAGGACTTCCCAAAAAGATTTAGGTGGACAAGAAGATAGTATAATTGATATATGTCTTTACGTTCATTATGAAGTATTTCTTTTGGGAAATGTGTTTCATAGGCTTTGTAGAAAGGTGATGAGAAACCTCCGAACAATTGGGTCATGGACATGTCCACCTCATAATGACCAACATATAGGGCAGGATCAATAAGAAAAGGAACACCTTCATTGTTGATCAGGTAATTCCCACTCCATAAATCGCCATGTATTAATGACGGTTTTATTTTGGGAAATAACCTCTCACAGCCTTTTAAAAGCCCGATTTCTTTTGGTATTTCATTAGAACTCAGTAGTTCTTTGCTTCTGGCTAATCTCAATTGTGGCAAAAGTCGTTCGCCAACATAAAATTGAACCCAATCGGAATGTTTTTTATTGGACTGTTGTAGGGTACCGATGAAGTTGTCTTGTTCCCGCCCAAAAGAACTTCCAATTTCGTATTTGTGCATAGCCGCTAATTGATGCCCAAAAGCCTCCATTTCTTTTGAAGAGGGGCTTTTTGACTCCACATATTCCATTATTATATAAGAACCGTCATGATGTTGTCCAAGATGGATTACTTCAGGTGCTTTAATGGTATTGGTTTGATTAATACTGTCCAAACTTAACTTTTCCGTTAAGAACATTTCTTTTGCTAAATCACTTTGATTAATCTTGGAAAAGAAACGATTGGTTGCCGTATAAATACAAAACGCTTTGGAAATATCACCTCCCGAAACAGGCTCAAATCTAGTGATTGGGCAGCCCAAAACATGTTCCAAATGATGCTTAAAGCTCGATGATATCATTGATTCTGGAAATATTAAATCCATTTGCCAAGACTTCTTTGGTCTGGTCACTATTTTCATCCAAAAGTGGGTTGGTGTGATTCAGATGAATGAAATGAATTTTGTTCTTTACATCTTTAGGATGGTTTTTGAATAATTCCATAGTTTCAATAACGAATGGATGCGGAATTTCAGAGATGTCGCGATTGTTTATTTCCTCAGTATTGAAGAAAGTAGCATCTAAAAGGGCAATATCAACATCTTTCACAACATCAATAATGTTGGTTTCCCATTTTGACCACTTATCAATATCAGGAATGAAAAGCACTGTTTTATTAGGGCCAATAATTTTGTAGCCTACTGTTTCTGAATATTCGTCACGATGGGGTACCTTAAAGGGAGTAACCTTTATCTTTTGAGATAATTCAATTGTTGTATTATTCCGAATTTCTTCAAGTAAAATATTGTTATTGGTTACCAATTGCCCCCAGGGTCCGTTTTGCTCTAAAAAGGTTTTCATTTTAGGCATGGCAAACACCCTTGTTTTTTTTGCATTGGTTGCCTCTTTGCCCAAATACATGAGTCCTGTATAATGCCCTATATGGGCGTGGGTAACGAAAATACCATTTGGTATTTCACTTGAATTAAAAGGAGTTTTCTTTTTTAGACTTTTCAGTTGTGTTGCGATGTCCGGGGTGGCTTCAAACAGAAATGTCTTTTCATTTTGGACATCTACAAGACCTAAGGAAACTACTTTTCGATTAACATTGGGTGCTTCGAAAAGATTCTTACAGCAATCTTTTTTGCAAGCAATATGTGGAGAGCCGGCATCTTGTACTGTGCCTAGAATAATTAGTGAGTTTGCCGAAACAGGACTGCTCAAAATCACCTCAGATTTCTTTTCAAATTTACTCGAAGTATCCTTACAGGAAATTGATAGAAATAATATGGTTAGAAAAACATATGTTTTCATCATTGTTGGTGTAAAATTGTTTCGAGAACTTTTTCGTAAGCATCTGCATATTGCTGCATTCCTAAATCTGTAGGATGCGTACCATCAACAAAGGCATCATTACTGAGCCTAATATTATCTTTTGAAAGCATATAGAGTCCAGTCACATTTTCTTCTAAAAGCCTTTCATAGGATTCAGTCATCCAGGTATTCAGTGTTGTATATACCTTTTGGCGAGAGATATCAACAAGCCCATCAGAATATCCAGCATGTTGTACTAATAGAATGGGAGTTTTAGGATGTTCTTTCCTTAATAGATTAACACTATTGGTAATTCGCTTTTGTATTTCAGATTTTGTTCTTTTTTCATTGGGCGAGAGATTGGGCAAACAATCCAGCACATAGACGGAGGCATGTATTTCGGTCATAAGCTCGATTATTTCCTGTTCCAATCGGCCATTCCCAGAGAACCCCAAGTTAATAACAGGCTCCTTAAATCTTCGAGATAGAATATTTGTCCAGGCCATACCTGGTCTTGAGGCACAGGCTCCTTGCGCAATTGATGTGCCATAGACAACAATGGGTTTTTGGTCAGTTAGGTTTTGAAATGTAATTTCATCTTTTTCCAAAATTCCAATCTGCAGGTTTTTTACTGAATTGTACAGTGGGAGGTATAATTGATATTCTTTGTTTCCTGATTGATTGTTATCAATCCTATAATTATACAGAATGGTATCTTTAAACTGATATCTTCCTCTGCACCAAAGCCAATTAGTACCATTTTTTACATATAAGTCGACTCCACTGACACCCGTTGGCGGCATATGTGGCATACCATGGTGGCCCTCGACTTGATATTGAACCCTAATTTTTTCGGAATTTGTGGTGAAACGAATAGTAATACCGGCACTATGCCGAGAGAGGTTCCAAATAGGTGCTCTTACAGTCGCTTTTGTCTCTTTAGGTAATCGATTATACCCAATGTTTTCCCAACCCTGCCCCTCTAGCTGATTAATGGAGTTTAATGGATTTAGCCATGTATACTTTTCTGTTTGTTGCGCCTGAATGGCCGTACTCAGAAAAACTAGCATGAATACTTTTAGAAATGATTTCATGGGAATTTCTTTCTTTGACGTTTGCAATCCTATTTTTTTGACTATTTAAAAATCAAAGTTGATTCCGAATTGTTTGATTGTTTGCATAAAGTTAATTGAATGTGATAAGTTTCAAACAATTTTGACCCTCTATTATTTCTAAGTATCTTCCTGAACAACAACCAAACCAAATTCATTATGTCGATACCCGTTACCAATGTTTCAAAACGGCTGTTTTCCTTAGATGTTTTTAGAGGACTCACCATGTTTCTTTTAGTGGCCGAAGCTGCTGGATTTCATCACAATTTCACCGAGCTAACAGATGGCACCATTTTTTCAGGCCTAGCTCATCAATTACATCACCATCCATGGAATGGTTTGCGTTTTTGGGATTTGATCCAACCCTTCTTTATGTTTATTGTTGGGGTGGCAATGCCCTTTTCTTTACGAAAACGTTTAGCCAGTGGATCAAGGAAGTCGGCCACGAGACACATATTGAAAAGATGCTTTCTTTTGTTCGCCTTTGGTGCCTTGCTTCATTGCGTGTATAGCCATGCGCTGGTATGGGAACTGTGGAATGTTTTGGTACAATTGGCCTTTACGATTTTAATCGCCTATTTTATAATGAGTCTTTCCAATAAGGCTCAGATAGGTATATCGATAGGGTTATTGTTGCTCACTGAAATTCTTTACCGCACCTACAACCCATCTGCACCTTATGTACAAGGACACGAAAGTTTCGGCTCTTTTATTGATATGCTGGTCATGGGAAAAACCAATAGTGGTTATTGGGTGGTTGTAAATTTTCTACCCACAGCTGCCCATACTATTTGGGGCGTTGTTTGTGGTAAGTTGCTATTATCATCAGCCACGGATCAAAATAAGCTTAAGCCCATAGTCATTTGGGGTGTTGTTTTGTTGATATTAGGGTATTCAATGGACCTACTGAACATTACACCCATTGTCAAGAGAATAGCCACAACATCGTTTACAATGGCTTCTGGGGGATGGTGTCTACTTACCTTAGCATTGTTTTATTGGTGGATTGACATTAAGGGCAATAAACCCAATTGGCTAAAGATTTTCAGCGTAGTGGGTACAAATTCAATTTTCATTTACCTTTTTGCTGAGACCGTTGGGGTTCAGTGGTTTCGTGGTTTTGGAAAAATATTCACCGAAGGCCTTTTGGCACCCATAGGGGTTCCCAATGATTGGATAATGGTAGTAAATGCACTATTCGTACTCTTTATCTTTTGGTATATCACTTACTTTCTAGATCAGAAAAAAGTCTATTTTAAAGTGTAATGGGATTACTATTTTAATGTGGATTCAGCATTTTCCAAATAAATTAAGTTGGGCAAGGCCATATCGAGCTTGTCTAAGAATAGTTGCTCACCGATGAATTGCCAATCAAAATTCAAGGATTGATTGGCCATATGTACATGATGATCTTGATCTAGAATGTAATTATCTGGTTTATTAAGCACCCGGGTTTTTTCATAGACAGCTTCAAATGCACCTCGTAGAAGTGAAAACTCCACTTTTAACATACCTAATTTTTTCACAGCTTCCAATTCCTCAGCAGGTGTTTGAGCCTTATCATAAGCCTTAAGAGTTAATAATGCTTTTGGGGCATAATGCGCCAGTTTATTTACCTGATTATAAACATCTAAACTATAGCTGTTCCGTAATGCACTTGATCTCATTTGGGATATTTTGTTTGAAATGCTGTCGTACCCTTTCATTACAAGTTCAGCATTAGCCAAACGTTCTTTATATTTTATACTCCATTCTCCCTTTTTGTTTCTGTTCGGCATATCAATGACTCCTTCTTCAATAGGGTTGTCCATTCCTTTTAGATAGTTTCTTTTGTTCCCCTTAAGCAATGCATTTTTCCAAAAAACAACAGGATCTTCCAAATCGTCAATGAATGCCATAGTAGAGTCCTTCAATGTATATGAAAACTCCCTTTGTCTGTAAGCGGATTTGATTTTGTCTTTACCCCTTTTTTCCCCTGACCAAGTATATTCCGCAAAAGCGATTATTCCGCGTGTATAAAGTTCAAAATGTGGAGAATCGTCGTCCCAGAGCGTGAGTAAAAGTCCGTTTAGACCACTATTGATAGAGTTAACTGCAAAAGATTTTATGTTATCCATGTTACTTTCTGATTGTGGCATCAGAACCCAACGGGTTTGCCCGGCAGTGGCACCCATAACTTGAAAACCATTATCGGCGAACCATTGCATGGCCTTTGTATTTCCATAGGCCTCAGGTGAACTATAATTCCATCGCATATAAATACAGTTTTTTGGAAATTTGTCTAAAAAAGAAGTTAGCTTATGTTCATTTTGTGACCATATGCTGTCCACTTCCCTTTTGGTCATATTGGGCCTGAACATTGGTTCGTAAACATCCGCTTGCCGCAGTGGCATATCGTCCCAAAAAATGGGAATACGACCATGCTTTTCAGCAAAAGTGCTGACCTTTGCTAACCATCCCAATTGCAACTCCAAGGCAGATTTACCACTATCACGCCCGGTTGTATGTACCTCATCACCACCAACGTGTAAATATTTCCCATGGGGAGTGGCCTCCATAGCATCTAGATATAAATCAAATTGCACCTCATAAGTTTTTGGGTCTAAAGGATTAAAGGCCCAATCACTTTCTGTATTATCTCTTAATGCTTTGTATTCATCATGTTTTAAAATGAAGGAAGCATGGCCCAATCCTTGAACCAAAGGGCTTATGCTAATGTGTCGCTGTGCGGCATAATCACTAAGTTTCTTCCATTTTTCTATGGACCAAGCATCCATTGAAGACACCTTTGGTTGTTTTGTGAATTTTAATTTATCCTCGATTTCGAGAATAATGGCGTTCACTTTATATCCTGCTAATTTGTCGATAAGGTCATAATAATATGCCTCTTTTTCTAAGTGATGTTTCACATCTAAATGTACGGCCCTATAGGCCAACAAAGGGTAGTCTTCAATTGTGCATACTGGCAGGTTCACTTCTTGCTCCTTGGAGTCTATTAACAATTGCTCCAAAGTTTTGACCCCGTAAAAGAGACCAATGGAATCTTTTCCAGTAATCTTTATTTTATCATTATCAATTTTCAGCAAGTAACCCTGATCTTTTATATCCAGAGAATTATCAACCTCAAACAGCAACTGGGCTTTAGATTCTTTATCAGCCCGCTTCATTTTACCAAATAGGTCATTTTCAATAGGAAGCTCTGAATTTATTTTTGAATGATAAAGTTTTAAATCCTTAACATTTAGGCTACTAACCCCATTAATTTCAAACTTTTGTGGTAGTGGTAAAACCTCAAAATCACCAAGTTTTTCCGGAGAATTTTTACAGGAGATTAAAAAAAGGAGCGACACGAAAAGAGCACAGGTTTTCCTCATGGAATTTTGTTCAAGGTTGATAAAGAATAAATTATTTGCAAATGCCTATAAAAGTAAGAAATAGTTGGCCCAATAGCTCATTATTATACATTTACAAACAAACTTATGGTATCTTACAGATAGAATCGTTTTAAACTTGAGATATGAGGTCTTTTTTGAACAAGCTTGTTTTTTTGGGCATGATGATTTTGCTAAGTCAATGTGCAAGTGTAAAAACCATTTCAGATAAAGATGTGTGGCAAGACCTTTTCAATGGAAAGGACATTGCGGATTGGACCACTAAAATTCATCATTATGAGACAGGGGATAATCATGGTGATACTTTTAGGGTAGAAGATGAAATCATAAAAGTACGCTACAATCAGTACGAGGGCGATTTTAATGATCGTTTTGGCCATTTATATTATAATAAACCCTATTCCTATTTTCATTTGTCTATGGAGTATAGATTTGTAGGTGAGCTGCATCCAGGTGCTCCAAGCTTTACCTTGAAAAATAGCGGCATAATGTTTCATAGTCAAGACCCTAAAACCATGCCCAAAGAACAAAATTGGCCTATTTCTGTAGAAATGCAGTTTTTGGCAGGATTGGAAAAAGACAAACCTAGGCCAACGGGCAATATGTGCTCACCGGGAACCGATGTAGTATATCAAGGAAAAGTAGATCCAAGGCACTGCATCAATTCGTCTTCAGAAACCTTTTTTGGCAAGCAATGGGTGAAAGCAGAACTTATAGTATTAGGTGATTCTTTGGTTACGCATATTATAAATGGAAAAGAGGTGCTGCAATATACCAAACCTCAAATGGGAGGTGGTGTGGTTGATCGTTATGATGCAGAAATAAAAAAAGACGGACAGCCTTTGACTTCAGGATTTATTGCTTTGCAAAGCGAGGGACAACCAATTGACTTTAAGAATATTAAAATAAAAAACCTGAAAGGGTGCATGGATCCAAAAGCCGTTAACTACGGCAAACATTTTATAAAATCGAATCCAGGAAGTTGTATCTATAAATGATATCCTAGATTATTGTAAGATGGCATTGTACTTGTTTTCATTTGCCAAAAGTTCTGTACTGACCAAGATTGCCTCATCGTGGGTTAAATAATATTCAAACAGCCCTTCTCTATAGAAGTACCTTTTTACGATTTCGTCTTCCAACTTCTTTTGGATTTCATTTTGATGCTTATCCAAAGACAGGATTTTGCTCTTTTCTATTTCAGTTAAAAGAGATTTGTAATTTTCTTGGACTGAAGCCCCGAACATATCATCATCCGAATTGCCCATAGCTTCTTTGATGGCCTTTTCTGTCTTTGTTTCGTATGAGAAATTACTTTGGGAAACAAAAGTTTTAAACGCATTGAAATCATCCTTTGAAAAAGTGAAATCGCTGAGGTTTTCAATATTATTTTGGTAATGGTAGTTCGTGGCATAATCAAACATTACATTGTTTTGTGCCAAGGCCATGGTCAAAGAATTTGCTTTTAATTCGTCTACTTCAATATCCGGTAATACACCACCACCATCTTGGACTTTTCGACCGTTCCTTGTTCTAAATTCGTTGAACTGGGTATTACGTACAGCTTTACCGTCCTCATCCCTATTCCAATAATCCAAGGATTGTATGCATCTTCCAGAAGAAGTGTAATAGCGACTTATCGTAACCTTCAATTGGGTTCCGTAAGTAAGTTTCATTGGTCTTTGAACCAGCCCCTTTCCGAAACTGCGTGCGCCAATTATAACAGCCCTATCTAAATCTTGTAAACTGCCTGAAACAATTTCACTGGCCGAAGCACTGCTCCCGTTTACCAACACAACCAATGGTATATCAATATCTACCGGTTTACGCTTGGTTCTATATTCAGAATTGAACTTCTTTACCTTTGATTTGGTAGTCACGATCAACTCACCTTTGGGGACAAAAAGATTTGTGACATTTATTGCTTCGGACAATAGTCCGCCTGGATTGCCTCGTAGATCCAGTATTATTTTTTCAGCCCCTTTTCCCTTAAGGTCGATTAGGGCCGCTTTGGTCTGTGAAGAAGCTTTTGCATTAAACTTTGCCAATACTATATACCCTGTCTTATCATCTACCATATGATAAAATGGCACCGCATCAACTTCAATGGCTTCACGTTTTATTGTTGTAGTATTCGTTTTACCCAATCTTTTATAGGTGATTGCGACTGATGAATTGTTTGCCCCTTTTAGCAACTCACTTGCATTATCATCAAAATCGGCAACGTTGATTTCCCCAATTTTAATAATTTCATCGCCAGCTTTTAAACCAGCCTTATCCGCGGGGTAGTCTTTATAGGGTTCAACAACCAATAATCGGTCGTCATAGGAACGTACCAATGCGCCTATTCCGGAATATTCTCCTGCATTATTTATTTTATAGGCCTCGACATCCTGTTCATTTAGGAATTTGGTGTACGGATCAAGTTCATTCAGCATATTCTTTATTGCGGTATCCATTAACTCTGCTGGATTTGTTTCATCAACATAGTTCATGTTCAACTCCTTGAAAAGTGTAGTGAAAATCTCTATTTGCTTCGCAATCTCAAAGAAATCGCTCTTAAATCCACTTCCAACAATTAAAAAGGTAACCGCCAAAACCGGAACCAACACCTTTTTTTTAATCAACTTATTCATCCTCAATTTTTTTTAAAAACTTGTGCAGGGTTAATTGCATGTTCTTTTCCAACTCAATGTATTTGGGCATTTCCTTACCAAGGTATAAAATTAGAAACGCAAAGTTTCCCTCACTATTGTTAAAAACCAAGTGTTTGTTCAACCTATAGGATTCTCTGAGCAATCTTTTGATTCGGTTTCTTTTGACTGCGCTTTTAAAATTCTTTTTCGGTACAGCCATTCCCGCTTTAAATCTTGCGTTCATTGGCTCCTCTATCTTGAGGTATATTAATTTAATAGGGAAACTTGACAAACTTTTTCCTTCTTGAAAGAGTTGTTCTATCAGCTTTTTACTTTTGAGTTTTTCTTTTTTTGGAAATTTCATCGACATGATTGGGTAAAAGTAAAGAAATTTCACTGTAAAGGTTTTATGACATTTGTCATTTGTTGGCGGACGAAAAAGGCGCTATTTTGTATTGGTGAACACTAGTCTGTTTTTTAGATAGACGACAATATATTAAGTATGGGAGAACTAAACGTAGAAAAGCTGATCGGAAACCCGAACAAATCAATTTATATAAAACAATTAATGTCAGACATCAAGGCGTTGGAATATATGCTTGAAAACAACATGTTTGAAAAAGACATTACAAGGATAGGGGCCGAGCAGGAATTTTGCTTGGTGAATAAAGAATGGGGCCCGGCCAACAATGCTGTTGAAATATTGAAAGAGCTTGACCAGAAGTACTTTACCTCTGAAATCGCTCTTTATAATCTAGAAATAAACCTGGACCCTCACGAATTAAAAGGAGACTGCTTTTCTACATTACACAGACAGTTAAAAAAACTTTTGAACACGGCTGAGGAAGCTGCAGCAAAAAAAGAAACAAAAATCATGTTAACCGGTATTTTGCCAACCATACGAACCAAGCATCTAAGTCTTTCTTATATGACGCCACTAAAGCGATATAAGATTTTAAACGAGGCAATAAAAGAAGTTAGAAAGAATGATATTGAACTACATATTAAAGGGGTAGATGAACTAAACCTGAAGCACGACTCTATACTTTATGAGGGCTGTAATACCAGCTTTCAATCTCATTTACAAATAAACCCTGATGAATTTGCAGATACGTACAATTGGGCGCAGGCGATTGCCGGACCTATTCTTTCAATATGTACGAACTCTCCTATGTTAATGGGGCGTGAGCTTTGGGAAGAATCGCGTATTGCCTTGTTTGCGCAAAGTGTAGATACACGGGCAAGCACTTTTGTTTTGAATGAAAGAGAACCAAGGGTTGGTTTCGGAAATAGATGGGCTCAAGGTTCTGTAGCTGACTTTTTTAAAGATACTGTTATTGGCTTTCGAAGTCTTATTACTACCGATTTCGAAACTGACAGTATGACTGAGATTCAAGAAGGAAAAACACCAAAATTAAAAGCGCTTAAACTACATAATGGCACTGTGTACAAGTGGAACAGACTATGCTATGGTACAACTGATGGCAAGGCCCATATGCGAATAGAAAACAGATATATACCCTCGGGCCCTTCGACAGCCGATGAGATTGCTAATATGATGTTTTGGGTCGGTGTGATGAAAGGAAGACCAAAGGAGTTTGATGACATACATACCAAAATGGAATTCAAAGATGCAAAAAGCAACTTTTTCAATGCGGCCAGATATGGTATGGCAACACAATTTTATTGGAACGGCAAACTGGTGTCAAGTCAAGACCTTTTAATGGACCACTTCTTACCTATGGCTTATAGAGGCTTGTATAGCATGAAAGTGAGCCCTGCTGATGCCGAACAATATCTAAGAATCATAAAGAACAGAATTCGATCAAGAAATGGTTCAAGGTGGATAGTTGAAGGTTTTCGAAAACTTAAAAAAGAGTATAAAACTCCAGACGCATTGAAGATTTTGTCTGCGACGATGTATGAGAGACAGGACAAAGGGTATAACGTAGATATTTGGCAACTACCTAGAGGCGATGAATTTAAGGTCCCTAAGGACAATAGAAAAGTTGGGGAACGAATGAATATCAGAACCATTACCGCTCAAGAAAATGACAGCATGGAGCTAGTTTTGAGAATGATGCAGTGGAAGAATATTCACCATGTACCTATTCTTGATATTCATCTTGATTTAGTTGGTCTTTTAACATGGACCGATGTTGGAAAATATTTGGATAGACCGGAAGAGCATGAACAAAGCATCAATCAGATAATGCAGAAGAATTTGATTACAGTAACGCCTGAGACTCCTTTGGATGAAGCAACAAGATTAATGGAAGAAAATGAGATAAATTGTTTACCTGTTGTTCGTGACAAAAAACTTGTTGGCATCATCACTTCCAAGGACTTGTAATTTATGGAGACTGTCGTGAAACCTAAAAAAACCTTGGAGACAAGGCGCATTATTGGCCAGATCAAAGGAAATCTACCTGGTCCTACTTTGATTTTTTTTGGCGGTATTCATGGCAATGAGCAATCGGGGGTAACAGCACTTGAACACGTTTTTAACGAGCTTAAAACCTCTGCTGTTACATTTAAGGGAAGCTTTTACGGTATTCGTGGAAATTTACCTGCTTTACTGAAAGGCAAAAGATTTCTTGAGAAAGACCTAAACCGTTTATGGACCCATTCAAATATTGGAAATATCAATTTCAAGGATAAAGACAGCCGGTTGGCCGAGGAAAAGGAGCTTGTTATTATTCATGAATTGATTTTGGGTATACTAAAAGAGGAAAAAGGTCCATTTTATTTTATTGATTTTCATACTACCTCTAGTAAAACACTGCCTTTTATTACGATAAATGATGCATTGATCAATCGTAGGTTTTCCAAGCTTTTCCCCGTGCCAATTATTTTGGGAATTGAGGAGTATTTAAATGGCCCACTTTTGAGTTATATCAACGAAAAGGGATACGTTTCTTTAGGGTTTGAATCTGGCCAGCATACCGAGGAGACTGCCATTAAAAACAGCATAGCGTTTACATGGCTCACCTTGGTGTATAGTGGTTTTTTAAGCAAAACTGATGTAAAGGACTTTAAGGATTTTTATAATCAATTAAAAAAATCAGCGAAATCAAACTCGAATTTTTACGAAATAGTGCACCGCCATCATATTAATGACATTAAAGATTTTAAGATGATGGAGGGCTTCAAGAGTTTTGAAGAGGTTGTTGAAGGAACGCCCTTGGCGATGGAAAGAGATGAATTTATAAAGGCAGAAAAAGATACAATTATTTTTATGCCTTTGTATCAAGAACAAGGCGAGGAGGGCTTTTTTTTAATACGAAAAATACCTTCATGGGCACTTACACTTTCAGCTTTTTTAAGGAGAACCAATTTTGGGGCACTGCTACATGTTTTACCAGGGGTATCATGGGGCAACAAACAAAAGCAATCGCTATTGGTGAACACCAAAGTAGCCCATTTTTTTACAAAACCCTTTTTTCACCTTTTGGGGTATAGAAATCGTGTACTTGATAAGACACATTTTGCGATGAACAATCGAGAACTTACCGCTAAAAATGAGATGTATAGAAATACCTGGTGGTATAGGATAACCACCAGTAAATCTATTTAGAAAAATGTGTTAATCAAGAGCTTGCCAAACGTTGTTTTCAGTATTTACATCGGCCATTAGCTGGGAGGGATCAATCATAATGGCCCGTATTTCACTCTTTGGTCTGTTTACTGAAAACCCATACGTTGGATGAGTCCAAGGCCAATCTGGCAATACAGTTCTCTTCAGGTCTGGATAAGGATTATCTTTTTCACCGCGCATCATTCTCAGCGGCGCATAAAAAGTTTCACGTGAGCCGTCGGTATAGACAACCAAAATATCCAAAGGCATTGGCATTAGGCCTATGCGCTCTAATGTTATATTGGTTCTAGTACCGTCTTCAAATACATTCTTTACGCCGTAATCAATTGTGTTGGTGGTCTGTGTCCAATCCATTAAATACCAATCTAACTCCATTCCAGATACTTTTTCAGCAGTTCTTTTGATGTCGTTTGGCACAGGGTGTTTGAATTTGAAATCTTCAAAATATTTTCTAATGGTTTTCATAAGTTTGTCTTGACCAACAATATATCCCAGCTGGGAAAGGAAAATAGCACCTTTACTATAGGCGGCAATACCATAAGGCATATTTTCAGCAAACCTGTCTGCGTGGGTAGTTTGCGGTTGTTCTTTACCTGAATTTACCAAATAATAATACCCTTTATATGAGTTTTCAAACGGATTGTCTTTTTTGCTTTCTCTAATTTCATTGCTACATAGGGCAGAAATAAAAGAGGTAAAACCTTCGTCCATCCATTCATGTTTGGCTTCATTTGTTGCCAGAACATGTTGAAACCACGAATGTGCAAGTTCATGAATCATAGTGCCAACCACACTTCCGGGTTTGTCGCCTCCTGTAATAAGTGTGCTCATAGCATACTCCATTCCCCCATCACCTCCTTGAATCACAGAATATTGCTCATAAGGGTATTCTCCTATGTTCTTACTAAAAAAGCGCATGGCCTTTTCAGTCATTGGCTGCACTTTGGTCCAAGTATCAGCGTATTTAGGGTCGTTTTTGTATAAGAAATGAAGTGTAGGACCATTCTCCATTTGTAAGGTGTCATGCACGTATTCAGGATCTGCCGCCCACATAAAATCATGAACCATTGGAGCCTTAAAATGCCAGGTAAGGGTTTTACCTTTTACCTTTTTTACTTTTGTTCCAGCGACTTCATAACCATGCCCAATTTCTTGAGGGTTTTGTAAATACCCTGTTCCGCCTACAACATAGTTCTTGTCAATGGTAAGTTTTACATCAAAATTACCCCAAACACCATGGAATTCCCTGGCGATATATGGGTCAGCATGCCAACCTTCAAAATCATATTCGGCCAGTTTTGGGTACCATTGACTCATAGAAAGGGCAACACCATCTTTATTGTTTCGCCCTGATCTTCTAATTTGAACAGGTACTTGACCTTTAAACGCCATCTCGAACGTAGTTTTACCTCCTGATGGAATCGGTTTAACTAAATCAACTACTAAAACAGTCCCTTCCTCGTTAAAGTTAACTTCTACACCATCTTGTTTTAACGATTTGGTATGCAAATACCCAATTTCTGAAGGAGTTAAGTCGGCAATTCTACTTTTGCCTTCATTGACCATTCGACCGTCAGGATCCTTTATGTTCTGAAGACGAATATCCATTTCACTACCAGGCTGAAATGCGTTAAAGTAAAGATGGTAATACACCCGTTTTAACTCCTCGGGTGAATTATTGGTATAAACCAGTTTTTGCGTTCCTTGGTATTGATAATTCTCAACATCCATATTAACATCCATGGTATAATCAACATGTTGTTGCCAATATGAAGTATTGTTCTGGGCTAAAGTGATTGAGCTTAGACCAATTAAAAAGATAAAGAACGCTGTTTTTTTTAACTGCATAATTGAGTGTATGAAATGTATTTATTTTCGGGCTGACATCGTCCTTGCCATGAGCAAAGCGTTGTACGCATTTACTATTTTTCCCGATGTACTGATTTTGTCCAATGTATTGTTCTTAGAAGGGTCCCCGCCAAGAATTACCGTTGCTTTTGTTGGTAGGCCAGATTCCAAAATAATCTTTTTTATTTGTGGGGCGGTTAATTTTGGGTACTGTGATCGTATCAAAGCAGCAACTCCTGCAACAGCAGGTGAGGCCATAGAAGTACCTGGCATAAATTCATATTTATTGTTGGGTACTGTTGAATAAATATCGGTTCCCGGAGCAAAAACATCTACATTAACAGCACCATAATTTGAATAAGAGGCCAGCATTTCTGAACCATATTTTGGATCTAAAGCACCAACGGTAATTAGGTTGTCTGCAATTTCAGGCCCATTATTGACTTGGTCATTTGGGAAGTTTGGATTACTTGGGTCATCTAAATTTGCTCCATCGTTGCCTGCAGCATGTACAATCAGCACATCTTTTGAAGCCGCATATTTAATAGCTTCATAGACCCATTGCGCATTTGGAGAGAAAGATTTGCCAAAACTACCATTGATTATTTTGGCACCATTATCGACGGCATATCTAATACCCAATGCAATATCCTTGTCGTATTCATCTCCGTTGGGTACTGCTCTAATACTCATTATGGCTACATTATTCGCCACGCCATTTGCACCCTTACCATTGTTTCGTTCTGCCGCAATAATTCCAGCAACGTGAGTACCATGACTTTCGTCCTCGACTCTGTTTTGAGGATTACCATTTCCGTATTTTGTGTCCAAAAGATCATACGGATCATCACCTACAACTTTTCGACCATCAAAATCAACCTTCAGGTTGTAATTCAATTGCTCTGTAAAGTGTTTAATGCCGTCTTCAACCTGTTTGATAAGTTCTGGGATGCTATCTTCATAGGTATACATTTGCATCAAAACGCCGATATGTTGTTGTAGGGTCTGATCTTCTGTTTTGATTCCCGACACATCTTTTTTGGTGTAATCTTCCTTACCCAAATGCTGTTTTACTGCCGAATCGGCACTCTTTACTGCTTGTAAAATCTGTTCATATCGTTGTTTATTGCCAACTGCTTCTTGATTTTCTTGATCCAACTTAGCTTTGGCATTTGCCTGTAAACTAGCATCACCCAACTTCAATCTTAAGATTCTAGCATATTCAAGCTGTTCATTATAAGATTCTCCCAAGAAATTGTAACCATGAATATCATCGATATAACCATTATTATCATCATCCTTACCATTGCCCGGTCTTTCTTTTCTATTTGTCCACAGAACACCATCTAAATCTTCATGTTTTAGATCTATACCTGAATCAAGAACAGCAACAATTACCTTTGTTCCTTTTTTTGTGCCTATTATCTCGGCATAAGCCTTGTTCACACTCATGCCCGGAATAGTGTCCGTTGCTAGATCAGCATGTCCCCATGACTTTTTCTGACTTTCAGATAATTCTGCCACTTTTAGGGGCATGGTATCTATATTTTCAACAGGAGTCAATACCATGGATGTTGCACCACAACTTATTATAAGTGCTGTTGCAGTAATACTTAAGAACGATTTGAATATGATTCGTTTCATTTTATTAATTTAAGTTAGTGTCTAAAGTTTATAATGGAATTTTATTTGTAGGAAGTATATATTATATCAGAATGGAAATTTACGAAAATCCTTGAACATGGTTTAATTGAAAACTTCATGAAATGTATGTGTTTTATCTAGCCGCACTCCTCTTTCTGTATTTTTCAAAGTGCATATTTGATTATGGGCATCATGTTCTAAAAACAAGTAGTACTCATTTGCAACGGCATCATTCATAAACAACTGCTTCTCTGCCATACTTAGCAGGGGCCGTGTATCGTAACCCATTACATAGGGAACAGGAATGTGCCCTGCAGTTGGCACTAAATCAGCAGTGAACACTAAGGTCTTTTCTTTGTAACTAATATGTGGCAACATTTGTTTGTCTGTATGACCATCAACAAAAAGAATACCAAAACCCAATTCTGATTTTTCTATATATGGTTTTTCGCTTTTTTCAATAAACTTCAATTGACCACTTTCTTGCATTGGCAAAAGATTCTCTTTCAAAAAAGATGCTTTTTCACGCACATTGGGCTCGGTGGCCCATAGCCAGTGGTCTCTATTGGTCCAAAAATGGGCATTCTTGAATGCAGGTTCATAGCTTGTGCGATCTTTATTCCATTGAATGCTTCCCCCACAATGATCAAAATGTAAATGGGTCATAAAGACATCTGTTATATCATCTCTATGAAATCCATATTTTTTCAGTGAATTATCCAAGGTGTGATCTCCCCATTGATAGTAATAGCCAAAGAATTTGTCAGATTGCTTATTTCCCATACCAGTATCAATCAATATGAGTCGGTTACCATCTTCAAGCAAGAGGCTTCGGGCGGCCATATCGATCATGTTATTATTATCAGCTGGGTTGGTCCTGTTCCAAATAGATTTTGGCACCACTCCAAACATGGCACCGCCATCCAATTTAAAATTTCCGGTCTCTATGGGGTATAATGTCATTCAAGTAAAATAAAGAGGCTGCAAATTAAGAAAAGGATAGTGGATTTTTTCCTTGGGCCGAAGTTTAATGGGCCCTTTTAACAAATTATAACTTTTTTTGCATCAATTCTCTGAATTGTTGGCCAAAATATAGCAATGCTTTGATTTCCTGAACGCTTAATAGTCGTTCTTTCTTAAGAATCAATAAAGACGTACCGTTAGATTCAATATGATAGTAAGGATGGCTCTCTAAAAAGAGGATTAAATCATCTGAAAACATAGTATGTATTGCATCAGTATTTTCACCACTTAAATAAAACCGCCTGTTAAAATCAGGATGATTTTTAATTTCAATATCCCTAAACCCTGCCAATCCGTATTTAAAGTCCAACAACCCTTCTTTATCCAAAGTAAAGACTGGTATTTCACAGTTTAGATTAATGTGCATTACTGTCGTCTTGACAACTTCACGTGCTATAAAGGCACCTTCTGTAAACTCAACATCGAACAATTCATAGCGATTTTTTTCATCGGATAAGGTGTTGTACAGATAGGGAATTTCACGGGTTCTGAAAAACACAAAATCACTTAAGAAGCTTGTCTCAGTATTTTTTTTGGCATTATAGGAAAGATCAAAATCACTAGCTGTTGCCTCTAAAAGTTTTTGTCGCTTAGTAAAGTAGCGTTCAATCGGCTTAATTTTATCAAAAGGGATGATTTTACGAATGGCGAAAGGATGGTGTGAATCGGCCTCATGCTTATCTAACCCTATTATTTCGATGCTCCCTCCTTTTTTTGTGAACGTTTCGGTATAGTTTTCCAATCCTTCCATTACCGTGTGGTCCACAAAATTACAGAGCGAAAAATCGAGGATAACATCTTCATTTTCGGGGACAACATCCAGTTTGCTCTTTAGCTTATAGAAATTAATGAAAGTACAGAAGTATTTGATGCTTATATAAAAGTTACCCCCATCTTTTTCTTTGTACAAAAGAACGTTTGGCTTCGCCATATGACTAAGGAAAAAGCCAACATCTTTATTGATTATGGCATGAATGATAAATGTTATTAAGATACCGGCACTAATACCCGTAATAAGGTTTGTAAATAAAGTGGTTAATAGAGTAGTCAGGAATATGATGATTTGTTCCCGTCCTATTTTGGCAATCTTGGTGATGGTTTTCGGCGTCGCAAGCTTATAACCCGTATAGACTAAAATTGCAGCTAGGGCAGCTAAAGGAATTCTGCGTAGTTGTTCTTGGAAAAGAAGTACAAAAACCACTAAAAATGTTGCATGGAAAAAATTTGCAGACCTATTAGTCGCCCCATTGTTAACGTTCACCGAGCTTCTAGCAATTACGGTCACTACATTTAGACCACCCAGAAACCCGCTTATAGTAGTAGCCAACCCCAACGCCTTTAAATCTTTATTCACATTTGATCTTCTACTTTGTGGATCTAATTTGTCAACCGCCTTTATGCTCAGTAATGATTCTATACTTGCAATAAGGGTAATTGCCACAACAGCCTGTATAAAATCTCCTTGCAATGCCTTGGAGAAATCAGGGAATGCTAGATTTGTGACCACATCATCAGGAATATTGATCAGATATGAACCATCCATAGGGTAAGGGATGTTGAGAGCGGCCAAAAGATAACTCATACCTACTGTTAGTATAAGAATCCACATGGGCGCAGGCACTAAGTGAAAATATTCATTTCTGATCTTGGAATAGAAAACCATTATCAAAAGACTAACCACTCCTATACCGGCCGCTACTACAGAAGACATATCAGAATTTTGGAATATCTCTAAAATCCCAGATGGTATTTTTCCAAGTAGTCCAATGATGCTCCCGCTTTCATTGTTGTGTCCAATCATGATATGAAACTGTTTGGCTAAAATCCCCAAACCAATTGCGGCGAGCATACCCTCAATCGCAGAAGCTGGAAAAAAATCAGCCAAGCGACCCATTTTCAGGAATCCAAGCAAAATCATCAATACCCCAGATACGACTATAGCGGCCAAAGTAAAAAGAAAACCTTGGTACATATCCCCCTCACCCAAAGTAGTGATTGCCCCTAGCAGTACAATGACCAAACCATTTCCCGGACCGGTAATGGTAACATTTGACCCACCTAAAATTGAAGCCACAATGCCACCAACTACTGCCGCAATAATACCAGAAATGGGCGGAGCTTCACTGGCCAAGGCTAGTCCTAATCCTAAGGGAAGTGCAATCAAAGAAACAACAAAACCCGAGAAAATATTCTTGGGTAATGCTTTGACAAATGTCTTGGTATGGTTGGTTTTTGCTGACACGTTTTATCTTCGAATTATCAAAAGGTCAGTTGGTAAATCAGATAATATATGTTCTAGGTCATGCGGAAAAATCCGATCCAAAATACCTGTTTTGGTAGGTGCGTTCATAACCAATAGGTCCGCTCTCACTACTTCGGCATAATGACCTATAGAATATCCTCTTTGTCCAAAAATACTTTGGGTTTTCACTTTTACCGAACCGGTAAGTGAAATGGGCAGCTCAGAGACAAGTTTACGAACCCTTGATTCTTCACGATGTTTAAGTCTTTCTTTGACCAAATTTGCCTTTTTCAATGATCTGTCATCTTCCACGGTAACATGTATCTCACTTTGTAGAATCTCTTCTACGATTGTCAATTGTTGCGCGCCAAGTGCATTGGCCACATAAAAGGCATCGGTAATTGCCAAAGGCGTATCAGGAGCGTCCAAACCATTAACAACAACATTTGTGCAAGGTACTCGTACGGCAGATGGCTTGATCAATAGCAATACCGAGCAGCATACCTTTCTTGTCAATTTACGCGCAATAGACCCTACATAAAATTGGAACATATTCTCATGCTGCAATGCACCGAGAACCAATAGGTCGATTTTAAGAGTATCGCATGCGTTTAAAATAACATCATATGGTTTCCCCTGTTTCCATTGGATATCAATATCCAGGTCTTTGTGTTCAGTTTCAGCCAGTAATCGATTGATTTTATTGGATTTCTCTTCGGATTTTTCACCTACGTGCAGTAAAATCAATTTAGCATTAAAAAAATATGCGATTCGAGCGGTCTCCATTACATTCACTTTTAGTGAAGGCGAGAAAGCAAAGCCAAATAATATGGTTTTAAAAGGATGGATACCGTTCTGCATGAAAAAAGATTGAAAGTCGAATATAACAATATTTATTTAGCAAATTCTTGATTCGTCAAATTGTACATTTTGCAATAAAAGGGTATTTTTCGTTAAATTTTTAATAATGATCGAATTAGCGGGAATCATCATTTTTGGAATTATAGCTCAATGGTTCGCCTGGAAGTTTAAAATCCCGGCAATACTTCCACTAATTCTCATTGGTTTATTGGTGGGCCCAATAGCAGCTGAATATTTATCCGAGGACGGTACCAAGTGGATTGAACCTATTTGGAATGGTACTGAAGGCTTGTTTCCTGGAGAAAGTCTATTTCACTTTGTTTCTTTGGCCATAAGCATAATACTATTTGAAGGAGGGTTGACGCTAAAATTGAGTGAGATTAAAAATGTTGGCCCGGTCATTACCAAATTGATTACGCTTGGATCTGTTGTCACTTTTTTTGGAGCGGCTATTGCGGCACATTTTATATTTGATTTAAGTTGGCAAATTTCTTATTTATTCTCGGCTTTAATCATAGTCACAGGGCCAACGGTGATTACGCCAATTTTAAGAAACATTCCTTTGAAGAAGGATGTATCTACCGTTTTAAAATGGGAAGGTATCTTGATAGATCCCGTAGGTGCTTTGGTGGCCGTATTAGTGTTCGAATTCATAAGTGTCGAAGCAGGCGGAGAATTCACAAAAACCGCTTTGGTTGAATTTGGAAAAATTGTTTTGTTTGGTTTTACCTTCGGTTTCACATTTGCACATGCGTTGAATTTTGCAATAACCAAAAATTGGATACCACATTATCTATTGAATGTGCTTTCACTTGCGTCAGTGCTTGGTGTTTTTGTATTATCAGATAGTTTTGCACATGAATCCGGCCTTTTGGCAGTGGTAGTTATGGGGATGGTACTTGGTAATTTCAATTCGACTTATTTAAAAGAAATGCTCTACTTCAAAGAATCTTTAAGTGTGCTTCTTATTTCCATTCTCTTTATTCTTCTGGCGGCAAATATTAATATGGAAGACCTTTTATTGATATATAATTGGAAAACGGTCGTGCTTTTCGCTATCGTTGTTTTTCTTATTAGACCAATAGGTGTTTTTCTTAGTACCAGGAATTCAAAACTCAAATTGAATGAAAAACTATTTATCAGTTGGGTGGGTCCTAGAGGTATTGTCGCAGCAGGTATCGCCTCCTTATTTGGATTGAAATTAGCAAGAGATGGAGTAGAAGGGGCTAACTACATTACCCCTTTGGTATTTATGATTGTACTTGGCACCGTGTTATTGAATGCAACCACTGCAAGGTATATTGCAAAAATAGTTGGTGTTTTCTTGAGAAAATCTGAAGGAATTGTAATTATAGGTGCCTCCCAGGTATCAATTCTAATAGCCGAGTATCTATTTAACAATGATCGTCATGTTGTCTTGATCGATAACAATGAATCAAATATCAATAAAGCAAAGGCATTGGGATTGGAAGCGTTTAACGCCAATATCTATTCAGACGCGTTAACAGATAATATAGAGCTTAATGATGTTGGATATTTAATGGCGATGACGGGAAATGCTGAAATAAACAGTTATGCGATTAATAAATTTCGAAATCAATTTGGTGAAAATGGAGCATTTAGATTGGTCACTTCAGATGAAATGAAAAATTCAAAGGACAACCCAAAAGAGGGATTGTTTTCGCATACTGATGACTTTATTAAATTGGTAGAAACGAGTAGGAAATATCCAAAAATCCATGAAATTAAGATAAATGATCAAGCACATTACGAACGTCTTATCGAGGTCACTAAAAGTGATGAAGATATTATTCCAATATTCTTGAAAAAACCTGGTGGTGATTTAAAAATTATGCCATCTTATAGCAAGGAAATCAAGGATATAGAAGAAGGATATTTATTGGTTTATTTGGGAAAACCATTTGTTTGAATTATCCTGAGAAAGGTTCAGCTCTCCAAATGGTAACAGAGATATCTTCCGGGTCTACTTCATAGTTTTTACCTGCTACCAATTTAAAGAAATGAATAGAGGATTCGTTCTTTATTTTATTCATTAACATGGCTGTATCGATCTCTCCACTTTCTTGATGCCAGGTAAAAATTGAATTCTCCTCGATTTGGATAATACGGTGCTTTGCCGTGAATTGGGCAATATATAATGTCATTATTGTAGTAATTTAGGTAGCTCAATTTAACTACAAAAAAGTATATAACTGGAAGGTTTTGCGTTAATTTTGTGAATTTTAGACCAACGACCATTCTGAGGATCGCTAATAAAAAACAGGAATTACGAGGTTTTTTATCTAAAATTTTGATAATTGGACATAGAGTACTCAATTTTATAAAGGTCTTGATTTTTTATAAATTTTACCCTGGACATGACTATATTTCTGCAGAAATATTTTCCTTAGAATAGGACATCAAATACAACAAAAACATTTTTGGAAAGAATTATAATTATATTGTACTCTAGAAAATCTTCTGGATAAGGGTTTTTAATAAAAATTTTCTATGAAAAAGTCACTTTCAATACTTATAATGCTTGGTCTTTTGATTTGTACAGGTAGTTGCTCAAATGATGATGAAAAGAATACCTGTGCGTCATGCACAGGCACTAATGTTGCATATGAATTATGTGATAACGGTAATGGCACCTATACTTTGTCAAAAGGGGAAGCGACCCAAACCTTGACCGAGAACGATCTGTTAGGCGTGCCAATTAAAGAATATGTAAACCTACTTTGTACCGAAGATTAGGAGTTGAAGGCAGCTGGTTGTTAGTCGTTTAGTTTTAGAACGGCCATAAAGGCTTGTTGTGGAATTTCTACATTCCCCACCTGTCGCATGCGTTTTTTACCCTTTTTCTGTTTTTCCAGTAGCTTACGTTTACGAGAAATATCTCCGCCATAACATTTGGCAGTAACATCTTTACGAAGCGCTTTTATGGTTTCTCTAGAAATGATTTTTGCACCAATAGCAGCTTGTATTGGAATATCAAATTGTTGACGAGGAATGAGTTGTCTTAATTTCTCGCACATTTTCTTGCCAATATTCGTTGCATTGTCGGCGTGAATTAAGGCAGATAAGGCATCAACTGGTTGAGAGTTCAATAATATGTCTACGCGTACCAGTTTAGAAGTGCGCATACCTATAGGAGCATAATCAAAAGACGCATAACCTTTTGAAACGGTTTTCAACCGATCATAAAAATCAAAAACAATTTCTGCCAATGGCATATCAAAATTAAGCTCTACCCTTTCGGTAGTTAAATATGTTTGATTTGTAATTAATCCTCTTTTTTCAATACAGAGCGACATAACATTGCCCACAAAATCAGATTTGGTAATTATGGTCGCCTTTATGTAAGGCTCTTCTACACGATCAACAGTTGAGGGGTCAGGAAGATCAGAAGGATTGTTAACGATTAATGGGACATCGGGATCTTTACGCGTAAAAGCGTGGTAACTTACGTTGGGAACTGTGGTAATGACAGTCATATCAAATTCACGCTCTAAACGTTCTTGGATGATTTCCATATGAAGCATTCCCAAGAAACCACAGCGAAAACCAAAACCAAGAGCAGCACTACTTTCTGGCGCAAAGACCAAAGAAGCATCGTTCAGCTGAAGCTTTTCCATAGAAGAACGTAATTCTTCAAAATCCTCAGTATCAACCGGGTATATTCCAGCAAACACCATGGGTTTCACATCCTCAAACCCCTCGATGGCATTTTTCGTTGGGTTGGCCGAATCGGTAATGGTATCACCAACCTTTACTTCTCTGGCGTCTTTAATCCCTGTTATTAAATAACCTACATCCCCAGTTTTGATAACTTGTTTAGGGTGTTGGGTTAATTTCAAAGTGCCAACTTCATCTGCAAAATAGCTCTTATCAGTAGCAACAAATTTTATTTTTTGTCCTTTCTTGATTTCGCCATTAATAACCCTAAAATAGGTTTCTACCCCTCTAAATGGATTATAGACGGAATCAAAGACCAATGCCTGTAAGGATTCCTCCGGGTTTCCAGTAGGTGCCGGAATACGTTCGATAATAGCCTCTAGAATTTCCCCAATACCAATTCCGGTTTTTGCGCTTGCAGGAATAACTTCCTCTGCCTCACAACCTAAAAGGTCCACTATATCGTCGGTTACTTCCTCAGGATTAGCACTTGGCAAATCAACCTTATTCAAAACAGGTATAATCTCAAGGTCATTTTCCAACGCCAAATAAAGGTTACTTATCGTTTGCGCCTGAATGCTTTGGGCGGCATCCACAACCAGCAGCGCTCCTTCACATGCTGCTATTGATCGAGAAACTTCATAAGAAAAATCAACATGGCCCGGAGTATCGATTAAATTTAAAATGTATTCTTCTCCTTTATAAGTGTACTCCATTTGTATAGCATGGCTTTTTATAGTAATGCCACGCTCACGCTCAAGATCCATACTATCTAATAGCTGTTCTTTCTTTTCCCGTTCCGTAACGGAACCAGTAAAATCTAACAGCCTATCGGCCAAGGTGCTTTTGCCGTGATCAATATGTGCAATTATGCAGAAGTTTCTTATTTTCTTCAACTAACTAAAATTAAATTCAATTTTACCATGGCTCAATTCAATCGAATTGGACCCCGCTCTTTCAGAAGTGCAAATATAGTGCAAAAAATACCTTGGTTGTTTTGCCATTCAACATTTATGAAAGGGAATACATTTTAGAAAATAATCGATGAAACGCACTTTTTTTTGTAGGACAATTCCGTTTTTTTTTGTTAAATTCACGCGCTAATAGAGTCTTTTTGTGATTAAACAGATAATCTATTTATTGTTTTTTACTTTTCTTACCTCCTCTTTGTTTTCTCAAGAATATGAAATTCAAGGTAAAGTTGTAAGCACTAATAGCGAGCCTATTTGGTTGTCTAACGTGTTGCTGCTAAGTGTTATTGATTCTATCATTATTGACGGAACTTCTTCCGATGAGAATGGGGCTTTCAAGATAAACAATATTCCTCCTGGAGATTATTTTATCAAGGCAAGTTATTTAGAAAATGAATCGGATTATTTAAAGTTAAAAATCAACAGCGACACTATTATTGGCCCTCTGATCATATCAAATTATGCACAGACTTTACAAGAAGTTGTTGTAACTACACAAAAACCACGCGTTGAGCGAAAGGTTGATAGATTGGTTTTTAATATTGAAAATACTGCGCTTTCAGATGGTGACATATGGGAAGCTTTAAAGAGAGCCCCGGGTATTGTGGTTATTAACAACGAACTTTCCGTGAAAGGCAGTAAAGATATTGGCATTATGATCAACGGGAGAAAAGTGAATCTTCCTAGGGCCGATATCATCAACCTACTCTCAGGAACAACGGCAAGTAATGTTGAGTCGATTGAGGTGATAACAAACCCTCCCGTTAAATATAGTGCGGAGGACGGAATGTTGATAAACATAAAAATGAAGAAAAACCTCATTTCAGGATATAATGGGGCCATTTTTAACAGATATAGACAAGGAATCTATCCGAAACACACTTTTGGAATGGATCACTATTTTAAAGGAAAAAAAGCAGGTTTTTCTGCAAATTATAGCTTTACTAATGAAAAGTGGTTTACCCAATACACAGATATTACGAATTTTGTTGATGATGGAATCATTTCCTCAAGCTGGACGGCGAATGAAGATTATGTTCGAAGACGTAAGCGGCATAATTTCAATACTTTTTTTGACTATGTTTTTGATGATAGAAATTCATTATCCCTATCAACCTTAAATCAGTGGAATCCAAGCATTGGAAGAGTATATGACACCAAGACCCAAATCAATGATGAAGAAGGCACTCCGCTATCTAGCTTTAACACAATTAATGATTCTGATTCTGAACAGTTGAACGTATCTTTCTATTTAGACTTTGTTCATAAATTACCTAAAAAAGGTGCTGAAGTCTCCATAAATTCACATTACACTTATTATGATTTTGAGCGTGGTCAGGAATTACAAACTGATTTTCTTGATATAGGGGGCAATCTCACTGGCGAAAATGACTTCTCTACTTCGTCCACACAGCGTATCAAACTTTTTAGCTTTCAGGCAGATTTCATCTCTCCCTTGGGAAAAAATTCTAAGTTTGAAACAGGCATGCGGTATGCCGGAATTCATTCGGAAAGCATTATTGATCAAGAAGGGTTTGATCGGGACCAACCAGGAATAAATCCGACTGAAATGGGGTTGTTCCATTATGATGAAAGTATCGTTGCTGGGTATTTGGGGATTGATAATAAATGGGGCAAGTTAAAAGCAAAAGGAGGACTTAGGGCCGAATATACAAGAACGATAGGTGAATTGAACATAACAAATAGTATAGATAAGGATAATTACTTTAAACTCTTCCCGTCTTTTTCTATCCAGTATACACCAAATAGAAAGCATGATTTTAATCTTAATTATTACCGAAGAATTTCCCGCCCTAGATATGATAATGTAAATCCCTTTCAGGTTTTTCAAAGCTACAATTCTGTGGTAGAGGGAAATCCAGAATTATTACCGTCCTCCAGACATTATTTGGTTTCAGGTTACACTTTGAATCGAAACTATACTTTTGAAGTTTTTTATAGAAATAGAACAAACCAGAACCAGAGACTTGTTTTTCAAGATAACCAAAACCAACTTTTGCGGTTTATAAGTTCAAATATTGATAAGGACTTTGCTTACGGTTTCAATCTGTCGGTAAGTAAGAACATAACCAATAATTGGTACTTTTATTTTATGGCATCAACCTCTTATATTGAGAGTAAATTTACCGATTTGGATTCTGATGAACAGGTTGAAAATGGATTATGGAACACTTATATTAGATCCAACAGCAGTCTTTCGTTCCTAGAAGATAATAGCTTAAAGGCAGATGTGAGTTTTCTCTATTCCTCACCTGTAATACAAGGAAATTCTAGACAAGAAGAGTACAGCAGAATGGGGATAGCGCTAAGGAAGACCATATTTAACAAAGCAGGAAGTATATCATTGGGGGTTGATGATATTTTCAATAAAGCAAAGCTTTTTAACACGAGAAATTATCTTAACCAAAATAATACGTCATTTTACCGACCTGAAAGCCGAATGTTGGTATTAGGATTAAGATACAAGTTTGGGAATACAAAGATTCGGACAAACAAAAAATCAAGAAAAGTTGAGGAGCGAAATAGAATTTAATTCTAGCTAAAAACCACCCATTAAGCCACCGCAGATTCCAAGGCTAATCAATAAATAAACACCAGCAAGAATAAAAAGAACTTTTGACGCTTTCTTTTTTTCATTTGCCCTCAACGCAAAGCCAATAATTACGAGTACTATTGCGGGGCCAAACATAATTAGAAAAAGTATGGCGACAAGACCATCTAAGTTACCAACCTCAAGAACCGATAGACTATTCATTTGCTATTTGTTGTCTTACTAAGTTATTAATTTAAATTTCATTTCGAAGATGAGTTAGTTTTTCAACCTTTTCATCTCTGTAAAAAAGATTCATAGTTTCAAAAGGAATTATTTTATAATCTTTGTTCACAATGTGCACACATGATTTTTTTATTGCTCGAACATCAAAATTATGGGCATCTATGAATTGCATGATAATTATTCTGAATAAATTGTCGTAACCCAATTCAGGGGCATCTATCTCCGGAAGACAGCACATAATCGATTTTAAATTTTCCGAAGCCTTTTCAACAGAATTCCCTGTACTGAAAAGCTCGATCATTTTACCCTGTAATTCGGCATCTTGTTCATAAATAATCGTGTTTTTACCTTCATTCAATAAATCATCAGGATTTATATATCGAGTTAAAGGGCTAACCTCATTGCCCATTTTCAGGGCATAGGCCATTACCAATGCATCGGGATTACAAGGTACAGGTATTAGGTCATCTGATTCAAAAACAGGAGATTGTTCCAAAATTTTCCTTCGGACCTCAGTCAAAGTAATTCGGTTTTCATCTACCTCAAAATTGTCTAACCTTCCCGCAATTTGTGTAGGTTGAAAGGTCACTCCACGAATACATTTTTGTTTTAAAGCGAAGTCAATGGTTTTACCCATTTCGTGATCATTCAGTCCTTTTTGAAGGGTAACGACCAATGTGGTTGAAAGGTTTAGTTGGTTGAGGTGCTCCAAGGCCTTCAATCTAGTATCGGCCAAATCGGCGCCTCTCAAAACTTGTAGCACGGTATCATCCAAAGAATCAAACTGAAGATAGATTTCGAAATCCGGGGCGTAGGCAGCCAGTTTTTTTGCAAAGGCAAATTCTTTGGCAATTTTAATACCATTGGTATTCAGCATTAAATGTCGAATGGGCAACGATTTTGCATAATCCAAGATTTCGAAGAAATTGGGATGTATTGTTGGCTCACCTCCGCTTATTTGAACGACATCGGGCTCACCCTCGTTTTTGACAATGGTGTCCAACATTTTTTTTATCTCGTCCAAGCTTCTATGTCTTCCATAAGTAGGTGAGGACGAGGCATAACATGTGGGACAAGTAAGGTTGCAGCGGTCAGTTACTTCAACTACCGTTAAGCACGAATGTTGTTCATGGTCTGGGCAAAGCCCGCAATCATAAGGACAACCGTAGTGGGTTTTTGTATTAAAGGTTTTAGGATATTCAGAGACCTTGTTATAGTTGCGAATATTCTTATAGTATTCAATATCATCCGCAATCAAGACTTTTGAATTGCCGTGTTCTTTGCAATTCTTGAGCATATATACTTTCTCATTCTCAAATATAATTTTAGCATCCACACGCCTGAGACAGTCAGGACAAAGGCTTAAAGTAAAATCATAGTACGTGTAGTCTCTTGTAGGCATATGTTATGCTATTTTTTATGAATTTGGAATAATATAATAAACAAAGTAGGCATAAATATTGAATGCTGCTCAAGCCAAGAATTAGAAAGATATTTGGTTTTAGAAATTCCATTAAAAATCGAAATGAAAAGTAGGTTATCATGAATAGTTTGAAATAACTTCCATTGAAATCAGGTTCTTTTCTCTCAAGTAGATTTTTGATAATAACGAAAAGCACAATAAGGAAAATAACTTCATATAAGGCAATTGGGTGTCTATGGAGTCCATCTCCTAAATCCATTCCCGAAAAGGCGTCGGTGACTTTACCATATGTAAATTCATTTATTCCAGATAAGAAACAACCAATTCGGCCAATGATAACACCCAAGATTATGGGTAATGTGAAAAGATTGCCAGACGATTGTTTCTCTCCAATGATTTTTTTGACAAACTCTACTCCCAGTAGCCCGCCAAAGAGCCCGCCCATAATTGTCTTGTTATTTAAAATTGAAATCCAACCCTGTGCGTAGTGAACAGTAGGGTTTTCTAGAAAAGCAAAGATTCTCGAAAAAATCAAGGCTCCAAAAATTGCCCCAATGATTATTGAAAGTCGGTTGTTGGTTGAAATGTCGTCTTTCGTATTTTTCCTTAAAATAACATAGTATCTAAACCCAACGAAAAAGGCAAGGTATTCCAAAACCAAATGAACATTGGTTTTAAACCCAAAGAATACGGGTTCGTAGGGGATGGTAAAATCAAAAAACATAAGAACGAATATAGGGGGTTTTATGATTTTAAGGCTTTATGTAATAATTGTAAATTTGTGCCATGCCAAAAATCGGAGACATAAAATTACCAGAATTCCCGCTTTTGCTAGCGCCTATGGAGGATGTGAGCGATCCCCCTTTTCGTGCATTGTGCAAAGAACAAGGTGCTGATGTGGTGTATACTGAGTTTATTTCCTCGGAAGGGCTTATTCGTGATGCAGCGAAAAGTGTCATGAAACTCGATATCTATGAGAAAGAGCGTCCTGTAGGCATTCAGATTTTTGGGGCCAATTTGGATTCTATGTTACGATCGGTTGAGATAGTTGAAGCTTCTAATCCAGATATTATCGATATTAATTTTGGTTGCCCAGTAAAGAAAGTGGTTAGCAAAGGTGCCGGTGCGGGAATATTAAAGGATATTGACCTTATGGTTTCGTTGACAAAGGCTATGGTTGAGCATACTAAGCTTCCTGTAACGGTAAAGACAAGGTTGGGATGGGACCAAGAATCCATTAAAATAGTTGAAGTAGCGGAAAGATTGCAAGATGTAGGATGTAAAGCTATTTCAATTCACGGGAGAACCAGAGTTCAAATGTATAAGGGAGAGGCAAATTGGGTGCCTATTGCCGAGGTAAAAAACAATCAACGAATGCATATTCCTGTCTTTGGAAATGGCGATGTAGATTCTCCAGAGGCCGCTATGAGAATGAGAGATGAGTTTGGATTGGATGGCGCTATGATAGGTCGTGCAAGCATAGGTTATCCCTGGTTTTTTAATGAGGTGAAGCATTATTTTAAGACAGGAAGACATTTAGCGCCACCAACAATGCAAGAGCGGGTGGAAGCCGCAAGAAGGCATTTACAAATGGCCATAGATTGGAAAGGTGAAAAATTGGGTGTTTTTGAGACTCGTCGTCATTATACCAATTATTTTAAGGGAATACCGAATTTTAAGGAATACCGAATGAAAATGGTTACCAGTGATGAATCAACCGATGTTTTTGCCGCATTTGATGAGGTCTTGGAAAAATTTGGCAACCATGTTTTTGATGATTTCTAGGCCGCAATCAATTTTTTGGTAATTCTGCTACTTGCTATTTTTGAAGCTATGATCCCCAAAACAATAATGGTCCCCAAAACAATCAACACATTGATTAACTGATATTCGACCGGATAGGCTAAAGAGGGGGTTATTTTCAACCACCCAAAGGCCAATTGTGACCAAATTAATAACGAGGCCAATAGAATGCCTATGATACCACCAGCCGCGGTTACAATAACTCCTTGAATAAAGTATATTCTTCTAAGATCTTTTATTGTAGAACCTAGATTATAAAGGGTTTTGGAATTTTGTTGTTTGTCCAATATCATCATGATAATGGCGCCAACAACATTAAAGAGAGCTATAACAAGAACCAGTGTAAAAATAAGGTATGTGGCCAAATTTTCAGTGTTGAGCATACGGTATAAAGTACTGTTCTGCTCTTCTCTATTTTTGAGTACGATACCTTCATCAAAAACAGATGAAATCTGGTTTCTAAGTTCTGGCGTGTCGGCATCTGGTAATAATTTGAAGTTGATTCCTGATATCTGAGTACTATCCTTTTCTAAAAGGGCTTGTACAAGAGCCAAATTTGTAAACACATATTTTTTATCCAAAGTCTCCTCCACAGAATAAACTCCGCTTATTACGAGTGGCAACTCATTATATGGCTTTGATTGCGAAATTGAACCTTTCCCCGGTTTGGGTGCAATCACAACCAAAGGGTTCCTATGTTGGTTAATGGTCAACCCTAGTTTGTTGGTAAGTCCAATGCCTGCAACACCTTGCTGCTGTGAATAATACCAGTTTCCAAAAATAAGAGCACTATCTATAGCCGTTGTGCTGGTATAAGAATCATCCACGCCTTTTATATAGGCAAAATGGTTTTTTCCTTTGTGTGTAAATGATACTTGCTCCTCCAATTCTTTTGAAAAAGAAGTTATCCCCGTAATTGAAGAAAGCTTTTCTTCTTGCCCTTCGGTAATATTGAAAACCTTACCAGTAACCGGCGAGGCTTTTATGTCTGGATCAAAAATGTTGGTATAGGAAAGACTGAACGTTTTTAAACCGGCGAATCCCGAAAGAACAATAAACAATGAAGCCGATCCAATAACAATAACTAGAAATGTAATGAAATTAATGATGTTCACAGCATTTTGACTGCTTTTAGAGCGTAGATATCGTTGTGCTATGTAAATGGGAAAATTCAACCGCTAGGATTTTTTTCTTTTTTCAAGCAAGTCTCTGTTTTCAATTGGATTTTCCTCACCTTTTAATGAGTTTTCAATATTTTCTATATAATCCAACGAATCATCTAAAAAGAACAAAAGCTCAGGAACTCTTCTAAGTTGGTGTTTGGTGCGCTGGGCCAATTCATGCTTGATCAGTGGTTGGTTGGATTGTATACCCTCCAATAATTCTTTTGAATCTTTATTTGGGAAAATACTTATATATACTTTGGCAATTGAAAGATCTGTGGTAACGGTTACCTTGGAAACCGAAATCAGAATCCCAGTAAGACCACCATCTATGGCCGCACGTTGTAAAATATCAACGATATCCTTCTGAATTACCCCTCCAATCTTTTTTTGTCGTTGTGTTTCCATGGGGCAAAAATACGGAGAATTACGGGTATTTTCGGCTATTATAAATGTTTAGGTGAAATAGCGGCCCATTGGGCCTTATAATGTTTGCAGCGTTTAAAAATAAATGCTAATTTTGCGACCGCATTTTGCGGGTCCTATAGCTCAGCTGGTTAGAGCACCTGACTCATAATCAGGGGGTCCATGGTTCGAGCCCATGTGGGACCACAAAAGCCTCAGTGAAAACTGGGGCTTTTCTATTATTCTCTAAATAGTCCTACTTTTTTCATTTCATAGAACCTATGTGCAATTTATCTAGAGGAGATATGATTCACCTCTCTCTGCAAAACACATCTTTTTCTCGCCCAACTGTATTTACGGTAGGTTTCATCGATTATTGTTTAAACTTAGTCCAAAAGCAAAATACGATTTGGTGACTAGACTTAATATTGGGGTATAAATAAAACCCCGAAATATGAGGACAAGGATAAATTATGTAGAATTAGGAAAATTCCTTATTTGTTTAGGAATTTCTTGGATAGCCTGGATGTTTAAATGGCACTTAGGCACCATTTAATCAAAAAATTATAAATGAAATCAATAGGAGCTGCTTCTTGAAAGGAAGCAGCTTTTTTATTGCTCTCTATTTTGATAGGGACCTGACTACTTAATTGGCATATGATTTCTGATATCTTGTCAATGCTTCTAGATAATAATAGTCTGCATAATTCAAAGGCACGTCAATTTCGGCGCCATGAGGAATGCTTCCCACACTGTGTTTAAGTATAAAATTCTTGTTTTCCCCAGTTTTATTAGTGTACTCATCGGATGCGAGTGATGATAAAATTTTATCGATTATAGAACGATATTCTACATCGGAATATGCATCCAACTCGATTAAAGCTGAGACTGTAATTGCCGCCGCCGAAACATCCCTAGGTTCATTTGGGATTTTTGGAGCATTATAATCCCAATAAGGGATACCATCTTCAGGTAGAGTTTTGTAGGATACGATAAAATCGGCAATTTTTTGCGCCTGCTCCAAATATTTGGAATCTTTTGTATAGCGATAACATACCGTATAGCCATAAAGGCCCCAGGCTTGCCCTCTTGCCCAGGCGCTTTCATGTTCAAAGCCTTGAGCAGTTTGTTTGCTGCGCACCTCACCTGTTTCAGGATTATAATCGACCACGTGATAGGAGCTATTGTCGTCCCTAAAATGATTCTTAAGGGTGGTGCTGGCATGTGTGATGGCAGCTTCTTTGTATTTTTTATTTCCAGTAAGCTCGGTAAGCTCAAATAGCATTTCAAGATTCATCATATTATCAATAATTACCGGAAACATCCAGTTTCTTTCAGATTGCCACCCTTTGTCAACGTCCCAACTTTTGATACACCCTACAGTTGGGTCAAAGCGTGTCATTAAAGAATCTCCGGCCGTAATCATAACTTCTTTAAACACCTCATTCTTGGTCAATCGGTAACCATTTCCATAAGAACAATTGAAAACAAACCCTAAATCATGATATGTGGTGAAATTTTTATGATCTTCAAACAAAGCTTGAAACTTTTCCGCTGCTGTTTTCCATTTTTCATCTTTTGTGAACTCATATAGATACCAACAACTACCTGGGAAAAAACCTTCGGTCCAGTCAAAACCTTTGTTTGCCCAATGCATGTTGCCATCAACATCAATTGTTCTTGGAATACGATTTGCTTTTTCGGCATCTATAAGTTGCAATGTTAACTGCTCTTTGGAATGTTCTATTGGCGAAAATGCGACTTCTTTCCCTGAGGTTGCTTTATCTCTAGTTTTGTTTTCCTTGCATGAAAATGACATTCCAGCCAAGATGATTACAAAAAGAATTTTTGATAAATTCATAGAATTATTAGTTTTTAGTTGATATATGTTTTGACGAATCGCGTGATATTAATGCAGTTTTTAGCACAAGTGTTTCCGGTTGTATCTGACCTGATTCGTTTTTAATCTGTTTGAGCAATAGTTTGGTTGCTAACTTTCCGATTTTATGGCCTGATTGATCTATTGTGGTCAATGACGGCTCTATAACCGCTGAAATAGGTTCGTTGCTAAAACCCACAATTCCAATATCTTCAGGGATTTTTACGCCCTCACTTTTCAAATGTTTCATGGCACCTATCGCCGATACATCGTTGGCAGCAAAAATCCCATCTATATTTATACCCAATGACATTATCTTTTTTGCATTTTCAATTCCATCCTCTTCCATCAGTCTGGAAGTGAATACCAATTCCGGCCGATAAGGAATGCAATGCTTTTGCAAAGCCGCGAGATACCCTCTCAGTCGATTTTGATATATTTTTAGTTCCTTGGGGCCTGAGAAGTGAGCGATGATTTTACATCCGTTGGCAATCAAGTGTTCAGTAGCATCGAATCCACTTTGAAAATCATCAATCAACACATTACTATTTCCGGGTATTTCGCAATGACGGTCGAAAAAAAGAATCGGAGTACCGTTTTTCTTTAATCCGAGCATGTGGTCATAGTTCGTGGTTTCCATAGATACCGAAAGCAATACACCAGCTACCCTATTAGCCATTAGGGAGCTAATCAAGTTACGCTCCCTTTCGAGTTCTTCCAAAGATTGACAGATCATCACATTGTATCCGAATTCAAATGCAGTCTCCTCTATACCCGCTATTGCAGAAGAAAAGAAATGACGCGAAATTCTGGGCACAATCACTCCGATTGTATTGGTTTTGTTTTTTCGAAGATTCGAAGCCAATGCATTTCGTTGATAACCAAGTTCGTCGGCTTTTGCCAAAATCTTGGTTTTAGTTTGTTGTGTAACCCTAGAACTATTGTTCAATGCCCTTGAAACAGTTGATGGGTTAATGTTCAAGGCCTTTGCAAGATCATGAATGGTTACATTGTTTTTTTGCATGAAAATCGAGTGTTAACAGACATTTTGTGACAAATATATAAAAAATACAATCGATTGTATTTTGTTTTATTATTTTTGTATCAAATCTAATTAAGTAACAATTTATAGCGATGCCAACAGAATATGAAACCAGATATGCTTCTAGTCCTGAAGAAGTAAAAAAACACGATACCTCCAAATTGCGTGAAGAATTTCTCATTGATAATCTTATGCAAGAGGGAAAAATAAATCTAACTTATTCTCATTATGATAGATATATTGCTGGTTCGGCGGTTCCCATCTCGCCACTTGAACTTGAGGCAATTGACCCTATAAAGGCAGACTATTTTCTGGAACGTCGAGAATTAGGTATCATCAATGTTGGAGGAAAAGGCGCCGTTGAGGTTAATGGAAACACATATTCGTTAAACCATAAAGATGCTTTGTATATAGGAAAGGGGAACAAAAAAGTAGTTTTTAAAAGTGAGAATCCTCAAACCCCTGCTAAGTTTTATTTAAATTCAGCACCTGCGCATACTACCTATCCAACTAAAAAAGTGAGTTTGGCCGATGCCAACAAACTCGAACTAGGTGCCTTGGAAACGGCGAATCATCGAACTGTGAACCAAATGATTATTGGAGATGTGGTAACTTCCTGCCAGTTACAGATGGGGATGACCGAATTGAAAACCGGAAGTGTTTGGAATACAATGCCCGCTCATGTTCATGATCGGAGAATGGAGGTTTATTTTTATTTGGATGTTCCTGAGGAGCAAGCAGTCTGTCATTTTATGGGACAGCCGAATGAAACCAGACATATTTGGATGCATAACCATCAAGCCGTTATATCACCACCATGGTCTATTCATTGTGGCTCAGGTACTTCAAACTATACTTTTATTTGGGGTATGGCAGGAGAGAATTTGGACTATAACGATATGGATATTGCCAAAATATCTGATTTAAAATAAAGAATATGGGACTATCATTATTCGATATAACAGGAAGAATCGCATTGGTAACTGGTAGTACTCATGGTCTGGGCATGGCTATGGCCGAAGGTCTGGGCAAGGCGGGAGCGACCATTATCGTTAATGGAAATTCTTCACAGAAAAAAATTGATCAGGCAATAAAATACTATAAATCTTTAGGGATCAAGGCGAAAGGGTACAAGTTCGATGTTACGGATGAAGTTGCTGTCAAGGAAGCCATCGAAAAAATTCAGACAGAAATAGGATTAATAGACATTCTTATAAATAACGCTGGAATTATCAAAAGGACTCCTTTGGAAGAAATGGAGGTGGCTGATTTTAGAGAAGTAATAGATGTTGATTTGGTAAGCCCTTTTATTGTTTCCAAACATGTTGTAAAAAGCATGATAAATCGAAAACAGGGTAAGATTATTAATATTTGCTCTATGATGAGCGAATTAGGTAGAAACACGGTTGGTGCTTATGCTGCTGCCAAGGGTGGATTGAAAATGTTGACCCAAAACATGGCCACCGAGTGGGCGAGACATAATATTCAAGTGAACGGAATAGGACCTGGATATTTTGCTACTTCACAAACGGATTTAATAAGGGTAGAGGGTCATCCCTTTAATGAGTTTATCCTCAATAGGACACCAGCTGCCAAATGGGGTGACCCTAACGATCTTGCCGGGACAGCAATTTATTTAGCTTCAAAAGCGAGTGATTTTGTAAACGGCCACATTGTTTATGTGGATGGCGGTATACTTGCGACCATTGGAAAACCTTCAAACGAAGTGTAGCGAACAAATTTTAAAAGCAAGGAGCCATGATTTTTATAAGGAATAGTATGTGTATAATCGGCCTAGTGCTTATGTCTGCTTGTGCTGAAAAAAGCAAAAAAGTAATATTGGTGAAAAATTCGTTGGATATTGAGCGGTTTTCTGAAACTGTTGAATTGACAAAAGGACTTTTAAAAATCAATAGCCTTGATGGTTTAGGCGTTAGGGATTTGGAGTCGAATGAGGTATTGATCTCACAATTAGTAGATGAAGACGGGGATAATCAATTCGATTTACTAATATTTCAACCAAAAATAAATGGAAAATCAAGAAAATCTTATGAAATCATAAAAACCGCAGACGGTGACCAGCCCCAGAGTATAGACTATTGTTATTCAAGATTTGTTCCCGAAAGGACTGATGACTATGCTTGGGAGAACAATAGGGTGGCATTTAGAATGTATGGTCCCACAGCTCAAAAAATGGTTGAAGATGGCAAAAAAGGAGGCACACTTTCCAGTGGAGTTGATGCCTGGTTGAAAAAGGTTGATTACCCCATAATAAACAAATGGTATAAAAAGGAAACCCAAACGGGAGGAACGTATCATGAAGATGATGGTGAGGGACTCGACAATTTTCATGTTGGTGTGAGCAGGGGTGTTGGTGGTGTTGCGGTTAAAAAGGACTCTTCTTATCATTTCTCTAAGAACTATACAGAATGGAGAACAATTACTACAGGACCAATTAGGACCAGTTTTCATCTTGAAATTGACAAATGGACCGCCGCAGGGAGTTTAATCAAAGAGTCTAAGGTTATAAGTTTGGATTACGGAAACAATCTGTCAAAATTTGAAGTTATCCTGGAAGGAACAAATGAAATTTCTGCTGGCTTAACACTTCATGAAAAGGATGGCCAAGTTTCATTTAACAAGGAGCAAGGATGGGTGAGCTATTGGCAGCCCCACGGTAATTCTGAATTGGGAACAGGAATCATTGCAGAGCCAGGAGCATTCCTTGGCTATGAGAAATATGATGTTGAACAAAAAGATTTGAGCAATGTTTATGCACATTTAAAAGTGTCTGGTAAAAAAATCACTTATTATGCCGGTTTTGGATGGAAAGAAAGAGGGCGGTTCAATAATCAGCAACAATGGGAACACTATTTGGAGCAGATTTCCAGACAATTGCAGAACCCTTTAACAATAACACTTTCAGAGAGCGATTTGTAAATAAATCTATCTGAATAAAATCAAAATCGCCCCCATAGCGGTAAGGATCAATATCATTTTTCTATAGAAGTCTTCCTTGATTATTTTCACTAGCCGCACACCAATAAACAAGCCAACAAGAATTCCTGGGATAAGCTTTAAATCTATTAGAAGCGTCTCTGTAGTAATTGTTCCCCAAGACCAAATATGAAAAGGCACTTTAAAAATATTGATAATAAAGAACAACCATGCAGCGGTTCCTATGAATTCATTTTTAGGCAACCGCATCGCCAAAAAGAATATATTACTAAAAGCACCTGCTAGGTTCCCTATCATTGTAGTGATTCCTGCTAGAACCCCAATGAAACCAGCAAAACCCCAATGTGTTGGGACATTTTTTGATTTTTTTTGGTCCCACCAATACATCATAAGCACACTACCTAGAATAATAATGGCCATTCCTATTTTAAATGTATTTTCATCTAAGTCTTTTCCAATAAAAACTCCAATGAGTACCCCCGCAACCATCCACGGTAAGAATCGGACAATGTATTTCCATTGTGTATGACGGTTGTAATAGATTACTGCGAAAATATCGCCAACAATCAAGAGCGGCACTATAATACCGGTTGATTCTTTAGCACCAAATGCTAAAGCCATTAAAGTAACAATGATAATCGCAATGCCTTTTATCCCAGCTTTTGAAACGCCAACAACAAATGCAGCCGTGATGGCTAAAACCCATGAGAAAAGAGATATGTTTGATTCTATTGATAGGAGCACAGTTGTTATTTAGCGAACAAGGAGCAAATGTATCTCAAAAAATTTTATCTTTAGCTCTTAACCAAAAACCAACCAAATGGAATTAAGTACTTTGGATTATAGCTTCATAATCGTATTCTTCTCAATAGTATTAGGAATTGGGGTTTATGTTTCAAAAAAATCTGGGAAAAATAGTTCCGAGTTCTTCCTTTCAGGTAGAACAATGCCTTGGTGGTTGCTAGGTCTATCTATGGTAGCAACCACATTTTCAACAGATACGCCCAATCTGGTTACAGATATTGTGAGAACTGACGGTGTTTCGGGAAATTGGGTTTGGTGGTGTTTTCTTATTACGGGAATGTTGACAGTTTTTGTTTACGCAAAGCTTTGGAGAAAATCGAATGTAAATACCGACTTGGAATTTTATGAATTACGATACGGAGGTAAACCAGCCAGCTTTCTTAGAAAATTTAGAGCAGTTTATTTAGGAGTTATTTTTAATGTAATAACCATGTCCGCGGTTACTCTGGCAGCTATTAAAATAGGTGGAATTATGCTAGGGCTCGAGCCTTGGCAAACCGTTGTTGGGGCAGGTCTGATTACAGTGACTTTTAGTGCTTTGGGCGGTTTTAAAGGGGTGGTTTATACCGATTTTCTTCTGTTTTTTGTGGCCATGGCAGGAGCTATAGGTGCCGCATATTATTTGGTTAATTTACCAGAAGTAGGCGGAATAAATGCTGTAATGACAGACGAAAACGTAATCGATAAACTTTCTATATTACCAGAATTCAGTAATACAAAAGCAGTGATTACACTATTGGCTATTCCGCTTGCGGTGCAATGGTGGAGTTCTTGGTATCCAGGCGGAGAACCTGGTGGTGGTGGTTATATTGCTCAACGTATGTTAGCGGCCAAAGACGAGAACCATGCCATAGGTGCCACATTCTTTTTTAATATTATGCATTATGCACTTAGACCTTGGCCTTGGATTTTGGTAGCACTTGCTTCATTGGTTGTGTATCCAGATATCGCTAGTATTTCAGAAGCATTTCCAAATGTGCCAGCTGATAAATTAGGGCATGATTTAGCTTATTCTGCTATGTTGACCAAATTACCTAGTGGTTTATTAGGGTTGGTGTTGGCGTCATTGATTGCGGCATACATGAGTACAATATCAACACAATTAAATTGGGGTTCTTCATACATTGTTTTTGACTTCTACAAACAACAAATAAACCCGCAAGCTTCCGAAAAAAGATTAGTAGCTGTTGGTAGGTTCTCTACTGTTATCTTAATGGTTTTAAGCGCAATCTTAGCTTTGGCAATGCAGAATGCAATGCAAATTTTTGATATGTTGTTACTGTTTGGTGCAGGAACTGGATTAATCTTTATACTTAGGTGGTTCTGGTGGCGAATAAATGCTTGGACAGAGATTTCTGCAATGTTCGCTTCAGGAATATTGTCAATCCTATTGAAAGCAACTCCACTTGGTGATTTCTTTTTCAATGCTGACACTGGGATATTTCCTGAGTGGGGAGAGATACCTTTTGTGATGATAGTAACAACCATAATTTGGCTTACAGCAACTTTCACAACACAACCAGAGTCCAAGGACGTATTGCGTTCATTCTATAAAAAAATACAGCCAGGAGGGCCAGGTTGGAGCAAAATTGTGGACGAAGCCAAACAAGAAAATATCGAAATTGACCAAGGAGAAAAATGGACCGTTCCTGCAGGTATCGGAGCCATGCTTTTAGGTGTTGTATTGATTTATACTATCATGTTTGCCACAGGCCACTGGATCTATGGCAAAACAACTTCAGCTATGATTCTTACGGGCGTGGCATTAGTCGCAGGATTTTTACTGATTAAGGCTTGGGGAAAAATGAAAGATGATATTTTATAGGCCTTAGCAAATGAAGAACAGGGTAATTTCGGTTGATATTTTTAGGGGTTTGACCATTGTATTGATGATTTTAGTCAATACTCCAGGGACTTGGTCCAGTGTATATACACCTTTTTTGCATGCTGAGTGGCATGGTTATACACCTACAGATCTCGTATTTCCTTTTTTCCTTTTCATTGTCGGGACATCCATTTCTTTTGCATATCAGAAAAAAAAGGCCTCCACACAGACGTATAAAAAAATAGCAGTACGTAGTCTAAAACTTATTGGACTTGGATTGTTTTTAGGGGCGTTCACTTTAAGCTTTCCTTTTATAAAAGACTTTGCGGATATTAGGTTTCCTGGTGTTTTACAACGAATAGGAGTTGTATTTTTATTTACGGCTGTATTGTTCGTTAATTTCAATTGGAAAACTTTGTTGGGCATTTGCATAGTCCTTTTGGTAGGATATTGGCTTTTAATGGGTTATGTGCCAGTAGAAGGTATAGAATCTACTTTTGATAGAGCACCTAACAATCTGGCCAACTACTTGGATGTTAAGATTTTTGGCACTCATAACTATAAACCAGATTATGACCCTGAGGGCTTTCTGAGTACGTTACCTTCTATAGCCTCTGCTTTAACGGGAGTATTTACTGGTTTGATTCTTACTTCAAAAAAGGATAATAAAACAATGGTCTTAGTCGGTCTTGGAGTTGTAATGTTGGCTTTAGGGTATTTGTGGCATACGGTTTTTCCAATAAACAAGGCTCTATGGAGTAGTAGTTTTGTGTTGGTTACCTCTGGTTGGGCCAATATTTTTCTGGCACTTGTCTATTATATTTCTGATGTTAGGCAAATTGAATTTGGTAGCATTTTTAAATATGCCGGTGCAAATGCAATAACGGTTTACTTTTTGTCAAGCTTTGTATCTAAATTATTTGGCATGATTAAAGTGGGTGGTGAAACCTCATTACATGGTTGGTTGTTCAGTAATATCTATGTTCATGATTTTATGGCAATGGAACTCTCTTCCCTGCTATACGCGTTGACTGTTGTGAGTTTTTACATTCTTTTAGCGTACGTAATGTATAAAAAGAAGATATTCATTAAGGTGTAGCCACAACTATTAAATCTCGAAAAATCCCTTATTGTCTAAGTTCAAGCATTCGCGCAACATACTTACCAATAACATCAAATTCAAGGTTCACCAGTGAACCAATTTTGTAACCACCAAACCGGGTATGTTCGTAGGTATAGGGAATTATGGCAACACTAAAAGAATTCTTATTGCTATTCACAACCGTCAAACTCACTCCATCAACTGTAATTGAACCTTTTTCGATGGTGACATTGTTCAGGTCCGGATCATATTCAAATGTAAAGAACCAACTACCATCTTTTTCAGTGATATTGATACACTTGGCTGTTTGATCTACATGCCCTTGTACAATATGCCCATCTAATCTTGAACCTAAAATCATTGCCCGTTCAAGGTTTACTTTATCTCTGGTTGTCAATGTTCTAAGACTTGTTTTTTCCAAGGTTTCCTCAATTGCGGTAACTGTATAAACTTGATCTTTAATTGATACAACTGTTAGACACACGCCATTGTGGGCAACGCTCTGATCAATTTTCAAGGCGGAAGTAATGTCGGATTTAACGCTGATATGAAGATTTCCACCCTCTTTCTCTAATTGCTCAATTTTGCCTAAAGATTCGATTATTCCCGTAAACATGTGTCGTTTAAATTAAGTAGTTTTGTGCAACAATTTAAGTTACAAAGGTAAATATATAATGCAGGAAAGCAGTAAAATTAGGGTAGGAATATCTATTGGAGATCTAAACGGAATTGGGTGTGAAATTGCACTCAAAACTTTTGAGGATTCCCGCATGTTAGATTTTTGTACCCCGGTTATTTTTGCTTCCAATAAAACCATATCCCAACAAAAAAACGAGTTGGGTTTTGCAATTAATTTCAACGGTGTACATGACGCGGCCAAGGCACTTGACGGCAAGGTTAATGTGGTCAATGTTTGGAAAGAGAATCCCAAAATCGAATTTGGCCAAGAGACCAAAACAGGAGGCGAATATGCCATAAAATCGCTTCGTGCTGCAGTGAAAGCTTTGAAGGAAAACAAGATTGACGTTTTAGTGACTGCACCAATCAATAAAAAAAACATTCAATCGGACGAATTTAATTTTCCGGGACATACAGATTACCTTGCTCAGGAATTTGAAGGCGAAAGCCTCATGTTCATGGTAACCAATGACTTGAAAGTTGGATTGTTGACTGATCATGTTGCAGTAAAAGATGCCCCTGAGGCCATTACCCCAATTTTGATACGAACCAAAGTAAGAATCATTGAAAAATCTTTGCAGATGGATTTTGGCATTCGTAGGCCAAAAATAGCCCTTTTAGGCATCAACCCTCATAGTGGTGATAATGGTGTTATTGGCAAAGAAGATGATGAGGTTATGAAGCCTGTTATAAAGGAAATGTCAGATGCTGGCCACTTGGTTTTTGGACCCTATTCTGCCGATAGTTTTTTTGGATCTGATTCATATAAAGATTTCGATGCCATTTTGGCCTCCTATCACGACCAAGGATTAATACCTTTTAAAACCCTTTCTTTTGGTAATGGTGTTAATTATACGGCTGGCCTTTCAAGGGTGCGCACATCACCAGACCATGGTACAGCATATGAAATTGCTGGAAAAGGAAAAGCAGATCATAACTCATTTAAGGAAGCACTTTTCAAGGCCATTGAAATATTTAGGAATCGAAAGGAATATCAGAAGTTGACAGAAAATCAGCTACAAAAACAAAAAGCGAGGAGGTAATTTACTTTTAAGAATTAACATAAAAGCTATTATTAGCAAAGCCACAATTAGGCCTAGAAAATAACCCATTCTTTACGACGATTTCTTTTGGCTTGATTTCGGCAAGTTTATCTTCAGATACTTTTTTGAATTTTGTGCCTTTATACTTATCCCCTTGTGAATAGATACTTTCCCGATTATGATCTTTGAATTTTGGCCGTTTGGAAGGCGGTTGCGGTCTGTTTTGCCGAATACGGTTGTTCATATCCTGTAAGTGTCCTGACCCACTCATGGCTAACTGCTTTAATCGCCTAGAAATCAATTTAATCAATTTTTCAGCCAATCTTAAAAGTTTACATGAGTTTATTGGCAATTAGCAAAAAAAAATTATCTTTGCACCCGCCTTTATATGGGCTAGAGTAATTTAACAAGTGTTGAAATGATGAAGCAAAAGGAGTTCGATATTCCTTTCTCTGGATTGAAGCAAGGAAAACACGAGTTTGATTATTATATTGAAAACAAGTTCTTTGAATCTTTTGGGTACGATGAGTTCAATGCTTCTCATGTCAATTTACATGTTGTTCTTCACAAAATGAGCACCATGTTAGAGTTATACATGCAGGCAGAAGGCTCAGTAAATGTATACTGCGATACAACAGGTGAACCTTTTGACCAGAAAATCTCTGGTGAGCTGGAGCTGGTGGTAAAGTTTGGTGACGAATATAATGATGAGAATGATGAAATTTTGATTATTCCCCATGCCGAACATCAAGTGAACATAGCGCAATACATTTATGAAATGTTGGTTTTAGCGGTTCCACAGAAAAGGGTGCACCCTGGAGTATTGGATGGAACTTTAGAATCTGAAACGTTGAAGAAACTAGAAGAGCTTAGTCCAAAAGAAGAAAAAGAAAATAAGGAAGATACTGATCCCAGATGGGATGAATTAAAAAAGTTACAAACGGATAAATAAATAACGATGGCACATCCTAAAAGAAAAATTTCCAAAACTAGGAGAGATAAAAGAAGAACACATTACAAGGCAGTAGCTCCAACAATTGCTAAGGATCCTACAACAGGAGAAATGCACTTGTTTCACAGAGCTCATTGGCATGAAGGTAAACTTTATTATAAAGGCCAAGTTCTTATTGACAAAACTGAGGAAGCCGAGGCATAGTTCTTTAAGTGAAAGTATATGTAATCCCTGCTATTAATTAGCGGGGTTTTTTATGGGGTGGATTTTTAGAATAACCTGAAATTCACTAATAAATGTCAAATACTTCAAAAATCCATAAACAATCACTTTTTAGTCAAAAAGTCGTAAAAAATCATTAATTTTCCCCACTTTTGACGCATTTTTGAAGGTTTTTGACACAAAAGAAATTCAAGTATGACTAAACTTACGGCGGCTATAACGGCTGTGGGAGGATATGTTCCCAAATTTATCATGACCAATAAAATGCTTGAAAGCATGGTTGATACAAATGATGAATGGATTACATCCAGAACTGGGATTAAAGAAAGAAGGGTTCTTAAGGATGAAGAGGGCAAGGGCACTTCTTACATGGCTATAAAGGCGGCCCAAGATTTGATCGATAAAAGAGGTATTGACCCTGGGGAGATTGATCTAATAATTGTTGCCACTGCTACACCAGATAGTTTGGTTGCCTCAACAGCAGCTTTTGTGGCATCAGAGATTGGGGCAACAAATGCATTTGGTTACGATTTATTAGCAGCTTGTTCCAGTTTTCTATTTGGAATGTCGACTGCGTCCAGTTTTGTACAATCAGGCATTTATAAAAAAGTATTGTTAATTGGAGCCGATAAAATGTCATCTATTATTGACTATACAGACAGGACCACTTGCATAATTTTTGGAGACGGTGCGGGTGCAGTACTTTTTGAACCAAACATGGAAGGTTTGGGTCTTCAAGACCAATATTTAAGGGCTGATGGTAATGGAAGAAAGTATCTTGGGATGGATGCTGGGGGCTCTTTAATGCCAGCTACTGAGGAAACAGTAAAAAACAGGAAACATTTCATTTATCAGGATGGTAAATCGGTATTTAAATTTGCCGTATCCAATATGGCAGATGTTGCTGCTAAGATTATGGAGCGCAATCAACTTACTGGTGATGAGGTTTCATGGTTGGTGCCACACCAAGCCAACAAAAGAATTATTGACGCTACGGCCAATAGGATGGATTTGGACCATTCTAAGGTCATGATGAATATACATAGATATGGCAACACAACCTCAGCCACTTTGCCCTTGTTGCTTCATGATTATGAAGAACAGCTTAAGAAGGGAGACAATCTTGTATTCGCTGCTTTTGGAGGCGGATTCACATGGGGGTCCATTTATTTAAAATGGGCATACAACAAATAACCGATCAACTAAACTAAAATCATTTTCAATGGATATTAAAGAAATTCAAAGCCTCATAAAATTTGTGGCAAAATCCGGAGCTAGCGAAGTAAAGTTAGAAACAGATGACATAAAGATTACGATTAGGACGGGATCAACAAGTTCAAGTCCCGAAACTACAATTGTTCAGCAAATTCCAATGGCCCAAGCGGCAATGGCGCCAATCGCACCACCAGCTCAACAGGAAGCTGCGGCACCTGCAACTCCAGTTAAGGAGGCAGAGGATGACTCAAAATACATCACTATTAAATCACCTATTATTGGCACCTTCTATAGAAAACCATCACCTGATAAGCCATCTTTTGTTGAGGTTGGTACATCAATAGGACAGGGCGATGTTCTTTGTGTTATTGAAGCTATGAAGTTATTCAATGATATTGAATCAGAGGTTTCTGGTAAGATTGTGAAGATTTTGGTAGAGGATTCCTCTCCAGTAGAATTTGACCAACCATTGTTTTTGGTAGATCCATCTTAGTAAATTTTAAGTTGACAATTGGTGCTGACCACCAAAGAGACTTAGAGCTTAAAATTTAAAACCTAAAAAGATGTTCAAAAAAATACTTATTGCAAATAGGGGCGAAATAGCGCTACGGATCATTAGAACCTGTAAGGAAATGGGGATAAAGACCGTCGCAGTCTATTCTAAAGCCGATGAAGAGAGTTTACATGTTAGGTTTGCAGATGAGGCCGTTTGTATTGGTCCTGCGCCGAGTAATGAATCATACCTAAAAATACCTAACATAATTGCTGCTGCCGAAATCACAAATGCAGATGCAATTCATCCAGGTTACGGTTTTCTCTCAGAAAATTCTAAATTTTCTAAAATTTGTGCTGAGCACGAAATAAAATTCATTGGTGCATCAGGCGAGCATATTGACCGCATGGGAGACAAGGCTTCAGCCAAAGAAACCATGAAAAAAGCCGGGGTGCCAACTGTTCCGGGTTCAGCAGGTTTGTTGAAAGATGTAGTTGAAGCTAAAAAGGTAGCAAAAAAAATGGGCTACCCGGTAATGATAAAGGCGACTGCAGGCGGTGGTGGTAAAGGCATGCGTGCTGTTTGGAGTGAAGATGCCATGGAAGACCTTTTCGAAAGTGCTGTTCAAGAAGCTACGGCTGCTTTTGGTAATGGGGGTATGTATATGGAAAAGTTGATTGAAGAGCCTCGCCATATCGAAATTCAAATTGTTGGTGATCAATATGGTAAAGCATGTCACCTTTCTGAACGTGATTGTTCTATTCAACGAAGGCATCAGAAATTAACTGAGGAAACCCCTTCACCGTTCATGACCGATAAACTTCGGGAAGATATGGGAAAGGCGGCTGTAAAAGCAGCGGAGTTCATTAAATATGAAGGTGCCGGGACCATTGAGTTTTTGGTAGATAAACACCGAAATTTCTACTTTATGGAAATGAATACCCGTATTCAAGTAGAACATCCCATTACAGAGCAAGTTGTTGATTATGATTTGATCAGGGAGCAAATATTGGTTGCTGGTGGAGTTCCTATTTCTGGGAAAAATTACTATCCTAAACTCCATTCTATAGAATGTAGAATCAATGCAGAGGATCCTTATAACGATTTTAGACCTTCACCGGGTAGAATAACAACGCTTCATACTCCAGGGGGTCATGGTGTTAGGATGGACACCCACGTATACAGTGGTTATGTTATTCCACCTAATTATGATTCAATGATTGCTAAATTGATTACAACGGCACAGACGCGTGAAGAGGCAATTAATAAAATGAAACGTGCTCTGGATGAGTTTGTAATTGAAGGGATTAAAACCACAATACCTTTCCATAGACAACTTATGGAACATCCGGATTATTTAGCTGGTAATTACACTACTAAATTCATGGAAGATTTTGAAATTGACCCAGAAATGGAAGAATAGATAAAAACCCTGACCAAACGGTCAGGGTTTTTTTATATTAGAGTATGAATCTTAGCTATTGGGAATATAAAACGTGGTTATCAAATGTTGATTTTACAATTGTCGGCAGTGGTATAGTTGGGTTAAATTGTGCACTTGCACTAAAAAATAAATTCCCAAAGGCAAAAATCTTGATTTTGGAAAAAGGAGTCTTACCACAAGGTGCAAGTACCAAGAACGCGGGATTTGCATGCTTTGGAAGCATTTCAGAGGTACTCTCCGACCTAGATTCACACGCTGAGGAAGAAGTGTTTCAATTGGTGCTGAAAAGATGGAAAGGCATTCAACTACTTCGACAGAACTTAGGGGATGATACATTGGATTTCCAACAGCACGGAGGTCATGAATTATTTGTAGATGAGAAAAGTAAACTGTATGAGAAATGTTTGGATAATTTAAAAAAAGCGAATAAGCTTTTGAACCCAATATTTGGTACCGATGCATTTGAAACACAATCCAATAGATTTGATTTTAAGCGAATAAAAGAGAAATATATATCCAATATTCATGAAGGTCAAATTGATACGGGAAAGATGATGTTAGGATTGATGAACTTGGTATTATCAAAAGGGATTACAATTCTAAACACCATTGCAGTCGAGCAATTTGAGAATATTGGGAATAAAGTCTTGGTTAAAACCAATGCCTTTGAATTTAAGACTTCAAATTTGTTCATTGCCACAAATGGTTTTGCCGCACAACTCCTTGACGAAAAAGTACTACCAGCGAGAGCTCAAGTGTTAATAACCAAACCAATTCCTAATCTCCAAATAAAAGGAACTTTTCATTTGGATGAAGGGTTCTATTATTTTAGGAATATTGAAAACAGAGTACTTTTTGGCGGCGGGCGTAATTTGGATTTCCAGGGTGAAGAAACCTTTGAACATGGTGAGACCCAACTAATACAAGATAAACTTGAAAAAATGCTTTCAGAAACAATACTTCCTAATACCCCTTTTAAGATTGAACGAAGGTGGAGTGGCATTATGGGTGTTGGCTCAATGAAAAAACCAATTGTAAAGCAATTGTCCAACAATGTTTTTTGTGGTGTTCGTTTAGGGGGTATGGGTGTGGCCATAGGAAGCCAAATAGGTGATGATCTGGCCAATCTAATGGAGTAATTGGCCCTACATAATTATTTTCTCACTATATTGTGACACCCCAAAATATTTAGCATTCCTCCATTTTCTTAGCCGTATTTAAAATTGACTGTAGTTCATGTTTTTATGTGACCAGTTGTTATGGGTTTTTATACAGATTTATGGCAAAGGGAAATTTCAAAACTCTACTCACTATAGTGGTTCTCGGTTGTGTACTTGGTAGTTGTTCAACAACTAAATCGAAGTATCAAAGAGAGTACACCCAAGTTTGGAAGGAAATAATCAAATCTGAGGCATGGAAGAATTCGTTGGTCGCCAAGAACAGTAATGAAAAGGAATATAATTCTGATTTTGTAGCAATTAATGAAGATGATGTCCTTGCAGATGATGGCTTATCAACGAAATTAAATTTGGAATCACTATTTGAAGAACGATTTCATTCGTTGGTTTCGAGGGCATATTTTAAGATAATTTCGGAGGCCGAAAATGCAGACACTCGACTTTCTGCTGAATATGAAAGATGGAATCGTATGCAAGCGAATGAGGGCTTAAAAAAAGATCGGGATTTTAAAAAGAAATATGAGGTTGTGACCAAAAAATACCATGCGCATAAACAAATGCTTGAAGGCCTCAAGTCATGGAATATATTCAGTGAATATAGGTCCAATGATTTGGATTTTTTCAAGGCCGAGAATAAAGTTGAGATTCAAAGTATGTATGATCAAGGGAGTACGGAGGATCAAATGATCAGCTACTTGGTGTACAGATTGGCCGATTTGTACCATTATGAATAATAAAGCTTCTAGTTAATCTACATAATATGAGTGAGATCGTTCTTAAAGAACAATTGTTAGATTTCTGTAAAGGTTTTGTAAACGAGAGAAAGGGACGCATTGAATCTCAGATAAAAGAAGTGCATGAAGCTTTAGGTTCTGAAACCAAAAGCAGTGCCGGCGACAAACATGAAACTGGCCGCGCTATGCTTCAGCTGGAGCGCGAAAAGCTTGGGACACAGTTGGCCGAAGTTGAAAAAATGGCCAAAATCATTAATAAAGTAGATATCACAACTAAAAAAGATTCGGCTTCTTTAGGAAGTTTGGTTTGTACCGATAGTTCCAACTACTTTTTAGCAATATCGGCAGGCGAATACAAATCCACGGAAAAAAGGACCTATTGCATTTCAATGAATACACCAATAGGAATTATTTTATTAGGAAAAAAGGTCGATGATGTTATTGATTTCAATGGAAATCAAATAAAGATTCTTCAGGTACTTTAAGATTGTATTTCGCTTTGATCCATCCTTTTGGAAATTTGAATAAAAACTATTTAATTGAAAATTATGGTTTACAAACATCACATTAGAACAAATGGAGTAGCATTCCTTACTGCATTTTTTATATCGATAGGAGTTTTTGCCCAAAAGAATGACACGAAAATTTTGGTTCAGCCTTTTTTGCAGGATGCTACGCCAAGCTCTATTAAAGTGGTTTGGGAAACCTCGTCCGGTGAGGAAAGTATTGTTGAGTGGGGAGTAACCCCAAAGGTAAAGAACAGGACACTGGGCAACTCACATAGTATTAATTTCTCTGATTCAAGGATCCATGAGGTCGAAATCAATGGTTTAAAGCGTTTTTCAGAATATTATTATAGAGTAAGGACCGAGAAAGCAATTTCTGATGTATACCAGTTTAAAACACCTCCTTTCGCTTCCGATGAGGAGTCGTTCAAAATTGTTGCTATGAGCGATATGCAGTACGACCACCAGAACCCAGATAAATTTGCCGAAATGGTGAATGAAGGGGTATTAAAATACCTGACTAAAGAATACGAAGGCAGCCTTCCCAATAATTTGGCGATGGTGATGATACCTGGTGATTTGGTCGAAAACGGTGCAAAATATCACCAATGGAAAAATCATTTTTTCAATCCTGCTGAAAAACTGTTTGCTGAGGTTCCAGTTTACCCAGTTCCTGGAAACCATGAAAGAAATTCTCGCTTTTATTTCAAATATTTTAGTCTTCCGGAAAATGGAACTGCCGCTTTTGCAGAGCATTGGTATTATAAGGATTATGGAAATACCCGCATCATTGGCTTAGACTCAAACGAAGGCTATAGGGACATTTCAGCTCAATTGGAATGGCTAAAAGTCTTGTTGAAAAAAACAGCTGACGAGTCTTCGATTGATTTTGTGTTTGCACAATTGCACCACCCACATAAATCGGAACTATGGATTCCAGGAGAGGCTGATTTTGCAGGAAAAGTGGTCAAGCAATTGGAAGAATTCAGCACTAGTACTGGAAAACCCAGCATTCACTTTTTTGGACATACTCATGGGTATTCCAGGGGACAGTCCAAAGGCCATAAACATTTATGGGTAAATGTAGCCACAGCAGGAGGTGCAATTGATAATTGGGGTGAATTTGAAGGAAGGGATTATGAAGAATTTACAGTTACCCAAGATGAATATGGTTTTGTAATGGTAGAAGTTGATGGATCTAAGGATAACCCAAATTTTACCGTAAAGCGGATAAGTAGGGGTAATTCCAAACAATTTAGGGAGAACGAACTCAGGGATAGCATCACCATTTTTAAGAAGGGTAGCAAACCCAATGCGCCAAAGTCACTTAGTCCTAATAGTGAAACTGTGAAATTCAAGGGCATTACCTTGAAGGGAAGTGAATTCAAAAGTGATTATAAAAATAAATTTCATGCTGCATCGCATTGGCAAATAGCTACTTCAAGCGATTTTAAAAAGCCGGTTGTTGACAGATGGAAACAACATGAGAATTGGTATTACGAAGCTAATCGCCAGAAAGATGATGACCTTTCAGATGAGTTGATTCTTAGATTAAAACCCAATCAGCAATATTATTGGAGAGTTCGTTACAGGGATCAAAATTTGAATTGGAGCGATTGGTCTGGTCTGGCCAAATTCAAGACTGAGGAATAAGGCAAAATTTATTTTTCATCTTTTACGATCCAAGTGTTGCCGTAATTATGCTTGCCTTCAACTACAATTTTGTATAAATTGGTAGGGATATTGCCAACATCAATTATAAACTCTTCTTCGCCCCCTTTAGCTTTGCCCATAAGTTTATATTCATCTTTATTACCTACTTCAAAATTATTGGTGGTGCTCAACCATATTTTTACTTTTTTATTTGGATCAAATGATTTCCATGAAACCCGTATTTTGTTTTCTGAAAGCACCGACCTAATATTGGCTGTTGAAAGCTCACCTGTTATGGGAATACCATCAATTTCAAAGTTTTGCTCCTTTGAAGGAGTCAACCCTAAGGATTTCAGCATACTGGGCATAATATCAACAATACCAGGCTGGTTACCCATAAAATAAGAATTCAAGTTTTTGGCATTGGTGACAATCCAGGTGAGACGTTCTCTTTCTGATTGGCCCCCATGCCCCTTTCCATTATCTTGAAGGCGACCATGGTCTGTAGTAATATAAATCTCCCAAGTTTCGCTAAAGAACTTTTTCCGATGCTCAATAGCATCCCATATTTTGCCGATTTGGTTATCCATTATGCGAACAGCTTCGTAAAATTGTTCGCTATCCCCATATTTGTGCCCCATATCATCTGTATATTCCAAATAGACCCATGAAAGGTCCGGACCTTTTTCTTTGATATATTGATGGGTTTCATTAACTACATGTTCATCAATTTTGTGGATATACAATCGATCCTCATCATGTGGAAAGTTAAGTGTGTCCAATTCAAATCCATCAAAATGGTAGTCTAATTCAAAACCTCCGGTTTTCTTTAAACCCTCTCCTATTAATTTGGTGCGATTATCTAACCAAGTGGAGAAAATGGCTGTTTTAAGGTCTGGATTTTGTTCTTTGGCAAACCTAAAAATGGTCCAGTAATTATAATTGGGATTTTTAATCCCATTACCCCAAACATTATGCTTGTTAGCCCAAGTACCCGTCAAAAGACTGTTATATCCTACTGCAGAAATTGTGGGAGTCTGGGAATAGCCGTCTTTTTCTCCTCCTACATATGCTCGAGTGTAGCCACCTACTTCAGAAATTGCATCTAGATTTGGAGTTTGGATTTTTTCCAGGACATCGGCAGAAATTCCATCGGCAATAACGAAAAGTACTTTAGTCTGGGAATCTTGCGAAATACCAATAACGCTTATAAGTAATAGTATGAGTAGTAGAGGGTATTTCATTTTTTAATAGAATTTCCTATGAGTGTTTCACAGTAAATATCTAAAAAATCAATCAATATCAGGCTTGCGACGGCTCACTTTTTTAAGTGCTGCTTTCTTCTTTGATTTCAGTCTTTTTTCGATTGATGATTTTGTAGGCCTTGATTTCTTACGTTTCTTTTTGACTTTCAGGGCATTTTCAAGTAATTCGAAAAATCGCTTGATTGCCAGTTCTTTATTTCGGTGTTGACTGCGATAATCATCAGCTTGAAGAATTAAAATATTTTCCTTGGTCAATCTAGTGATTAGCTTTTTGGAAATACGTTCTTTTTCAATTTCGGAAAGTGCGTTTGAAGCTAAAACATCAAATGTCAATTCTATTTTGCTTGAAACCTTATTCACGTGCTGCCCACCGGCACCGCTACTTCGTATTGCCTTGAACTTTAATTCTTGAAGTAGTGTGCTTTTATCCATTTGGGTTCTGGTTCAATCGTTGATTGATTGTTTCTATTGAAACATTCAAAAACACCTTCAACTCTGGCTCCAATGCTATCGAATGATTAAAATGAATTTTCTGTCCTTCATAAATTCCTTGGATCATATAATATCCTCCTTTATAAAAAGAACGTTTTACCTCAACTTCCAATCCTGATTTTTCAGAAACCCTAAACTCATGGGCGTAGACTATAATCCTACGTTTTGTATCTGCATAGGTTTTTACAATGTTTATTGGAATTTTATTGGCTTCACTGAACAAGGCAGCTATGTATAGGTCTTTTGGGTGTTCATAAAGGTTTTTCGGGGTGTCTTTAGCTATGATTTTATGGTCTTTCAGTACAACAACTGTGTCTGCAAATGGCAACATATCATTATGATCATGGGTGGCCGTTATAACCGTCACATCTTTTTCTTTTAAAAACCCAAATAGGTTTCTTCTCAAACTGTTTTTTCTGAAATTGTCGATATGGCTAAAAGGTTCGTCCAACAATAATACCTTAGGTCTTTGGGCAAGTACTCTGGCTAGTGCAACACGTTGCTGTTGACCTCCACTCAGGTATTTTACCTTTACCTTAGCGAATTTTGTCATCTCGATCATTTCCAAAAGCTCTGAGGTACGCTCTTTTAAATGTTCAGGTTCGAAAACAGATAAAAATTGACCTATGTTTTCTTCAACTGAAGTAAAAGGCATAAGGTCAAAGTCCTGCGAAAGATATTTCATATAGGGTTCTCCAGGAACTAAGTTGTAGTTGGGACCTAAAATCTTTGTTTCATCCCAAAAGACCTCACCCTTGTCAACTTGTAAAAGACCATAGATAATCTTTAGTAAGGTGCTTTTTCCACACCCACTTTCCCCAATAATCGATACATGTTCACCTTTAGATACTTTTAGGCTAATGTCTTCCAGCACCAAATTATCATCATAACTAAAGGAAATATGATCTACGTTTAGCATTTATTTTTTGTTTTACGGATAAAAAAGTCCGTTTCAATAAGAAACGGACATTGTTATAAAATATTGATACAAGTTAGTTTTAATCCTTGAATTCTTTTAACACCCTTTGGTTGGGGAGTTCCTCAAATCCCATATTGAACAAGGTGAACCCAAAAATATCGGCATATTGTTCAATGGTCTTACTAACTGGTGTACCTGCGCCGTGTCCAGCATTGGTCTCAATACGAATCAAGGTGGGATTGGGGCCTGCCTGTTTTGATTGTAATTCTGCTGCAAACTTAAAACTATGTGCAGGAACCACTCTATCGTCATGATCACCAGTTGTCACCAAGGTGGCGGGATATTCAGTTCCTTCTTTCACATTGTGAACCGGGGAATATCCTTTTAGGTAATTGAACATTTCTTCACTTTCTTCGGCAGTACCATAATCATAAGCCCATCCTGCGCCAGCAGTGAAGGTATGGTAGCGCAACATGTCAAGTACCCCGACCGCAGGCAAGGCCACTTTAATTAAATCTGGTCGTTGGGTCATCGTAGCCCCAACTAGAAGTCCACCATTGCTCCCTCCGCGAATGGCCAAATAATCTTTAGAAGTGTATTTATTTGCTATTAAATATTCCCCGGCTGCGATAAAATCATCAAATACATTCTGTTTTTTGGTTTTAGTACCCGCGTCGTGCCATTTTTTACCGTATTCACCGCCACCACGCAGGTTGGGAACAGCATATATGCCCCCTTGTTCCATCCATACAGCATTACCAATACTGAAAGATGGTGTAAGACTAATATTAAAACCACCATAACCGTATAGTATAGTCGGATTTTCCCCGTTTAGTTCCAATCCTTTTTTATGGGTAATGATCATAGGTATTTTCGTCCCATCTTTAGAATTATAAAATACTTGATGCGACTCATAATCATTGGGATTAAAATCTATGTCTGGTTTCCAATACTGTTCATATTCACCAGACTCAACATTGTATTTATAAGAAGAACCCGGGGTGTTGTAATTGGTAAAAGAGAAATAGAATTCCTTATCTTCTTTCTTTCCTCCAAATCCACTAGCACTACCTACCCCTGGAAGTTTTACCTCCCTTACCAAGTTGCCATCATAATCATATTGAAAAACTTTTGAAATGGCATCTACCATATACTCAGCGAAGAAATATTCTCCACCTGTATTTGGAGATAATACGTTCTCTGTTTCCGGGATGAAATCGATCCATTTTTCTGGGGTTGGATTCGCTGCATCCACGGTTACTATTTTTTGGTTGGGTGCATCCATGTTCGTAACGATATAGAGCTTCGAGCCTACATTTTCTATAATATAGCTATCTGTATCTGTATGATCCAAAATGGTCACCAATTTACTGTTGGGTTTAGTAAGATCCTTAATGAACAACTTGTTGCCCGATGTGGATGTGGATGCAGAAATAGTCAAATATCTATTATCCTCACTAACACCAGCACCTATATATCGATGCTTTTCTTCCGGTTTCGCTCCAAAAATGACCTTATCCTCTTTTTGAGGGGTCCCTAATTTATGATAATACACTTTGTGCTGGTCAGTTTTGGCTGAAAGTTCACTTCCTTTAGGCTTATCATAGCTAGAATAGTAAAAGCCTTCATTGCCTTTCCAGGAAACTCCGCTAAACTTAATGTCGACCAATGTATCTTCGACAATCTCTTTTGATTTAGCATCGATTACTATTGCTTTTCGCCAATCGCTCCCTCCTTCTGAAATTAGATAAGCTGCTTTTGAACCATCTTTTGTAAATCTGAGCCCGGCCAAAGATGTTGTTCCGTCCTCTGAAAATGTATTGGGATCCAAAAAGACTTCAGGCTCTTTACTATCTTTTTGTCTATAAACGACATATTGGTTTTGAAGTCCATCATTTTTATAGAAATACGTATAGTCCCCTTCTTTGAAAGGCGAGCCTAATTTCTCATAATTCCATAATTTTTCCAACCGTTTCTTTAATCCATCCCTGAAAGGAATTTTCTCCAGATACCCAAAAGTTGTACTGTTCTGTTCTTTAACCCATGCTTCTGTTTCTGGACTCCGGTCGTCTTCTAACCAACGATATGGATCTTTCACTTCTGTTCCAAAATAAGTATCAACTGAATCTGCTTTTGTTGTAGTTGGGTAGTTCACGGTGATTGGGTCTTTTTTAGTATTGGTGTTACAGGCTGTAAGTAGCACGACTGCAATTGGGATTATGAATACTTTTTTCATGACTGATGGATTAATTAGCTCTAAAAATAGCACAAAAAAACCTTTAGAACAGTTAGGCTCCAAAGGTTTTGAATTTATTCGTTTATTGAAGATTTTATACCAATTGATTGTTGACCAAGTATTCGGCAATTTGTACGGCGTTGGTTGCGGCACCTTTTCTCAGGTTATCAGCAACAATCCACATATTCAACGTATTTCTTTGGGTTTCATCCCTACGAATACGACCAACAAAAACTTCATCCTTATCATGGGCATAAATTGGCATGGGATATGTGTTGGTATCTGGGTTGTCTTGAACCGTAACACCAGGCGTGTTATTGAGTAACTGACGTACTTCATTCAGTTCAAAATCATTCACGAACTCTACGTTCACCGATTCTGAATGCCCACCTGCCGTTGGAATTCTCACGGCAGTAGCGGAAACGGAAAATGTTCTATCATCAAATATTTTCTGAGGCTCACGAGCCAATTTCATTTCTTCTTTAGTATAACCATTTTCCATGAAAACATCACAATGGGGTAATGCATTGCGACCAATAGGATAAGGGTAGGCCATTTCGCCCTGTACGCCAGCAATTTCATTTTCCAATTGTTGTACAGCTTTTACGCCAGTTCCTGAAACGGACTGATAGGTTGATACCACAACACGTTTCATTTTATATTTATCATGCAATGGGGCCAATGCCATTACCAATTGTATTGTTGAACAATTGGGATTGGCTATTATTTTATCTTCCTTCGTCAACTCCTTGGCATTGATTTCAGGAACCACTAATTTTTTTGTTGGATCCATGCGCCATGCTGAAGAATTATCAACTACAGTGGAACCAACTTCGGCAAATTTTGGAGCCCATTCTGTAGAAGTGTCACCACCGGCGGAAAAAATCGCGATTTCGGGTTTAGCGGCAACCGCATCTTCAAGACCAATTACAGTATGATCTTCTCCCTTATACTTTAGTTTTTTACCCACGGATCTTTCGGATGCGACCAATAGCAATTGGGTAATCGGGAAATTACGCTCTGCCAATACTTTCAGCATTACCTCGCCAACCATTCCAGTGGCGCCTATAACAGCAACTTTCATTTATTATCAATTTAGAGGGCAAATGTACTTCACGATTCGTGAATGGGCAAGATAAAAAGCGTTGAATAAATATTATTTAACAAAAAGTTACAAATACAACAATCAATTAAAACGAAACAATAGTGAATGATGGCTAAAAGAAAACCTGCTCTTAAACAAGAGCAGGTTAAATTAATAGTAATGTAGCGGTAAGTCCAAGGGACTTAGTTTGCAATTTATTTCTTTAAAGAATCGCGAATCTCCGCTAATAATTCTTCAGCAGTTGGTCCTGCAGGAGCTGCTGGTTCAGGTGGAGTTTTCGTTTTGTTGTATGCCTTAACAATCAAGAACATAACAAAACCTACAATTAACAAATTAACGATGGTGTTTACCCATGCGCCCCAACGAATTGCATTTTCGGCAACGTACCCTGCTTCACCCTCAACGCCTGAAGCTTCTGTTAGGATTACTTTCATACTTGCAAAGTCCATTCCTCCGGCAAAATGACCAACAATTGGCATAATGATATCCGCAACAAATCCGTTTACTACTAGGCCAACTGCACCAGCCAAGATAACAGCAACTGCAAAATCAATTACATTGCCTGTCATAATAAAATTCTTGAATTCTTTTAACATGTCTTAGTGTTTTTAGTTAATTGATTATTATTTATGTTACCGCAATTTAGTTAAAAAGCGGAATCTTAACAAAATGTTAAAAGAAATTTTGTCAACTCTTGAAAACCCTTTTTATACGTTGGGAGATTCCTGTAATTAATTCATAGGAGATGGTATTTGCCGTTGCTGCAAATGAATGGGCCGTAGGATTGCCCCCAAAAATAATAACTTCATCACCTTCTTTACAATCAATACCAGTAATGTCGACCATAATCATGTCCATACAAACATTGCCTATAATTGGGGCTAAAGTTCCGTTAACACTTACAAAGGTTTTACCCTTACCATATTGTCTGCCAATACCGTCCGCATGACCCAAAGGGAGTGTTGCTGTTACACGGTAACCTTCGGAAGTGTATGCTCTATTGTAACCCACGCTTTCATTGGGTTCAATTTTGTGGATTTGTGAGATTATGGTTTTTAAAGTAGCGATTGGTTTTAATTGAGAATCAATTTCTTCATCATTGGCAAACCCATAAAGACCTATACCACTGCGGACCATATCAAAATTGGCTTCTGGATAGTTAATGATTCCAGAAGTATTCAATATATGTTTTAAAGGGCTATACCCCAGTTTTTCTTCAAAATCAGATACTATTTTGGTAAAAGTATCAATTTGCTTTAGTGTGAATTGTTTTTCAGTAGAATCTTCGGTAGCAGCCAAATGTGAAAAGATAGATGTTATTCTAATATCCCTTCTTTCCTTTAGCTGATCCATTATATAATCAACATCATTTTCCCAAAACCCTAAACGATTCAATCCTGTATTGAACTTAATATGTACAGGATAATCCTTTTGCCCATTCCGCTTAGTTGCTTCTAAAAATTCCCTGAGAATTTTAGGGGAATAAAGGCTTGGTTCCAAACAATGCTCAATAAGTTTGTCAAAATTTACAGATTGGGGGTGCAAAACCAAAATCGATTTTTTTACGCCTCCCATACGCAAGGCAACACCCTCATTAACATACGCCACGGCAAAATAATCAACCCCAATAGCCTCAAGTTTAAGAGCAATTTTAACCGCATCCGAACCATAGGCATAAGCTTTGACCACTGCCAAGAATTTGGTATCGGAATTCAGCTTTGACCGAAGATAGTTGTAGTTGTGTTCTAGGTTGTTTAAATCGATTTCTAAAACGGTTTCCGAAGCTTTAGCCATTGACGTCTTTTTTAGCTTTTGAAATTTCTTCAACATCTACATCAATTTCCTTAACCCGTTCTTTAAGCATAGCCTTGTAATACGCCGCTCTGCTCAAAGGTTCATATTCTCCAGTTTCACCCAAAAGCACCAGATCATCATTATGGGCTTTTCTAAAACTATAATTGGCCAAATTTCCAGTGCGTGTACATACGGCATGCACTTTCGTTACATATTCTGCAGTAGCCATTAAGGCAGGCATAGGACCAAAGGGATTTCCTTTAAAATCCATGTCCAGGCCTGCAACGATTACTCGAACCCCTCTATTTGCTAGGTCATTGCAAACTGTCACTATTTCATCATCAAAAAACTGCGCTTCATCAATGCCAATCACATCACAAGTATCGGCCAAAATGCGAATATTCGCTGCAGCAGGTACGGGAGTGGACCTAATTTCATTGGCATCATGGGAAACCACCATTTCTTCATGGTACCTTTTATCAACCATGGGCTTAAAGATCTCGACCTTTTGTTTAGCAAATTGGGCACGTTTTAATCTCCGAATCAATTCCTCGGTCTTACCAGAAAACATTGAGCCGCAGATAACTTCTATCCAGCCGAATTGTTCTTTATGATTAACGGTATTTTCGAGAAACATTTTGTAATTTTAGACGAAAATAAGGTGTTTTTTCGTTCTTATTTATAAGAATTATAAAGTTATTCAAAAAAGATTCACCTTTTCCGAAAGGAGAAAATAAAAGAGAAGAAACCATCATGAAAAGAAAATTAAAAGAGGAATTGGTGAAAATGTCCACAGACATCATTACCTCTAGGAACATCAATGAAATTACCGATTTGTACGAGGCTTCGAAAAACCTGTATGAGAAATTGGCGGTATTGAAATTCATTGAAGAAGAATTGAATGACATTGAGGTTGATGTTTCCAAAAATGTGATTGCAGCCAAATTTGAAAAAATGGCAAACTCAGTACTGAAAGTTGATTCTTCGGTTCCTGAGAGCAATCCCCATGAAGAGGATATCATTACACCGGGAATACAGACCATAAAAGACATGGTTTCTGAAATGCCCAATACAGCTGCTGTTGATGAAGTTTTGGCCGAATTTATGGCGAAACCTAATTTAATGAAAAATGACAAGGAGCTTTTTGAGCCACAAGTCAAGGAGGTATCCAACAAAGAAGAAAAAGTAAAATCGTTAAACGATAAACTTGCCGATAAAGAATTGAAAATTGATTTGAACAACCGCCTGGCTTTTGTAAAGCATTTGTTCAATGAGAGTACAGAAGACTATAATCGCGTCCTATCACAATTGAATACAATAGAAACAGAAGAACGTTCCATTGCGTTTATAAACAGTATGGTAAAACCTGATTATAATAACTGGGAAGGTAAAGAGGAATATGAAGAACGTTTTATGACTTTGATAGAGCGAAGATTTTCCTAGGTCTTTTTGATATATGAAATTTAAAGGTCTCACACTATAGTGGGGCCTTTTGATTTTTCAAAGGTTATTTTTGGCTACCTTTAATTTCTACTAAATTTGCAATTCGATGAATACACAAAAAATAATTTACTGGATAGCAACAGCGCTATTGACACTACTAGTCCTATTTTCAGCGGGGATGTACTTTTTTAATCACGGCGAAGTTGTAAAAGCTTTTACTGCTTTGGGCTTCCCAACTTATATAATTTATCCTTTGGCTACACTGAAAGTTTTAGGTCTGATTGTTATTTTAACCAATATTGGAGGTAATCTAAAAGAATGGGCCTATGCTGGATTCTTTTTCAATTTTGTCTTGGCTTTCTTTGCACATGTCATGGTCAGTGACGGTGAACAATTTGGGGCTTTAATGGCGTTGGTATTCTTGTTAACCTCATATTTTTTAGGTAAGAGAGTAAGGTATTAGTTCAGATTATGGGAAAACTTTTCATTGTACCTACACCTATAGGAAATCTCGAAGATATTACATTACGTGCTATAAGGGTTTTAAAGGAAGTGTCTCTTATTCTTGCTGAAGATACCCGAACCAGTGGAAAATTGCTACATCATTTTGAGATCAATACACCAATGCAAAGTCACCATATGCACAATGAGCATAAAACAGTGGATAATCTGGTGAAGCGGTTGAAAAGCAATTTGGAAGATATCGCCTTGATTTCTGATGCAGGTACTCCAGCCATTTCGGATCCAGGATTTTTGCTGACCAGGGCTTGTTTAGAAAATGATATTGAAGTGGATTGTTTACCCGGAGCTACTGCCTTTGTACCAGCTTTGGTAAATAGTGGTTTGCCAAACGATAAATTCGTCTTTGAAGGATTTCTGCCAGTAAAAAAAGGAAGACAAACCAGATTAAAACTATTGGCGGAAGAATCTAGAACCATGATTTTTTATGAATCACCACATAAATTGGTAAAAACCCTAACTCATTTTGCCGAATATTTTGGGGAAGATAGATTGATTTCAGTTTCCAGGGAATTGACTAAACTGTATGAAGAAACAGTACGTGGTACAATTATAGAAGTTTTGGGACATTTTACCACAAAACCACCGAAGGGTGAAATAGTCATTGTGGTTTCTGGCAGGAAATAAATACGTGCCGAACAGCAAAAAAGAATATCTTTAGCTGTACAACCAACCTCAACATACTTATGAATTTATGCAAGCTTCTTTTCTTTGCGTTTTGTTCATCCGGATTACTTTTTGGCCAAACGGCCAATGAAGTTTTGACTATTCAAGAGATTGATCTGGACAATATCAAAAGCGGAAGCATTCAAAAATTTTGGTTGCAATTGGGATCGGATAGCCAGAACAAACCTATCTCTATTCCTGTACTTGTTGCCAAAGGAAATGAAACTGGACCAGTCCTAGGGCTTACTGCCGCAATTCATGGCAATGAACTTAATGGGATTGCGATAATTCAAAACACCTTCAGGGGCTTAGATGTTTCAATGCTTAAAGGCACCCTAATTGGGGTTCCAGGGATAAACCCAATAAGTATTTCCAATCACAAGAGAAAATACATAGACGATGAAGACCTTAATAGGAATTTCCCGGGCAAAAAAGAAGGGAACAGGTCACAACAAATGGCCTATCAAATTAATGAGAAGGTTCTACCTCATTTCGATTTTCATATAGATATGCATACTGCAAGTTTTGGTAGGATAAATGCCCTATATGGTAGGGGAGACATGGCCAATGACACATTGGCTGCAATGCTGAAGCTACAGTTACCTGATATTATAGTCTCCAACAAGGGAAAACCAAGTTTTGGAACAAGTAGCGGTCTAACGATGAGAGCCGCCGCACTTGCGCAAGGTATCAAATCCATTACGGTAGAGTATGGAGACCCACAAGTTTATCAACCAGTAATGATTGAACGAGGTGAAAGAGGAATAGACAATCTTTTGAAATGGCTTAAAATGAAACCTCAAAATGTTGAGGTTCCCGAAATTGAAAATGTTTGTAGTAAGTCTTATTGGCTGTTCGCAGATCAAGGGGGCTTGCTTGAGATAGGCGTAAGTCTAAACGAAAAAGTTTCTAAAGGCCAGCGTATTGCAATGGTTAAAAATTCATTTGGAGAGGTTTTGAAAGAATTCTATGCCCCTGAAGAAGGTATAGTCATTGGTAAAAGTACCAATCCGGTAAATATGAGCGGGGGAAGAATCATTCATTTAGGAATCTTAAAAAGTCCTTCTAAATAATGACACCCTGGCTAATTTCTTTGTTTACGGTCATTGTGGTTTATTTTTTAGATCGATGGGAGAACAAGCATATTAAGTCACTTTTCGATTGGGTACCGGCCATATTGTTAGCTTATGTTATTCCGGCAATTATTTCTTATCTCCTGAATGTTGATTATTCGCAGGCAGATATCCATACTTTTAGCAAAGACTATTTTATTCCTTTGGCGATCATTGCCGTAATGAGTAGTCTATCATTAAGTCAATTAAAAGCTATTGGGTGGAAGCCTATATTGCTATTTGCAGCTGGATCAATGTTCATCGCAGTTTTTCCTGTTCTATTGGGTTTGGGCTTGTTTGATACAGATTTGGTTTCCAAAACATTGATAGCTGAAGAATATTGGATGGGAATCCCTCCAATCGTAGGTAGTTGGATTGGCGGAAGTACGAGTCAACTGGTTTTAAAAGAGCTGGTAGAATGCCCTGAAAACATTTTTCTTTCTGTTCTTGTTATGGATAATATATTGGTGAACATTTGGACAATTCTAATGTTTCAATTTATTAAGAAGAGTGGTTTGATGAACAAAAAATTAAATATAACGGATGCAGGAATACCGGAAGATATAAGAACTGAAAAAGGGAACTTAATAGCTTCTTGGTTATGCTTCGTAATCATTTTAGGAATGGTTGTTCTTTGTAATTGGACCATTGATAGTTTCGTGGGTAGAATTGTGGCCCTTTCTTTTTTGGGCTTAGTTCTAAGTAATTTATTACCTAATTGGAATTACAGGTTTGCACTTAAGGTAGGTGGCATACTCATTCTAGTAGTTATGGCCGTTTTAGGATTGAAACTGCAATTTGCAACCCTTGGATTTAACAGCTCGTTTCTTTTGTTTTTGATTGTCTGGTTGGTAGGCCATTTTGTGTTTATGATGTTAATTGCCAAACTGTTGAACATAAATATGGCTTGGGTGCCAATTGCGAGTATGGCAAATATTGGGGGCATTGCGACTGCGCCGGCCGTAACTGCAGCTTATGAGAAAAAATGGATGCCACATGCCATTGTTCTGGCTATTTTGAGCATGGCCACGGGTACATTTTGGGGTATGTTGACTATATTTTTGTTCAAAACCTTTATAATTTAGGACAAGGGAAGCCTTTTCTGCAGAAGCGGTAATAAATTGAAAAAATGGAAAAACTACTTTCAGAAATTCGTGGTTGTGAGGTATGTAAGTCTCATCTGCCTTTGGGTCCCAGGCCTATTGTGGCGGCTCATCCCGACTCAAAAATTGTGATAATTGGTCAGGCGCCGGGTACTAAAGTGCACAAAACAGGAGTGCCATGGGATGATCCCAGTGGCAGGCAATTACGAAAATGGTTAGGGGTTTCAGATGAAATTTTTTACGATGACTCCAAAATCGCTTTAATTCCAATGGGCTTTTGTTATCCTGGCAAAGGTAAGTCGGGTGATCTTCCGCCAAGAACTGAATGTGCCCCCTTATGGCACAAACCCATGTTGGATAAAATGCCGAATTTAGAATTGGTAATCCTGATTGGTATGTATGCCCAAAAATACTATTTGGGAAAAGAGGCTAAAAAAACACTAACAGAAACAGTGGCCAACTATGAATCTTATTTGCCCAAATGTTTGCCACTACCGCACCCATCTCCCCGCAATCGTTTTTGGTTAACCAAAAACCCTTGGTTTAATGAAAGCGTTGTACCTGAGTTACAACAACGGGTTTCAAGTATTATTTAAAGAGCATTGAGTGATATTATTTCGACCAAAAGGAGAAATCGCACCATAGAGTAAGACAATGAGATTTCTCCTCACTAAAGTTCGTTCGAAATGACAAATTATGAACCCAGTTGAACATGGGTGACTGGTTATCTATGGCAAAAAAATTCAGACTGAATAATTGTAGTTTTATATCGTATTTTTATCCCTTAAATTCAATGAAAATTATGGCAAACACAAATCATATTACCACCAAATGGTTGGGTGGAATGGCCTTTGAAAGTAATAACACATCAGGAAATTCATTTAAAATAGAAGATGCTGAGGAAGGTGATGGTCTTAGACCAAAATCGTTGATGTTGTCTGCATTAGCTGGGTGCTCGGGCTTGGATGTGGCCTCACTTATCAAGAAGATGAAACTGGAAGTTGAAACTTTCAAAATAGACACAATTGCCAATATGACCGAAGAACATCCTAAACACTATGATGCGGTCTTGATTGAATATCATTTTTATGGTAGTGACCTAAACGAAAAGAAGCTACAACGCGCAGTAGATCTTTCTGTGGAGAAATATTGTGGTGTGATGGAAATGTTTCGACAGTTCGCAGAGCTCGAAATAAAGACGATTTTTCATACTTCCTAGAATCGAGAATCATAAGATGCGTTGGACACTAAAACCAAAACCTGAGCAGAAGCAAATAGAAGAACTTAGCAGTGCCTTGAAAGTTGATGGTTTGGTTGGAACTCTTTTGATTCAGCGAGGAATTACGACCTACGATCAAGCCAAAAAGTTCTTTCGCCCTGAATTAACAGATTTACACGATCCATTCTTGATGAAAGATATGGACTTGGCAGTTGCCAGGATTGAAAAGGCAATAGCCAATGATGAGAATATTCTCGTTTACGGTGATTATGATGTGGACGGAACTACATCAGTTGCTTTGGTATCTTCTTATTTGTTGCAAGGCTATCCCAATGTTGCGACATATATTCCGGATAGGTATGACGAGGGCTATGGGGTTTCCTATAAGGGAATCGATTTTGCCGAGGATAACGATTTTGCCCTGATTGTTGCCCTGGATTGTGGCGTCAAGGCAATTGATAAGGTAACCTATGCCAACGATAAGGGGATAGATTTTATTATCTGTGATCACCATAGACCGGGAGATCAATTACCCGATGCAATTGCGGTTTTAGACCCTAAACGGGAAGATTGTGACTACCCTTATGATGAGCTTTGTGGTTGCGGAGTTGGATTTAAACTAATCCAAGCTTTGGCTTCAAATAAAGGGGAGACCATTGACGATTTGGTTATGTATTTAGATTTGGTTGCCACGGCTATAGGTGCCGATATTGTGCCAATGACTGGTGAAAATAGAGTGTTGGCTTATTTTGGATTGAAGGTGATCAACGCAGAACCTAGAATTGGGTTTAAGGCTATAATCAACCAGATTAAGAAGAATGAACTTACCATAACCGATGTAGTCTTTATTATAGCCCCACGAATAAATGCCGCTGGTCGTATGAAACACGGTCAGCATGCTGTGAATTTGCTTGTTGAGGAAAATTTAGAACAAGCTGAGGTTATTGCAAAAGAAATAGAACAATTCAACTTTGATAGGCGAAACCTGGATCAAGAAATTACCGCTGAGGCCTTGGTTCGGATCAAGGAAAACAAAGAGGAAGAACGATTTACCTCGGTAGTTTATAAAGATTCGTGGCACAAAGGGGTGATTGGGATAGTTGCGTCGCGTTTAACAGAGACCTACTACCGACCTACTTTGGTGTTCACTAAAAGTGGTGATAAATTGGCGGCCTCTGCGCGATCGGTAAAAGGGTTTGATGTTTATAATGCCTTACAAGCTTGCTCTGAACATATTGAGCAATTTGGAGGCCATAAATATGCCGCAGGTTTGACCTTGTTACCTGAGCAATATGAGCCTTTTAAGGCAAAATTTGAGCAAGTGGTTGCCGATACCATAGAGCCCCATTTGTTGACTCCTGAAATAAACGTTGACAATTCGATTTCACTGTCTGATATCACTCCAAAACTATACCGGATTATTCGTCAATTTGCTCCTTTTGGACCTGGAAATATGACTCCAGTGTTCATGGCAGAAAATCTAAAGGATTCTGGTTATGCAAAGGGAGTGGGTGAAGGTGAAAAACATTTAAAATTGGCTGTTACCCAAAATGGTTCACGTTCAATTGGGGGAATTGGTTTTAATCTTGGGGATAAGATGGCGATTGTAAAGAATACAAAGCCATTTGATGCCGTTTTTTCAATCGATGAAAATGAATGGAATGGGAGTGTTCGCCTACAATTGAAACTTCGTGATATAAAATAAGATTCAATGAAAATAGAACATTTAGCAATTTGGGTAAAGGACTTGGAGGTCATGAAAGGTTTCTATGAAACGTATTTTGGGGCAAGGTCCAACGAAATGTACTATAATCCCACTAAAAAATTTACTTCTTATTTTTTAAGTTTCGATGAGGGCCCGCGACTCGAGATTATGCAGAGACCAGATATTACCCAAAGAATGAATGATTTGGAAGAGGAGTTTGGAATAACCCATTTTGCGGTATCTGTTGGGTCAAAGACAAAAGTTGATTCACTTACTGAGCAGTTAAGAACGGCAGGTTTCAAAATTGTAGGAGAGCCGAGAACAACTGGCGATGGCTATTACGAAAGTGTGGTTTTGGATCCCGAAAACAATAGGATAGAGATAACAGCTTAATCTTCGAATTTCTTTAATGAAAGCTTTTCCCCATCAAATTCCCCATATGTATAAAAAGAGACCCAATCTCCTAAGTTAACGTACTCAGAGGTATCATTCAGATTTATTTCGAGCGGTAAATGGCGATGGCCGAAAACAAAATAATCTTGGTGTTCCTGTTCCAGTTTTCGCTTACAATACTGTACCAACCACTCCTTGTCCTCTCCCAAGAATTTAATGTCATCATCTCCGGAAATCAATTTATTCTTGACGGATAGGTATTGCGCTAGTTTAACCCCTAAATCAGGATGTAGCCATTTGTAAAACCATTTCGACATTGGATTCGTGAATACTTTTTTCATCCGCTTGTACCCTTTGTCTCCAGGACCCAATCCGTCACCGTGTCCAATAAAAAAAGAAGTGTTGTTAATGTTAAATCGTTGGGGTTTATGAAAAACCGGAATGTTCAATTCTTCTTCAAAATAACCATTCATCCAAAGATCATGGTTCCCAACAAAATAGTAAACTGGGATTCCGGCATCGGTAATTTCAGCAAGTTTCCCCAAGGTTCTAGTAAAGCCCTTTGGAACAACGGTTTTGTATTCAAACCAGAAATCAAAGAGATCACCCAATAAAAAAATTGCCGCGGCATCTTGCTTTACCATATTCAACCATGCAACGAATTTTTGTTCACGGGGAAAACTCTTTTCTTTGGTCGGCGCCCCTAAATGGTTATCACTAGCGAAGTAGACTTTTTTACCTTCAGGCGTATTTATGGTTTTTGTCATTTAGTCGCAAAGATAAGGAAAGCCTAAACACAATTTATTCATTTTTTCTTACGCTAACCCAGGGAGAATTTAAACCTTTATGATTTTTTATACCGAAATGAAATGGAAACCATTGTTTTTGTATAAGCTTGTAAAGCAGTATATTGTTAATATTTAATGTACGATTAACTGGAAATGTACATTAAATAAATCGTTAAGTATTGCAATTCAGAAGAGCAAGATTTTATAGTTGAATAATGTTGGAACAATCATTTTTTATATTTAAGGCAAAGAATCTTTTGGTCTTCATTGTACTTGTGTTCTTCTTTTCTTGTGTAGCCCCAGAATTACCAGAATCAGTGGCTTTGGAATATAAAAAGCTTCCTGAGAGAATAGATTTCAACCAACACGTAAAACCTATTCTTTCAGATAGATGTTTTTTATGTCATGGTCCTGACAAAGCCAAAATAAAGGCTGGCCTTCAGCTACATATTTCCAACTTGGCTTATTCTGAATTACCTGAATCTCCGGGTAAAGTAGCCATTGACCCCGGTAACTTAAAAAATAGTGAAGTTTTTCATCGAATCATTTCTGAAGACCCAAATTATGTTATGCCTGAACCGGAATCTCACTTATCTCTTTCCGATTATGAGAAAGCGATGTTGATAAAATGGATTGAAGATGGTGCAGAGTATAAAGATCATTGGGCTTTTATCAAACCTCAAGAGTATGAGGTACCAAAGGTTGAAAATGTAAATTTAGCGGCAAATTCAATTGATAATTTTATTCTTGACAGGCTTAAAAAAGAGAAGATACTACCCTCGGCAAAAGCAGATAAGGAGATTTTACTGAGGAGGCTTTCACTAGATCTTACAGGATTACCACCTTCTTTGGAAGACTTGGATTTCTTTATGAGAGATACCTCTATCAATGCCTATGAAAGGCAAGTAGATCGATTATTGAATTCCTCTCATTACGGCGAACAAATGGCATTGGGCTGGATGGATTTATCCAGATTTGCAGATACACATGGTTATAGTGTTGACCGTTATCGTGATATGTCACCTTGGCGAGATTGGGTAATTGAAGCTTTCAATAAAAATATGCCTTACAATCAATTTGTAACATGGCAACTGGCTGGAGACTTAATAGAAAATGCAACGACTGAAATGAATTTGGCTACCGCCTTTAATCGCTTGCATCCGCAGAACATGGAAGGAGGTATCGTAAATGAAGAGTTTTTAGTTGAATATGCCGTTGATAGGGTCAGTACAGTTGGTCAAGCCTTTATGGGGCTTACCGTTGCATGTGCGCGATGTCATGACCATAAATATGATCCTGTTTCAACAAAGAACTTTTATGAACTAACCAGCTATTTTAATTCTATAAATGAATCGGGTCAAATTTCTTTTAATAACGCTATGCCTGTTCCCACTATGTTATTATACACAGATGAAGAGGAAAAAATAAAAATATATATGGAGGGGTTGTTGGAAGAGTCTCATGCAGAGATAAAGGAAATAGAAAAATCAGAGGTAACCTTGGATTTTAAAGAATGGATAAGATTCCAAAAATATAAAGGAATTCAAAAAAGGAAACCAAAAGGCATAGTATCTTATTTTGATTTGAACGATGAATCACTTGTAGATGCATTGAATCCCTCTAAAAAGGCCACTATGAAGCGAGACCAGAAAGATCTACTTACTATGGGGAAATTTGGAAAGGGAATAGTATTTGACGGAGATTCATGGTTAGATTTGAAAGAGACAGGAGTTTTTGGAAGAAATGATAAGTTTAGTATAAGTGTATGGGCAAATATCCCATCTGAAATAGAAGATGGAAATATTTTTCACAAAGGAGATGGTGCCATTTTATATAATTGGCGGGGGTATCATCTAAAGATTAATAACAACAGACTTGAATTAATGATGGCACATACCGCGCCCGATAATGCCATTATCAAAATATCCAAAAACGGGTTTCCTAGAGATCAATGGATTCATTTAGGAGTCACTTATGACGGTTCCAGCAAGGCTTCAGGATATAGACTTTTTGTAAATGGTAAGAAAGCAGAGACAGCTATTAAAGTCGATAATCTGTATAAGAATATTCTTTTTGGAAATGAAACAGAGCCAGGACTACAACTAGGAGCTCGGTGGCGAGGCAAAGGGATTAAGGGAGGAGTTGTTGATGAAGTCAAGGTTTTTAATAAGGAATTATCAACTATTGAGATAATGCAATTGGCAGATAATAAAGATTTATCATTAATACTGTCCAAAAGCAATGTTCAACTAACTGAAAAGGACAAAAAATTATTGAAGGAATATTATATTAAAGTCATTACAAAAAAAACAGACAAGGCTTACCAAAAATTAGCAAAGCTTCGGAAAGTATATGTAGATAGTGCAGAAAAGATTCAAGAAGTTATGGTTATGCGAAAAACCACAGAGCCTGTAAAGACATATGTTTTGGAAAGGGGAGTTTATGATAACAAAGGAGAAGAGGTGTCTCCAGACACTCCAGAAGCAATATTACCAATGCCCGATAGCTACCCCAAAAACCGTCTGGGTTTTGCCAAATGGCTATTTCATAAAGACCACCCATTAACAGCACGAGTGGCTGTTAATAGATACTGGCAGCATTATTTTGGTGTCGGATTGGTAAAAACCAGTGAGGATTTTGGAAACCAGGGCGAAATGCCCAGTCACCCAAAGTTGTTGGATTGGTTGGCAATATCTTTTAGAAAATCAGGCTGGGACGTCAAGGAACTACAAAAAATGATTGTAATGTCGAATACTTATCAGCAATCTTCCATTGTGGATAAAAAAACACGAGAGAATGATACTGAAAATAGGCTGTTGGCGAGAGGCCCTTCCAAAAGATTGACCGGTGAGATGTTGAGAGACAATGCTCTAGCTTGCTCTGGCTTACTCAATACAGAAATTGGAGGAGAAAGCGTAAAACCTTATCAACCTAAAGATTTATGGAAGGTGAACGGGGGAGAATATAAACAGGATACAGGAGATAAACTGTATCGCAGAAGTATGTACACGATTTGGAAAAGATCAGTGCCTTATCCGACCATAGCGACCTTTGATACACCCACCAGAGATGTATGCACTGTTCGTAGGCAGGAGACCAACACACCATTACAAGCTTTGGTATTACTCAATGATCCTACATATATAGAAGCAGCTAGGGTTTTAGGAAAGAAGATGCTGGCTTATGACAGCTCCAAAGAGGGTATAGCATTTATCTTTAGGAAGTTGACAGGCAGAAAAATTAAATCCGAAGAATTAGAAATACTTTCTAAGTTCCATAAAGAAGAACATGAAAAATTTAGAATCAACAAATTAAAAACCAAAGGGTGGATGAATTCAGGAGCATCTAGTATCAAAACCGTAGATGATGAGGCCCTTGTTGCGGCCAATACAGTGATAGTGAGTACTATCATGAATTCCGACGCTACTATTACCAAAAGGTAAGTTTTAAAAAAATTGAAAACAGGCATAAAACCTAAAAATGTGTGACCACCACGATATATTGAGATCAAGTAATAAGGACTTACAGAAAATAGAAAAGCAACTTGATAGGAGAACATTTTTTAAGAAAACCTCATTGGGTCTTGGAGCAATCGCACTAGGCTCTCTACTTAAAACTGACAAGATGTGGAGTACTGTCGGTACTCAAAATAATGATTTAGACTTATCAATTACCAATACCAATAGTTTGGGGTTGCCGCATTATTTACCCAAAGTAAAACGAATTGTCTATTTGTTTCAAAGCGGAGGCCCTTCTCAACTGGACCTGTTCGACTATAAGCCTAAACTTATTGATAGGTTTGGTCAGGATTTACCGGATTCTGTACGTGCAGGGCAAAGGCTAACAGGGATGAGTGCTGACCAAACTGCATTTCCTATAGCCCCGTCCACCATGAACTTTAAGGAGTATGGCGAGTCTAGGGCTTGGGTTAGCGATGCAATGCCCTATTTGTCAGAAGTTGTTGACGATCTATGTTTTATCAAGAGCATGCATACCGATGCAATCAATCATGACCCGGCCATTACCTTTTTCCAAACAGGCAGCCAGCTTCCGGGGCGGCCATCTATAGGAGCATGGCTTAGCTACGGTTTAGGGTCGGACAATGAAAATCTACCTACATTCATAACATTGGTGTCTAAAAATGGATCTGGACAACCCTTGTATTCCCGTTTGTGGGGGAATGGGTTTTTGCCAACTGAACATCAGGGGGTACAGTTTAGATCAGGAAAAGACCCAGTGCTTTACCTTAGTGACCCAGAAAATTATGACGGCAAAGACCGAAGACATATGCTAGATTATTTAAACCAATTAAATAGTGTAGCATATGACGCATACGGCGACCCAGAAATCAATGCCCGTATGAAGCAATATGAAATGGCTTTTCGGATGCAAACCTCTGTACCTGAAGTAACCGACCTATCTGATGAACCTGATTATATTTTTGAAATGTATGGAGAAGATAGTCGAGATCCTGGTACCTATGCAGCAAACTGTTTAATGGCCCGGAGGCTACTGGAAAAAGACGTGAAATTCGTACAACTATACCACCAAGGGTGGGACCAACACGGAAATTGCCCAGGAGGAGTTAAGTACCAAAGTAAGAATACTGATCAGGCTACGGCAGCCCTTATAAAAGATTTAAAGCAAAGAGGAATGTTCGAAGACACATTACTGGTTTGGGGAGGCGAATTTGGAAGAACTGTGTATTCTCAAGGTGAATTAACTGCTACAAACTATGGTCGTGACCATCACCCAAAGGCATTTACGATGTTTATGGCAGGAGCAGGTGTAAAACCTGGTTTTACATTAGGGGAAACTGATGATTTTGGTTACAACATAATAAAGGACCCAGTTCATACCCATGATTTTCAAGCTACATTGATGCATTTATTTGGTATAGATCATGAAAGGTTGATTTATAAGTATCAAGGAAGACGGTTTCGTTTGACCGATGTACACGGAAACGTGGTGAAGGATATTTTAGCATAAGTAAGCAAATAAACCAATGTTGAACTCACGAAGAAATTTTATCAAAAACCGCCAATGAATAGACCAGTAAAACAAATGTATCAAGATGAAACTGCCATATTTAACAATGGACATGATATATACATAGATGAGGGTAAGAATCCATACCAGTGCCGCTGGAACTCACATCATACCGCTCCAATCAAGTTAGAAAGGGGTTGGGTCATTTTCAGGAATATTTAATAGTCGTCAATATGGAGAGCGCATCTGATTTTATTTTGTTCTTAGGAAGATTTCACCCCTTAATAGTTCATCTGCCTATTGGGTTTTTGATTTTTGCATTTGTATTGGAATTGATTGGTGGTATAAGGAAAAAACAGACCTTGACTGAGGTTGTTCCTTTGGCTTTGCTATTGGGCATGTTGACGGCCTTGACTGCTTGTATTTTGGGGTATATGTTATCACAAAGTGGGGATTATGACGAAGAGGCTTTAAACAATCATCTATGGTTTGGTATTGCAACTACGATAATTGCGTTTTTTGCATGGCTTATTAAGATTGATAAAATTAGGATACCAAAAATAGAGCACCATAAATTGAGCATTATTATACTAGTACTATTAATGACCTTGTTAATGGTTACAGGGCACTATGGAGGAAACCTGACTCATGGGAGCGATTATCTCTTTAAATATGCTCCTTTTGGAAAAAAGGAAGAAAAGAAGTTAAAACCATTGGAAACCATTGAGGAAGCCGAAGTATTTGATTATTTGGTGGAGCCCATTCTGGGGGACAAATGTATTAGCTGTCATAATTCAGGTAAGAAGAAAGGTGGACTGTCCTATGAAGATGAGACTTCAATTCTGAAAGGAAGTGAAAACGGCCCGGTTTTAACCGCTGGGAATGCCTCAAAATCGGAAATGATTAGACGAATTCAACTTGATTCCCAACATGAAGACTTTATGCCTCCCGAAGGTAAGACGCCCTTAACTGAAGAAGAAAAAACAATCCTAATATATTGGATAGAAAATGCCAAAGCCGATTTTACCATAAAAGTTGACTCGGTGGAAACCTCGGATGAAATACTATACATTGCGTCAAATATGCTTGGTTTAGAGAGGAAAGGCGAAGGAAGACATGATAAACTGCCAGCTGTAGAAATGGTTGACCCTGCTATTTTAGAAGAGATTATTCTTGAAGGTTTTAGGATTAGGGAGTTAATATTTGGCTCAAATTTGTATGAGGTCGTATTACCGGCTAAAACTATTTCCAAAGCCAATTTGGAAATATGGGATGAAAAGCTCCAAAAACTTCTCAAAATAAAAGAAAATATTATATCCCTATCTCTTGCAGATAATTATTTAAATGATAAACATTTGAAAAGCATCGGGCAATTTCAGAATTTAAAAAAACTAAGAATTCATAATAACCCAATTACAGATTTTGGGGTTGCTGCACTTGTCTCAAGTAAAAATATTACGAGACTCAATTTATATGGGACCAAGATTACCAAAGCGAGCCTTGACACTTTTTCAAAAATGGAGTATTTAGAAAAGGTTTATGTGTGGAAGACGACTATTACGAAGGAAAATATTCAACCCTACATTGCAAATGGGAATTACCCTGAAATAATTTTTGGTATTTAGAATAGATGCGACGCAAATAAATTACAGCGTTTTCAATTAATTATCTGATGCGTACCACTCGGCAAAAGAAGTATCAGTTTCCTGTAGTTTTAATGAATGCAATGAAATATTTTCTGGAAGTCTGGTCTTTATCTTTTCCGCAAAGTCAATCACCATATTTTCGCTTGTAGGCTGGTAATCTGCAAGTATTACATTATGGCCCCGCTCCATTAATTCCTTCGCCAAATCAACATGTGGAGTGTTTTTGTTGAACACAGTTGCGTGATCAAAAGGATCAACAATTTCTTCTTTTACGATTTTCTTTAAATCGCCAAAATCGATGACCATTCCCAATTTTACATGGGAAGTATCGGCAATAGGAGTCCCAATTACGGTTACAGAAAGTTTGTAACTATGCCCATGTACATTTCTGCATTTACCATCATACCCATATAGCGCATGACCGGTTTCGAAAGTAAATTGTTTGGTAATCCTTATGTTTTTCATGAAGCATGATTAGGTTGCAAAGGTATGCATTCTTTAAAACGAAAGTCAATAGTATTACCTCTGGATTATTTTGACCCTAAGATGGGCTGTGTCCATGCCATTTCATAGATTATATCTTCTATGGGATTATCTTGTTTTTTCGAGGACGTAACTTTACACCTCACAAATAAAAGATCGTCGGGCATCTTATAGTTTCCACTATTGCCTTTAATTGATTTTAATACCTTGCTTTCTGAATCACCTTTCATACAACCAATAAAATCCAAGGTATAAGTTACATTGGTCTCTGGAATGACTTCTATTGAAAGCTCTCTAGCTACAGCATCAATTTTTTGAAGCTCAACTCCTGTACTGGCATAGAAATCCCCAGATTCCATGGCAGTAATCAATGATTTGGCCGACAACGTATCTGCTTGTACCATGACCCAACCCCTGCCAGCATTACTCCATTCAGAGCCTTTTCTATGGTAATGGTGTGAATCATCTGTTGCCAACCCGAACATTATGGGTTTTTTATCTCTCAGGTATGAAATATTAATCAGGTCCCACATAATCTCTGTTGAAATATGAACGGAATCACCCATGTTATGTACCATTGGGTGCCCGTTGTATACTTCAAAAAAACGCTCCCCTTTTAGCGATATCATATCTTCCAAAGCCACACCATATCCAAAATTGGGATGGTTAACATGCGGAAACATCAAAGTGCCTGTTTCTTTTCTTTGTTTAAGTACTTGGTCTAAATTATTCTGCAATACTTCAGCTACATTACCACCACCCGAAGGATCGATTTTATACTCCAAATTGGTGGCATTCATATGCAATGGCTTCCCATCAAAACTATCGGTGATTTCTTCGGACTGAATGGCCAAAAATTTACCGGGCTCCTCAAATTTACTTTTATACTCGGTGTATGTTTTTAGCTTCACCAAGGTTTTACCCGAATCGATTTTATATTCTACCCAATCGGCCCCATAAGTGTCAAGATATTTTTTGAATGCGTTTTGATAAACCGAATCCTCCTTAATTTCAATCCATTTATCACCTTCTGCCAAGGTATTATGATCGGTCAATGCCAAGAAATGATAGTTTTGGGATTTATACCAATCAAATATGGGTTCTGGGAACTCATCACCATCGCTCCAATAAGAATGTGTATGTAGGTTTCCTTTGAACCATTGCTTAGCAACTTCTTTTTTGGTACTCGCACTTTCGTCTTTACAACTGTAACTAATAGTGAGAACCAAAATCAATACAAGGGTGGTTTTTAGATATTTCATGATATACTTATTATTTGTTGGCGAAAAATTCATCCCAAACTATGGTTCTGCCGGTTTTGGCAGATTCTTTCGCCGCTTCGAGAATCTGCATTACCATTAAATTGTTGTCCAGTGAAGAAAGACCGAAAGACTCCATAGGTTGATTTTCTTTTATTACTTTGGTGAAATAGGCAAAAGGGTCATGTATACCGTTTTTAAGGGCCAAGGCTTTTAAGGGTTTAGGGCCAACTTTTTCATTTTCTAGAACTTCCATATCCTCGCCATTTTTGCAGAGCACGTAACCATGCTTACCATAAACCGCCATGTCTTTTCGGTTGTGCGACCAATTCCACGATGCCTGGATTACTACTTGTGTTTTGTCATAGTCCAAGATTATTGTTGCATCATCATCAACCTTGGGGTAGAGGTCCGGTTTGATTGTTTGGGTAATACAGGTTACTGCCTGTGGCGTTTCACCTTTCATAAACCATGTCGACAAATTAGCTCCATAGCAGCCAAAATCGGTAAGGGCGCCAGCTCCATTTAGTTTTGGATCTGTAAGCCACGAGACAAATTCTTTGCTGCAACCAATTTCTATTGGCCCTGGATGTCCTGTGTTAAATACTAATTTACGAATGTCTCCAATCTTCTTTTCTTTATGAATTAGGTCAAAAGCCTTGGCATTACTCCCATACCATGAGGTCTCATAATTAGTCATTAATTGCACTTTATGTTTTTTGGCCAAAGCAATCATTTTTTCGGCATGATCCAAGCTCACGGCCAATGGTTTTTCAACCATAATGTGAATGCCTTTAGGGGCAAAATATTCTACAACTTCCAAATGCCCATAAATATCATTAAAGGCCATTACTGCTTCTGGCTTAACCACTTTTATCATTTCCTCCATGGTTTTAAAGACCAAATCCATAGAAAACCCATATTGCTTTTGATGTCTTTTAACCAAATTAAGATTGGGCTCGACAATACCGACAATTTCAATATCACCATGTTGTTCGCGACCAAGAATCCAATGAACATGATCATGGGTCAGACCAATGATTGCCACTTTTAAAGATTCGCCTTGATAGGTATAGTCTACTTTATCCGCGATTTCATTGGCGGTTTCTTTCTTTGCGGTTTGTTTTTTGGTATCGGACTTTGACCCACAACTTATGAGGATAAGAGAAGCAATGGCAACAAAAGGAATTAAGGTTATGTTGCGTAGAGACATATGTTTTGAATTGAATCTATTCAAATATAACAAAGTTAGTTATGCAGGCGCTAATATATAGGATAGAAAACATACCAAAAACATTGTTGCAGCTACTTTGCCGTATAAATCGTATTATGAAAGTTGGGGAGGTAGTAACTTAGTTTTTATAAGTGAGGTATAGCTTAGAACTATATCCAATCTTTGTAACCAATACAAGAGATTTTAACACTATTAAAAAATGGCGGGCAAAATTGTACATACTGTAGTGCTAACTTTAGCTATTTTTATAACCACTCAAATTTGTTTTGGCCAAAATTCAGAAAATGTTGGAGAAAAATACAAGAATGCTTACAAAAAGTACTTAAGCGCAAACTGCCCCATACCTGAGGACAGCATTCAACACTTTGTTTATTTTGCTCGAGAAAGGCACGAAATAATCGATCACCCATTACTTCGTCACCCAATGTTCAAAGGTGCCCAGATTATGTATTTCTGGAAAAATTTTGAACCCTCAAAAGGACAATACGATTTTTCACTACTAAAAGAAGATTATGATTACCTGAAAAAACATGGTAAAAAACTGTTTTTACAAATACAAGATGCAACGTTTTATCCAAATAACAATGCTGTGCCAGACTACCTGCTAACAGATGATTACGATGGTGGAGCTATACAACAGTATACTGAAAATGGAGAACCAGCTGGTTGGGTGGCAAAAAGATGGAACGAAAAAGTAAGAGAACGTTTTGCATTGTTTCTACAGGCTTTAGGAGAAGAATACGATGGAAAAATTGAAGGCATCAATCTTCAGGAAACGGCCATTGAAGTAAGTGAAAAAATGGACTCTACGTTTTCAGAACAGAAATACGTTGCTGGATTAAAGGCAAATATGAAGGCATTAAAAAGAGCTTTTTCGAATTCCACTACTATGATCTATGCTAATTTCATGCCGGGAGAATGGCTGCCCTGGGAAGACAAAGGTTATCTTAAAAGTATATACAAGTATGGTGAAGAAATTGGTGTAGGGCTAGGAGGCCCTGATTTAATGGTAAAAAGAACGGGACAATTAAACCATACCATAACATTAATGCATGAAGGTAAATATACAGTACCACTAGGAATTGCTATACAAGATGGAAATTATATTGGGGAAACTGGGGAAGTGGAGCACGCAAATGTAGACGAACACAACGAAAACATTGTACCATTGCTTCATGGATTTGCAAAAGATTTTTTAAAAGTCCGCTATATGTTTTGGGTCAATCAGGAGCCATATTTTAAAGAGCACGTAATTCCTTGCTTCTCAAAAAAATAATACAAAGAAAAAATACGGGGCTCAACAAAACCTATAATCAATGCTTGCACCACATAACTTCGGAACTAAACGTGAAACCGAATCATGAATTACCTTTTGAATCTTCTTCTTTTACGAACACGGTTTACAAAGTATATAACCACTACGAACAAAGCAAGAATAGGAAAGACGAGGTCACTGTTAAGAAAATCAAGAATATCCATCTGAAATATTTAAAAAAGTAAAACGAAATCTGCTCAGGAATATTATTTTTTGAATTTAGAAAGTGCATTTTTCGTGAACTCAGAGAGCACCAATGTTCCTGTTATAGTAGCACGTTCAGTAAGAAGTGAATCCCAGTTTTCAGTACCTTCCCACAAAACTTTCTTCCATTCATACAAGGCGTCAGGGTTATAGGATGATAGTTTTTGAGTAAAGAAGTCAAGCTCTTTGTCCAACTCTTTTAAAGAACCAAACACTTTTGAAAACAATCCCTTTTCTTTACCCCAATAGGCATTTTTCCACTCTGTTGGGGAAAGTGACATTTCTGCAATTGCAGCTTTACCAATTTTACGCTCAACAGCTGGAGCTATTACAAGCGGAGCTATTCCTATAGATAGTTCAGAAAGACGGATGGAGGCATTTTCGGAGGCGAAAACATAATCACAGGCTGCTGCAAGACCAACACCGCCACCAACGGTTTTTCCCTGAACACGACCAACAATTACTTTTTTACATCTCCGCATGGCATTGATCACGTTGGCGAAGCCACTAAAAAACATTTTACCTTCATCCAAGTTCGAAATTGCCATGAGTTCGGAAAAAGAGGCGCCACCGCAAAAGGCTCTATCTCCTTCCGATTTTAGAACAATCACTGTTATGTTGTCATTTTCTGAGAGCGAATTAATTTCATTGGTAAGACGGCCTAAAAGTTCCGCCACGAAAGAATTACTCGCAGGATGCCCAAATTCAACAGTGGCAACCTTATTTTCTATATTGGTATAGAGACTTCCGTTTTCCCTGTTAGTGCCCATAAATTATAGTTTTGTTCAAAATTAAGTGTTTTGTAATAAGGGGCGAAACTTTCGTCTGAACTTCCATATTAGCGCAGTGCCACGAATGAACATCCAAACCGTAAGGGCTATCCATATTCCATATAGTCCCCAATTCAAATACTTCGTAATAAATAGTGTTGGTACAAATCCTATAAAAGTAGCTGTTAACAATACATTTCTCAAGTATTTCATTTCTCCCAGGCCTTTGAACAAACCATCAAAAACAAAGGCAATGGTATTCATTGGAAGGCCAAGTATCAATATAAAAAAGATGGCGTAAAAAGTTTCTAAAACTTGAATTTCATTGGAAAAAACCCGGCCAATAGGTTGGTAGAATACAAATCCGGTGATCATCAATATTAAACTTACAATGGCCCCATACAACATGATTTTTTTGGCCAATTGCCATAAACCGTTGTAATCTTTAGCACCCAATAATCGTCCGCCCATTATATTGCCTGCGGCACCATAGCCATCGATAAAGAAAGCACCAAAAAGCCATATATTGATGGCTATGGTATGAGCGCCAATGTATTTATCTCCCAAAGCTGTTGCTTCCCTAACCGCTAAGATTAGGGCAACGTTCAGGGCTACTGCACGCACAAAAAGGTTTAAGCTCATTATGATCAGTCTATTCAATTCTTGATGAAGTGGAAAACGCACTCTTAGGTTTATGTCGGTCTTTGTGATTAGAAGTATAAAGGCCATTATTGCCATAATTCCCTGGGCAATTAAACTGGCCCATGCCGCACCTTCTAAATGCATGGCATCGATATACCCTTCTAGGCCATAGACCAACAGAAAATCCAATCCTATATTTAAAATGGCCCCAACTATGGCAATCATCATTGGCCAATAGGTGTTTTGCAAACCCCTGAAGATTCCCATGACGGCAAACACAAATAAAGTGAGCGGAAAACCCCAAACTCTAATGGAATAATAAGAGACACAATATTGTAGAATTTTGCCTGAAGCGTTCATTAATTTAAAAATATCCTCAACGATGAAAATGGTTGATAAAAGAACGAGGATGCTCAGGAGGATATTGAGGGTAATAGCTTGGGCAGGAAGTGTTTTTACCTGGTCCAATTTGCCAGCACCCAGGTATTGTGAAATGATGGCGGAAATGGCACTTCGTGTTTGACCCAAGATCCAAATAAGCATTGATAAAAATGACCCAACAATACCTGCAGCGGCAAGTGACTCAATACCGTCAACTGGAATATTTCCAACAATAGCCGTATCGGTAATCGACAATATAGGTTCTGCAATACCCGCAATGGTTGCAGGAATAGCCAATTTGTTGATTGTTTTAAAACTAACTACTGTTTTCAATTGTCATTTTTGGATTACAACACCAATTCATAACAATGAAAAGGATGCTCACTTTGTTTTGGAAAATATATATCACCCAATCTTTGATAGCCTCGGGTTTCATAAAATCTTTGATTGCGCTTATTTTGGCTAAAAGTATCTAAACGAACGGAGACATAACTATGTTCCCTGGCATAGTTCTCGGCAAAGTCCATTAATTCTTGGGCAAGACCCTTTCCTTGTTGATCGGGATGAATAGAAAGGCGATGAATATAAACATTAAGTGTATTTGGGGTCAACCATTTGATGGGAACGTATTCTTCATCCATGAATTCAGAAATGACCAAAGTACCTATGATTTTATCATTTTTGACCAACACGAAAAGTTCTTCACGTTCAATATCGTTTACAAAAGCTTGTTTAGAAGGGTAGTGCTCATTCCATTGATAAATCCCGTTCTTGATCATATATGCCGCACAAGCCTTAGTTAAGGCAAGTATTTTACTAATTTCCAATATCTTTGCACGACGAATCATGAATTGGTTTTATTTTAATTGTAAATTTAAAGTAATAATAAATACTTATAGATATGATCAACATCCTTGTTCCCATTGGCACATCGCCTAACGCAAATGAAACTTTACAATATGCCGTAGATTTTGCTGCGGACTTCTCAGCTGCAGTTTTTGTGATGGAAGTATTTAATGTTAGTGCCAAGGCGGGAAGTCTGGCCAATATTTCAGAAAAGGTTGCTAAAAGTGGTAAGGAACGTTTAAAGGGAGTAATAAATCAGGTTGATTCTAAAAATGTAAATATTAAAATTGCAACCTATAATGGGGATTTAGTTGATGGTATTAAGAATATTGACAAAGAACTGGGGATAGATATTATTATTCTGGCACCCAGAAGTAATGAGATAAAAGAAGGCCTTTATTTAGGCCATACGTCCGGTAGAATCGTGAAAAGAACAGATATACCAGCATTGGTAGTACCTAAAGGAACCAAATACAAGCCTTTTAAAAATGTACTTTTGGCGTTTAAATCAGGTGTTGTAAAAAGAAATAGAATAGTGGATCCTTTGGTGGCAATACAAAAAAAGCATGATTCTAAGGTAAACCTACTTTTGGTCAAAACACCTGGTTATACAGATGAGGACTTAAGAGTTGATACTTCTTTGATGGATTTATGCTCCCAGCTTACTATAACTGAGAATGCAACAACCTATCTTGGGGTTATGGAGCATTTTCAATCAAAACAGCCAGAACTCCTTAGTGTTTTTAGGAGGAAAAGAGGTTTTTTCAAAAACATATGGGAAAAGAATACCGTACTAAAATCTGAATTTTCAGTTCCAATCCCTGTTTTGGTTTTGAGTGTTAAGAAAGACTAGTAAAAGCCTATTATTCCCTTAATGCAAATTTTGACTCATGAAATTCGTCGTTGCTCCAGATAAGTTTAAAGGATCACTATCTGGGTTTGAGTTTTGCGAGGCGGTTGAAGAAGGATTACGTATGGTCTTCAAAAATGCCGAAATTACTAAAATCCCTTTGGCAGATGGTGGTGACGGTACTATTGATGTGGTCAATACTTATATTAATGGTCAACGAATTATAATACAGGCAAAGGACCCTTTTTTTCGATCAATGGAGTCCTCTTATGTTTATTCCCCAGGAAAACAAATTGCATTTATTGAAATGGCGGAGGCATCCGGGCTTAAGCTTCTACCTAAATCGGAATATGATTGTATGCAAGCTACTTCATTTGGTACAGGCGAGCTAATTGTAGATGCGTTGGAAAAAGGAGCCAAAGAAATCATACTTGGTATCGGAGGAAGTGCTACTAATGATGGTGGAATGGGAATGGCAAGTGCGCTCGGCTATCGTTTTCTTGATGCAGACAATCAAGAATTGGAACCAATTGGTAAAAATATGGTCGCTGTTTGTAAAATTGATAACTCAGAGGTTCGCCCAAGACTTAAAGGAGCCAGGATTAAAGTTGCTTGTGACGTCACCAATCCTTTTTATGGGGAGCAAGGAGCCGCTAAAATATATGCCGCCCAAAAAGGAGCAACTACTGACGAAATAGAAGTTCTTAATGCAGGACTACGTAATTTGGCTGAAGTTGTCCAGAAAGAATATGGTATAGATCTACAACAAGAAAAGGGCGCTGGGGCGGCAGGTGGCACTGGAGGGGGTGCGATAGCCTTTTTACATGGGCATTTGACCTCTGGGATTGATTTGATAAAAGAACTTTCAGAATTTGACTCGAAAATCGTGAATGCTGATTGGATTATAACTGGGGAAGGCCAATTGGATGAACAAACCCTTTCTGGCAAAACCATGGGTGGCGTTGTGCAATCTGCGAAATTGAAAGGGATACCAGTGGCTGCATTTTGTGGTGCGGTTGATCTTTCGATTGAAATGCAAGAAGAATTTGGGCTTTCGTATGTAACTTCAATTTTAAGAAAGGTCACATCCCTTGAGGATGCTATGAATTCAAGCTATGACAATTTGGTGAATGCCAGTTATAACTTTGCCAAAATTTTAGGTTGAAAAAATCTAAATTGGGGCATTGAATATTTGCTTTTCCAATGAGGTACATTGCAGTCATTGCACCTACGGGTAAAGTGGCAGATGTTGCAAAACTTAAATTTTTAGGCTTCAATGCTACTACTCCATTTTTCCAAGATTGAGGTAAACATATGTATTCGGCATAAGAACCAGTTTTAAGCATGGTAGTTGTTCCAAATACATCTTTACCAACATTAAAATGAGTAACCTTATTCCCAATAGCTTCAATAGTTCCAGCTAGCTCATGACATAATATTTTTTTCTTAGGTTTAAATAAACCGAATATGAGTCTAGCTGGTAGCCAAAATAATGGCGGAAAATCTGAACTCCGAAGCCTTACATCACCAGAGGTCACAGTTGCTGCATGTATTTTAACAAGAATCTCATTATCCTTTGGTATTGGCTTATCTATTTCCACTACTCTAAGAACTTCGGGTGAGCCGTAATCATTATAAATTACTGCTTTCATAGGGTTGTTCGTTTTTGATTGATTAAATAAACTGTTGATTTAACCGATTTACTGAAATTTCAGTTCGGAATTAATTTTTTGATTGCTTTCTCAATTATTGATTGTTTTTTTAATCTTGGTTTCCAATTTATTCCAAACAAGAGTTTTAGGAAACCGATTCTTTTTAATATGAACTCATAAATAACAAAGCATACAATTACCGTGAACACTGTTATAGAAATAAATTTAAGTACGACGTGCATTTGTAATGGCAAAATGAGCGTAGCTCCTGCATACAGGGCGAACATATGTACAATGTAAACAGGGTAAGCAGCCTTACTCAAATAACTTAAGAGATTACTTGGCTTATTCAAGTATTTGTATCCTAAACCGAAAACTCCAAAAATCCAGCAATTTGATTCAATTGCAGTAAGATATCTAGGGGCTTCTGTCGCAAAAACGAAATACCTAATTCCAAATAGAGCGGCTGCTAACCCAATATATAGCCACCTCCATTTTAAAACAGTTTGCCAAAAAGTTTTACCACTATACACAAAAATGAATCCGAAGAAAAACGCTAGAAGCCCAAGAAAAAAGCCATGCCAAGTTTGAGCATATAAAGCAAATAATTGTGGTTTTACAATGATAGTTTCCATGACAAAAAATGCCGATAATGATAAGGGGCCTAGTGGGTTTTTCATAAGTAATGACAATCCCTTTTTTACCTTTCCCCCTTCATTCTTTTTTAAATAGTAGAATAATGGTGTTAGCAATACGACATACACAAATATGTTTCCTAAGAACCACAGATGTCCCATGTGTGGATAATAGCCTAAGGGCATATTATGATATTCCTGAAAAAGAAACATATGTAGGGGTGTAATGGCTACAATCCCGAACAGAAAAGGTAATAAAATTCGTTTTGCACGTTCTAGAATTAATTGTTTCCAGTTTCGTTTGCGCATTGCAAAATATAATCCCATACCTGATACATAGAAGAGTAGCGGTATTCTCCATACATTAAGCATTGTCATTGGTTTCCATAATCCTTCTAAAAGTTCGTCACTTCTTATAAAGGCAATGAACATAGCCCATGGTTGAAATACAATTGCTATATGGTAAATAAGAAGTAATCCAATAGCAATAACTCGTAACCAATCTATATCGTATCTTCTTTCTGTTGTCATCGGAATAAAGTTATTAGGTGATTTATTGTAGCATCATTGCAATAACAGGACGAGTCTTTTCTATCTCGTTTAAGTCAATTTCCATACCCATTGGAGCTAATTGTTGTTGTAGCATTTCATAGATAGGTTTCATATCTGAATAGGCTCCCAATACTGATTCTCTCGGTGTTGCGCCAAAATTATTTTTAGCAGTAGTGTCAGCGTTTGCGTCAATAAGCAATTGTACTATTTCTACTCTACAGAAGAATGCAGCAGAATGTAAGGCGGTAGCTCCGTCATTGTTTTTTGAGGACATATCTGCCTTGGCATCAATAAGTATTTTAGCAATTTTAGTTTTTCCAAAACTTGCGGCCGTAATTAGCGGAGTAGATCCACTCATTGGATCTTTCGTATTAATATCGGTACCTGCTTCTATGTGTTGTTTAACGGCCTCAATATTATTTGTAAGTACTGCCGCATTAATATCTATTTCCGGTGCAGCTACTTTAGACTGCTCTTCTACACTACTTGATTCTTTTGTTTTGTTTGATTGCCCGCATGCACTAGTAAACAAAAGGAGTGCAAGTGACATGTTTACTAAAATTCTTAATGATGTGATTCTAACTAATTTCATGATTTAATTTTTAAAATGTTTGTTTTAATTTTTGATATTACAAAGGTTCTATAGAACTTGATGCAAGCCATATGAGCTATGCGGATATTCATATAAAGTTTCATAAGGGAATAAAAATTATGACGCGGCAGTATAAATTATGATGCAAATGGTGCTTTTTTCATAGGCCAAGCACGTATTTAATGAAAACCGTTTTTTTAATATTATTTAAAATTTGGGCTAGTAAAGAATAGCATGTCAATACAAGAATCAAATCAGATCGGCTTTATTAATCGGGCGGAAGCATTAATTCGTGAGAATTTGGCCAACGAGCAGTTTGGAGTCTCAGAATTGGCAGATGCTATGAACATGAGCAGGTCTAATTTGCTTAGAAAAATTAAGAGAGAAACGCAGCTTTCTGCAAGTCAGTTTATACGTGAAATCCGTCTTCAAGAGGGTATGGAGCTTTTGAAAAGTTATTCTGAATTAACGGTTTCAGAAATTTCACACCAAGTGGGGTTTGGTAGTACTTCGTACTTTATAAAATGTTTTCGGGAACAGTATGGATATCCACCAGGAGAAGTTGGTAAACATAAGGATGAAGAATTAATTGAGGAACCAACGTCCACTTTTGTTCAAAGGAATCGTTGGTATCTTGTTGCAGGAATGTGTGCAGTACTTGTTGTAGCCTCTTATTTTATGTTCAATAATAAAGAGGTGCCTCAAGAAAAAAAGATTGTAAAATCTATAGCCGTTTTACCCTTTAAAAACGAAAGTAACGATTCTACAAATCTATATTTTGTTAATGGTTTGATGGAATCTGCTTTAAACAACCTTCAAAAAATTGAAGAACTAAGGGTAATAAGTAGAACTTCTGTTGAAAAGTTTAGGCAAACCAATTTAAGTGCTCCCGAAATTGCAAAAGAACTCAACGTAAATTATTTGGTTGAAGGTAGTGGGCAACGAGTAGGAAACCAAGTATTGCTCAATATCCAATTGATTGAAGCTTCAACTGACACTCCTATTTGGGTTGAGCAATACAATCAAGAAATAGTGGATATTTTTGCTTTACAGAATGATGTTGCTAAGAAGATTGCCGTGTCCATTGAAGCTGTAGTTACACCTGCAGAGTTGGAACGAATTGAAAAAAAACCAACTGATAACTTAGAAGCTTATGATTATTATTTAAAAGCACTGGAGCCATATCATTCACGAACGAAAGAAGGTTTAGAAGAGGCGGTTTTATTATTTGAAAAAGCTATTAAAGAAGATACTCAATTTGCGAGGGCTTATGCTAATATTGCAATTTCATATTATTTTCTAGACATTGATAAAAAGCATAAACAATATACAGAGCTCATAAATAATTATGCCGATAAGGCATTACTGTATGATTCTAAATCGGACTTAAGTCTTATTGCCAAAGCGTTATATTATGCCCAAACTGATGAGTATAGATTGGCACTTCCGCATTTAGAGAAGGCATTGGAGTATAACCCTAATTCAACTCCTGTAGTTCAAATGCTTGCGGATTTATATGCCCGTGCAATTCCCAATACAGATAAATATTTGGAGTATGCCTTAAAAGGAGTACAGCTAGACATTGCGGCCAATGATTCGGTTGCCAAAGGGTACATTTATTTGCACTTAAGTAATGCATTGGTTCAATCGGGATTTGTCGATGAATCTATAACTTTTATTAATGAGTCGCTTAATTATGATCCTAAGAATTATTATTCACCATTGGTAAAGGTATACGTAGAGTATGCTAAAAACGAAAATATGGAGGAGACCACAAAACAGTTAACCTCTGAATGGTCAAAGGATACTACGCGTTTAGATCTCATGCAAGAGGTAGCTAAATTCCATTATTTTCAAGAAGATTATGAAAAAGCTTTTCACTATTATAAAAAATTCGCTGATTCTCGGGAAGCTTATAATTTAGATATTTACCCTCAAGAGGATATAAAGATTAGTAAAGTATACAAAGAAATGGGTCTGGATAAAGAAGCTTCAACCTTTTTTAATTCGTATGCCGAATATTGTGAAAAAGATCAATCTATTTATAAAAGTGCAAGCATGGCAGTAAAATATGCTTATGAAGGTGAGCTCGATGAAGCCATGGAACAACTCAAAAATTTTGCTACAGAGGATAATTACCAATACTGGATTTTACTATTTATGAGAAAGGACCCAGTTATGAAACCATTGCAATCTCATCCAGAATTTGACAAAACCCTACAAAAAATTGAAGACCAGTTTTGGGAGAATCAAGCTTTGCTTAGAAAATCATTAGAAGAAAAGGAGTTGATATAATCCTAAATAGATTAAAAAAACAAAAAGTACCAAAAGTAGGTGAATCTTGAAACTTTTTTATGCAGTAGGGAATACCGGAGTCGAACCGGTGACTTCTTGCCTGTTAGGCTTCTGTTTGAAAAACAAAGAAATTTCTATTACGATATATGTAATTGATAATCAATAACATATGAATTATTTTTTTGAAATCGTTTATTTTCGTTTAAAATCAATGAAAAGTGTGCAATCTGCAAATTTGTTGAAATAACGAAATGTTTGTGCAAATTATGAGACACAAAAATTGAACCTTAATAAAACCTATAGTATTACTGCAGTACATAAAAATGTTTCTGCGTTCTCTTAATTTCGAATAATTGTCGGTTGAATTATATGGGACTTTCAATTGCGCAAAGAATATCAAAAAAGCAAAGAGTTGTAAGCCTTACTACTTTTTTGGTCTAACGAGTCAATTCGTCAATAAAACTGCTTATATTTAATAGGGAGTCATTAAAAGTTTGACAAATCAATGCCCATTGGGAAAGTCAAAATATTGTGGCTTGTCCCCAAATTGTTAATGGGGCAACCATTATTAAAAGAACACATGATTGCAAATAAAAAATGTCTGTTCTTATTAGTTTTTCTTGTTACATGTTTAGGTTCCTATTCACAGTCTGTAACGAAAAGCATTATTCATCATGTATATGATGGACTCGTAGGCCTTGATAACACAGGGCTTTTTAATGGCCCCGAATTTAAGGATCAGTATTTAGACTCTTGGGATGACAGTCATATTTATCTAAACTCCTCTGCCATCATGAGTGGTACAGTCGTATATAACAATCAGTTTTATACCAAAGTATTGATGAAATATGATATTTTGGAGGATAATCTGATTATAAGATCCAATGACAAGTTGAATCATTTTCTGATTAAACCATTATCTGGGAATATCTCACAATTTAGAATTCATAACAAAACCTTTGTTAGGTTAATGGATGAGAAACTGAACCTTGAGGGTAATGGTTTTTTCGAGGCCGCCCTACAGGGTGAAAGGGTATCACTTTATATAAAGCAGGTCAAAAAGAGAAAAAGGCAAACCGTGGACAATGTTTTACAGTACCGCTTTTATCAGGACAATTATTACGTGTTGTTGTACAAGGGGAAATATCACACCATTTTTTCTATCAAGGATTTAAAGAATGTGATTCCTGATAAGTACAAGCAAATCCGAAATTTTCAAAAACAAAACAAAACTTTGTATAGAAACAACATGGATAGTTTTATGACTTCGCTTGTAAAATTTCTGGATGCAAATTAAACCAACCGCTATTGTGGTAAAACGCCGAATGAAAAAGAATCTGCTAATGTTTATTGCCCTGTTTGGCTTTATTTGTGTCATGCAGGGCCAAAATGAGCGGATCATAACCATAGCATTTGACAACATTCCTCTAAAAGACGCATTACTCAAGCTGGAGGATAAAACCAATTACTTTTTTTACTTTGAAGAAGTTTGGTTGAAGGATCACAGGGTTACCAAGAATTATAACAACAGGAAAATAAGGGCGATATTAAACGAACTGTTTGAAGAAACAAGCCTCAATTATTTTATAAAAGACAATCGTATCATCTTGCTGAACAATGCTATTGTTCTTGAACAGTTGCCCTTTGATTTTTTTGACGAAGGAAATTTAAAAGAAGAAATTCAGGATAGATCGGCTCCCATTTTTCAAGAGGAATTTCTGCCCAAAGGCACGAATAGAAAACGGGGTCCCATTACCATTGGCAAACAAAACCCTAACACAAGAGACAAGGAATTCACGATTTCTGGAAGGGTTACGAATATGAATAATAATGAGCCCGTTCAGAATTTGTCAATTTTCACAATAGATAGAGAAATCTATACAAATACGGACAGCGATGGGTTCTATTCTTTTAAATTGCCGCAAGGCCTGAATAGGCTGGAAACTAATTTATTGGGATATGAGAAGGTATACCAGGATTTGATAATATATGGGAACGGCGCCATGAACTTGGAAATATCCGAGGATGTTGAAGTATTGGATGAGGTAGTTGTAGAATCCAAAAAAAACGCAAATGTTAGGGACGCGGTGGTTGGAGCCTCAATAATCAATGTTGAGGGAATAAAGACAATACCTTTGGTGTTAGGAGAACGTGACATGCTAAAAGCAGCCTTAACATTGCCAGGAATCAAGACTGCTGGAGAAGGATCTGGTGGGTTAAATGTACGGGGAGGTAGGGCAGATCAGAATTTAATGTTGCTGGATGATATAGTAATCTATAATCCCACACATTTCTTGGGTTTATTCTCTGCAATCAATCCCTTTACCACGCAAAGTCTGGAAATCTATAAGGCAAGTATACCTGCTGAATATGGGGGGCGATTGTCTTCAGTCTTTGACATTGAGACGAAAATTGGTAATACTGAAAAGATTTCGGGAGAAGGGTCAATTGGCCCTATTACGGCCAACCTAGCTTTAGAGGTTCCGCTAATTAAAAAAAAGGCGTCCATAATTGCAGGTTTCCGAGCCACCTATGCCGACTATATTCTAAAGAATCTTGATGAAGAATCTTTGAATAATAGCGAGGCTTCATTTTATGACGGGATAGTAAAATATTCCCACGATGTGAATGAAAACAATTCGGTGCAGAGTACTATATATTATAGTAAGGACAAGTTTAGCATAACATCGGATTCTGTTTTTGGATACAGTAATGGACTGGTTTCTTTAAAATGGAACCATAAATTCAGTGAAAAGAGTAGGGCCAGTATAATAGTTGGTAATAGTAGATATCAATATGATATTCTTTATAAAGCTGAGGCAAATAATGACTTTGATTTCGGATATGTCCTGAACGAGAGCCTCTTCAAAGTGAACCTTTACAATGCCCTGAGTAATAAACATAAATTGAGCTATGGCCTTAGTAGTAAATTGTACGTTTCGGATCCAGGCACCATTAAACCAATAGGATCAGATTCCAATGTTCAACAAAGGAAGATAGACAGAGAGAAGGGGCTGGAATCAGCACTTTATATATCGGACCTTTTTGAGGTGGATGACAAATTGTTGCTTGACATAGGCTTACGTTATTCCCTCTTTGCCGGTTTGGGTGAAGCTTCCCAAAATGTTTATGTTGAAGGTGTGCCTAAAAGCGAAGGCTCAATTGCCGAAGTGCGTAATTATGGTAACAATGAAGTAATAAAGACTCATGGCGGGTTCGAATACCGCATTTCAGGACGGTATCTGTTGGACAAGGACCTGTCTCTAAAGGCCGGTTTCAATCGAACATTACAGTACCTACATTTGCTGACTACCAACACTACGATGTCTCCAACAGATATTTGGAAATTATCGGACCTGAACATTAAACCACAAAGGGCGGATCAATACTCCATAGGTATATTCAAGAATATTGTGGAGAACGATTTGGAATTTAGCCTTGAAGGTTATTATAAAAAAATGCATGACCTTTTGGACTATAAGATCGGTGCGCAATTGATCCTGAACGATGCTTTGGAAACTGAATTACTACAAGGCCAAGGGAAAGCATATGGTGTTGAAGCATTGATTAAAAAGACGGCAGGAAGATTTAATGGGTACCTTGGTTACAGTTATTCCAGGGCATTGATAAAATTGAACAGTGCAATACAGCAAGAGCAGGTAAACAACGGGGATTTCTTTCCAGCGAATTTTGACAAACCCCATGATTTATCGTTGATAGGAAATTACAGGTTTAATAAACGTATAAGTGCTTCGGCTAATTTTGTTTATCAAACAGGAAGACCAATTACTTACCCTGTAGGAAAGTTTATTTATGCCAATGAGGAACAGGTACTGTACAGTGATCGCAACCAATTTCGGATTCCAGATTATTACCGTTTAGATCTTGGAATAAACATTGAAGGCAACCATAAAAAGAAAAAAATTGGACACAGTTTTGTGAATATTTCGGTCTATAATGTTTTAGGAAGGAATAATCCATATTCGGTGTTTTTTGTAAATGAAGAGGGGCGAATAAAGGCGTTTAAAACCTCTATATTCTCGATTCCTGTACCAACCATTACATACAATTTTAAGTTTTAAAAGACCATGGGAAGGATTAGAACTAAAAACATACTGCTCTATTTTCTTTTTTTAGTGCAAACAACTTGTACAGAGCCCTTTGTCATTAAATCCATAGATTTTGATAGTGTACTAGTAGTGGAAAGCACCCTCACCGATGAGTTAAAAAGACAGGTTGTTAAATTATCCAGGACCATTGGCTTGGAAGAGTTTGGTGAAAGCACTGAGGGTTCCGCAGATGTAAATATCGAGGACAGTAATGCCACAGTATTCACTTTCTCTTATGACTCTAAGACGAAGACCTACCTTTCAGATATTGAGTTCCAAGCTGAGACGAATATCCAGTATACCTTAAAAATCAGAACCTCCGATGGTCGTGGCTATACTTCCAAAGTTGTTGGGCTTCCCCCTAAGTCCCAATTAGAAAAAGTCTATGCGGAGTTTGTTTCGGCAAACGGAAAAGAGGGCATACAGGTCTTTGTTGATTCGGATAATGCAACAGGTGCCGAGTATTTTAGATACGAGTATGAGGAGACCTATAAAGTAAGGCTCCCAGCAAATGCAAAATTTGATTGGGAGATTGTAAATTATAGCGATTTTACCCAATTTGGTGAAATAGTGCTTACCCCCAGGGAATGGTCTGACGAGGAGTTCTGCTATCCCACGGATAGTTCTGTTGGGTATGTCCAAACCTCAACAAATGACATGGAAGAGAAACGGATAACCCGTTTCCCGATACGGTTTATCGACAAGGAGAATCCTGTTCTTAGGGAGCGTTACAGTATCCTGGTAAGGCAGTATACCCAGAGCATTGAGGCGCATACCTTTTATAAGACCTTAGCAGATCTGAGTAGTGAAGAGAACCTGTTGTCCCAAGGTCAACCTGGTTTTGTTTCGGGCAATATTGCCTCAGATACCGACCCAGATGAAAAGGTACTGGGCTATTTTGGGGCCGCCTCGGTATACTCACAAAGAATCTACTTCGACCATAATGATTTTAGCTTGGATCTGCCACCGTATTTTGTGGAGTGCGTTTGGCTCATTTCTAATGAGATTAGTTTTCAAGAGTTAAGAAGAAAGCTTGAATTCGAGAACTACCAGGTTTATTCTACTGATGATATCGTGGAAGGCCCTCATTACATTACAAAATCGGAGTGCTCTAAATGCACTGCATTTTCAACACATATAAAACCCGACTATTGGGAGGACTAACCTATGAAACCTAAAGATCTGATCTTCGTATTACTTTGTATCACTTTTGTTGTAAAGGGCCAAATTTCCCGTGACCAAATTTTAGGGGATGTTCAGATTTTTCCAGATGAGAGGACGAAGCTGGTAATCAATACCAATATATTATTGGCAGGGGAACCACTTCAGTATAAAATCTATAACCATACCGATTCAAACACTTCAAGTACCTTGAGCAAGGTTGCCTATGTTTCACTTCGGGGGGTAAACGATTCTGTAATATTTGAACATAAGCTGAGATTGAAAAAAGGTATGAGTCAAGGGTCTTTTTTCATCCCAACAGGTTTGGAAACAGGTATTTATCAGCTTTTGAGCTACACGAATTTCTCATTGAATAATTTGGAAAATGGGATTACACCCAAAACTATTTACATTATCAATCCTTATGTAAAGGGGAATGTTCATTTGAAAAATGAAATCGATTCTGCCCAACGCGTTAGAATATTTCCCAGTACAGCTTCGGATGTCCTTCCTCGGCCAGAGGCCAGATATTTTTCCCTCAAAACCGATAAATCTATATATGCATTACGTGAGGAGGTGAATCTTACTGTAGAAAACCTGAATGACCAAGAAGGGTCTGGAAACTATGCGTTGTCGGTACGAAGACTTGATCCAATTCAAGTTTCGGAACCTCATGCGGAAACTGAAAAATATAGTATACGGGGCAGAAACCTTTTTTACCTTCCCGAACTTCGGGGTGAGCTTATTTTTGGAAGAGTACTGTCGGTTGATGGAGAGAAACCTATTGAGAACCAAGTGGTAGCGTTCACTGTTCCGGGAAAGGACTATATTTTTAAAATGGCAAAAACAAATCTTCAAGGACGGTTTTTTATCTCCATAGATCAGTCCTATGAAACTGCAAAAAGCATAATGCAGGTAGTAGGGCCTGATAAGGAACAATATAAAATTGTCTTAGAGGATGCTACTTTTGATTCAACCGAATTGAAATCGACTTATGACTTGCAGTTAAATCCGGAAATCAAAGATTGGCTGCAAGAAAGAAGCATCCAATTACAGATTCATAATGCCTACTTCAATGAAGAAAGTATTGTTGTATCCAAAGGAGAGAGCGGTGACCGATTTTATAGTAATATTGGTAGAGATTACTTTTTAGATGATTATACACGTTTTCCATCTATAAGGGAGACCATGGTTGAGGTTGTAGGTTTTGCGAGAATTCGGAGGAAGAATGGTAAGGAAGCATTTGAGGTGTTTGACCCATATAACCCATACAAGAAAGGACCTTTTAGTTCAAATGACCCACTACTATTAGTGGATGGCATACTGGTACAGGACCATGATGAGGTTTTAGGTAATAGTGCACACGACCTAGAGCGTATTCATGTATTTCCAGGGCCATACCGCTATGGACCTGAGGTATTTTGGGGAATTATTGATATTATCTCAAAAAATGGGGATTTTGTACCGCAACTGAGTGGTGAATACATAACGGAATTTGAATTGGAAGGCCCTATGTTATACAAAAGATATTCATCTCCTGATTATTCTACCAAGGCGCTCCAAAGGATTCCTGATTATAGGACCCAATTGTTTTGGGGGCCCAATGTTCGCCTCGATTCAAAAAAACTTACCCAACATTTTTATGTCTCCGATGTTCCAGGTACATACCGGATTTTATTAGAGGGATATTCTGATGAGGGGAGCTACATAATGGAAGAACATTTTTTTGAGGTTAAATAGGTTTGAAGCCTTCTAATTATTTCCCAAAAATTACTTTTATCATTTTGCTAAAAAAAGCTGAACGTAAGTTCAGCTTTTTGTCTTTTGTGGAGAATACCGGAGTCGAACCGGTGACCTCTTGCCTGCCAGGCAAGCGCTCTAGCCAGCTGAGCTAATCCCCCGACTTTTAGAGGGTCAAAGGAAATACTTTTTGTTTAAGTATCAAAATACTATATTCGTTTTCTTCAATCTAACTAAACATTATGACAGTTTTAAAGGGTAAAGTAGCGTACATTACTGGTGGATCAAAAGGAATAGGGCTTGGAGTAGCTCAATCATTGCTTAAAGAGGGAATGAAAGTGGCCATAAGCGGTAGAAGCGTAAAATCTCTTGAAGCTGCGGCTAGGCAGTTGAATAACAAAGAAAACGTTTTAATCCTTGAATCTGACGTAACCAAACATGTGGACGAAGAAGAGGCGATAAAAACCATTATTGGCAAATGGGGACAATTGGATGTGGTTTTGGCCAATGCAGGTGTTGGGCATTTTGCTCCTGTAGACGAAATGACCGAGTTGCAGTGGCATAATATGATCAATACCAACTTAAATGGTGTATTTCACACCTTAAAAGCCTCTGTAGAGGCTTTGAAAGTGTCTAAGGGATATTATATTACGTTAGCAAGTCTTGCGGGCACTAATTTCTTTGCCATGGGTGCAGGTTACAATGCAACAAAGTTTGGAGTTGTTGGTTTCACCCAAGCAGCGATGTTGGATCTTCGCAAATATGACATTAAAGTTTCTACAATAATGCCAGGCTCTGTAGCAACACACTTTAATAACAACGAACCTTCAGATAAAGATGCTTGGAAAATTCAACCTGAGGATATTGGTGAGCTGGTATTGGATCTATTGAAAATGCACCCAAGAACGCTTCCTAGTAAAATAGAAGTTAGACCAAGCAGACCAGATAAAAAATAACATCAAACCTCCTTTTCGACAAAAGGGATGTTGGGGTCACATATTTCAATAATTAATCTTTTTAATTCTGTACTGAAAGTCTTAAGGGTTTCAGTTGTAATGGTTTTATCCTTGCTGCGGCTGTTTCTTTTTTCTTTTGTTGCGAAACTCAAAGTACCAGCATTTAAGTTCTTAAAGGAAACAATACCTGCCTCAAGCTGATTTAAGGGAGCCTTATCGTTAAACATAAGGGCATAGCACAATAATTGGAATGCCTTACTAAATTTGAAGTCTTCGGTGATCAAAGACCAATCAAATATTTCAACTTGATTTAACATCACCTTTCCAGATTTGTAATCTAAGATACGCAGGACACCGTCTTTTTCATCAATACGGTCCAACTTACCTTTTAGTTTGACCGGAAACCCCAATTCGGGCATGTTCATTGTTATTTCCATTTTTTCTTCTAACCCAAGAATTTTTATCTGGGAATCTTGGCATTGCTTTATCTCCAAATCAATAAAATTCTCAACATATTTTATAATCACATTGTAGGCGATTAAGTTTTTACCTTGGATGGTATTCAAATTTGAATACGTTTTTGCAAAATGTTTCTTCACCAACGCCGTTATATTGGCTTTCATGCCTTTTAGAACCTCCTTGTTTAGATAACGACCAATAAAAGGTTTATACAGGTCTTCTAAAGTATCATGTATGATAGTTCCAAATGTATTTGCTGCAACGGTTTCTTCCACCTCCATTAAATCATTAATACCCAAAAGATTCTGCTTGTAGAAATCCATGGGGTTTCTAATGTAATTACTTAGTGAGGAAGGAGAGAATCCTTTAGTTGCTAGCTCTTTGATAAGATTTACTAGTGAAGCATCCTTGGTTATTTGGTTTTCTTTGTTTATTTCAACTTTTATTTCGGGTACCGCTATGAACTCTGTGATATTATCTTTGATATTCGTATCAGTTAAAAGTTGCGTTATTAATCGACTTCTTTCACCTCCTTCTAACACATCTGGTTCAGTATTATAAACTAGATACACATTTTTTGCACGTTGCAGTAAACGGTAAAAATGATACGTATAGACCGCATCTTTTTCTTTGAATGTAGGCAGCCCAAATGCTCTTTTTAAATCTAAAGGAACAAAGGAATTATTGGATTTCCCAGAGGGAATAATTCCTTCATTGACCGATGTGATGATTACTGTTTCAAAATCAAGATTTCTACTTTCCAGCATTCCCATCAATTGTAATCCTTCCAGAGGGTCACCTTTAAAATCCAAGTTTTCCATGGATAGCAATTCAACAAATAGGGCCTGTAAAGATTTTAAGTCACTTATAAAATCGTGTTCTTTAATCAATTGCTGCATTTGGTTGAAAACGCTATAAAATCTAAACAACTCTTCCAAAGCCAATTTGTTTTCTGAGGCCTGGAGCTTAGTTTTTAATATCGAGATTATTTGCAAACAGTGCTCAATAAATTGATTGGGCGAGGGAATTTGTTCAAAGAACAATTGAGTTAAGGTTTTGTTGGGATTCTTGGCTAAAGAATTAATTATGTTGTTATTTAAAAAAGTTAGATTGTTTAATTTAATACCAGAGATCAAAGATTCAGGCATATTTTCGTCCTGATCATCTAAAAGTAAATGGGTATTCGCATCGGATAAGAAGTTTAATACATTTTTATAATACCAACCATTGTTTTGTTTAGTTATATACAGGTTGAAAAATTGATTGAAAAAATTGTCAAAAGGTGATTTATTCAAGGGGTAGCCCATAGTGATATTCACCTTTTCAATTTCCGATGGGATAGCATTTAACAACGGGTTAAGTAATGCCTCATCACTTAAAACAATGGCGGTACGTTTTAACGTATCACTATTTTCATTATTCAGTGTTCTGAGAAGAGAACCCACAAATTTAACCTGTGAAACGTTTTTTGGCACGCCGGCTATCTGAATATTCTTTTCTTGTAAAAATGTAGTGCTGATTCCTTTAAGTGTGTTGTTTTGTAGATAGGGCCATTTTTTTTTGTGGTCTCTAATAAAATAGCCTGCATCATGTATTGGGTCATTAAGATAATAAGTATCCGCGTCCCAATAGATTTGGGCATTTTTAGTCTCAAGAATTCGCTGTATAATATTACTTTCCGATGTATTGAGAGCATTAAAACCTATGAAAATATGCTGAGTGGATTTGTTGGCTTCTAAATAGGTTTCTACCTTTTCGTGAGCTTTTCTATATATAAGCCCTTGGTGTCCTATTTTTTTTTGAAGCAGTCTTTCATTGAACGCAATATAAAGTTGGTGGAGATTGTTCCAAAATTTAATATAATCTTCGACCATCTTGGTCTTTTCAGATGCCAAATACCAATGATTGATTTCCTGGATGGCTGATAAGTTTGAAAAAAGCCCATCAACATCTATCAGGTATCTATCTATCTCGTTAATATCTTGTAATAGAGTTTGTCCCCACTTGGAGAAATCCAAAAAATGTTCTGGGTTGCCCTTGTTTTGTTCAAGGTAAGCATAGTATAGCTCGAAAAGTTGTCGAGTGTTAGTGGCCGTTGAGAGTCCTGAAATATTACCTATGAACTCTTCAATGCTAAATATTTCAGGTGAGAATATTGTATTTGAAGTAATTTTGGCAAGACTGTTTCTTAGAAACGTACCAGCCCTTTTACTCGGAAGGATGAATATAGTGTCCTCAAAACATTTTTGTTCACTATATATATTATTTACAACTTCTTCTATAAAACTACGCATAACCAAAAATAGAAAAAGCCCTGACAATTCTGTCAGGGCTTTTCAAATTTATTTTGATAGGTATTTCGAAGAAGAAATTACTTTACTAAGTTGATTTCAACTCTTCTGTTTTGTTTTCTACCTGATCTTGTATTGTTAGTAGCAATTGGCTTGTCTTCACCGTAACCGATTGCAGACAATCTACTAGAACCAATTCCTTTGTCGATTAAGAAATCACGAACAGAATTTGCTCTAGACTCAGACAATGTTTGGTTTAATTTAGCACTACCAACGCTATCAGTGTGACCTTCAACAGTAAACTTAGCAGTTGGGTACTCACTCAATATTTGAATGATATCAACCATTACTGAAGTTGACTCAGCTTTAATAGAAGATTTACCAGTGTCAAACAAGATAGTTCTTGCATAGTCGTTCAATTGTTTTTGAACTTCTTCAGTTACTTCTGGGCAACCATTGTTTGCAACAGTACCAGCAACATCAGGACATTGATCATCTTTATCTAAAACACTATCACCATCTTTATCAGTCCAAGGGCATCCTTTGTTTTCAGAAGGACCAGCTTCGTTAGGACAAGAATCATCTTTATCAGCAACACCGTCACCGTCAGCATCAGGACAACCTGCAAGAGCAGCAGTACCAGCTTCGTTAGGACAAGCATCATCTTTATCAGCAACACCGTCACCGTCAGCATCAGGACAACCGTTCATTTCTTTAGAACCAGCAGCATTAGGACAGCTATCTTTGCTATCTTCTATGCCATCGCCATCTGCATCAGGACAACCATTGAATGCCTCAAGACCAGCAACTTCTGGACAAGCATCATCTTTGTCATAAATACCATCACCATCGGTATCTGTACCACCAAATTTAATGGCAAGACCGGCTAAGTGTTGAAAATGCTTAACGCCATAATCTTCAAAAGCATGCTTATAGTTTGTTTGTAATGTAAGACCAATGTTTTCTGTAAACCAGAAATTAACACCTAATCCACCATTTACAGTACCAGCACCAATTTCATCAACCCATGTATAACCACCACCTATTTCTAAGAAAGGGTCAACAACAGTGTTTTTAGCAAAATTGTACTTAATAGTACCGTCAAGTGCATAATAAGAAAGATCATCAACAGATGTATTTCCCCATTTGCTAATTTTATTTAAGGAACCTCTTGCACCAACAGAGAAACCATCGCCTACTGATTTAGATACGCCAACGTAAGAGATAGAAGGAAGAATGTTCCAGTGGTCGCTTACATTAAAGAAGTCTTCACCAAACGAACTTACATCACCAGTTGGAAATACGTCAACGGCATTTACCCCAAAACTAACTTGCCAAGGGTTGTTCTCGTCTTGCGCTTGTATACTGTTAAAGCCTACTACAAGTAAGGCAACAACCATTAATTTGCTAAGATGTTTCATGTTCAAAATTTTAAGTTTAAGTGTTTATTAGCTGCAAATGTAAGTTGTTAAATATTATTAACAAAATCATACTCCCATTTTTTTTAACGCATTTCATGGGCGTAAAGATGCATTTAAACGATTTTTAATAGTTTACCCACTTCAACAAAAGCTGCGATGGCTTTATTCAAATGTTCAATTTCATGGGCGGCTGAAAGTTGCACACGTATTCTGGCTTTATTCTTTGGAACTACAGGATAGAAAAACCCGATAACATAGATGCCGCGTTCTAATAATAAGTTGGCCATCTGTTGCGATAATTTTGCATCATACAACATAACAGGAACTATTGCTGAGTCACCGTCGATGATATCGAATCCCGCATCTTTCATTCCTTTCTTAAAGTATTCGGTATTCGATTGAAGTTTATCTCTTAGTGAGGTGTCATTGGACAACATATCAAAAACCTTTATTGAAGCTCCTACAATGGCCGGTGCCAATGAATTTGAGAACAAGTATGGTCTAGACCTTTGTCTAAGTATTTCTATTATTTCTTTTTTCCCGGTTGTATAACCTCCCATTGCCCCACCAAGTGCTTTGCCTAATGTGCCGGTAACAATATCCACGCGGCCCATTACCCCTTTTTCTTCAAGCGTGCCCTTGCCTCGGGAACCAATGAAACCTGTGGCATGGCATTCATCTACCATTACCATGGCATCATACTTATCGGCCAAATCGCAAATTTTATCCAACGGCGCCAATAAGCCATCCATAGAAAAAACACCGTCAGTAACAATTATCTTAAAACGTGCCTGATCTTTTTGGGCTTGAATCAGCTGTTTCTCCAAATCCTCCATATTGCTGTTGGCATAGCGATAACGCATCGCCTTGCATAGACGAACCCCATCGATAATAGAAGCGTGGTTCAATGAATCCGAGATAATGGCGTCTTCTGCAGTTAACAATGGTTCAAAAACACCTCCATTTGCATCAAAAGCGGCAGCATATAGAATGGTATCTTCAGTCCCATAAAATTCAGCGATTTTTCTCTCAAGTTTTTTATGAATGTCTTGTGTGCCACAGATAAAACGCACCGAGGACATTCCAAAGCCGTGGGTATCCATGGTGTCTTTTGCGGCTTCAATCACTTCTGGATGGGATGAAAGTCCTAGATAGTTGTTGGCACAAAAATTTATTACTTCTTCACCTGTAGATATTTTAATAACCGCATCTTGGGGAGACGTGATTATTCTTTCTTGCTTAAAAAGGCCATCATTTTTAATAGACTCCAGTTCTTTTGTCAGGTGATCTTTTATTTTTCCGTACATAATATATAGTAATTAAATGTATTCAATTGTTATCTGGTCATTGATATAGGCTATGATTTTGTCCTTGATCTTGTAGCCCATATCTTCAAGGGCGGTTGCATAGGAATTTAATTGCCTAGAATAAGAAGCATTTTCTTTACCAGTTTTATAATCTATAATAGTAGCCTTTCCTTCATTTATTATTACTCTGTCAGGCCTTAATATTTCACCGTTTTTGGTAATTATCTCTTTTTCGTTTTTGACAACAACTCCTTTGGAATAGTACTTTTTAAGGTTGACATGATTAACGACATTCAATACTTTTTCTCTTAAAGGAGCAGTCTCTTCGTCATTTATTGCTCCTTTTTGCTCTAAATCTTTAAAAACAAGGTCAATATCGACACTGGTCTCAATCAAACCCATAATATAATGTATAAGGTTACCTCTTAAAAGTGCCTTCTCCTGTTTTGTATCCCATAGCAAACCAGCTTTTGTCATTATACTGAAATTAGGATTGTCCTTATTACTGTATTCAAAGGGAAATGATTTTTCCAAAGACAAATCCTCTTGAATATTGGGGTTAATTTTTAAAGACCCAAAAGTATAGATTAAATCAGTACTGTTCCAAAGGTTTTTGGTTTTCAAATAATGAATAAACACATCTGAATAATGGGTTTTTCGATTAGATTTTATTGAAGCTTCGTCTTTGATGGTAATTATGAACATGGCTTTTTCTGCCCGTGTCATTGCCACATACAAAATATTAAAAGCGTCCAACTCTAGTCTATGTTGCTCTTCTTCAAATACCTTCAAGGCATTACTCCCATATTCAAGAACTTCTTTTTTCTTGCTTATTAAAACTTCATTGAATCCGTTGAATTTTGACTGATCCACTGACAACCATAATTTAGGATCTATTTCTTTGTAAATGTTTGAGTTTGCAAACGGAAATATTACAATGGGAAACTCTAACCCTTTTGATTTATGAATGCTCATTATTTTAATCGCATTCAGGTTGTTTGGCGCGGCAATACTGTATTTGTCTTTTTTCTTTTCCCAGTTGACTAAAAATGTGTTTAGGCCAGCCCCTTCTTTTTGCTCAACTTCCAAAGCAATGTCCAAAAGAAAAGTTACAGACGCGTCAGAATCAGGAATAAGGTCAAAACATTTAATTGCGAGTTCCAAACCATCATAGACCGACATTTTCTTTAGGTTCGACAATTCGAAATTATAAGTCTCTTTCAAGAAGTCATCCAAATTGTGTAAATGTGCACTAATAATGGCATGTTTGTTTTCTTTCCCTCCAGCTAAAAAGTATAGGATATTGTAGCAGGCATTCAGATCATCTTTATGACCGGTATAATGCAAAAGATTAATAAGAAACTGAACTTTGTTGTTATTTGAAATCAACAATGAATCAGGGGAAACAATCGGGATTCCCTTTTTCGTTAAAAATTCGGCCAGTAGTATACCATGCTTATTGTCCCGAACCAAAATGGCAATTTCGTTTAATGCATAAGATTTCTGCAGAATAGATTGAATGGTGGAAAAGACTTCTTCACAATACAATTCATCTAAATTCTGCTCCTGATCTTCCTCAAGAAATGTCATTTGAACCAAACCACCTTTTTTGTTGTTTGATTCTTGTTGGTTGCCCTTTTCGAATAAGTCTTGATATAGCCCGTTGTTCAAAAACGGACTGGTCCTGTTGAAAAAGTCATTGTTAAATTTTATTACATTTTCATGACTTCTATAATTTGAGGGCAGGTCGTAGGTTTTGGGTTCAACTACAAAAGGATTAGTGTGTTCATTGACCAAACTTAAAAATTGTTCTGCTCTACCACCCCGCCAACGATATATAGCTTGTTTTGCATCGCCGACCAAAAACAAAGAGCCGCTATTGCCTTGTGTATCTTCCCCTTCCAAAGCATTGCTTATCAAAGGTACAAGATTGTTCCATTGAAGTTCAGAGGTGTCTTGAAATTCATCAATGAAATAATGCCGATATTTTTCTCCCAAACGTTCATAAATAAAAGGCGCAGGTTGGTTTTTTATTTCATTTGAAATTATCGTGTTGAATTCTGAAATTGATAATAGCCTGCGCTCTTCTTGAATGTTTTTCACTTCTTTTTGAATTGCGTTCAATACGGTTAAAGGCAAAAGGTTTTTGTAAATGTTTTGCAAGAAAAGTGTTTGATGAAATATATCTTTGATCCTATTGAAAATTGAAATGAACTGTGGATGTAGATTATCTAAAATGGTCTTAATATCCTCGGGGCAGGTTTTTGTGTAAAGGGGGGTAGTTTCAAAGTTTTGTTTCCAACCAGCATTAAAGTCAAAGTCAATTTCACCATTTGCTATCTTCATCATGAATTTAGGGAAATAACCAGATTTGAAATTTTCGATTACCAAACCATTATTCTCAATTGTCATAATAACTTCAGAGGCTTTTTGAATCAACTCTTGCTTGAAGTCCTGAATGTTTTCAGAAAGAATTTTCTTTAGCTCTTCAAAATCAGAAACCTCTTTGTCCTTGATAAGACTTAAATGTTTGGCATTGGTTTCATTGAAAAGAAGTTTGCCAATTTTGTTCAGATCAAAAGAAACATCCCATGTTTTGTCTTCATTTATTTTTTCCAGGGCAAAATCCATAAGAACCTTGGTCATTTTTTTGTCCTGACCTACTTTCTCCAAAAGTTTGTCGACCGCTTCACTTAGTAATAAGTCAGTATCCAGTACTACCTCAAAGTTTTGTGCAATCTTTAGGTCTTTGGCGAAGGTCCTGATGATTCTATGCGTAAACTTATCTATAGTCGAAATATCAAAGAAACCGTAGTTATGTAAAATGTCTTTAAGTGTTCTTTTGGCTTTTTTCCGAAGTGCATCAACTTCTAAATCGAGTTCGGACATAAGGTCACTAAACAATACAGATGCATTGCCAACTTCATCAGTATTTGAAAATTCAAAAAGACTACTAAGAATCCTTTCTTTCATTTCATTAACCGCTTTATTGGTAAAAGTAATGGCTAAGATTTGACCATATGAATTAGGGGATGAGAGGACTATTTTGAGGTATTCCTTAGTCAGAGTATGGGTCTTACCAGAACCGGCAGAAGCATTGAATATTTTGAATGGATTACCTGACACGTATTTTTAAATGCAAATTACATATTCTAAAATTGTTCTTAACAAATTATTATCTCAATATATCTATCAAAAAATGTAAATTTGAGAAACATTATATTCTAACATAAAAATTACGACTATGGCTTTTGAACTACCAAAATTACCTTATGCATATGATGCATTGGAACCACATATTGATGCCAGAACTATGGAAATTCACCATACTAAACATCATAACGGATATACTAATAACCTTAATGGTGCAATAGCAGGAACAGACCTTGAAACCAAATCCATAGAGGATATCCTCGCAAATTTGGATATGGATAATGGTGCTGTTCGCAACAATGGAGGTGGTTTTTATAATCATGCGTTGTTCTGGGAAATAATGTCTCCGGATGGAGGCGGCGAACCTTCAGGTGAACTGGCTGATGCCATAAATGAGGCTTTTGGGTCATTTGAATCTTTCAAAGAAAAATTTAGTAAGGCTGCAGGCACTAGATTTGGTTCTGGATGGGCCTGGCTATGTGTACATAAAGGGGGAAAGGTAGAAGTTTGTTCTACTCCGAACCAAGATAATTCACTTATGCCAAATGTTGGTTGCGGTGGCCATCCTATTTTAGGTTTGGATGTTTGGGAACATGCATATTATTTAAACTATCAGAATAGAAGACCTGATTATGTGAACGCATTTTTCAATGTTATAAATTGGAGCAAAGTATCTGAATTATACGCTGCAAATAAGTAAGTAGGTAAAAGCAGTTATTTTAAAAGACCCGATAGAGAAATCTCTCTATCGGGTCTTTTCTTTTTAAATAGAAAAGGGCGGAGAAGCCTCCACCCTTTTCGTCCCAAATCTTACCATAAACTTAACCTACTTATGCTATGGCATGACTAAATTACTGGTATTGCGGGAAATAAAAAAGAATTTTTAACAAATTTTAGGTTTATAAAGCAGTCCACATATGTATTATGATCAATAAAAGTGAGTTTCCCCCTATTAATTATAGAGTAATAAAAAAGGTAGAGCATTGCTCCACCTTTTTCCCCAAATCTTACCATGAACTTAACCTACTTATGCTATGGTCCTCCAAACATAGGGCATTAATCAAAACACAAAAAAGGTTTTAGACAAGCTTCCTGATCTATGGTTGAAATACGTTTTCTACTGTTTAGTATTACAGGGATTATAAGAAGAGATTTGAGATGTAGATAAAAATAAAAAGGTGGAGCATTGCCCCACCTTTTTCCCCAAATCTTACCATGAACTTAACCTACTTATGCTATGGTCCTCCAAACATAGAACATTAATCAAAACACAAAAAAGGTTTTAGACAAACTTCCTGATCTATGGTTGAAATGCGTTTTCTACTGTTTAGTATTACAGGGATTGTAAGAAGAGATTTGAGATGTAGATAAAAATAAAAAGGTGGAGCATTGCCCCACCTTTTTCCCCAAATCTTACCATGAACTTAACCTACTTATGCTATGGTCCTCCAAACATAGAGCATTAATCAAAACACAAAAAAGGTTTTAGATGAAAACCCATATCCTTGGATAAAGTGTAAGGTCAGATAAAAATATCACTTTGATATTTTGTCGAATATGGAAATAGCAGGGAATGGGAATAGGTGTCATACGTGAGCAAAATAAAAAAGGTGGAGAAGTCTCCACCTTTTTTGCCCCAAATCTTACCATGAACTTAACCTACTTATGCTATGGCAAGTCTAAAGTAGGCGGGCATGGTTCCATACGGACTAAAAACCCGTTCAAATGCATATATTATCGATGAACTACACAATATTGTGTAGTTCATCGATAAAAGGTTTAATAGGCCCTTTCATTTTTTCCCTCAAAAAAGTTGATAAATGCTTGGTTTACCACCCTGTTGCCTCCGGGTGTTGGGTAGTTTCCAGTAAAGTACCAATCCCCTAAATTTTTTGGGCAGGCTTCATGTAGGCTTTCGATGGTCTGATAAATAATTTTTACCTCTGCTTTAATACCTTTTGGGCTTAAAAGTTCACCGATTTTTGCAGAAATCTGGTCGGCAGTAAATGGGGCATAGAAATCTTTTACATAATTAACTACATCATTGTCATGCGAGTTGGCTTGTTCTTTACATTTCTGATATATCTTTTCAACTACATCCAAACTACTTTGGTCTTTGTGTAGCGCCAATGCTGCTCTAAAAGCGGCAAAATCCTCTAATTTTGCCATATCAATTCCGTAACAGTCTGGGTACCGAATTTGAGGGGCAGAAGAAACAACGATTATTTTTTTCGGAGATAACCTATCCAATATTCTAAGAATGCTTTTCTTAAGTGTTGTACCACGTACAATACTGTCATCAATTATGACGAGATTATCATCTTTATCCACAGAGCCATATGAAATGTCATAAACATGGGCCACAAGGTCATCCCTGCTACTATCTTGGGTAATAAAGGTCCTAAGTTTGGCATCTTTTATGGCCACTTTTTCGATTCTGGGTCTCACAGCCAAAATATTGTGTAATTCTTCCCTAGTAATTTTTGTGCCAATCGATAGTATCTGTTCTTCCTTTTTTTGGTTCAAATAGTTTTGTGCCTCCTTGACCATTCCAAAAAATGAGGTCTCAGCTGTATTCGGTATATAAGAAAAAACGGTCTTCTTTATATTATGGTCAATGGCATCTAAAATTTGGGGAAATAAAAGTTTCCCGAGCTCTTTTCTTTCTTGATAAATTTCTTTATCACTTCCTCTCGAAAAATAGATGCGCTCAAAAGAACATGCTTTTCTTTCTTTCGGCTTTAAAACTTCCTGAATTGAAGAACTTCCGTCTTTTTTAATAATGATTGCACTTCCTGGGTCCAGTTCACTAACTTTTTCAAAAGGAACATTAAACACGGTTTGAATCGCCGGCCTCTCAGAAGCAACAACAACTATTTCATCATCTTTATAGTAATAAGCTGGTCTTATTCCTGATGGGTCTCTAAGGACAAATGCATCACCATGGCCCAACATTCCTGCCATCGTATACCCGCCATCAAAATTTTTGGCCGCCCTTCTTAGAATTTTCCTCAATTTCAATCGTTCAGCAATCAAAGGGGAAGCCTCAAGTTTATTATACCCTTCTTTCTTTATTTGCTTATATAACTTTGCAACTGCGTCATCCAAAAAATGACCAATTTTTTCCATAACTGTTACAGTATCCGCCATTTCTTTTGGATGTTGGCCTAACTGAACAAGGTTGTCAAATAGCTCATGAACATTGGTCATGTTAAAATTACCGGCAACAATAAGGTTGCGATGCATCCAATTATTCTGTCTTAGAAAAGGATGCACACTTTCTATACTGTTCTTTCCGAAAGTACCATAACGCACATGACCTAAAAGTACTTCACCTATATATGGAATGTTTTTTTTCTGAGCGGCAACATCATCCTTGTATTCTGGATGTTCAACAAACGCCGTATTGATCCGATCATTGATTTGGTCAAAAATATCTTGAATAGGCTGTTTTTGAATTGAGCGTACACGGCTCATATAACGCTCGCCGGCATCCATATCTAATTTGATACTTGCAAAACCAGCACCATCCTGGCCTCGATTGTGTTGCTTCTCCATCATAAGGTACATTTTGTTTACCCCATAAAAGGCTGTACCATATTTCTCCTTATAATACTCAAGCGGTTTAAGTAAACGTATTACCGAAATTCCACATTCATGTTTAATTGCGTCACTCATCAATAATCTAGATTAAAAAACCCCAACAAATTTGTTAGGGTATGTCATTATTGTAATTCAATATCAAATTGGGTCAAAGCTTTAAATTGATGCAGTCTCTTATTTACTTCATCTCTGTTTAAATTATTCATTCTTTCGGTCCCAAAACGTTCAACACAAAATGAAGCCAAATTTGAACCATGAATAACAGCGTTCTTTAAATTATTGAACGATGTGTTTTCAGTTGCTGCCAAATAACCTGCAAATCCGCCAGCGAATGTATCACCTGCTCCGGTTGGGTCAAAAACTTCTTCTAACGGTAAAGCCGGCGCAAAGAAAACATTATCTTCATTAAAGAGCAATGCCCCATGCTCTCCTTTTTTTATCACCACATATTTAGGTCCCATTTTCTGTATCTCCTCAGCGGCTTTTACCAAAGAGTATTCATTAGTTAGCTGTCTAGCCTCTTCGTCATTGATGGTAATTACATCTGTGTGTTTAATAACTTCGATCAATTCTGCAAGGGTATTGTCCATCCAAAAATTCATAGTGTCCAAAATAACCAATTTTGGTCTTTGTGACATCTGATTGATTACGCTCATTTGGACGCTTGGATGTAAATTTCCTAACATGACAACATCTGAATCCTTAAAGTTATTGGGAACTACTGGATTAAAATCTGCAAGGGTATTTAGTTCGGTAACCAAAGTATCTCGCGAGTTTAAATCATTGTGGTATTTGCCCTTCCAGAAAAAAGTCTTTCCTCCTTCAACAATTTCTAAAGAAGAAATATCAATGCTTTTATTTTTTAAAAGGTCAAGATATTCTTGCGGAAAATCATCGCCAACAACAGAAACAATTGCCGATTGTACTTCAAACTGAGAGGCTGCAAGTCCAATAAAAGTCGCAGCGCCACCCAAAATCTTGTCAGTCTTTCCAAAAGGTGTTTCAATAGCATCAAAAGCGACGGTGCCAACAATCAGTAATTTACCCATTAAATATAAATTTTGCTGCAAATATACATTAATGAACTTCTAAAATCCAGAGCTAACAACCCTAATTCTAAAAAATCATTCTCGGTATTATTTTCTGCCAAAATCGGCAGGAATTTCGCCCCAGGCCTTTGTTTCCCATTTGACGATTGGGGTGTTGTAAGAATTATTTTTAAGCCATGAAATGGCGCGACGAATTAAATCGAACAATACTTTGTTATCTTTTGTCTCGACCAGTTTGGTATTGCATGTCTTTTTGCGAACCCAACTCATGGCTGTCCTGGAATCGGTATATATTATTCTATCGCTTTGATGTTGTTTCAAAAATGCCAGTCCATGTACAATTGCCAAAAACTCACCTATATTGTTTGTTCCTTCTGCAAAAGGACCTTGCCTGAACAATTTTTTACCTGTTTTTGTGTCGACTCCCTGGTACTCCATTACTCCTGGGTTTCCACTTGAAGCAGCATCAACTGAAATGGAATGGTTATTTGGATCTCCGATTTTTAGCAATTGCTCTGGAGTTAAACTTGCCTTTGAATTCTTTTTACCTTTATATTCTTCGTAATTTGAGTTATAGGCTTTTTTGGCTTCGTCAAAGGTTGAGAATGATTTGTATTGTGCTCCTTTATAGCCGGTAATTGCAGCTTTGCAATCTTCCCAAGTAGAGTATACACCAGGTCTTTTACCTTTCCAGACTACATAAAATTTTGACTTTTTTGCCATCAGAGACCCACTAATAATTGCTCAATTACTTTAGGAAAATGTTCGTATTCCAAGGCGTGAACCTTCGAAGCTATATCTTCAACTTTATCGTTGGAAGTTACTTTTGTTTTGGCTTGATGAATTATAGCGCCTTCATCATAATTCTCATTTACATAGTGAATGGTGATTCCGGTTTCAGTTTCACCTTGCTCTTTCACAGCTTTATGCACATTGTCACCATACATACCCTTACCCCCATATTTGGGCAGAAGAGCTGGGTGAATGTTGATGATTTTATTTGGGAAAGCTCTTATTATTTTCTCTGGTATTTTCCATAGAAACCCTGCGAGAACAATCAAATCGGGTTTGACGCTTTTTAACAAGTCAAGAACACAGTCGGTATGTTGAAAAGCAGTTCTATTGAAATATAAAGAACGGATATTCAATCTATTACATCGGTCTAAAACTTTGGCATCCCTTTTGTTAGTCAATACCATGGCTATAGTAACGTTTGTACTTTCCTGAAAATGCTGTACTATGTTTTCAACATTAGATCCAGAACCAGAGGCAAAAAGAACAATATTTTTCATTTAAAGAATAAGCGTTACCGAAGAAGAATTATTTTGGGCTAAAATAATACACTTGTGTTTAAATTTCTTAAATTACCTGACATTTTAACGACAAATGGTGTTATTAAACCAAAGTTTTTTATTTTTGCCAACAATTTAAATTTTTAAAACAATATTATTATGTCAGACATTGCATCAAGAGTTAAAGCTATCATCGTTGATAAACTAGGAGTTGATGAAAACGAAGTGGTAACGGAAGCTAGCTTTACTAACGACTTAGGGGCAGATTCACTGGATACTGTTGAGTTGATTATGGAATTCGAAAAAGAATTCGATATTCAAATCCCTGATGATCAAGCTGAAAATATCGCAACAGTTGGCCAAGCCATAAGCTATATAGAAGAAGCAAAGTAATCATATGATTGCTTAAATACGTTAATAAATATCCATGTGGTAATAATGCTGCATGGATATTTTTATTTAATTTCACTTGGCTTATTAATATAAAATTGGTTCAATGCAATTAAAGCGAGTTGTAGTTACAGGATTAGGTGCGTTGACACCTATTGGTAACAATATTGAAGAATACTGGGATGGTCTTGTAAATGGTAAAAGTGGTTCAGCGCCCATTACTTATTATGACAGTGAAAAATTTAAGACCAAGTTCGCTTGCGAGCTTAAAAATTTTAATGCCCAAGATCATTTTGACAGAAAAGAAGCCCGCAAATTAGACCGTTTTGCACAGTATGCATTGGTGTCTTCTGATGAGGCGATTCTTGACTCCAAATTGGATTTGGATGCAATTGATAAATTTCGCGTGGGGGTGATCTGGGGAGCTGGTATTGGTGGCTTGGAAACCTTTCAGAACGAGGTTATTAATTTTGCGGAAGGGGATGGAACTCCTAGATTTAATCCATTTTTTATCCCTAAGATGATTGCAGATATTGCTCCTGGCAACATCTCAATCAAACATGGATTTATGGGCCCTAACTATACCACTGTTTCGGCTTGTGCTTCATCTGCGAATGCGATGATAGATGCACTTAATTATATTCGACTAGGCCATTGCGACATTATTGTTACTGGTGGCAGTGAAGCTGCTGTAACCATTGCAGGAATGGGTGGTTTTGGAGCAATGCACGCACTTTCAAAAAGAAATGACAGCCCAGAAACGGCCTCAAGGCCTTTTGATGCCACAAGAGATGGATTTGTCTTGGGTGAAGGAGCGGGAGCATTAATTCTTGAGGAATATGAACATGCCAAGGCAAGAGGAGCAAAGATTTATGCCGAAGTAATTGGTGGTGGTATGTCTAGTGATGCTTATCACATGACTGCGCCACATCCTGATGGAATAGGAGTGGTTAAGGTAATGGAGAATTGTTTGAGAGATGCTGGGATTGGGATTGAAGAAGTAGACGCCATAAATACACATGGTACATCAACCCCTCTTGGTGATGTTGCAGAGTTAAAGGCAATTACGCAGGTCTTTGGCGATCATGCACCCAACATTAATATAAATTCCACAAAATCTATGACCGGGCATTTATTAGGTGCTGCCGGGGCAATTGAGGCAATTGCGTCTATATTGTCTATGAAGCATGGAATTGTACCACCAACAATAAATCATACCACAGTTGATGAGAATATTGACCCCAAGCTAAATTTAACATTAAATAAAGCGCAAAAAAGAGAGGTAAATGTTGCTATGAGTAATACCTTTGGTTTTGGCGGGCATAATGCTTGTGTAGTTTTCAAGAAAATCAGCTAATTAGATAATGAATTTCCCATCCAATATATTTAATTCCCATTCCAAACAGGATGGGGATTTTTTTTTGGGAATAACTAAGATTTTGGGGTTTAAACCCAAAAATTTAAAGATATTCAAGAAAGCATTTCTTCATAGATCGGCCAACCGAAAAGATGAAGATGGTAACCCAATGAATTACGAACGGTTAGAGTTTTTGGGAGATGCAATGTTGGGAACCATTATTTCCAAACACTTGTATAACGAGGTGCCAGATGGGGATGAAGGATATCTTACAAAGATGCGCTCTAAAATTGTAAGTAGAGAGCATTTGAATGAATTGGGCAAAGATCTGAACCTAATAAAGTTTGTTGAGAGTAGGATTCCTAAAACACATTTTGGAGATAATATTCACGGCAATGTTTTTGAAGCTTTAGTAGGGGCTATTTATTTAGACAGGGGATACAACTACTGTGAAAAGTTTATTCATGAAAGGGTAATTTTACCTTATGTTGATATTGAACAATTAGAAGGAAAAGTAATAAGCTATAAAAGTTTGGTCATTGAGTGGTGTCAGAAGCAAAAGAAAAGCTTTAAATATAACGTCTACGAGGATACGGGAAAAGACGTGCTCAAACATTTTGCTGTTAAACTATCGATAGGTGATAATGTAGTTGCTAAAGCACGGGCCACTTCAAAAAAGAAAGCTGAGGAAAGGGCATCAAAAAGGGCCTTTTTTGCACTTCAAGACAAGATGGACAAAACATGATGATTTAAAGAATCATTACTAAAACGTTATAGTTTGCTCAAAATGACCTTTAGGCTTTGGTAGCTTAGGCAGTATTCTTTATTAATTATATATTTACGTTTTTTGTGCGCATATGGCGGCAATACATAAAATTAGTGAAGATTTTTACGAAGATTCCTTTACGCTGATAGCGTTACATACCAGTATGGAAGATTATGCTGCTGTGTATGCCATTAATTTGGAAGTTAGATCCATATTTAGGAGATCATCGGCAGATTTGGAGTTATCTGAGTTTAGGTCGTTTCCTTTTTTTGAATGGGAAGATGGACAACATGATCGTTACTGGACTTTGATTACAAATAAGAGTACAAAAAAAGAACGCTTGGTAAGAGTAGGTCTTTTTCAAGACGAGCCTTCATTTACGGAACACTATTTAGTGCCAGAGTATAAAGATGTTGATTTTTTTATTAAGATTGAACATGATGATGACTTAGATGAGTCTTTGCTAGTTAAAAGCTTACTTGCGATACCAAAAATAGTTACTGCATATAGTATTGATGCAGATGAATTAAAATCAAAAAACAACTTAATTTTTTAAGTGATGCCAAATATAAAGAAGACGAAAATAGTTGCAACCTTAGGTCCTGCTACAAGCAAAAAGGAAGTGATTATTGATATGATAAAGGCTGGTGTTGATGTCTTTAGAATTAATTTTTCACATGCTGATTATGAAGATGTTACCGCACGTGTAAAAATGATTCGTGAGGTTAATGAAGAAATAGATTCCAATATCGCAATTTTAGGAGATTTACAAGGGCCTAAACTAAGAGTAGGTGTTATGTCGGGTGAGGTGGTTGTTACTCCCGGTGATGAAATAGATTTTGTTACTGGCGAACCTTTTGAAGGCAATTCTGAACGGGTTTATATGAACTATGCAGCTTTCCCAAAAGATGTAAATCCAGGAGAGCGAATATTATTGGATGATGGTAAGTTGATGTTCGAGGTAGTTTCAACCAATAAAAAAGATAAAGTAAGGGCAAAGGTAATTCAAGGTGGTCCACTTAAATCCAAAAAGGGGGTTAATTTGCCCAATACGAACATTTCTTTACCAGCACTTACAGAGAAAGATGTTAAAGATGCAAAATTTGCTATATCATTAGATGTAGATTGGATTGCACTTTCCTTTGTAAGGCATAGTCAGGATATAATCGACCTTCAAAATATTATTAAAGAGCACGCCGAACACAAGATTCCTATTATTGCGAAAATCGAGAAACCCGAAGCTGTAGAGAATATAGATAAGATTGTTTCTTATTGTGACGGACTAATGGTTGCTCGTGGAGATCTAGGAGTTGAGGTTCCTGCCCATGAAGTGCCCTTGATTCAGAAAAAATTAGTGCTGAGGGCAAAAAAAGCTAGAATTCCGGTAATTATCGCTACGCAAATGATGGAGACTATGATTACCAGTCTTACACCAACTCGTGCTGAGGTAAACGATGTTGCCAATTCTGTAATGGATGGTGCTGATGCTGTTATGCTTTCCGGGGAAACCTCTGTTGGAAATTACCCTGTTCAGGTAATTGAAAAAATGGCCAGTATTCTTGAAAGTGTAGAGAATTCAGATCTGATAACCGTTCCACAGGAGCCACCACATATTAGAACCAACAGATACATTACAAAGTCTGTGTGTTATCATGCGGCAACTATGGCAAATGAAATCAAGGCCAAAGCAATATCAACTTTGACCAATAGTGGTTATACAGCTTTTCAGATATCGGCTTGGAGACCAAGTGCTCATATTTTGGTATTTACATCCAACAAAAGAATTTTGACCCAATTGAATTTACTTTGGGGTGTAAAGGCCTTTTATTACGACAAGTACGTTTCTACAGACGAAACTATTGAAGATGTAAATGGGATAGCCTGTAAAAAAGGATTTTTGGATGTCGGAGATATGCTTATCAGCCTTGCGGCCATGCCTATCAAGGACAAAGGTATGGTAAACACACTTAGGGTTACCGAGATAGAAACCTGTACCTTTTAATACTGGTTTTTATAAAACGAGGTAAGGTTACAAGCTTTGAAAGGACTAATAGGTTCTAATGAACTTATTAAATTCTTCGGGCATATGAAATTCGAATTTCATGATATAAAAATGGGATCCATATTTGGATTTACAGATGATATCAAAAGATATGAAAATCGTTTTTCCATCAATTCAGGCAATATCAGTGTTTTATGGAACAGAAATTCTACTGTAACTGAAATCGAAGTAGATAATGTAATTGTTAGGTTGCGACCGAATCAATTGATTACTACCACATATCTCCAGCATATTTCATACGATAATTCAAAGCTTCCTTTAACAGCTTTTTTATTTAACAGGGAATTTTATTGTATATCAGACCATGATAGTGAAGTTTCCTGTAATGGCATATTGTTTTTTGGAACACAAGACCTGCCCATAATTACCATTCCAAAAGAACAAGAACGTAAATTCAACACTTTATATGAGGTGTTTGAAGATGAATTTTCCACACCAGATAAAATTCAGGGCGACATGTTGCAAATGCTATTGAAGCGTTTGATAATAATTTGTACCCGTTTGGCCAAAAATCAACTAATCGTAAAAGAACTGAATAATGAGCAATTGGACATAGTTCGCAAATTCAACGTATTGGTAGACACCCATTATAAGACCAAACGAAAGGTTAGTGATTATGCTGACTTGCTTTTCAAAAGCCCTAAGACACTTTCGAATCTTTTTGCATTATATAATCAAAAGTCACCACAACAAATAATTCAAGAGCGACTAATGCTAGAGGCCAAAAGGTTATTGCATTTTACGGAAAAGCAGAATCAGGAAATAGCTTATGAATTAGGGTTTAATGACCCAGCACATTTTAGCCGTTTTTTTAAAAAAATGACCAGTAGTTCACCTTCCCAGTACCGAGAAATGACCCCAATATCTGCCTAAAGGGAAATTTCTACAAGCCTTCGGGCAATCTTTCATAACACCAACTTGATATTAGGCCACATCTTTGCCTTGTAATTTAAAAACAGAGGAAGATGAACCTGAAACATATTTCCATATTCAATCTGATTGAGATATTCAGTGGGACTAAAAAAAAAGAACTGAACAATGTTGTACCAAAAACACATTGTGATCAAAGACAGCATCATGATTATTACTGCGATGTTGAAAAGCCCTACACCCAATAAAACTAAGTAAGATTTGAAAATGAATTAATAACATAAAAAGCAAATATTATGAGCACATTTAATGTACCTAAAAGAGAAGAAGTAAGCACAAAGAACAAGTCCATTTTTGATAATCTTGAAAAAGCGGTGGGTTTTGTACCAAATCTTTACGCTACCTATGCACATTCTGAGAACGCCTTGGAAAACTATCTGAATTTGAGCAATGCCAAGACATCGCTTTCAGCTAAGGAAAAGGAAGTGGTAAATCTAGCGGTGAGTGAAGTGAACAATTGCATCTATTGTTTGTCAGCCCATACAGCTATTGGGAAAATGAACGGGTTTAGCGATAATCAGATACTGGAGCTAAGAGCGGGGAGAGCATCATTTGACAAAAGGCTGAACGCATTGGCAAGTTTGGCAAAAAACATTACAGAAACAAGGGGGGCTACCAACAATGTCATTGTTCAAGATTTTCTTAGTTCAGGTTGGACGAAAGAAAATCTTATTGATACAATTGTTTTGGTGGGAGATAAAACAATATCCAATTACCTGCATAAGACAACAAATGTGCCGGTAGATTTCCCAGTGGCCCAACCTTTGGATTTAATCGAAGCTTAAATAATATAAATCTTAAAATAACAAACAATGAAAAAAATAGCATTAGTATTAATATTGGTGATTGGATTGGTAACAACTTCAAATGCCCAAGATGATGTGATGAAAAAAACGCCAAATGTCATTTCTTTGGAGCAGACCAAGGGGGAGTTCACCCAAAAACAAATAACCGTTTCTGAAGGAACTTACGTTTTTGAAATTTTCAATAATGGAGTTGGTCATGATGTGGGATTTGTCCTTGTGCAAAAAGGGAAGGATATCAGTAAACCTGAAAATCACATTAAGGCAGCTTATGTAACAAAAGCCGTTGCAACTGGAAAGAAACAATCATCAAAGGCAACAGTTTTAAGCAAAGGGGAATATGTATATTTCTGTCCTTTAAATCCAACTTCTACAGATAATACGTTGGTCGTAAAATAGCATTATGCCTAACTACAGATCAAATTTCAATTGAATATAGACCGAGTCTTCTTTAGGCTCGGTTTTTCCCAAATTAGGGGCTTTGTGATAGGGTCTAATAAATAAGTAAAATCTTCATATTTTTTTAATCAATTTTTAAGAGAAAAAAACAGTGTTCTTATTGTTTAGGGTGGTAGTTTCGCAGCTTCTTAACCAATATATTGTGATTGTAGATTTTATTATAGCAATGTTGTGGAGTTTGTCTCCTTTTGGAGAGGCTAAAGTGGGTATTCCTTATGGAATGTATAATGGCCTTAATATCTACTGGGTATTCGCAGTTTGTTTTTTGTCCAATCTACTTGTTTTTCCCTTGATGATATTCTTTTTGGAAAAGATAAATCGCCACTTCATAAAATGGAGTTTATACAAAAAAATTGCAATTTATGTAGCTCGAAGAGCGAAATTGGGTTCAGGGAATAAAATCCAAAAATTCGGATTTTTAGGGCTGGTATTCTTTGTCATGATTCCTTTGCCAGGTACAGGGGTATATGCAGGTAGTATTGCAACGTATTTGTTCAGGATAGAAAAGCAAAAAGCTTTTATTGCCAATGCTATTGGTATATTCTTCTCTTCTGTTATTATCTGGACAACGACTTTATTGTCCATGAAAAGTTTTGTGTAAGCGGTGTTTCCGTTTTTTTGATCTAAAACTCAAACTTCAGCTGTACTGAAACAGATTCTTCCTTAGGCTCGGTTTTCTTTTTTTCAGTATTGAGGTTTGCCAAAGAAATGCCTAATAACCGTACTGAATTTTCCATTTTCTCTTGGTACAAAAGTTCTTTTGCGACCTCAAGAATCAATGATTTGTTAGAGACGAAATACGGCAAGGTTTTGCTACGGGTCTGCAGGGTAAAATCGCTATATTTTATTTTTAGGGTAACGGTTTTTCCAGCGATTTTGGTTTTAGACAATCGTCTTTCCAATTCATTGGCAATATGCTCCAACCGCTCCAACATAAATATCTCACTACTTAGATTTTCACTAAAAGTTCGCTCAGCGCCTACAGATTTGGGAACTCGATGTGGTTTAACAGCACCATTATGAATTCCCCTTACAACCTTGTGGTAATGTGAACCACTTTTCCCAAAATTTTCTATTAAGAATTCCTCTGATTTTGTTTTAAGCTCTTTCCCGGTAAAAATTCCAAGTTTGTACATTTTTTCAGCCGTAACTTTGCCAACGCCAAAAAAACTCCGTATTTCCAGGTCTTCCAAAAATTGAAGAACTTCCTCAGGATTTACGGTTTTTTGACCATTGGGTTTGTTAAAGTCGCTGGCAACTTTTGCTACAAATTTGTTAACCGAAATACCGGCTGAAGCCTTTAACCCCACTTCGTCCTGAATTCGTTTTCGAATTTCTTGGGCTATCAAAGTGGCAGACGGATTTCCTTTTTTATTGACCGTTACATCCAAATAGGCTTCATCTAATGAAAGAGGTTCGACAAGATCGGTATAGTCGAAAAAGATATTTCGTATCTGTTTGGAGATTTCTTTATACCGATTATAACGAGGTTTAACAAAGGTCAAATGTGGGCAATTTCTTTTGGCCATGACACCGCTCATAGCACTGCGGACACCAAACTTTCTGGCTTCGTAATTGGCTGCAGAAACGACACCTCTAACTTCATTTCCACCAACAGCAAGAGGTTTTCCTTTAAGTTCAGGATTATCCATTTCTTCTACGGAAGCATAAAAGGCATCCATATCTACATGGATTATTTTTCGCAAAGGAAACTCTTCGGGCATAAACAAATTTAAACCTTATCTTAGTTTTATGGAGACTAAATTGAAAACAGCTATAATATTGGGTGCTACAGGATTGACTGGTAGTTTGCTTTTACAACGGTTGTTGAAAGACAAGCGCTATGGTAAAATAAAGTTGTTTTCAAGGTCAAGTACAGGGAAAGAAAATGCAAAACTCGAGGAATTTATAGGAGATGTAATTGAGCTTGAAAACTTTAAAAATGATTTTGAAGCCGATGAGGTTTTTTGTTGTATAGGAACCACCAAGGCAAAAACTCCTGACAAGGATATTTATAAAAAGATTGATTTTGGCATACCTGTACAAGCAGCAGAGCTTTGTAAGAAAAATGGAATTGATACTTTGATTATCATTTCTGCTTTGGGAGCAAATTCAAAGAGCAAGTTGTTCTATAATAGGACCAAAGGGGAAATGGAAGATGCAGTTTTAAAAATGCAAATACCAAAAACACATATTTTACAACCCTCATTGATAAGTGGCAAAAGAGAGGAAAAGAGAATAGGTGAGTTAGTTTTCAAACAATTGATGAAAGTGGCAAATCTGGTAATGGCTGGGCCTTTGAAAAAATTCAAATCAATCCATCCTCAGGACATTGCCAAAACCATGCTTTGGGTGGCAAATAACACCTACAATAGAATCAGGATTCCTTCAGATTTAATTCAAAAAATCAGTAAATAAGCGCCAATAAAACTAACTTGCGAGATATTTTTATATTATATGTATAGACATATGAACATATATATGTAATTTTGTGATGATCATCGTAGAGTTGGTATTATGCAACGAAAGACTTCACAAGATTTAATTCCCCTAAACAAGAAGAAGACTAATGAATCATGTTATGACATTTACCCTTCCCATTCTTTAAAGAGCAGGACTATTAAAAGTGGATATGCTTCCTTGGCGAAAGAAACCTGTATCTATAAGACAGTTGTTCTTGACGGATATATTGGAGTAGACTGGAATGAAGTGCAAAGTGCTCTGGAGATTTCATTAGAAGAAATTGGGGTAACATCTACCTTTCTTGATATCAAAGATTTTTTGAAACCAAAAGATGGGATATCAACCTTGGTAGAACCTTTTTTAGGAGGTGAGGACCCTATTTTCGGTTTTAAAGCGAATATAGAACTCTCTGATTACTTTGATTCGGAGAAGTTGAAAAGCATCACTTTAGATGACAATGTTGACATCCAAATCATATATGGCACTGGGGCAAGTGTAGCAGGTATTGAGGGTCATTTGGTTTATTTTGATATTCCAAAAAATGAATTGCAGTTTCGTATGAGGGCGAATGAGGTTACCAACTTTGGTTTTAAATCTCCCAAAGCCCATAAACAAATGTATAAGCATTTTTACTTTGTTGATTGGCCCGTATTGAACAATGTGAAGAAGAAATTACTGCCAAAAATTTCCATAATCGTAGATCAACAGAGACCAGGAAATCCGGTTTGGATGAAAGGTGAAGATTTAAGAAATGGCCTTCATAGTATGTCGCAAAGCGCATTCAGGGTAAGACCCTGGTTTGAGCCAGGTGTTTGGGGAGGACAATGGATGAAAGAGCGTTTTAGGGATTTAAATCGGAACGTACCCAATTATGCTTGGTCGTTTGAAATGATAGTGCCTGAAAATGGATTATTATTCGAAAGTGATGGGGCTTTGCTCGAGGTGTCTTTTGATATGTTGATGTTTCAGGAAAACGAAAATGTATTGGGTAAAGCAGCAGAACGATTTGAAGATGAGTTTCCTATCCGCTTTGATTTTTTGGATACTTTCGATGGCGGTAACCTGTCAGTACAGTGTCATCCAAAACCAGATTTTATCAAAGACCGATTTGGCGAAAATTTTACCCAAGATGAAACCTATTATATTCTTGATGCTGGTGATAATGCTGAAGTGTATTTAGGATTTCAGGAAAATATCAATCCAAACGAATTCAAAAAAGCCCTGGAACAGAGTTTCAAGACAAAGGAAGAGCTACAGGTAGAGAATTATGTGCAAAAGCTTCCTGCTAAAAAACATGATTTATTTCTTATTCCGCATGGAACAATCCATTGTTCTGGCATAAATAATCTAGTACTTGAGATTAGTGCGACCCCGTATATTTTCACATTTAAAATGTACGATTGGCAAAGATTGGATTTAGACGGTAATCCTAGGCCATTGAATATTGATCGAGCTTTTGAAAATCTCAATTTTGAAAGAAAAGGACAAGTGGTTCAAGAAACTCTCATTTCAAAACCAAGAATTGTAGAATCAGGAATAGATTGGCAAAAGATTCATTTGCCAACACATCCTGATCACTTTTACGAGATTTATCGATATGAATTTGAAGAAGAAGTAAAGATCAACACGAATAATCAATGTCATGTCTTGATGTTGGTGGAGGGTGAATCATTGCAAGTGAAAATCAAGGGTTTCGAAAATCAGACCTTTCATTTTGCCGAGACCTTTGCCATTCCTGCAGCTGCCAAAAATTATTCCTTGGTCAATAAAGGGAAAGCAAAGGCAAAGGTTGTAATCTCATTTGTTAAAGATACAGCTTGTTAAAAATCAAATATGGGAACAAAAAGCAACTTCGTATTAATTGCCATTTTATTGTCCATTTATGGTCAGGCCCAACAACAGGTTTTATGGCAAATAGGTAAAGCAGATAATAGTAGTCACGAATTTGCACTAGCACCTAGCTACTACGCAAAATTTCTTAAAAACGATTTTGGTTGGGAAGACGGATCTTTTGTGATAGGCCATTCAAATATCAAAAAAGATTTTCCATATGTATTACCTGGAGCTATGGATTATTGGGGGGGTACTTCAGGGTTGTCTGGTATTCGACCTCATCAATTGAATTTGTTGTTTGCAATTAAAGACAAACCAAATCACGGGGATTGGAAATTGGTAATTGATATTCTGGAATGTAGTCCTGAAAAACCACCATTATTCAAGGTCACCGTTAACGGGAAATCGTGGAAATTCCAACTGAAGAAAGGATTGAATGCTGAGGCTCTAAACGGTTCTATTGATAATACTGTAGAGCAAAAGTTTGAAATCACACTGGACTCTCAAATCATAAAAAAAGGGGGGAATGAAATACAATTGACTTCTTTGGATGGTAGTTGGCTTCTCTTTGATCAAATACGATTAGAAGGGCCACAGAAAGCAAAATTACTTGAATCAAAAAATATTCTATTAAGAGAAGTTGCCCCTGCGAACTATGAGATAGCTAACGGAAGTTCAAGGATGCAACCTATGTTAGTTGATCTTCAACATATAAGCGGTACCCCAGAATTGACAATACAACTTGATAACGAGGAGATTTTTAAAAAGAAAGTAGAACATGGGCGAAAAATATTTGAAGTGCCCATGCCTATAGTGGAAACACCTTTTAAAAGCGGGTATAAAGTACTTGTTGATGATGAAACCATAGAAGAGGGTTTCATTCAAAGGGCCCCACAAGATAAAAACCAAAATATAGATTATGTAGACACAAAAATTGGTTCTGGCCATTCTAGATGGATGATTGCCCCTGGACCTTGGATGCCTTTTGGAATGGTAAAAATAAGTCCCGACAATCAAAACGAAGGTTGGCAAGCTGGCTATCAGCCAACGTTCGAGAGCGTAGGTACCTTTAGCCATATTCATGAGTGGACAATGGCTGGTCTTGGTGTATTTCCAACGAATGGACCACTAATAACTGAAATTGGTAAACAAGGCAATCCTGATACGGGTTATCGTTCGCGTATAGATAAATCAACAGAGGAAACACCCTTGGGGTATTATGCTGTGACATTGAGCGATTATAATGTTAGGGCGGAGCTAACTGCCACCACTCGATGTAGTTTTCAGCGATACACCTATCCAAAAGAAATTCCCGATTCAAGAATTCTTGTCGATTTGAAAATACCGGCCGAATATGGGTACGATATAGAAGAAGTGTATTTCAAGAAGGTGAGTGACACCAAAATAGAAGGATTTAGCACACAGATTTCGGCGTCAATTTGGGGTGAGCAGTATTATAGAAAACAAATGGTCGATGATGGTGATAAAAAAAAGGAGTGGGATGAAATCGCCCAAGAATATACAGTTCATTTTGTAATGGAATTTGATAAACCAATTCAGAGGTTTGGCATTGTAAGAAACAACAAAAAGGAAGAATCCGTTTTTCTTGAAGTTGGTGAGGAATGGACTATTGGAAATCCTGAAGCAGTCGTGGCCTTTTTAGAATTTGATACCAAAAAGAACCAAGTTGTTCAGACAAGAACAGGTTTGTCTTATGTAAGTATTGAAAACGCCGCCTTGAATTTAGAGAAGGAAGTGGAAGAACCATTCGGGTGGAGTTTCGAGGCTGTACGTAGCCATCAGGAAAGTACTTGGGAAAATCTGTTGAAAAGAGTGCAAATATCTACTCCTGATAGATTGGAGAAAACAAGATTTTATTCGAATATGTACCGAGCATTGGTAAGTCGTAACATATTCAGTGATGTCGATGGTAGTTGGATGGATGCCACGGAGCAAATACAGAAATTTAAGAACCCTGATGATGTGGCTTTGGGGTGTGATGCTTTTTGGAACACCTTTTGGAATCTGAACCAATTTTGGAACCTCATCACGCCTGACTGGTCATCGAAATGGGTTAAATCACAATTGGCGATGTACGATGCCACAGGCTGGCTGGCTAAAGGCCCTGCGGGTATGGAGTACATTCCTGTCATGGTTGCGGAACATGAAATCCCCCTTATTGTAGGGGCATATCAAATGGGTATACGGGATTTTGATGAAGAAAAGGCCTTTAAGGCGGTTTACAAAATGCAAACAACAACTGGCCAGCAAGTAGGTAATGGTTTTGCAGGCAATAGAGATTTGGATACTTATCTTAAACACAGATTTGTTCCTTATAATAAAGGTCGTTTTTCAAACTCCCTAGAGTATTCCTTTGATGATTTCACGGTATCGCAATTTGCCTTGGCATTAAATAAAAAGGAGGAGTACCGTGAATTTATTAATCGTGGGTATTGGTGGCAGAATGTTATTGACCCAAATATTGGTTTTGCAAGACTTAAACATTCTGATGGCTCCTGGTACAAAGATTTTGATCCCATAAAGACAGGTGGAAACCATCAATATGTAGAGGGCAATGCATGGCAGCTTACTTTTTTCGTGCCGCAGGATGTACCCAGTTTGGCCGATATTATTGGGGAGGAAGAATTTACCAATAGATTGGATAGTGGTTTTAACGTTAGCAGTACTTGGCGTTATAATGCACCCAATGAGCTTTATTGGGATTTCCCGGTGATTCAAGGAAACCAACAATCCATGCATTTTGCATATTTATTCAATTGGGTCAAAAAACCATGGCTGACCCAAAAATGGAGCCGGGATATCATGGATCGTTATTATGGTTTTGGAATTTCCAATGCCTATTTGGGCGATGAGGATCAGGGGCAAATGAGTGCTTGGTTCGTAATGTCTTCACTCGGGCTTTTTCAAACTGATGGAGGCACAAGGGTCAATCCTATTTATGAAATTGGAAGTCCTTTGTTCGAAGAAGTAACAATTGATCTTGGCCAACTATATGGGCGAGGTAAGTCTTTTACAATTTTGGCAGAGAATACCTCTTTCCACAATAAGTATGTGCAAAAAGCAATGCTAAATGGGGTTGAATTGAACAATTTTTGGGTTCCATCCAGTGAACTTTTAAAAGGGGGAAAACTCGTATTGACTATGGGCCCTGAGCCTAATTTTAAATGGGGAACCGCGGTATTGCCTATAAGTCCGAAAAATATAGAAGAATGAAACAGATTATCGCCTTTCTAATTATATTATTATGTTTTGCGAGTTGCAAAGACAATAAAGAACTACAGCAGCAAAAACCATTACACGATTTAGTTCAATACGTAGATCCGCAGATTGGCTCAGTACACGGCCGATGGTTCTTTTACACTCCTGCAGCTCGTCCATTCGGAATGGCCAAATTGGCACCTCACACCAACGCCTATAACAGCCAAGGTGGGTGGGGACCTACGGGATACGACGATAGGCATACTTCAATAGAGGGTTTTGGTCATTTTCACGAGTTTCAGATTGGTGGTTTGGTTTTTATGCCAACTGTTGGGGAATTAAAAACGGTACCCGGCACTTTGGAGGATCCAGATATAGGTTACAGATCTCGATTTTATAAAAAAGATGAAACGGCCGAACCAGGATACTATAAGGTAAGATTAAAGAATTATAACATAAAAGCAGAGATTACAGCAACTGAGCGTGTGGGGTACCACCGGTATACTTTCCCTAAAACCAAAGAAGCGAATGTAATCATTGATATTGGACACAAGCAGGGAGAAAGTAGTGATGTGGTTTCAGCACATGCAAAATTGGTGAATGATACCGAAATAGAAGGATATATCGAAACCAATCCCGAATACGCAAAGTTTTGTGACCCTGGTAAAACGGTAAAAATGTATTTCGTTGCCAGACTTGGCAAAGAAGCTCTTCAAATGGGGAGCTTCGTAAATGAAATAAGGCATGAAGGTGCGGTAGAGACCATTGGAACTGATAATGGCCTTTACTTGACATTCAATATGGAAAAAGATAGTGTGCTTGAAATCCAGACTGGATTAAGCTATACTTCCATCGCCAATGCACGTTTAAATTTAAAGACTGAAACCAATGGAAAGACCTTTGAATCGGTAAAACAGGAGTCTAAGGATGATTGGAACAAGAAACTGAATAAAATCGTTGTGGAAGGAGGTAAAAAGGAAGACAGGGTAAAGTTCTATACTGGCTTGTATCATGCTCTATTGGGACGCGGACTATCAAATGATGCGAACGGGGATTATCCTTTATCTGAAGATAAAATTGGGCATACCGCATTAAATGAAAAGGGTAAACCTAAATACAATCATTACAATACGGACGGTATTTGGGGAGGTTTTTGGAATTTGAGCCAAGTATGGGCATTGGCCTATCCTGACTATTTTAGTGACTATATACAATCAAATATCGATTTCTACAAAGATACGGGCTGGCTGCATGATGGCACAGCAAATGGAGTTTTTACAAATGGTGTTCAAACTAATTTTCAAGGATTATTATTGGCTTCGGCGTACAATGTTGGGATTCGGGATTTTGATGTGAAAACAGGTTATGAAGCTGCGTTAAAGAATGAATTGGAATACAACGGACGCAACTTGGGGAATGGTAAATATGACCTGAGCTATTTTGTCAAAGACAAGTATGTGCCTTATAAGGATACCATAATCTCAAACGGATGGGTTTTCAATTTTGGAGCTTCCCATACTTTGGAATATAGCTTTAGTTCCTATGCCGTGGCTCAGATGGCAAAGGATAAAAAGGATGAGGTCAACTACGAGAAGTTGATGAAGCAGGCAGATTATTATAAGAACCTATTTGACCCAGTTACTAAATTCATTAGGCCCAAATTGAAGAATGGCTCCTTTATCAAGGATTTTGATCCAATGAAAGGCTGGGATGGTTTTCAAGAAGGAAATGCCTATCAATTCACATGGTATGTTCCCCAAGATCCTAAAGGACTAATTGATTTAGTAGGAAAACCACTTTTTAATGAGCGTTTGGAAACCATGTTCAACGACGCACAGAAAAGTATGTTTGGCGGTGGGTCGGAAGAAATACATAGTTTTTCTGGAGTCGAAAAATTATACAATCATGGGAATCAACCCTGTCTGCATAACCCTTGGCTGTTCAATTATTCAGGAAAACCCTGGTTGACTCAAAAATGGGTTCGTACCATTTGTAATGAGTTTTACGGTACGGAACCATTGCATGGGTATGGTGTAGGACAAGATGAAGATCAGGGACAACTGGGGGCTTGGTATGTAATGGCTTCCTTGGGATTGTTTGATGTTCAGGGCCATACCTCTGCGAACCCTTCCTTTCAATTTGGAAGTCCGTTATTTGAAAGGATCACCATCCAATTGGATAATGACTATTACGAAGGAAAAGAACTTGTACTTGAAACCAAAAATCAAAGTCAGGAGAATTTATACATCCAGTCGCTTTCATTTAATGGAAAACCAGTGAACAATAATTGGATGTATCGCAAAGAACTTATAAATGGAGGAAAACTTATTTTTGAATTAGGCCCTGAACCTAACAAGCAATGGGGTATAGAAGTGCTGCCTCCCTCAATGTCAAATGAAAAATAACAGAAGATGAACAAACTATTGATTTTCGTTTTTGGACTCCTATTAATGGGATGTGCCGAGCAAAAAAAGGAAGAGAATGAATTAGCCAATAAAATTTTGGCTAATGAACAATTTAAAGATGTAAAAAGTAGGGCAATAGCGGTGGTGAAAACTGGATTCAATGCAGGTGATGGCTATCGTGAGGTCTGGATAAGGGACTATAATACTTTTATAGAGCTTTCGGCTGAAGTCTATCCTGCTGAGGAATTAAAAGAAAATCTTCTTGTGTTTTTCCGTATGCAGGGTGATGATGGGAATATTCTTGACGGATTTACACCTGCAGAAAAAATATCGAAAGAGGAGACCGACTTTAGTTATTTTGAATTGGAACCGCGTTATGCCGGACACAAAAACACGGTAGAAACAGATCAGGAAACCTCATTGATTCAAACGGTATACAAATATGTACAATCAACCGGAGATGAATCTATTCTTGATGTTCAAGTTGGGGATAAAACTGTGGCCCAACGTATGGAAAGGGCAATGCAGTTTCTAATGAATGAACGATTTTCTACTGAATATGGTTTAATATGGGGTGCAACCACTGCCGATTGGGGCGATGTACAACCAGAACATGGTTGGGGTGTTGATATTGATGAGAACACGCACAGGGCAATAGACATTTATGACAATGCCATGTTCATAATAGCTCTCGATAATATGATTGAGCTATTGCCAGATGTAAGAGAAAAATGGCTTCCTATTCGTCATAAATTGGCTAAAAATTCTAGAAAACACCTTTGGGATGGAAACGACAAAAAATTCATTCCTCATATATACTTGGATGGCAGTCCGTTCCCTGAAGATTTCAATGAAAGTGAAATCTATTATTTCGGGGGCACAGCAATCGCTATTGAAGCCGGGTTATTATCTGAAGATGAGATCAATGTTTCTATAAAAGAAATGATATCAAGGGTAAAACAAGCAGGGGCCGCTTCCATAGGGTTAACCTTGTACCCACCATATCCAGATGGGTACTTTGTAAACCAAATTATGAATCCAGAATACAGCTATCAAAATGGAGGTGATTGGACGTGGTTTGGCGCTAGGATGATTAGCCAATTGGTAAAAAATGGCTTTATCAAGGATGCCTACGAGCAGTTATTACCTATGACGGAAAGAGTAGTAACTAATGACGGGTTTTATGAATGGTACACCAAAGAGAACGAACCTAAAGGATCGGGTACTTTCAGGGGTTCTGCCGGGGTACTGTATACAGCCATTCTTCAATTGGAGGAGTGGGCCAAATCTCAAAACAAATAGTTGATTTTATGAATTTCAAATTAAATCATAACAGCCCAATTCCTCTACATGCACAAATTGAAGCATATTTAAGGGATTTAGTAAAACAGGATGAATATTGCGAAGGGAAAAGGTTTTTACCCAAAGAAGTGACCCTTGCTAAAAGATTGGGGGTTTCTAGGAATACGGTGCGACAGGCGGTCAATACCTTGGTAAATGAGCATTTGATTGAACGTAAAAAAGGGGTTGGCACCAAAGTGGTCAATAAAAAAATAGCCACTAAACTTGACAATTGGATCAGTTTCACAAAAGAAATGCGCAAACAAGGGATTGAAGTGGTCAATTACCTCGTAACTGTTTCATTGGTCAAAGCCCCAGAAGAAGTATATGAAGCCTTATCTGTTTCTAAGGAGAAGAAATTATGGAAGCTGGAAAAAATTCGGGGATCAAAAGATGCCAAATATTTGTATTCCGTATCCTTTTTTCATCCAAGAGTAGGTATTACTGGGAATGAGGATTTTGTATTGCCATTGTATGAGGTGTTGGAAGTCGAGCATGATATTCTGGTAGCTACTTCCAAAGAAAAGATAAGTGCCATAAAAGCAGATAAAACCCTTAGTTCAATTCTCGAACTCACAACCAATATGCCAATATTGAAACGAGAGCGATTAGTATGTGATCCAGGAGATAGACCAATAGAATATAACATTGTTTATTATCATACAGACTATTTTACATACGATATTGAAATTAAAAGAGAATTCTAAATCAAAATAATTATGAAAAAAGATATAGCCATTGGAGTTGATGTTGGCGGAAGTCATATTGTTAGTGCTGCCGTGAACCTGAAAACCAATGAAATAATTCTGGCGACCACTCATTCTGTCAAAGTAAACAACAAGGAATCCAAGGATGTTGTATTAGAAAACTGGAGCAGAGCTATTAACGAGACCATTGAAAGTGCTGGGATTGTAAATACAACTAATATTGGGTTTGCTATTCCAGGACCTTTTAATTACAAAAGCGGAGTGGCGATGTTCGAAGGTGATAATGACAAATATGAGAGCTTGTATAAAGTTTCGATACCCGAAGAATTACCTAAATATATCAATAGTGATGAAGTTGATTTAAGATTTTTAAACGATGCTACTTCCTTTGGTGTTGGCGTATCAAAACAAGGAAAAGCGAAATTGTATAGCAAAGTGATTGTTGTAACGTTGGGCACGGGGTTTGGTTCTGCTTTTATCGAAAATGGCATCCCGCAAGTACATAGTGATGAAGTACCCGAGGGAGGATGTTTGTGGGATAAACCATTTAAATCTGGTATTAGTGATGACTATTTTTCTACGCGATGGTGCATAAACAGGTACGAGGAGCTTACAGGGGAAAAGTTACTAGGTGTTAAAGAGGTGGCAATGGTGAATAATCCTCATTCAAAAGCAGTTTTTGACGAATTTGGTTTGAACATGGCAACGTTCATGATGCCTTTTATTGAAAGGTTCAAAGCGGATATTATTGTAATGGGAGGTAATATTTCAAAGGCAAGCGAGCTATTTCTACCGACTTTTGAAAAGAAAATGTTGGATTATGGGTCACGGGTTGAAATTGAAATATCGAACTTAATGGAAGATGCCGCTATATTGGGTAGTGCTAAGCTATTTGACCCTGTTTTTTGGCAATCGGTGAAAGACGAATTACCTGAACTTTAAATCAATAAAGATGACTTCAAAAAAAATCGAGGTTAGCAAACTGTTTCCGGTCTTCCTAACATTTATTGTCATGGGCTTTGTTGATATTGTTGGGGTTTCAACAGGATACGTGCAGAAAGATTTTGGTCTTTCAGATTCTATGGCACAGTTTATTCCTTCAATGGTTTTTATATGGTTTTTTGTTTTTTCAATCCCTGTAGGAATCCTTCAAGATAAACTTGGTAAAAAGAAAATGATGAACATTGGGATCATCATTACAATTTTAGGAATGTTGATTCCTTTCCTGCATTATTCTTTTGAGGTGATATTAATCGCTTTTGTGTTTATGGGTATAGGTAATACCATTGTACAGGTGGCGGCAAGCCCTTTACTGCAAGAAGTATCATCTAAAAACAAACTCTCTAGTTTTTTAAGCCTTTCCCAGTTTATAAAGGCCATAACTTCTTTAACGGGACCAATTATTGCTACCTATTTGGCCATAACCTATGATAATTGGATATTGGTATTTCTCATATATGCCATAATATCATTAGTAAATCTACTTTGGCTTTCCTTGACTAAGATTGATGAAAATATAAAATCTGAAGCGCCAGCAACATTCGGTTCATGTATGGCATTACTGACCAATAAATTTGTACTGACCATGGTAATTGCAATTTTTCTTATTGTCGGTGCAGATGTGGGTATGAACACTAATATTCAGGCTTTTTTGATGAAAATTCACGGACTTACTTTGGAAAATGCCTCCTATGGGATAAGTGTTTATTTTACTGCATTAATGATCAGTAGGTTTACTGGGGCCATTTTGTTACAGTATTTAAAACCGATGTTTTTTTTGGTGACCACCACGGTTTTATCCATTATCGGTACTACGGCGATTATGTTTTCTGCTACCGAGGTAATGGCCTATATATCAATATTTATTGTGGGACTAGGTGCTGGCAATCTTTTCCCTTTGGTGTTTTCTATGGCTATTAATAAAATGCCCACAAGATCAAATGAGATATCGGGTCTATTGATAATGGCAATTGTGGGAGGAGCTATAATTCCGCCTATTATGGGTTTTGTAAGCTCGTACTCGGGAATATTGGGAAGTCTTACTGTTCTTGGTTTATGCTTTGTCTATTTGCTTATTATTCCATTTTCCATGAAGAAAGAAAATACATAACATGATTAAATAGCCTTCTTAGCACAATAATGCCCTATTAATTCTAAGGGTGTTTGGTTTGATTTGTATATTTTTAGCGGTAAAGACCGTTCAATAATGATAGAAATAGAACGCAAGTTTTTGGTTAAATCTGATGAGTTCAAAAATGAAGCAACTTCGAAAAGAAGAATTGTCCAAGGTTTTTTGAATACCCATCCCGAAAGAACAGTACGCGTAAGAATCAATGAGGACATAGGATATTTGACAATAAAGGGAAAATCAAATGAAGAAGGTACTTCTCGTTTTGAATGGGAGAAGGAAATAGATTTACAAGAAGCAGAAGCCTTATTGGGCTTGTGCGAGAAATCAGTTATCAATAAAATGAGGTATGAAATACCTGCAGGAAAATATATCTTTGAGGTAGATGAGTTTTTTGATGACAATAAAGGTCTTATAGTTGCCGAAATCGAATTGCAAAACGAAAATGATGAATTTGACCGACCAGACTGGTTAGGAGAAGAAGTAACGGGTCAGGTTAAATATTACAATTCACTATTGAGCAAAGCACCTTTTAAAAAGTGGTAAGATGAAATATACTCTATGCTTGTTGACTTTATGTGTTTTTGTGTCTTGTAAACAAGAGCAAAGTGCTGTAACTGAAGTTGATGAAATAGTTGAAGTAGTGAAAGAAAAATCAGTTCGGGAAATTAATGAAGAGTTGATTAAAAAAGGGTATAAAACATTTGATTTTGTGGATGAGGTTACTAAAGACACTATGTTGATGCAACAGTATTTTATAGCTTTTCTTAAAAGAGGTCCTAACCGTTCACAGAATAAAGCTGAGAGTGATAGTCTACAAACTATGCATATGGAGCATTTAGGAAGAATGTACGAGGAAGGTTATGCCGATATTTCTGGTCCATTTGGTGATGATGGTGATATTCGTGGTATCACGATTTATAATACTCCGACCTTGGAAATAGCCGATAGCCTTGCCAATATGGACCCTATGGTAAAAGCGGGTCGTTTGGTAATAGAAATTCATCCTTGGTGGGCAGCAAAGGGTTTTCCCTTGCGCTAATAGTTATTGGGCTAGGATTCCTTTTTTGTCCAATAGTGGGATTTTGGCCAATGCTTTTTCGGTTACTGAACCTTTTGGAAAAAGGAACTTTTTTTCAAACAATGTACCATCTACATAATAGGTTAAATGAAACTCATTGTTTAGTTGGAGTACCTCGTTTTGAACGAATTCTATTTTTTGAAAGGATTGGGCATCCAAAGCTTCCATACTGTGGCGCATTAAAGCAGTTTTGGTTTCTCCATCATGACCTTTAGAGACAATGAAAACCATTTCAATGGTATTTGATCCATTATTTAAAAGATACGCATTCCATTCATCGGTCTTGAATTCATCATTCCATTCTAATACCATAGCTATATGAATATCTTTAACTACGGGTATTTCAATATCTTTTTTCAATAAGAAAAAGTTATAGGGTGCTTTTAAATTGCTCTAAGAAACGAACATCATTTTCACTCAATAATCGAATATCAGATATTTGATGAAGTAATAAGGCAATACGATCTATTCCCATCCCAAAGGCAAAACCTGAATACTCGTTTGAGTCTATCCCACAATTTTCCAGTACGTTTGGATCAACCATACCACAGCCCATTATTTCTAACCAACCGGTCCCTTTGGTCATCTTATAATCGGTTTCAGTCTCGAGTCCCCAGTAAACATCAACTTCTGCACTTGGTTCGGTAAATGGGAAGTATGATGGTCTTAGCCTGATTTTTGATTTCCCGAACAACTCAGTTGTGAAAAACTGTAGGGTCTGCTTAAGATCTGCAAAAGAAACATCCTTGTCAATATATAAACCTTCCACTTGATGAAAAAAGCAATGTGAACGAGCAGATATGGCCTCGTTTCTATAAACCCTTCCAGGAGAAATCGTTCGGATTGGAGGTTTGTTGTTCTCCATATAACGCACCTGAACGGATGAAGTATGCGTTCTTAATAAGATATCTGGATCGGTTTGAATGAAGAATGTGTCCTGCATATCCCTTGCTGGATGATATTCAGGAAGGTTTAAAGCTGTAAAGTTATGCCAATCATCTTCAATTTCGGGCCCCTCTGAAACATTGAAGCCTATTCTTGAAAAAATGTCGATAATCTGGTTCTTTACAAGAGAGATAGGATGCCTTGAGCCTAATGCCATTGCTTCACCTGGCCGGGTTAAATCCCCATAAATACTAGCCTCGTCCGTTTTGTTCTCCAATGTATCTTTTAAGGAATTAACTCTTTCCGTGGCCGAAATCTTCAACTTGTTTATTGTTTGGCCAAATTCCTTTTTTTGCTCGTTGGGAACGTTTTTAAACTCAGCAAAAAACTCATTGAGAAGACCTTTTTTCCCCAAATATTTAATTCGAAAAGCCTCTAAAGCTTCATTAGATTCAGCTTTGAAATTTTCAACTTCAGCAATATGTTCCTTTATCTTATCGATCATGATACAAAACTAAGAGGACAAATTTAAAACAATCTATGAAGTATAGCCACTCAAAGGCATAAAAAACCGCGTCTTTATCGAGGACACGGTTTATTTGCTGTTAAAACTATATTCTAGTGTTTATAATCTACATGTTCTTTAATCCACTTGGCACAATCCTTAAAAGTATCGAAAATATGTTCTTCAGGAATAAAATCAGGAATAATGTCAATACGTTCCATCATATATCTGGGCTGTCTCAATAGGTCAACAAAAAGTACGGTAATATCTTTTTTGTTGAGTTCTTGCAAAACATCTTCCATGGCATATAGACCAGACTGATCCATATATTGCATTCTATCAAGTCGAATGATAGTATAGGATGCGGTACTAGGAATCTGATTTGCCAGTTGTTGAAATTCACTAGTTGTTCCAAAGAATAAAGGCCCTTTAATGTGTTTAATAAAGACTTCTTCTTCAAACTCTTTTGGAAAATCTGCTTCATCGGCCCATCCTTTCTCTTTACCCAATGACTTTACCTCTGAGCGCTCAGCGGTAAGATCACCAAGTTTCTTCATGAACATTAAGGAGGCAATCACCAATCCAATACCCACTGCGTATACGAGATTCCAAAAAGTGGAAAGTACCAATACCACAATCATTACGACTACCTCAGAGCTTAGCTTTAATGGCCCTAACTTTATATCTTTTGGTAAATTGGGAATAGCTTTTAGTCCTTTATAATCCATCACCGCTATACCTACGGTTATTAAAATACCCGCTAAAACAGCGGCTGGAATTTGTGATGCTATTGGCCCCATTGCTAGTAGAATCACTAATAAAAGAATCCCAGCAACCATTCCGGATAATCTGGTCTTTCCGCCTGAATTAATGTTTACTACTGTTCTTATGGTTGCACCGGCTCCAGGAATTCCACCAAAAATACTGGCGATTGTATTTCCTATTCCCTGACCAATCAACTCCTTATTTGGTTTGTGCTTGGTTTTAGTCATATTATCAGCAACAACCGATGTTAATAACGAATCGATAGCTCCTAAGAGTGCGAGGGTTAGAGCCGTGAATATATAGGGAGAAATGGATCCAAACTCAAACGCTGTGAATATCTCCAAATTGGGCATTGGAAAACCTTCTGGGATTTTTTCAATTGTTCTGTAATCAAGTCCAAAACCATAAGCAACTCCTGAAACCAGTATCAATGCAACAAGCGTACTAGGTACTGTTGTGGTGATGCGCTTAAATCCATAAATAATTAGAATGGTCGCAAGAGCAAGACCGAGTTCGAGCCAATTTATATTTTTCAAAGCTCTGGGCAAGACCTTAATAGCACCCAAAACACCTGAAGCTTCCTTAGCTGCCAAAGTCTTCGATTCTTCCCAAATGGTTGTTTCAGTTACTTCGTCGGCCCTTGAGATGGTTTCTTTAAAATCTTCCAGTACGAGAATACCTTCTCCAGCTTCATCTTTAAGGATGTTTTCTAAAATCAATTCTTCAGCCTGAGGTTTAAAGGGTTCAACCCAAGAATCATCTTCTTTCGGATAGTACCCTAAAGCAGGCATAATCTGGGTGATAAGTATAATAACACCTATTGCTGTCATAAAACCTGAAACCACGGGATAAGGAATGTATCTAATGTATTTTCCAATACCCAAAAGACCTAAACCTATTTGCATTAAACCTGCCAATAAGAATATTGTCAAGATAGCTGGGAGTGCTTTTTCAACACTGCCGTCATAAACAGCAATAATACCAGCAATGACCACCATACTTACTGCGGTCATTGGTGCAGTTGGGCCGGAAATTTGAGTGTTTGTACCCCCAAACAAAGCGGCGAAAAAACTAATGAATATTGCGCCATAAAGACCTGCACTAGGCCCTAGACCTGAACTTACACCAAATGCAAGTGCCAAGGGGAGGGCAACAATTCCTGCAGTGATTCCTCCTAGAAGATCACCTTTAAAATTTGAAAATAAATTTTTCATTTTACAGATTGAATTTGATTATAGTAAGACAACTTTACCTGTAGAAAGGTGATATACGCCGCCTACAATATTGATTTCGCCATTGACTTCCATTTCTTTAAGAATTGGACTCTTTTCACGAATTCTTTCAATAGAAAGTGCAACGTTATTTTCTACGGTTTTTGCTACAAATTCACTGTTTGAAGAACTGGCTTCACCCTCAACTTGGTCTGATGTTTGTTTTACTGCAGGCAGAATGTTTCCTAACATTGAGGTGATGTTTCCTAATTCAACACCGTCGATAGCAGCTTTTACTGCACCACAGGATTCATGGCCCAATACCAACACCAGTTTACTACCAGCAGCTTTACAAGAGTATTCAAGGCTTCCTAAAATGTCGGTGTTTTCAAAATTTCCGGCAACGCGTGCAACGAAAACATCACCGATACCTTGGTCAAAAATGGTTTCTACAGGAACTCTGGAGTCAATACAAGATAAAACCACAGCTTTGGGGAATTGTCCACCGACGGTTTGGTTTCTTTGACTTTCAAGATCCCTGGATTCCATTTTCGTTTCAATGAATCTTTTATTCCCATCCATTAAATCAATTAGCACACCATTTGGTGTTAAGGATGATTGTGTTGCTTTATCTAGTGCTTTATGTATCATTTCAATAGTTTTAAATTGGTAAATAGTAAAATCCCCTATAAGATATATAAGGTAAGAACTTCAAATTGAACAGATGAAGTATTATTATAAAACTAACTTAATTCCGGGGGGGGAAGAAAAATGTTCAATGTAGGGCCATAACACTCCTCAAGATAGAATGTGTTGTTTCCAGATTTACTTACTGAATAAGAAGAAAGGGAATTATTCCAAATGTGATAAAAGGTGTCTTTATCACTACTTTCTTTTTCACCTTCCTTATTTTCTTTTTGGTTGTCGTCCTCATTTTGGTCCAAGACCAACTCCATTTTATTATCAGAATCAATTAAGGAAATAACCGAAGGGGCCACAATGCTTGTTGCAAGAAAAATAGAAAGAACAATTTGCAAAAAGAGTTTCATTGTTGGCTATTCTTGAATTTCGGCTAAAATAATGGACTTTCCTTTAAATAGCGTTAAAGAAAGACTAAAAATCCTTTAACAGTTTAATACTTTCTGAAGTAACCCAGCCGGTTTTGCCATCAACTATCTTGATTTTTTTCCATTCATTCAATTCTTCAAGAACATTTACCTTGGTGCCTTCATGGAGTATAAATATCTGTTCACTTCTTTTGTTAGGTTCGGCCTTAATGCGTACTTCACTGTCAAAGACAATCGCGGGCTGATCTGAACTGAAGTCACTATACTGTATAAAAGCAAATATCACTGCAATAATTGAAACAAAAAGACAGGCAAAACTGCCAATAAAGGCGATTCGCTTTTTAGTGGCATAAGTAAAATAGTAGAAAGCTATATATAGTAGCACAAATAAAATCATGAATACAATCGCGGTATAGCTCCATTGATCAAAAGTCATTATTCCAGTAATGGTCTTGTATATTTTTGTTAAACCTGTTTCTGGCAAGGTTTCAATGGCATCAAGAGTCATATTTTGAGCATAAGAAAGGTTGTTTTTTATTTCGTTATCATTGGGCGACAACAAAAGAGCTTTCTCATAATTATAAATGCTTGGCGCGATTTGGTTCAGCTTATAATAGGCATTGCCTAAATTAAAATAGAGTTCCGCGGAATGTTGTCCGTTTTCTAAAATCTTCGAATAACTATCAATAGATGTTTGATAGTCTCCGTTATTATATGCCTCGGTGGCCTTATTGAAAATAACGTCATTTTGAGCAATTCCCAAAAATGAGAATAGGAATACAATTATGGAAAGTAGTTGCTTCATAGTCTATAATTGTTTGTCCAGATAAGAGATTACCTCACTAGCCTTATCATAATCCTGTTGCATCTGAACATCTGAAAAGGGACTGTATCGGGCCATTTCGCAGTTCTTCAGTAAACCTATAAAACCATCTTTTGTTGGCTCATCTACTTTCTTTTCGATTAACAAAGTTGCTATTTTATCCTTGCTGAATTCAGAAGTCTCAATCTTTAATTTGGCCTTCAAGTAATTATGTAATGCTTTTTCCAAGGCTACATAGAACGCATCTTTTTTACCTAAGGTCTTTTTAGCCGCTGATAAATATTTTCTGGCCAATTTATTGGCTCTTTTTATTTTATTGCCTGCTATATCACCTGCAATGGCCTCGCGTTTCTTTCTGAATACAATCGCTAACGGAATTAACAACAGCGGTAATAACCACCATAGGAAGAAGCATGTTGAGCCAAAAAAGTAATTACTCCCTATTGTCTTAAGATTTGGTTTTAATTTTATGAAACTAAATTGATTCCCTGTGGTAACGACCGATTGTTTGGATGTGCTTGTATTTGCAGATGGAGAGGTTGTAGAATTCGTTGGCCCCTCTATTACATTGATTACTATTTCTTCAGAATTCAGCGTATGGTATTTTGCTGTTTTAGGATTGAAGTAACTAAAAGCAATACTTGGCACTGGGTATTTTCCTTTGAATGAAGGAACAATAGTATAACTATCACTTACCTTACCCCTCATACCACCAAGGTTGGTTCGGACACTTTCATTATGTTCAGGGTCGTATACCTCCAACGAACCTGGTAATTCTGGTTTCGGTAATTGAAACAATTTAAGATTTCCTTTACCATCAACTTCAACAACCGCCTGAAGTGATTCAGACGCATTTAAACTGGACTTACTAGTTGTGACACTAAAGTCAAATTCGCCAACAGCCCCTCCAAAATCTGCAGGTTTACCTGCAGTAGGCAACGCTTTTACATTAATTGTTCTTTTGCCTGCGGCTACTGTTTTGTTAGTCTGCGTATAAACTCTTCCCCCAAAAAAGTCACGCTTATTTGTTGGGACATCAACAGTAACATCCAAAGACAAGGGTTCAATCTCTAATTTTCCAGTTTTTTGAGGATATAACACTACCCTTTTCAATATGACGTAGCGATAGGGTTTTCCCTTATAAGTCCCGTTTTCTGCATTTAGACGCTGCACTGGAATATCTTGGCTCCAGAAATTATTGTATTTGGGGTTGTCCAATTGACGGTAATTGGAAACACGGATAGACGGACTTACATACAGTTTATAAACTACACTGATTTCTTCATTAAGGTAGGGATCGCTTTTGGACACCTCTGCTACCAAATGTAAATTGTCACTGGCATAATCGTCTGCGGTAGTTTGGCCATTAGGTTTATCAACAGCAGCGGTTACCTCAACCTTTTTCGCCAATGATTTATAGGTTTTCCCTTCTATGACGATAGAAGCCTGTTTTATAGTGTAATTGCCACGAGCCGTAGGGGCCAGCGTATATGAATAAGTTTTGGAATAAGAACGTACTCCATTGATCCATGAGGAACTAATTGCCTGTGAAGGTCCCATAAGCACCCTAAACCCATTAAAATCAGGAGGTGTAAAGTCGTCGCCATCTTTGTTCATGGTAAACTCAACACGTAATCTTTCATTGATTCCCAGTTTTTCTTTACTGAGATTCATTTCAAAAGTCACGGCATCACCCTGAGCGTTCATCACAAAAGCAATGAACAACAACGGAAGAAATGATATGAGGGTTTTTAAATTCATTTTAATTACCAATCCTTTTCATTTTTGACCTTGGCACCTTTGACCTTTTGGGCATCTATTTTTTCCTGTACTTTTTTCTCCTCGTTCTGCATGGCCTCTAACAGATTTTGAATCTGTTGCTTGGACAATTGATTGGGTCTTGGCTGCTGCTTTTGTTCCTGAGGTTGATCTCCTTTTTCAGGCTGTTTTTTTTCTTCCTCCTTTTTATCACCATCACCTTCTTTATTGTCCTCTTTCTTTTCTTCGCCTTTATCCCCTTCGTCGCCCTCGTCTTTTTTGTCGCTTTCGTCCTGATCCTTGTTATCCTCTTTGTTATCCCCGTCGTTCTTTTGATCTTGGTCTTGTTTGTCTTTCTGGTCCTGATTATCCTTGTTTTCGTCGTTTTTCTCTTGCTCTTCTTGTTCCTTTTTTAAAAGCTCTTTGGCCAAAGCAAGATTATAGCGGGTTTCTTCATCTTTCGGATTGTTTCTCAACGCCTCTTTGTATGCTTCAACCGCTTTTTCATACTGCTTCTGTTTCATGAACACATTGCCCATATTGTGGTAGGCCTTGTGTTTATCTGCTTTTCCATTGGCCAATTCACCAGCTTGTTTAAAACGTCCAAAGGCCTCGCTATAGGTTTCCTTATTGTAATAAGCATTTCCTAAATTATAGGGTGCGGCATTGTTCTCTTCACTTTTGGCAATCGCTCTTCGGTAATCTACTTCAGCAGAAACAAAATTATCTTCAGACAAGGATTTGTTTCCTTCCCAAGTTAAGTTAGTCGACTCATTGAGAGCCTTCTCTTTTAGCTTCTCCTCTTTCTTGTCTTGTGCAATAGAGGCAGAACCTATAAATAACAATATGAGTAAATACTTGTTCATCTTATGTTTCTCTATTCTTTTCATTGAAAAGGTTCAACTTTTTAAGCCATTTGGTCTTTTTATCAAGAATAAAAACATCCAAAAATAAAAATAAAAGCCCTCCTCCTAAAAACCATTGAAACTGATCTTTATATTCTGCGAATTGCTTGGCTTCAAACTCGGTCTTGTCCATTTGAAGAAGAATCTCCTTTATCTGTTCTACTGCATCTGAGGTATTGGAACCATCTATATATTCCCCTTCCCCTTCGCTTGCGATATCTTGTAAAATGGTTTCATTCAATTTTGTGATCACTACCTCCCCCTGTCTGTCTTTTTTCAAACTTTCTACAACACCGTTTCTTTTAATGGGGATGGGTGCTCCTTTACTTTTTCCCACTCCGATTGTAAAGATTTGAATACCTTCTTCGATAGCATCATCTACCGCTTTCAAGGTTGTTCCCTCTGAATGGTCTTCGCCATCTGAAATAATAAACAAAACACGATTGGTCTGTTCCTCGTCATCGTAATATGTGGTCGCCAATTCAATGGCTTCGTTGATAGCCGTGCCTTGGGAGGTCAACATATTGGTGTTCATATTTTGGAGGAACATCTTTGCAGCACCATAATCAGTGGTGATTGGCAACTGTGGGAATGCTTGCCCAGCATAGGCAATTATTCCAATACGATCACTTGCCAATTGGTTGATAATTTCTGAAACCAGACGTTTAGCCTTTTCCAGACGATTTGGCGCAATATCCTCAGCCAGCATACTTTTAGAAACATCTACCGCAAAAACAATGTCAACACCTTCTCTTTTTACAGTTTCCAATTTTGTCCCAATCTTGGGGTTGACCAACCCCAGAGTCAATAAAGTAATACCCAAAAGAAAGAACAATAATTTTAAGGTGGACTTAAAACTAGACCTATTGGGTGTTAATCTTTTAAACAATGCTATATCGGCGAATTTTTTCTGTGTGCGTTTTTTCCAGATTTGGAGCAAAATGAACAGCACTACCATTACCGGAATGATGGCAAGCACATAGAAATATATTTTTTCGTCGAACTGAATCATATCTTAAATAAAACTTCGGAACAATGTATTACGGAACAACCACTCCAATAGAAGTAGAGCCCCTGCCAAAAAAATCCATGGCCTAAACTTCTCCTCGTATTTGTAATATTTGAATTCCTCTACTTCTGTTTTTTCCAATTTGTTGATTTCATCGTAAATGGCTTCCAGTTTTTCATTGTCGGTTGCCCTAAAGTATTTGCCACCTGTGGTCTCAGCTATTCCTTCTAATAATTTTTCATCGATTTCTACCTGGCGCATTCCATATCTATAAGAACCATCTGCATTATACGCTATTGGCGAAAGGGCATTTCCGTTGGTTCCAAGACCAATAGTGTATGATTTTATGCCATACTCAACGGCAAGATCGGCAGCCGTTTGTGGCTCGATAAAACCGGAGTTGTTTACACCATCTGTAAGCAAGATGATAATTTTACTTATTGCCTTACTTTCTTTAAGACGGTTTACTGAAGTCGCCAAACCCATTCCAATAGCGGTACCATCATTCAATTGCCCATAGGTGATTTCACGAAGTGAATTCAATACAATTGATTTATCACTGGTAATCGGAGTTTTAGTAAAGGCTTCCCCTGCATAAGCAACAAGGCCTATTCTATCATTAGGTCTTTGACGAATAAAATCAGCCGCAACTTCCTTTAATGCTGATAAACGATTAGGTTTTAAATCTCTTGCCAACATGCTCGAAGAAACATCAATGGCCATTACAATATCTATACCCTTAGTTGTTTTTGTCCTAGTTGAAATATCCTCGGTCTGTGGTCGTGCCATTGCGACAATTATAGATGCCAAAGCCAATATTCGAAACACGAATAACAATGGTTTTATTTTTGGAAGGATGCTCGATTTTGAAAAACCTTTCAAACTCGAAATTTTAAGAGAAGCTGTTTGCTCACGTCGTTTTAGAACATACCACAGAATGGCCAGTGGAAGCAGCAATAGCAACCAAAGGAACTCCGGATTCGCGAATGATATATTCTCTATCATTTATACTTCTGTTTTAACTTCAACAGTTGTCAATATTCTATCTATAATCTCTTGTGCATAGGTGTCTCCATCTTGCCAGGTCAACAGGATTTGTTGTTGAAATCCTTTGCCCCCAAAACTTAGGATTACATATTTCCCTTTAATCAGATCTTCCGATTCTGGAACTTTGAATTTTCCGCTTCCATAAGTTTTTATGCCTTTAACCCCTGTTACGGTAACAAACTCTTCTTGTTTGGTAATGATGTTTTTTGCCCCCTGATTTTCAAAGTTTTTGAGCAATTGCTCAATCGTCTTCTCAAATTCTGGCTCAGCTGGTTGGGTAAAAGTGGTTGAGGTACTCGCCAAAGTCAATAGCGCTTTATCATCTCTAAAGGCAAAAGATTGCAATTCTTTTATGGTTGCTTTTGCCTCAGCAGGGATTTCAATTACCTGTCTTACCAAAACTTCTGGTGTTTCTAAATTTATTGGAGGAGATCCGTAGGAACTTGCAACCCATTCGTTATCCAATAGTTTTTTAGTAGGGTGCCCAGACACAGTGTCCCAAGCTTTTTTCACCCCATAATAACTGACAAATGTTACAGCGGAAACCAACACTAAAGCAGCTGCCGCAGTTCCTGCTAGCACCCATTTTTTTCGTTGTTGTTTGCGCGCCAATTCTTCTAGATATTCTTCTTGTGCCATAAGTTCCTCAAGGGTCGGTTCTGGAATGGCGTCGTGTGTCTTCACCACAATTTGTTCAACTGCCTTGCGATCTTGATGGGCCACCGAAGTCGGAGGTTTTGACTTGGCAAATTTCACTAAATCGGCAGTTTGAAGAATGTTTTTGAATTGTTTAATGGTGTCAGTATCTAGGTCAAGTTCTCCGGCATCTTTAAGCATCTCTAACTTGGTAATCAACTCATTAGTAGTACTTTCAAGTGCTGATACATTGGCATCTTCCTCTAAATATGAACGAACAATATCTGTAAGTTCAGAATAGTATTGTTTGTATTCGTCTTTAATCAAGTACTTGGAGTTGTCCAACTTTTTCAATTCTAGAAGTGCCCTATCATATGGTGGTAGAAGCGCTTCTTTCTCTTCTTCCGTCAAGGGCTTTTTACGCAGTACAAACCAATATACCAAGGCTCCTATAATTCCTAAAACAACGAGAACGATTAATAAGATGATCCACCATTGAGAGTTACTTTTCTCGACTTGTATCAATGGTTTTATGTCATACATTTTTTGTGCGAGGGTATCTACAGGAACCGTAGCAACATTTACAAGTAATGAATCGGTGAAAAATCCTTTGCCATTGATTTCGATGCGCTGCGATGGCAATTTGTAGAATCCAGAATCAAACTGCGTAAGGGCATAGGTTTTCAATAGAGTTACCCTGTCGTTCTTTCGAGTTGTATCTGTGGCAAATGCCTCAACGGTTTCCAGTGGAGAGAATGTTTGACCTTCTGGAAAAATGACAATATCGGTAGAATCTACTTCAACGATGACTTTGAATTTTAGTTGATCACCAATTTTTATGAAGGTGGTATCAACTTCTGAGGAAACTTTTGGAGCGTTCTGTCCAAATCCATTTAAAGAAACTAAAAACAGGCATATAACCATACATCGCAAGCTTTGCGATGGTATCTTTATATTCTGTATTTCAAAATTCAAACTTCCCACTTATCCTCTTCTTTTAAAATAGCCTAATAGCTTCTTCACATAACTCTCATCAACTCTACAGCTCAAAACCCCACAACCTGATTTGGTAAAGGTCTCCTGAAAATACTTTACCCTATCGCGATGATGTTGCCCATAAGCATTACGCACCCTTTTTGATTGGGTGTTTATCAATTGAAAGGCACCCGTTTCAGCATCTTGCATTTGTACCATGCCCAAATTTGGAATGTGTTCTTCACGCTCATCATAAACCCTTATTCCGGTAACATCATGTTTGTTGCCGGTAATTTTTAAGGTTCGTTCATAATCCTCAGCAATGAAATCTGAAAGCACAAATACGATGGCCTTCTTCTTCATTACATTGGTCAAATATTTTAAGGCCTCGGCAATATCTGTTTTGTTGCTTTTTGGCTTAAATTCAAGTAATTCCCTAATGATTCTTAGAACATGCGTCTTTCCCTTTTTGGGTGGAATAAAAAGCTCTACCTCATCGGAAAACAGAATTAGCCCCACTTTATCATTATTCTGCAAAGCAGAAAACGCCAAGGTGGCTGAAATTTCAGTGATAACTCCTTTTTTGAATTGATTGGTTGTTCCGAAAAGTTCGGACCCACTCACATCAACCATCAACATCATGGTGAGTTCCCGTTCTTCCTCAAAGACTTTTACATAAGGTTCATTATATCTCGCAGTAACATTCCAGTCTATACTACGTACATCATCACCAAATTGATACTGCCGGACTTCACTAAAAGTCATTCCGCGACCTTTGAAGGTGGAATGGTATTCCCCTCCAAAAATATGATCGGAAAGACGCCGTGTCTTAATCTCGATCTTACGAACTTTCTTTAGTAATTCTTTGGTATCCATTGTCGTTTAATAAACCTTACTTATCATTTAGAAAAAGTAGTAGGTTATTTAGGGGGTTGATGAAGTTTTTGGCATTTGACCAATCCTTATTTTTAAGGCACCTCAACCTCATTAACAATTTTGTTGATGATTTCCTCAGAAGTAATGTTCTCAGCTTCGGCTTCATAGGTAATGCCTATTCTGTGCCTGAGCACATCATGCACTACAGCCCTTACATCCTCTGGGACAACATACCCCCTTCGTTTGATAAAAGCATAACATTTAGCAGCATTTCCTAGATTAATACTACCACGTGGTGAAGCTCCAAAGCTAATTAAGGGTTTTAGGTTTTCTAGGTTATATTTTTCTGGATAACGGGTCGCAAAGACAATATCCAAAATGTATTTTTCTATTTTCTCATCCATGTAGACCTCTCTAACTGCCTTTTGGGCACTTAGGATCTGCTTGGTAGTAATGACCGGTTTTACTTCATCGTATTTACCTAAAAGATTCTGGCGCATAATCAATTGCTCCTCATTCATTTTAGGATAGTCAATAACTGTTTTCAACATAAAACGGTCAACCTGTGCCTCAGGTAGTGGATAGGTACCTTCCTGTTCTACTGGGTTTTGGGTAGCCATAACCAAGAATGGTTTATCCAGGATAAAAGTCTCGTCACCAATGGTTACTTGCTTTTCTTGCATTGCTTCCAATAGTGCTGATTGTACCTTTGCCGGTGCCCTATTTATTTCATCTGCCAACACAAAGTTGGCGAAGATTGGCCCTTTCTTAATCGAAAAATCATTTTCTTTCATGTTGTAGATCAATGTACCCACAACATCTGCAGGCAAAAGATCGGGCGTAAACTGTATTCTGCTAAAACTTCCTTTAACGGCTTTTGCCAAGGTAGTTATGGCGAGGGTTTTTGCAAGTCCAGGAACACCTTCCAATAAAATATGACCTTGTCCTAAAAGACCAATGAGCAATCTTTCGACCATATGTTTTTGGCCTACGATTACCTTATTCATTTCCAACATTAGCAAGTCTATAAAAGCACTTTCCTTGGCAATTTTCTCGTTCACTGCGCTAATGTCTACAGTAGTATTTTCTTCCATATATTTTAATATGTTTTCTGGTAATGGTTTGTTTTGATCTTAACAGTGGTGCAAATTGAAAATTTATTCATTGTATCGCTGTTAACGATTGGTTAAAAAATGACGATAGCCCCTATTTTTATGAAGTTTTTAAGTGATTTCTTTTTAATTTCACATACCTATGGCAAACATAACAAAATTTTCAAAAATTATTGCTGGAACCATGACTTGGGGCAGATGGGGAAAACAGCTTAAAAAAAAGGAAATAATCGGCTTAATGCAGCACTGTTTCGAGTTGGGAATCACCACTTTTGACCATGCCGATATTTATGGTGGATACACTACTGAGGAGGACTTCGGAAATGCATTCCCAAATACTAAAATCAAAAGAGAAGATATTCAGCTGATCTCTAAATGCAGTATTCAATTAATGTCTGATAATCGGAAAAGCACTGTTAACCACTACAATTATACTAAGGAGCATATTATTTGGTCTACAGAAAATTCACTTAAAAACTTGAAGACTGATTATTTAGATTTGTTATTGTTACACAGACCCAGCCCGTTAATGGATCCTGATGTTATTAAAGAAGCCGTTGAAGAACTTTTGAAAGCGGGAAAGATATTAGAGATCGGAGTATCTAATTACACACCTTCCCAAATGGCCATGCTTGAGTCCAGATTGCCAATGGCAGCTAACCAAATAGAGTTTTCTTTAACAGCTAATTCTGTGATGTATGATGGTTCTTTGGATGATATTGTGGCAAACAATAGATTGGCCATGTCATGGAGTCCGTTAGGGAGTTATTTTAGGGAAAACACACCAAAAACACAACGTATTCGGAGAGAATTGGCACCCATGATGGATAAATACAATGCAACCGAAGACCAACTTTTATTGGCCTGGATTATGAAGCATCCCGCAAAAGTACTTCCGGTGGTTGGCACCACAACTAAAAATCGTTTGACAGATGCCCTTAAGGCAAGTGACATACAAATGGACTTGGAAGATTGGTTCATTTTATTGGAGGCCAGTCTTGGTCATTCGGTACCATAATATTGATTGAATAATATGAATAAAATAGCTTTAATAACTGGGGCGACAAGTGGCATTGGTCGCGCAACAGCTCAACTTTTTGCAGAGAACAATTTCAATATAGTCCTTTGTGGAAGGCGTCAAGAAAGATTGGACGCATTAGAAAAAGAACTGGAAAAATTAACCCGAGTGCATACCTTGAATTTTGATGTTCGCAACAAGGCAGATGTCACAAGTAAAATTAACGCATTGCCCAAGGATTTTTGCAATATTGACATTTTGGTAAATAATGCGGGGAATGCCCATGGATTGGATTCCATTGAAGAAGGAAGCCTAGACGATTGGGATGCCATGATCGATATTAATGTGAAAGGGTTACTTTATGTCTCGAAAGCTGTATTGCCAACTATGGTTGCTGAAAAGGCTGGTCATATCATAAATATAGGATCGACAGCCGGGAAAGAAGTGTACCCCAAAGGAAATGTGTATTGTGCAAGTAAACATGCGGTTGATGCTATCAATCAAGGCATGCGTATCGATTTGAATCAATATGGAATTCGAGTGGGGGCGGTAAACCCTGGATTGGTTGAGACCGAATTCAGTCAGGTACGTTTTAAAGGTGATGATAATAAGGCCGATGTTGTCTATAAAGGATTCCAACCCTTAAAACCAGAAGATATTGCCGATATCATTCTTTTTGTTGTGACTCGACCATATCATGTGAACATTGCAGATCTAGTAGTTATGCCAACAGCGCAAGCAAGTAGTACGATTGTGAAGAAAGAACTATGATCAACAAACGCCTTCTCGTAAAAAACCTTCTCGCACATAACGACGAGAATAGTTTCTACGACAAAAAGCGTTTTATTGCCATTGGTCACAAAGAAGGAAAAGCCAAGTTTTTAAAACATGTTTGTGCTCTTGCCAATAGCAATCCAAAAAACAATTCATTTATCGTCGTCGGGGTGGAAGATGAAGACAATAAGATTGTTGGGGTCGATTTTTTTGATGATAGTAAGATCCAAAACTTGGTAAATGCCTATCTAGATAATCCACCGTTGATTGCTTATGAGAATATTCCGTTTCCGCATTTAGAGGAAGGTAGGGTCGTTGGCTTGGTTACCATAAAATCGAACGGACGGGTATGTGCTCTTCGAAAAAATATTTGGAAGTACTACGGCGGTTCGGTCTTTTTTAGAGAAGGTAGTATCAGCTTGCCCAAGGCCTATGATATAGAGTTGAAAGACATTAATTCCGAGGCTGTTTCCACCATTGAACTGCACGCCCGTAACAATATTGAACTTACCCTCGATGGTGTTATTGACTTTATAAATAATCGACATAAGGACCTTGAAAGTAACTACAAGGTTTTTAAAGAACAGTTTGTGGTCTGTTGGGCGGGGAACACTAAAAAAGTAAAAGAGGAAGTATATTTTTCCAGGGTAGATATTGAGCTGATCAACGAACAGGTAAAACTGTTCTATTCTACCTTGGATGAGGTGTCTATTCATTATGATGACACCACCTTTAGCACCATCGAATATGTTCGTTTAGGTTTGGGAAATAAACTCAATTATTACCCCTTGGAAAAGGTGGCGATTACCTTTGAAGATAATGGCACGTACCAAATTCAGAGTGAGCTTGTTTTTAATCCTCCCCAATATGAAAAAAAGACCCTCCATCACATTCTCAATGCTAATAATACCTTACTTCAAAAACTGGAGAAAAATATCGCCTTGAGTCGAGTAGAAAAAGGAGATTTAAGACTATTACCTGCCACCTACCTTATCTGTTATTTAAACGGATTTGAAGAGGCCAAGGAACAAATGGAAAAGGCAAGACCACTTTTAAAAAAGAATAATCAAGAAGTGTATAAATCGCTAAAAGAGTCGTTGCGCATCTTAAGAAAGGTGAAGTATAATTGATTTTATGTTACCTGTTGCAAAATCCAATTCGAAATTACGCTAAATACCAATTGGGGAAAGCTTTGTTCAATAACTCCAAATTCATTTGTAGAACAATATAATTGTACAACTAGTAGAACGGAGAGTCTCAATTTAAAAATCATTCTTCCAAGGTTTTGATAAGGCTGTCAATTTTTTGCAGTCTTGGCATGTAGATTTTTTTGACAATCCATCTAAAATATAAGTAATAGGCAATACTTGCACCCATCCCGAGAAGTAGTGTTAATAAAAAGAAGGCAGTAGGGCCTTTTGCGTAGAGATGAGCACCGATAATAAACATGAAATAACCAGTCATCGGTGGCAAGATATACCAGTACATTGCCGTGTCTGTCATATTTTTAAGATACCTTAAGTAACCTCTGTTTTTCTTTAGGTAATCCAAATAGTTTAGTAGAATTGATTTTGGTTGTTTTTCTTTTATTTTTCTAAGTCTAAACATGTACCATATGGCCCACAACACTATTAGAAAAGACGCAATTTTAGATAGTACAGGAGGCACCCAGTAAACAATAAACAAGAATACAGGAATAATTATAATAACAGCAATTTGCTCTACCAAAAGACTATACTTTATCAACCTATGAAATCGATCTAAACTCGATTGCATGTCTAGCATCAATCTCGATTTCTCGAATTTTATTTGTTCCTGTTCGGGGGAGGATTGCCAGATTTGTATCAATTCGTCTTCTATCATGATATAGGTCTTAAACAGTTCAACAATTTCTTTTTGATGCGCTTTATTTTTACAGCAATATTATTTTCCGTCAAGCCGGTAACTTTGGATATCTCTTTATAAGGCAGTTGCTCCAAATAAAGTGTGATGACTGCTTTATCGGCTTCGTTGAGTTGTTTGATGCATTTTCGTAATTGTAAAAGTTGACCATGCCTTTCTTGATCATCTTCCGTAGCGATTTCAGTTTTGTGAAAGTGAATGGCTTGACTGTTCATTCGTAACATCTTCTTTTTCCTCTTTATTTCCTTTGTTTTTAATCGAAGACAAACGTTCAAGGTAATCCGGAACATCCATGTACCCATCGAGGAATTCCCTTTGAAAGAAGGCATTGATTTCCAGATATGAATCAAAACTTCTTGAAAAAGGTCTTTGGTGTCTTCAGTATCTTTGCCATAAACAGAGCAAATCCTGAAGAGTTTCTGCTGGTTTTGCTCCAAGGTCTTCAGAAAGGTGGTTTCAAGTGTTTCGTTCATTTTTAATTCTTCTCTCTACTAAATTTAGTTACAAGATCTGTTGATTTATGACAAAGAGTTCAACTTTTTTAAGCTTTTTTCCAGAAACGGCTTAAAACAACTCATATTTCAGAAAGGGTGTTATAAACCCAATTCCACTCTGTTTTTAAGCGAATTATACCGTAACTTTAGAGAGGTTTCACCGCTTTTATAATGCTCTTTAATTTTGGACAAGAAGAAAAAAATCATAGATAGGATTTTTAAGGCCCAAGGAAAAAATGGCTTTTGGAAAACACTGCCTCAAACCCACAAATATTATCCTGATTATACACATTATGTTCCAAATTTCAAGGCAACATTATGGACATTGATTCTTTTGGCAGACCTTGAGCATGATCAAAATGATCCAAGGGTAAAAAAACCCTTAAAAGAGATACAACAACATTTTTTTGACACCAAACATGGTATCTATACCCTAAAAAAAGATCATTTTCCTATTCCCTGTTTAAATGGGAATATGATTTATCTTGATGCCTACTTTAATGACAATCCAAGTGATAAAAGTTTCAGAGCGCTGGAATTCTTTTATAAATACCAAAGGTTTGATGATGGTTGTTATATAGGTGATAAAAATGAATTTTGCTCTAACACCAGTTGCTATGGCAAACATTCCTGTTATTGGGGAATCACCAAATTATTGAAAGGTATTTCATTCATTCCAAAGCAATTAAGAACGGCCCAGACAAACGATTTATTGAACAGATGCATTCAGTATGTTTTGTTACATAAGGTTTGTTATAGTTCTAGAGATAGCTCCAAGGTTATGATCAAAGGGATAGATAGACTTACCTTTCCTAATATGTACAAGAGTGATTTTTTAGAAATACTGTGGTTATTAAAACGAGAAAAGGTAAAATCTCATGAACTCGATGCTGCAATTGTGCTTTTAAGGTCAAAAAAACAAGAAGACGATAACTGGAACTTGGAAAAACAGATGCATAATATGGTGACGAGTATTGGGGCAAAAGACCGGCCAAATGCTTTTGTAACTAAAAGAGGACATGAAGTCTTGGAATATTATTCTTAAACTTGATATAGATTTCATAATTATTAAAAAATGAACAACTTTTTAGTCAATGTCGAATGGTTAAATACTCATCTTAAAGAGCCCAACATGGTAGTTCTTGATGCAAGTCAACCCAGTAGTCCTTCAGAACCAATAAGCATTCCTGGCGCTCGCGTCTTTGACCTAAAAAACACTTTTAGCGATACAAGTTCTGAATACCCAAATACCTTTCCTTTAGTTGAACAATTTGAACGGGAAAGTAGAAGATTGGGTATAAACAAGAAAAGTAAGGTCGTGGTGTATGACAATCGTGGCATCTATTTTAGTCCTAGGGTCTGGTGGATGTTTAAAGTTATGGGGCATGAGAATGTAGCCGTTTTGGATGGTGGTTTGCCAGAATGGGAACAACAAGGATTTAAAACTGAAACTAGAAAAACCATCAAATATGCAATCGGTGATTTCACTGCTTCATTGCAGCCTAATGTGTTGAAGAACTTTGATTTTGTTTTAAAGAATATAGATCAAGAAGAAAGTTTGGTTGTAGATGCGCGCTCCGCTGGTCGTTTTAATGGAACAGCTCCAGAACCTAGAAAGGGTTTACGAAGTGGGAGTATTCCAAAATCCATGAACATACCTTACGAGACCTTACTCGAAAATGGCAAATTCAAAAACAAAGAGGGACTTCTAGAAATCTTTGGCAAGAAAGAGTTGGGTGATCAACCTTTGGTCTTTAGTTGTGGGTCTGGTGTTACGGCCTGTATTGTTTTATTGGCTACGGAACTGGCCGGACTTAACAATGAAAAAGGAGTTTTTGACGGTTCTTGGACCGAATGGGCGCAAAGAACTGATTCATAAAATGCAAAAGGAGATAAACTATATTTAGCTTACCTCCTTATGTTTTGATTGATGAAAGTATATTGGGGGAAAATTCGCCGTGATTAGTGGCTATATTTTTGGTCTGTTGCCCATCTTATTCTTTTACTGGCGTTGAAACTTGAAAGAAAGGCATTCTTTTTTGATTGGGTGGGGAACTGATTGGTGATGGTGGTTGTCATTAGTTCTGTTTTTTAGGTTGTATTGTTGTCTTTAGTCGTGTTACGACTTATCTGTAATTCCTACTTGCTGTCCAGCTTACTCTTTTGCTGTTCCTAAAGTTTGAAAAGATGGTTGATGTTCTTGCTTGTGTTGGTGTTGTGCCGATTGTTGCTCTCATGATGTCTTGTTTTAGATTGTTGTGTTGATCGTTGTTATTTCTTATCTATAATTCCTACTTGCTGTCCAGCTTACTCTTTTGCTGTTCCTAAAGTTTGAAAAGATGGTTGATGTTCTCGCTTGTGTTGGTGTTGTACTGATTGTTGCTCTCATGATGTCTTGTTTTAGATTGTTGTGTTGATCGTTGTTATTTCTTATCTATAATTCCTACTTGCTGTCCAGCTTACTCTTTTGCTGTTCCTAAAGTTTGAAAAGATGGTTGATGTTCTCGCTTGTGTTGGTGTTGTACTGATTGTTGCTCTCATGATTTATATTTTTAAATGTTAATAATTATTTGATTTATACTAACAAGACGACAACAATATTATTTTGTTACAGTACTATGTAATAAATAGTACTGTTTTAAACAATATTTAACAAATTTTTAAAGAAAATAAAATGTAAATAGTTGAAAATGAGATAAATAAAAAAAATCACTTTTTTTCATAATTTTTTGCTAAAAACCAAAAAACAACAAAATAGTATACTTCCTAGGTTAAATAAATAGTAATATAAAGAGGTGGATTTTGAAATCGGGCAATCAAGATGATACCGCTAAATATTAATTTCCGAAAATAGCATCATGGGTTGGTAAAGAAGGTATGGCCCCAAAATTTGTGGTAGTGATGGCACCGGCGGCATTTGCTTTTTTAACCATTTCAATCAATAAATCCATATCCTTTAATATATCCATAGGATTGTGAATGGTAGATATTTGATAAAGCAGGCAACCAATAAAGGCATCTCCAGCACCGGTAGTATCCACCGGGTTAACGCTAATGCTCGGAATGGTATGTTTTGAATTCTCTGTACTCAACAGTGTACCTTCGCCACCCAACGTAATAGCAATCACTGCAGTACCAATTTCGTGTAAAACGGCACAACATTCCTCTAAATTGGTCTTTCCTGAAAGCAATTGTGCCTCCTCAAGACTAAATTTGCACAAATGCGCTTTTTGAACAAAGGGCATACATTTTTTTATAAAGACTGCTTCTTCGCCTTTCCAAAGGTCCCCCCTAAAATTAGGATCAAAACTTATAAAAGCATTTTGTGTTAGGGCATCAAAAAAGTAACGGCTATATGCAGATTCCAGGTCGCCACCCAATAGGGCAGTTGCAGCCCCAAAATGAACCATATTTTCTTTAAAACTTGTTTTTAGGCTAGAGTCGTACTTTAATTCCTTATCAGCACCACGACTAAAGACAAAATCACGTTCACCGTCTTCGGCGATAGAGACAAAGGCTATGGTAGTAAAACTTTTACAACGTTGGGTAAGGGTTATGTCCACATGGTTTTCATCCAACACATTCAATAAAAAAGAACCAAATTGATCATCACCAACGGCACCAATGAATTTACTTAAACCACCCAATTTGGCTATTGCACAAGCCACATTGGCTGGTGCTCCGCCAGCTTTTTTAGTAAATACATCTGCTTTGGAAAGATCATTGCCCTGCTTTTCAGCAACAAAATCGATGAGTAATTCCCCAATACAATACACCTTCTTCATAACCTCTATACTTTGTTGGAGCAAAAGTAATTACAAATGAAAGCTTACCCCAACATTTTGTGATGAAAAACTAAAAAGAAGGTATTTGCATACTTCGTATTATCCGCACTTAGAAGAGCCACAATCCTTACATGTTAGGCAGCCCTCTTGATAGATCAGGTTATTGGATTTACAATTATCGCATTTTTGACCTTTTGCAGCCGTACCATCGGCAACATACCTTTTAAGGGCGCGAGCGACTCCGTTTTTCCAAGTACTTATAGATTCACCTTCCAATTGTAAACTATTGATCAAATCAACTATTTTTTCAATTGGCATGCCATGACGTAGTGTACTTGAAATTAACTTGGCATAGTTCCAATACTCAGGATTGAATTTTTGCGATAGACCTTCAATAGTGGTTTTGTAACCTCTTTTGTTTTTATATTGAAAATCATAACGCGAAGTGCCATCTTCTTCTCTGTTTTTAATGATAAGACCATTTTCTGCCCAACGAGGAATCAAAATACCATCTTCATCATCAGAGAGTCCAGTGAAAATCTCATAGGGTTGGTCATCGACAAGACCTATAAAGGCAATCCATTTTTCCTTATTGTTCTGAAAACGTACTACATCTGCTTCTAGCACTTGCGGGCGTTTAGTTGGGAAATGCGTCAATGTTTCTTCAGCTTCCGGCTCATTGGAAATCAATACACCAGACCTGGAACCATCGCGATAAACGGTAACACCTTTACATCCTGCTTTCCAGGCTTCCAAATACAATTTTCCCACTAAGTCTTCCTGAACTTCATTTGGCAGGTTAATTGTAACACTAATAGAGTGGTCTACCCATTTTTGAACGCCACCTTGAAGACGTACTTTACTCAACCAATCCACGTCATTGGAGGTTGCCTTATAATAAGGAGATTTCTTAACTATTTTATCTAATTCTACTTGGCTGTAGGATTTATTGGTATCAATACCATTAACCTCCATCCATTGTCTGAATCTATGATGAAAGACCACATATTCTTCCCATGAATCACCCACTTCGTCAACAAAAGTCACATTAACGTTCTTGTCATTGGGGTTTACCTTTCTTCTACGTTTATAAACCGGAAGAAAAACTGGCTCTATTCCCGAGGTGGTTTGGGTCATTAAACTGGTTGTGCCAGTAGGTGCAATTGTCAAAAGGGCAATATTTCTACGACCATATTCCAACATTTCATAATACAGTTTTTCGTCAGCTTCTTTTAGGCGAAGGATAAAAGGATTTTCTTTTTCCCTTTCTGCATCAAAAATCTCGAATGCTCCACGATCTTTAGCAGCATGAACAGAAGCTCTATATGCTTCCAAGGCAATATTCTTATGTACTTCAATCGAAAACTCATTGGCTTCCTCACTTCCATAGCGAAGACCTAAAGCTGCCAACATATCGCCTTCTGCAGTAATGCCTATTCCCGTTCTTCTGCCTTTTATTGCTTTTTCCTTAATGTTCTCCCATAGGCTTATTTCTACCGATTTAGTTTCTTCCAACTCAGGATCCGCCATGATTTTTTCCAAGATGCCATCGACTTTTTCAAGTTCAAGGTCAATGATGTCATCCATTATGCGCTGGGCCAATGCAATATGTTTTTTGAAAAGCGGGAAATTAAACGATGCATCTTTGGTGAATGGTTGATCAACATAAGAGAAAAGATTGATGGCCAACAAACGACAAGAATCATAAGGGCATAATGGAATCTCTCCACACGGATTGGTAGAAACTGTTTTATATCCTAGATCAGCATAGCAATCAGGTACCGATTCGTTGATGATCGTATCCCAAAATAAGATGCCTGGCTCAGCAGATTTCCATGCATTGTGTACAATCTTATCCCATAGCTTATTGGCCTCTATTTCATTTGTAAATCTTGGGTTGTCACTATGTATAGGAAATTTTTGTGTGTAATTCGTATTGTTGTCCACCGCCTTCATAAAATCATCATCTATACGAACCGATACGTTGGCGCCAGTCACTTTGCCTTGTTCCATTTTGGCATCGATAAAGTCTTCTGCGTCTGGGTGGTTGATAGAAACAGAAAGCATCAAGGCACCACGACGCCCATCTTGAGCTACTTCACGGGTAGAATTTGAATAACGCTCCATAAAAGGCACCAACCCTGTTGAGGTCAAAGCCGAATTTTTTACCGCTGAACCTTTTGGTCGTATATGCGAAAGGTCGTGACCCACGCCACCACGACGCTTCATTAATTGTACCTGTTCTTGGTCTATTTTCATGATTCCACCGTAAGAATCTGATTTACCATCAGTACCGATTACGAAACAATTGGAAAGAGAAGCAATTTGATAAGGATTCCCAATACCGGCCATAGGACTTCCTTGAGGTACGATGTATTTAAAGTTTTTGATTAGGTCATAAACTTCTTTTTCGGTTAAGGGGTTGGGATATTTTTGTTCAACCCTACTGATCTCTTTTGCAATTCTATAATGCATGTCATCCGGATTCATTTCATAGAGATTTCCTTCAGAATCTTTTAATGCATATTTATTGATCCAAACTTGAGCGGCTAGATCATCGCCTTTAAAATAGGCCAAACTAGATTGGTATGCTTCTTCTTGCGTATACGTTTTTCTTTTAGCGGGGATGGTTTTTACTGACATTAACGGTTATTTATGTGTTTATGGAGTTATTTTGAGTAAGTAAAATTAGTGATATTCGAGAAAACACAATCATGACAAATGTCATAAAGTTTACAAAAAAGTAACATAAAATACTGATAATCAATTTAGTAAAAATTTATCAACACTAAAAAGTTAACAAAAAAGTAAAACAATCATTTTTATTAAAGTAACATTTACTAAGCATGCCAGACCTATAATTAATTACGGTTTCTACTTTGGAACATTTAAAGAATTCCTTACCTTTTTAACAAATAAAAAACACTAACAAAATGAACTTATTTGAAGAGATAAAAAACAAACTGAAGCATGAATTTATTGACATTGTTGAATGGCTGGATGCCTCAGATGACACCATTGTCCATAGATTTGAAAGATATCAAAATGAGATTAAGAACAATGCGAAGCTTATTGTTCGCGAAGGACAGACAGCTGTTTTTGTAAATGAAGGCCAATTGGCCGACGTTTTTACTCCCGGAACATATACGCTAAACACGAAAAACCTTCCTATACTTACTACGTTAAAAGGTTGGAAATATGGTTTTGATAGTCCGTTCAAGGCCGAAGTATATTTTGTGAACACACATTTATTCACTGATGAGAAATGGGGAACCAAGAATCCGTTCATGTTGAGTGATGAGCGATTTGGATTGGTGGAGATCAGGGCTTTTGGGACGTATAGTTTTAGAATCAACGATCCTGGTAAATTTGTGGTTGATGTCGTGGGTACCGATGGTAATTTTACCAACTATGAAGTAAATGAACACCTTAAAAGTTTAATAGTTACCCGATTTACCGATACAGTAGGTGAGGCTAATCTTCCGGTAGAATTATACGCCGCGAATACCAGTGAACTATCAGAAACATGCCAAGAGGTAATGCAACCTGAATTTGGCCGTGTGGGTATTGAGTTGGAAAAGTTCTACATCGAGAACGTTTCTATGCCTGAAGAACTTAAAAAAGAAATATTTGAATATAGCCGATTGGATAAATTGGATATGACCAAACTTTCCCAGTTCAAAGCTGCCAAGGCCATGGAAGCTGCTGCCAAGAACGAAGGCGGAACTGCCGGAGCAGGTATGGGAATGGGAATGGGATTCGTATTGGCACAGCAAATGGGCAATATGATGAGCCAACCCGGGACGCAACAACCTTTTGGTGGGCATCCTCAACAAGTTGCTGCAGTACCACCGCCAATGCCAACTCAGGTTATGTACCATTATGCTGTTAATGGCCAACAGGCGGGACCAGTAACTTTTGATAAACTAAAGGAACTTTTTGCAAGTAGAACTGTGAACAGAGATTCTTTGGTTTGGAAACAGGGGATGGCCAATTGGATTGCATTAAAAGATGTGGAAGAATTGAAGGTTTTTTTAGGAGGTAATACACCGCCACCATTACCAACTGCATAATAACCATAATAAATATATTATGAATTCCCATTTCATTTTGGGGGAATGAGAACATTGGTATATGGAAGAAACCAAGAATTCCGAAGTCAATAAATCTTGCGCCAATTGTGGCGCTGAACTCAAATTCAAACCTGGTTCGCACCAAATGGATTGTGCGTATTGTGGCTATGAAGAGTTTATAGAGCAGGCTAAAAGTAGTTTTGAAGAATTGGAACTTCAGCATTATTTGAAAGTTGTTGGCGAAAATGCTTATACAGAAACCATTGATTTGCTCCATTGTAAAAACTGTGGGGCAAATCAACATGTTGAGGAGAATTTTAAATCGCTCGATTGTGTATATTGTGGTGAGCCACTAATTCGGGAGGATGTAGAAAAAGAAGGGTGGATACTTCCAGGGGCTTTGGTGCCATTTCAATTGGATGCCAAAAAGGCCCGTTCCATTTTTAAGAATTGGGTAGGCGGTATTTGGTTTGCCCCGAACAAACTCAAAAGGGCAGCATTGGACCCTGAAGGATTGCACGGACTCTATATTCCATATTGGACATTTGATTCCAATCTATATGCTGAATATCAAGGACAGCGTGGGGATTATTACTATGAGACACATCGGGTACGTACAAAAAACGGCACTAAAACCCAGCAAGTACGTAAGACTAGATGGTCACATGCTTCAGGAAGTGTAAATGGGTTTGTAGATGATATTTTAATCAATGCTTCGGAAAAAAAGCGCAGGGTGATACCTTCTCAGATTTCACACTGGAATGTAAAAGAATTGGTGGCATTCAATTCAAAATATCTTTCTGGTTTTGTCACAGAGAAGTACACCATTTCACTTAAGGAAGGTCATCATCAGTCATTTCAAGAGGCCAAACAAATAGCATATAATTGGATTCGAAGAGATATTGGGGGGGATACCCAACGTATAGGTCATGCCGATATTAAATTATCCGACGAAACTTTCAAGCATATTCTACTTCCGGTTTACATAAGCTCATATAAATACAATGGGAAGGATTATCATTTTTATGTCAATGGGCAGACCGGGACTTTGAGTGGCACCAGGCCCTATTCTTTTTGGAAGATTTTCTTTTTGGTTTTATTCATAATTATGGTCATTGCCATTATTTCGATATTTGCTGGATGAGGACATTGGTAGTTGGTGATATACATTCAGGATTAAAAGCGCTTGACCAGGTTTTACAAAGAGCGGAAGTTACTACTAATGATAAGTTGGTTTTTCTTGGAGATTACGTTGATGGTTGGAGTGAGGCGGCTGAAACGGTTGATTTTTTGATTGAACTTGACAAAACCCACAATTGCGTTTTTTTAAGGGGAAATCACGATGAGCTTTGCTCAGATTGGCTGGTTAAACGAGAAGATAACCCAATGTGGTTACAACATGGCGGTGCTGCAAGCGCTGAATCATATAAGAAAGCTTCGCAATCGACCATTGACAGACACATAAATTTCTTTAATGATTTAGTGAATTATCATTTAGATGCTGAAAATCGATTATATCTTCATGCAGGGTTTACCAATGTGAAAGGTGTTGAGCATGAATATTTTCAAAAAACCTTTTATTGGGATAGAACGTTATGGGAGTTGGCGTTATCCTTAAATCCGAATTTGGGGAAGGAGGATAAATTCTATCCAAAACGATTACTACACTATAAAGAAATATATATTGGCCATACTCCAGTTACCCGACTGGGAAAAACCACTCCACAACAAGGTGCGAATGTTTGGAATATAGATACAGGAGCAGCTTTTAAAGGACCATTATCAATCGTAGATGTTGATACAAAAGATGTCTGGCAAAGTAATCCTGTTCATACATTTTATCTAGACGAAAAGGGGAGAAATTAAAATTTAGCTCCTCCTAATCGAAAATCAAAGGATATATTAACGTTCTTTGTTAAAAATGATATTATGGTTACCAAGAACATTCGGTTAGAAGTAATGCAGGCTTTAGAGCCCAAAGTGGATGAGTTCATGAACTCTTTCTTGATTCCTGCAGAGGATATTTGGCAGCCAACAGATTTTCTTCCCGACCCAGAGAGTAAAGGATTTTTAGATGACATTGAACAGTTACGTGAAGAATCCAAAGAACTTGGATATGACTTTTGGGTGACTATGGTTGCTGATATGATTACTGAGGAAGCTTTGCCAACCTACGAATCTTGGTTAATGGACGTTGAGGGGATCAACCAGCACGACGGAAAGAAAAATGGGTGGTCTAAGTGGGTGAGAGCATGGACAGCTGAAGAAAACCGACATGGTGATGTGCTAAATAAGTATTTGTATTTGTCAGGTCGTGTGAATATGCGGGAAATTGAAATTACTACACAACATTTGATTTCAGATGGATTTGATATCGGTACTGATAGGGATCCTTATAAAAACTTTGTATATACTTCTTTTCAAGAATTGGCGACAAATATCTCGCACAAACGAGTTGGTCAAATGGCCAGAAAAAAAGGCAATAAACTTTTAGGGAAGATGTGCGGTATTATTGCTGGTGATGAAATGAGGCATCATTTGGCATATAGAGAATTTGTGAAACAAATTTTTGGTGAAGACCCATCAGGAATGATGTTGGCCTTTGCTGATATGATGAAAAAGAAAATTGTAATGCCAGCACATTTTTTACGTGAATCTGGGGGAACAATAGGCGCGGCCTTTGAGAATTTTTCAAATTGCGCACAACGTTTGGGAGTATACACGGCTCATGATTATATCGACATTCTTAAAAAATTGAATGCTTTTTGGGATTTGGAGACCGTGAGAAGTCTTTCAGATGAAGCAGAAAAGGCAAGGGATTATTTATTGAAACTACCAGCGCGATTAGAACGAATATCGGAACGAATGCAATTTCCTGAAGATCAATATCATTTTAAATGGGTAGAGGCCAACGGAACTTTATAGAATCAATAAACCCTGACGAAATTGTCAGGGTTTATTATTTGCATTTTATTACAGTTTCCCGTGATTATGTTCATCTTGCCATTTAGAAAGGTCTTTCCATTTGCCTTCATAACACATTTTGGCTTGCATAGGCCAAGAGGCAGGATCGTGTACCTTATAACGATTACCACCACCGTCGAGAACTTTTTGGCAATCGGAAACAGCAGTATCAGAAAGCGCTTTCCAAGTACTGATTCCTGCATCGTTGAACATTCCAGATATTTTCGGGCCAATTCCTTCAATAACCTTTAAATCATCTTGTTTGACCGTTTTGCCCAAAGCAGCCTTAGCGGCTTTGGCATCAAAAGGTAATGACGTATCGGTTGCGGCCAATGATGCAGCTGCCACCGCTCCACCGGTCCCAGCCATTGTCGCACTTGCGGAAAGTTTTCCAGTGCAGGCATCTAAATCGGCCTGTAGCTTCGCATTTTTGTCCTGTAAAAGTTTTAGGTCTGCTGAATTGTCAATCGTTGTGCTTTTTCCTTTTCCTAAAAGGTATCCGAAATAAGCGCAAAGCGCTCCTACCAATAAAGGAATTAACCAGCACCAAATATTCATTGTTGAAAAATCCATTTTTAATATGTTTTTATGTTAGTTATTTAGTTTAAAGTGATTACTGTTCGTCTATTTTTTGCCCTGCCTTCTTCAGTATCATTACTGGCAATTGGTTCATCTGGACCTTTAGAAGTGGCATTTATTCTACTTTCAGGTATGCCATTGCGCATTAAATATGATTTGGCGAAATCGGCCCTTTCTTGACCAAGTTTAATATTTGCATCCCTTTGACCTGTATTGTCTGTATGACCGACGATGTTCGCTACTGCGTCGTCCTCCTTATCAAGATACCTTGATATGTTGGCAAATTTTTGACGTTGTTCAGCTCTAAGATTTATTGATGCCTCTGCTGTATTGAACTCCAGAGAGATTGGGTTACCCTTTATTCGTTGATAAATGTCAGCAAGTTGCTCATCAGCGTCTTCCGCTCTATTTGCAATGCTATAACCTAATGGACCACTGAAAAGATTAACATTGGGGACCAATTCGTTTTTTAATTGTCCCAGGGTATTCATTAATTTAGAAGGAATTCCCTTTGAAACAAAGTAATTCTTTACTGCATTGGCTCTTGCCAGTCCTAAATTCGGAAAGGCCGAATCATTTTCTTCATCAGAAGTATAGTATCCATTGATATTGAATACTTTTTCAGAATTCTCATCTAAAAATGATTTTAAACTTTCAATACCATCTTCTACCCCTTGTGATACTGGTGTTAGAATAGCCGAAGATGAAGAATTGAAATTAAAGTTGTCATTTGCGCTATATGTGAAATCCCCATCACTGAACGAAAAGGGAAAAGACGTAGCTTTTGGCTCTATTGACGTTATCACTTCTTTTTCGGGCTCCTCTTTTGATTGCATGCCACATTCGCTGCAACATGTAATGTAAAAGTAAGTCCCTGCCAAAATGGTGATAATGATCCCCAATAGGTTGGTGGTTCTTTTTGTCATTTGTAATTAATGTTTAGTGTTACTCTTACAATGTATTAAAAAAATCTTAAAATAAAGTATTAACGACTATGAATCAGGGAGGTAGGGTTTTAATTTAAGAAGTCGAACGTACCATTTATACAGATTATTTGGCCGTTTATATATTATTTCGAACTCGTATAGTAAAGAAGTCTGATATTGCATGAAAATATTAAAAGTAAGCCCTATCTCTCCCGACAAAGTTCCGGCATTGAGGTGGGGTTTCTTTTTTCAGCATTTACCAACGCTTGGGAAAATGACAACAATTACAATGTAATACCAATAGTATCATTTTTTATCACATTCATACAATCAGACTGACCATCAATACATTACTTCTTGATTTAACTTAGTATATGAAATACTTTTAGATATAAGAGAACCTAAATAGCCTGTGATTATGAAAACGAAAATAAAAGATTTCCTGACCTTTATTTATATGGTAGTTGTATTGGGCACACAAACCTTGTTGGAAGGAAGTTGGAAAGTGGAGGAATCTCCGAAAGAAAGTTAGAAACTTTAATCAAAGCAAGGTGTGGTAACCTTGTATTATTTCTTTTTAGTTTGAATTAGTTAGTTTAGTTGGTTAAGAAACCCGCTGACCGTTTGAGCCAGTTTCAATAAATGAAACGAAGGAGCTGAGCGGTGAGCGGGTTTCTTTATTATTTATAGGTCGAATTTAATACCTTGAGCTAAAGGCAATTCGTCTGAATAATTTACTGTATTGGTTTGTCTACGCATATAAACTTTCCAAGCATCAGATCCAGACTCGCGTCCACCGCCAGTTTCTTTTTCGCCTCCAAAAGCACCGCCAATTTCTGCTCCAGAGGTTCCAATATTTACATTGGCAATTCCACAATCCGAACCTGCATACGATAAGAACTTTTCAGCTTCTTTCATTTCGTTTGTCATGATAGCAGAAGATAAACCTTGGGCAACACCATTTTGTTTATCAATAGCATTTTCAACATCTCCAGAATATTTCATTAAATATAATATGGGCGCAAATGTTTCGTGTTGTACTATTTCAAAATTGTTTTCTGCTTCGATAATAGCGGGCTTAACGTAACATCCGCTTTCGTAACCCTCTCCTTCTAAAACACCGCCTTCAACCAATACATTTCCTCCTTCAGCTTTTGCTTTTTCTATTGCAGCTAAATACGTATTTACAGCATCTTTATCAATTAAAGGTCCAATATGATTTTTCTCGTCTAACGGATTACCAATAGTTAACTGACCATAAGCTCCGACAATAGCATCTCTTACTTTATCGTAAACAGATTCATGAATGATTAAACGACGCGTAGATGTACAACGTTGACCACAAGTACCAACAGCACCAAACACAGCACCAGGAACTACTACTTTTAAATCTGCAGTTGGTGTAATTATAATTGCGTTGTTTCCACCCAATTCTAATAATGATTTACCAAAACGTTCAGCAACAGTTGCTCCGACGATTCTTCCCATGCGGGTTGATCCTGTAGCGGAAACTAGAGGAATTCTAGAATCTGTAGTCATCATTTCCCCAACCTTATAGTCACCATTAATGATACAGGAAATTCCTTCCGGCAAATTATTTTCTTTTAAAATGTCTGCAATTATATTTTGACAAGCTACAGAACATATAGGTGCTTTTTCAGAAGCTTTCCAAACACAAACATCACCACAAATCCAAGCTAAAGCAGTATTCCAAGCCCAAACAGCAACCGGAAAATTAAATGCTGAGATAATACCAACAACACCAATTGGATGCCATTGTTCCCTCATAACATGTCCTGGACGTTCAGAAGGAATAGTTTGACCGTTTAACTGTCTAGACAAGCCAACAGCAAAATCACAGATGTCAATCATTTCCTGTACTTCGCCATACCCTTCTTGCAAAGATTTACCCATTTCGTAAGAAACAAGTTTTCCTAAAGGCTCTTTTAAATCTCTTAATTTATTTCCAAATTGACGCACAATTTCTCCGCGTTGTGGTGCTGGTACATCTCGCCAAGATTTAAACGCTTTCGTAGCCGCATCCATTACTTTATCGTAATCTGCTCTAGTAGTTGTTTTAACTTTACCAATTAATTGTCCATCTACTGGAGAGTAAGACTCTATAAGTTCGCCAGAACCAAAATTATTGGAACCTGTAGACGTGCCTTCATTGACTTCTTTTATACCTAATTTCTTGAGGGCATCATTGATACCAAATTCTTCTACTATTTTTGACATTTTATAACTTTTAGGACGTGTATTGTTAAATTTTCGACAAATTTACGAATAAAAAATCCTTTTATCCGCTTCTAACCGAACTACGAAATTATTCTGATTTTTGATTGTTGAAATCAGAATAAAGCCCTGTATTTCCTTTGACTAATATGGGCATTAACTCTTCGACTAAATCACGATTCGTTTTGCCTATGTTCCTAGTTTCGTAAGGGTCGTTTATATGGTCATATAATTCAATGGACGGCTCTTCTTTTCTGAAATATTTGGTGAGTCGGTACCTGCTGGTTCGTAATGATATCCCGTTTTTAAAATAACTATAGCCCACACCTTCTGAATCCTCTTGTAGACCTATAAAGCTCTCGCCGTCTATCGAGTGGGCTGGGTCTATATTACTGAACTCTAATAAACTCGGATAAATATCAACAGTTTCTACAATTGAATTTACGCTTCCTTTTTTCAATTTTCCTTTAGGGTCCTTAACAATCAGTGCACTTTTAAGCGCATTTTCGAATAGGGTATGTTTGCCCCAAATGCGTTGATCTCCTAGGTGCCAGCCGTGATCACCCCAAAGAACTACTATCGTGTTTTTTTCAAGACCCAATGTCTGAAGTTCATCCAGCACTTTTCCGATTTGAGCATCTACATAACTAACAGCAGCTAAATAAGAATGCCTTAGTTTCTTGGCATATTCATCTGTTATGGGTTCGGAAAGATGAGCTGTTTCATCCGTTAACTTGTATTGATTGAACTCGCCACTTTCATGAAGACTTTTCAAGTGTACATTTTCAGGTATTTCGGGATTGGGAGATAACGGAATTTCATCTCGATCGTAAAGATCCCAGTATTTTTTTGGGGCATTGAAGGGTAAATGAGGTTTAAAAAAACCTACCGCAAGAAAGAAGGGCTCATCTTTCATTTTCAATTGCCTTAGCTTTGAGATAGATAATTCTGCTGTTAGCCCATCAACATAACCATCGTCTTTCACATTGCCGGCTTCATAAGGTTTTACATTCTTGTCAAGGCTTTGACGGTTTTCGCCATTCGCATATCCAAAAAAAGCGTTCCAACCTGTTTTCCATTTTCCGCTATTAAAAACCAGCTCATTCCAGCTATGTGGCAATTCTCTTTTATCTGAGATTTCTTCGGTATACCCATATAAAAAACCATCGGCGGAGTGACTAATCTTTCCTATTCCCACAGTATAATAACCGTTTCTTTTTAGATGATGAATAAAGGTCTCAGGAACTTTTGTTTCTGATTTATCCGACAATTCAGCTTCAATTGCTCTGTTGGAAAGATGAATGGGTTTGCTTGGTCGCATTCCTGTTAATAAGCTATACCGAGAAGCTCCACAAGTTGGCACTTGAACAAAATGATTGTTAAAAACAGTTCCTTCATTGGCCAATTTGTCCATGTTGGGAGTAAAGGCAATGTCATTTCCATAAGCACCAATTTCAGGGCGTAGGTCATCTACTGCGATAAATAGGATATTGGGTTGTTCTTGTTTGTCTTGGCAACCAAAAAAAGGAAATAGGAATAAAAGACCTATTATTAGAACAACGTAGGTTCTCATATTAGGATTAAGATTATCGCCAACAAGGCAGGGAATGCTTGTACAAAGAATATTTTTTTAGAAGCAGTCAAAGCACCGTAAATTCCAGCAACTGCAACGCAACCCAAAAAGAACAATGAGATGTTCATTTTCCAGATTGGATCTTCAATAAAGAAAGTCCAAATGAGCCCTGCCGCCAAAAACCCATTGTATAATCCTTGGTTTGCCGCCAAAGGTTTTGTTGGCTCAAACAGTTCTGGCGGAAAGTTTCTAAAAATTTTTCTCCCTTTGGTTGTCCAAGCGAACATCTCGAACCACATAAAATAGAGGTGTAGAATGGCAACTAAAGCAATCAAGATTTGAATTATATAAACCATGTTTTATTCGTCTAATGTAAAGCGTTCATCAACTGGCATAACAGTACCACAATTATCGCAGGTCCTTAATTCTTCTGACCCGTAAAAATGTTTGAAATGACTCAAAAAGTCCTTCTCAATATCGTTCAATGTAAAATATACTTCATAAAGATTATGATTACAAGTATCGCAGAACCAAAGTAACCCATCATCTACTTTCATTTCCGCCCTTTTGCGTTCTATGACCAAACCTATTGACCCTTCATATCTAACAGGTGAATGGGGAACTCCTGCTGGGTGAAGATACATATCACCAGGCCCCAGTTTCATAGTCTTTTTTTGACGATCTTCTTGTATATGAACTTCAATGTTTCCTTCTAATTGATAAAACAATTCTTCAGTTTCATTATAATGATAGTCTTTTCGGGCATTGGGTCCTGCCACAATCATCACAATATAATCACCGGATTCTTTATAGAGGTTTTTGTTTCCGACGGGAGGTTTTAATAGATCTCTATTTTCCTCAATCCACTTATTCAGATTAAAAGGGGGTATAATGGCCATTTACTTCTTTTCTTGAAAGGTAAAAAAAGTATTGGTACAATGAATGACTAAGCGGTTGAAAATTGGTTCGTGATAAAGTTAGAGCTTGTAGAAAAACTATTTTTTAAAGAAAAGCTGGGTAAAATAGTAATCACCTGAAGTGCTTTCTTTGACACTAACAGCAGAATGGGTGAAATCACCTTCCATGGTTTTTTTATGGTCACTACTGTTCAGCCAAGCATTAAAGGCCTGGATTGCACTGTTATAGTCTTTTGCAACATTTTCAGCTACGTATTCGGCCTCTACGGCCGCTGCAATATTAGAAGCTCTAGCACTAAAATTATCATGATTAACACTGCCCTTTGAAATCATATAGTCATTATGATCATTCGCATATTCATAAGCGACGGCACTAAACTCCAATGTATTGTAACCTAATGATAACCTATGATCGTTTACAACGTTCAATAGCTCATTTTCAACCTCAGGGGCATTCTTGGCCTCGTTAATATTTGTATTCTCCAATGATTCCTTTGAACAGGAACCCAAAATACATACAAATAAAACGAGGAAAGCATAATGCAATCTCATCTTCATACAGTGTTCTATTTGTAAGTAGGTAAACTATATAGTAAGTAGGAAGATAAGAAAGGGAATCTTGTGTTCTTTTGTTGAGTGGGGTAAAAGTCAACTCTGTAATGATAGTGAAAATAAAGACAGTTGTTATTAAACCATTAAGTTAATCGATGAACTGCACATTTTTTAAGAAAAATGTAGCCTAAAAGAGACATTATTTTAGAATAGTATTATGAATTTTCATCATACTAAATATCGCATTGGCCTCGTTTTAACATATAAGGGGTCATTCAAGCATAAATTTCATGATTAAACGGAATGCGCTAAAGAGAATCTCCACTACTTTTATATAAAATCCATAATACATGAAAATTACGCAGATCCTAAGAATCTCTCTTCTAATATTATTTTTCATTGGTTGCAACTCAAAAAAAGAAAATGACCTTAACGAATATGATGATTTAAGCAGATATCAAAAATTTGTTGCAGAAGTAAGTCATGGTATTGTTTCTGTAAAAAGTGATGTACGTGTAGTTTTGAATCAACCAGTGGATTCTTGGAACAATGGTGATGAACTCTCAAATGACTTGATGTCGGTTTCACCAAAAGTAGAAGGCAAGGTCATTGCCCTTAATAACAGGACCATTGCCTTTATTCCTGAAGAGGGTTTTAAACAAAATACGGAGTATAAATTCATTTTGGCTTTAGCCGATATCATAAAAGATTTGCCCAAAGACTTAAAAACCATAAGCTTCGGTGTCAAGACTAAAAAGCAACAATTCAATGTTTATACAGACCCATTGCAGTCTTATACTAAAGACCAACAGTTTGTTAATGGGCAATTGCGCAGTTCAGATGTAATGTTCTTGCGAACCGCAAAGGCTTTGATTAAGGCAAGTCAATCAGGAAAAAATTTGAATATTAAGTTTGAAGAAGCTGTAAAGGAAGGAACCCAATTCCATTTTAAGATTGATAGTATTCAGCGGTTTGATGATGATTCGCAGCTCGAAATTGCATGGGATGGCACAAAACATGGTATTGAAAGTTCGGGAAAGAACGCCATAAAAATACCAGGGAAGAACAATTTCACTGTACTAGAGGCATTAGTACAAAATGGCGAGGAACAGCTTGTACTTGTAAATTTTTCTGATCCTATCAAAAAAGGTCAGAATTTTAAAGGTCTTGTTGCTTTAGAAGGAGCCGATGCTCTTAAATTTTCTATCGACGGTAATACCCTAAAAGTTTATCCTAGCGATGATATCAAAGGAACAGCACAACTTGAGGTTTTTGAAGGAATAGAAAGTGTGGACGGGCATAAACTCAGGACCAAATTTGAAGAAAGAATTGCCTTTGAGCAGATAAAACCTGAGATTAGACTTTTGTCCAACGGCACTACTTTACCTTCTTCAAGTAATCTAAAAATCAACTTTGAGACGGTAAACCTTAAGACCATAAATGTTTCGGTACTTAAGATTTATGATAACAACATCCTCCAGTTTTTACAAAACAACAATATTGACGGCAATTACAATTTACGCTCAGTTGCACGACCAATTGCCAAAAAGAAACTGGTTTTGCAAAACCAGTTGTCGAACATCAATGGAAAATGGACGGCTCATGCCCTGGATCTAAAATCATTGATCACTCCAGATCCTGGCGCAATTTATAGGGTTGAATTCGATTTTAAACCTGAAGATAGCAGTTATAAATGCGATGCAACAAATTTTGAACTTTTTGAAGAAGGTGAGAATGAGTTTGATGAGGAGCAGGAAGATAGCTCTTGGGACGGAGTGGAAAATTATTATAATGATTACTACTATAACTACGATTGGAACGAACGGGAAAATCCTTGTAACACCTCATATTATTATGATAAGAAAATAGGGGTAAATATTTTGTCAAGCGATATAGGACTCACAATAAAAAAAGGGGTGAACAATAGTTACTTTGTGGCGGTTAACAATATTTTGAATACCAGTCCAATTGCTGGTGCCAAAGTCACTTTTTATAATTACCAACAACAACCAATGGGCAATGTGGTGACCAATGCCGAGGGTACCTCAATATTTGATGCAGAAAAGTTGGCCTATTTTGCAATTGCGGAGAACAATGGGCAAAAGACATATTTAAAACTAAATGATGGTAATGCTCTATCAGTAAGTAAGTTTAAAGTCGCAGGCACTCAATTACAGAAAGGCATAAAAGGATTCATTTTTGGTGAAAGAGGGGTTTGGCGACCAGGAGACAAAGTTTACTTGTCCTTTATGCTGAATGACAATGAGAATAAATTACCACAAAACCATCCCGTAAAGTTGGAATTGATGGACCCTTATAACAAGATTGTCCTTCGAAAGGTTCAACGAAATTCATTGAATAATTTTTATCAGTTTGATATAAAAACCGATGAAAATGCACCAACCGGAAATTGGTTGGCCAAGGTAACTGTTGGTGGGGCATCGTTTACCAAAACAATTAGGATAGAAACAATAAAACCCAATCGGCTTAAGATCAAGACTGATTTTGAGGATGAGGTACTTTCAGGAACCAATCCGATATCTGGAAACCTTGAGGTAAAATGGTTACACGGTGCTATCGCAAAAAATCTAAAGGCCGATATTACTGCTAAGTTCAATAAGAAGAAAACAAGTTTCGAATCCTTTCCAGGATATGTTTTTGATGACCCTACGAGGGCTTTTTCATCTGAGGAATTGCGGGTGTTCGATGGTAAGCTGAATGCTGAAGGAAAAGTTGGTTTTACAATGAACACCCAAATGATGAATAAGGCACCGGGAATGCTAGATGCAGCATTCATTACAAAGGTTTATGAAAATGGAGGTGATTTTAGCACCGATGTTTTTGTGAAACCATATTCATCTTTCCAAACATACATTGGGTTGAATACGCCTAAAGGGGATAAAAATAGAGGAATGCTTTTGACTGATACCAAGCACAAGTTCGAAATAGTATCAGTCGATGAAAAAGGCAAGCCAAGAACTGCAAAAAAACTTAAGGTTACCATTCACAAAGTGAATTGGAGATGGTGGTGGGATACTTCTGCTGATAATCTCAGTAATTTTAGCAGCAGTAATTATCGTGAAAGGGTTTTTGAAAAAACGATAAGTACAAATTCTAGTGGTAAAGCCACTTTTGACTTCGAATTGAAATACCCAAACTGGGGACGATATTTAGTTCGAGTGGAAGATAAAAATGGAGGTCATGCCACAGGTAAAACCATTTATATTGATTGGCCAGGATGGGCTGGTAAATCAAGAAAAAATGACCCCTCAGCGGCAACTATGCTTGTTTTCTCTTCGGATAAAGAAAAGTACAATGTCAATGAAACAGCCAAAGTAACTTTCCCAAGTTCTGAAGGCGGTAGGGCATTGGTAACTGTGGAAAATGGTAATGAAGTATTGGAATCTCTTTGGGTTGAAACCACCAAAGGTGAGACTAAATTTGACTTACCAATAAAGGATTTATATACTCCAAATGTGTTTATACACATTACATTATTACAACCGCATGCAACAACGTTGAACGATTCCCCTATTCGATTATATGGAGTTATTCCAGTATCGGTAGAAAATACGAATACTAAGTTGAATCCCATTATTGCCATGCCAGATGTACTAAGACCTGAGGAGAAAATCACTGTGAAAGTCTCTGAGAAAAGGAACAAGGCAATGACCTACAGTATTGCTATTGTTGATGAAGGACTATTGGATCTGACAAGGTTCAATACCCCAGACCCATGGAACACCTTTTATGCACATGAAGCCTTGGGTGTAAAAACTTGGGATGTTTATGATGATGTTATTGGTGCCTTTGGTGGTAGAATAAATCAGGTATTGTCAATCGGTGGTGATGGTGAATTGGCAGGCGCCAAAAACAAAAAAGCGAATAGATTTGAACCAATGGTAGTTCATTTAGGTCCTTTTGAACTAAAAGAAGGGCAGACTAAATCACATGAAATCAGTATACCAAAATATGTAGGCTCTGTGCGGACCATGGTGGTTGCAGGAGAAAACAATTCAGAGGCATATGGTAAGACCGAAAAAACCACTCCTGTCCGAAAACCATTGATGGTTTTAGCCTCTTTACCTAGAAAAATCACGCCTGGTGAAATGGTTACTTTACCAGTAACGGTTTTTGCAATGGAAAAGAAAGTCAAGAACGTTACTTTGAAAATTAAAAAGGACCAGGCCTTTACAATTGAGGGAGATGAATCGCAAACCCTTTCATTTTCCCAACCTGATGAGAAGATGGCATACTTTGAGCTTAAAGTTGCTGACTTTAATGGTATTGGAAAAGTAATTGTAGAAGCTACAGGAAATGGTGAAAAAGCGTCTTTTGAGATACCAATTGATGTGGTCAATCCAAATCCGATGACTTCAACGGTGCAGGATTTTGTTTTGGATGCCAACGGTAGTGAAACTTTCGATTTGGAGACTTTTGGGGTAGCTGGAAGCAATTCAGCCCAATTGGAGTTCTCGACCTTACCACCTATGAATTTTAATGGCCGAATGAAATATTTGATCCGTTATCCTCATGGTTGTGTAGAGCAAACTACTTCCGCTGCTTTTCCACAATTGTTTTTGGCAGACATCTTTGATTTGGATGCTAATAGAAAAAACAAGATTCAGTTACATGTTGAAAATGCCATTAAGCGACTAGGTGGATATCAACTACCGAATGGAGGTTTTTCCTATTGGCCAGGACAAGGAAGGGTCAATGATTGGGGAACTTCTTTCGCAGGGCATTTCTTGTTGGAGGCAGAGAAGAAAGGGTATGTATTGCCTATTGGGTTTAAATCGAGCTGGGTAAGTTACCAACAGCAAATAGCGAAACAATGGCGCTCAGGAAGTGATCGTTCAGATTTGGCTCAAGCATATCGCCTATTTGCACTGGCCCTCTCTGGCAATGCCGATGTTGCTTCTATGAACAGGCTTAGGGAGACTAGAAATTTATCTAACGAATCAAAATACCGATTGGCGGCTTCATATGCTATGATAGGACAAGCAAAGGTTGCCAAGGAATTGCTTTCCAATGCCTCCTTGGATTTCAACAATTCCAGGCACAATTATTATACTTACGGTTCGGCAAGTAGAAATAGAGCAATGGCATTGGAGACCTTGGTACTGATGAAAGACAAGTCAAAAGCCCAAGAAATGGCAAAAACAGTGGCTCAAAGATTGAGTGAAAAACGCTGGATGAGTACTCAAAGTACCGCTTATAGTTTATTGGCAATGGCAAAATTTGCTGAGATGGTTGGTGGAAAAGGAATAAAAGTCAAAATGAATGTCAATGGCAATCAATCTGAATTCAGTACAGAAAGGACGTTGGCAGAAAAAGTGTTGAAGGTCAAAAAAGGTACTAATTCCATCACTCTTTCAAATTTGGAACAGAACACCCTTTTTGTCAGTGTTGTAAATAATGGGATCTTACCGGTAGGAAACGAAAAAACCATACAACGCAATTTGTTGGCCAAGGTTGTTTATAAAGGCAGGGATGGTTCTCAAATAAATGAATCAAATATTATGCAGGGAACTGATTTCGTCGCAGAGGTTACTTTAACGAACACCTCAAGTAACCCTTTAAAAGATGTTGCTTTGATGGAGATTTTCCCTAGCGGTTGGGAAATTGTAAATACCCGCTTTACCGATTTTGGCGATTTTGCCCAAAATAATGTGACTCATACTGATATTCGGGATTATCGTGCCAATTTCTATTTTGACATGAAGCGAAATGAAACAAAGACATTCAGGATTTTATTGAATGCTTCTTATTTAGGAAGATACTATTTACCAGGTATACAGGCAGAAGCTATGTACGACAATGACCATGAGGTGCGAACCAAAGGCAAATGGGTACAAGTGGTACGATAGCCAGAATTATTTATGAGGCTTTGGATGATCTTATGTTAGTGGTATGTTTTGCCCATATTATGGCATCTTCCAGAGAAGTAAAACTTCTAAAATTGGATGAGGTGAATATTTTTTCCAAAATATTATTGAAATAGCCGGTCTTCGTGTAGTTGATGATTCCGTAACCTTTTAATTTAAAACTATTTTTATAGAAATTGAGCCAATCAGAAGGTTGCACTGCGTATTGGTTGATCCTGTTTGTGAGATAAATTAAGTCCTTACCATTATTCCCATATAAACTGCTAATATCTTTGGAAGCCAATTTTCCATGCTCCTCCCAATTGAAGACTACATCTTCGTTTATTTCGGCAACAATAAATGTTTCAAAAAGAAAAAAGGATCCAAAAGAATAATTTAGTTCATTGAAAGCCTCATGGTAGAACGGCGTGTTTTTTAACTTTGACATTATAAAAAGATTTGGATTTCTTTATTAAGGCCAAAGCTATTCTAACCTATTAAATTTCAATCAATTAATCGATGACTCAAAGAGAAATATCTTTAAGTCGCATAGTTTCAATTAAACATTAGGCAGAGATTTCCTTCAAAAACCACATAATTGTTTTTCAATTATTGAAAGTTGTTAAAAATGATAATTTACTCGGAATGAAAGATGGTAGATTTGTATTCAAGAGGAGTAAGAACATTTGAATTTGATAGTTTACCAACCCATTGAATAGCATCTTCCAAAGAATTGAACCATCTAAGTTTAGTGTTCACGAACATTCTTTCAAGCATAGCATTGAATAGCCCCGTTTGTGTATAGCTGATAATACCATATGCCTTAAGCATAAATCCAAATTTGTGGAATTTTTTCCAATCTGTCGGAATTACAGAATAGTCATTTACCCTGTTGGAAATATATACAATGTCCTTGCCGTTGTTGTCATAAAGGTCGAAAAGTACTTCGAACAATTGTTTGCCATGTTCATTCCATGAAAAAAGAATATCTTCATGAATTTCACCAACTACAAAAGTATCAAATAGGTAAAAATCACCGAAACTATAATTAATCTCGTGAATTGCCCTATTATAATATGGTGTATCTCTTAATTTTATCAAAATGCCCCCATTTCATCGTTCTCACTAACAAATAAATAAAAATCAAAGCAATCGCTTTGTTATTATCGTTTAATCACCATTAAATTCTCTGTAATGCTAAGTTGAGCTATTCAATGGGAAATGTACTTTCTTTGGCTATGAGAATTGTATTACATAGATTGAATCAATTTATGTCACTTGCGAAATTTATTATGGCTTGTCTAATCTAAAGAAATACATACTTTTGGATTATGACTAAGTTAGTTCAAATAGATGATCAATTCATCAATACTAATACCATATTTTCGGAGCTAATCCTTGAATTAAAAAACGGTTTTTCCTCTAAAAACAGCAAGGTTCCCATGAGGCACCACCATGACTTTCCTAATCCAGAAGTGGGTGCTGACTCTACTTTGCTTCTAATGCCCGCATGGAATCCAAATAAGGAGGCAGGAGTTAAAATTGTTACGGTAAGTCCTGAAAACGGACAGTTCGGATTGCCTTCGATACAAGGAATTTATATTTTGATAGACCCTATTAAAGGGGGTATGAAAGCAATTTTAGAGGCCAAAAGTCTAACGGTGAAAAGAACCGCAGCGGCTTCGGCATTGGCATCTTCTTTTTTATCGAGAGAAGATTCTTCGAGTCTTTTAATGATTGGCACCGGGGCATTGTCTACCAATTTGATTAAAGCCCATGCGACGGTTCGACCTATTAAGAGGGTTTATGTATGGGGAAGGGATGTAGAAAAGGCAAGAGGTATTTGCGAAGCTTTGACAAATGAGGATTTCAAGATTTCAGCGGTCGAAATTGTTGAAGAAATTATATCTGAAGTAGATATTATTTCTTGTGCGACACTTTCAAAAACACCATTGGTTTTAGGTAAGTATTTGAAGAAAGGGCAACATGTAGACTTGGTCGGGGCCTATAAAAAGGATATGCGTGAGGCAGACGATGACGTAATAAAAAAAGCTTCGGTCTTTGTTGATACCATGCAAGGGGGACTTAAAGAAAGTGGAGATATTGTGATTCCATTGCAGAACGGAATTTTGAATGAGGAAGATATTAAAGCAGATTTATTCAGTTTATGTTCAGGTCAACATCTAGGAAGAACCAATCAAAATGAAATCACAGTATTTAAATCTGTTGGGCATGCTTTGGAGGATTTAGTCTCAGCTTCATATTACTTTAAAAAGTATTCCAATGGGTAAAGTCTATGACAACATACGGGAAAACAACAATTTGGAACCGAACAAAGATTGGCTCCAGATAAAGACTATTGACATGCATACTGGTGGTGAGCCATTAAGAGTTATTGTCGGGGGGTTTCCTGAATTAAAAGGTGAGTCAGTTCTTGATTATCGGCGTTACTGTAAAGAGAACTATGATCATTTGCGAACAGCTTTAATGTTTGAACCGCGTGGTCATGCAGATATGTATGGTTGCATATTGGTTCCGCCCAATGACCGGGATGGCGATTTTGGGATAATTTTTCTACATAATGAAGGGTATTCCACGATGTGCGGTCATGCCATTATTGCCATTTCTACTTTGGCCGTTGAAATGAAATGGATTAATGTTAAAGAAGGAGACAATATACTCAAGATTGATGCTCCCTGTGGCCGTATCACTTCTTATGCTAAAGTGAAACATGGAAAGGTCGTTGGAGTGAGGTTTCATTGTGTTCCCAGTTTTGCGGTCGGCTTGGATCGTACAGTTGAGGTCAATGGTCTGGGCAAAGTGACGTATGATCTTGCATACGGTGGGGCATTTTACGCTTATGTGGATATGGCCAAAAATAAGTTTGATTTTGATCTGGGTCCTGCGTCATATCGTAGGTTGATTGCAAATGGTATGGCAATCAAAAATGCTGTAATGGAAAGTGATAAAGAGATTTTGCATCCTTTTGAAGATGACTTAAGTTTTCTTTATGGCACCATTTTTATAGACAATTCCAAACAGGAATCTGGAGTTGACAGTAGAAATGTTTGCATATTCGCTGAAGGGGAAGTTGATCGCTGCCCAACTGGTTCTGGGGCCTCAGGAAGAATGGCTATTCATAAAGCCAGAAAGGAAATTGATTTTGGAGAGATCATGACCATTGAAAGTATTACTGGTTCAGTATTCAAGGGATCGGTAATTTCGGAGGAGGATTACGGTACTTTCAATGCAGTAATTCCGCAAGTTGAGGGCACGGCACACATTACAGGAATGCACACTTTTTGTATTGACCCAAATGACCCTATGAAGGATGGATTTATACTGAGGTAAGAGAATTATTCCTCTTGGGAACTATTCTCTTCATTTCCTTTTAATACTTTGGAAAATACTAGTGCCCCTATATCTTTTATTGGCTCATACAACACAGAATCTTCCAAGGTCTCACTTTTAATCAAATTCACTGAAGAATTGGCCCGTTCAAAGAACACCAAAAGGGCTCCAAGAATTACAGCAACTTTCAATGCTCCAAAAATTGCTCCGGCCAATTTGTTCAATAAACCTAACATGGCAAAATCTGCAATCTTCGTTAGGAACTTCCCTGCCAAATGTACAACTAGCACGATTATTACGAATGTTATGATGAAGGCTGTTATATTAATAGAGCGTTCATTCCACTGCATGTTTTCCGATAGATAATTCCCTGCGATATATGAAAAATGTATCGCACCGTAAAGTCCGGCGACCAATGCAATTATTGAGGCTATTTCAACAAAAAGTCCATTTTTAAGGCCTTTGTAAAGACCATAAATAAGTAACAATCCAAGCAAAATATCCAATATTCCCATATCTTTTTGTTTGCTCAAATATAAAACATTGATTTGTACCTTTGAATTTGAAAAAGGAATATGTCAAGAGATTTACAATTAAAAGAACGCTGGGAGGAATTGGTTGAAAAACTGTCGGCTCAATTTGCGGATGGTGATGCTTTGGAATTGGATGCAATTATTTATTTGGTTGGCATCCAGGAATTAGGACAATACCATAAAACCTATAAAAAAGACGAAAAACTGAATTTAATGCATATAGCTATTTGCCGTTTGTTAGAACCGTATGGTTATTATGAGTTCAATTTTTTTGATGAAGAAGGCTGGCCGCATTATTCAGTTAAAGAGGAATTGCCCCCGCTTAAAGCTGGAGAACAGTCTGTATTGATGAAAGAAGCGATCGTAGGTTATTTTTTAGAGAAAGAATATATAGTTTAACCCTTTTGTCATTTCTCTGAAAATGACAAATCATCACATTCTAAATGAAAGTTTCAAAACCCTATTATGCAGTGATTTTCACCAACACTAGAACCGATATTGAAGAAGGTTATTCTGAAATGGCTCAACAAATGGAGGATTTAGCAAGGCAGCAACCAGGGTTTATTGATTTTGAAAGTACACGCGATGGTTTGGGTATATCAATCAGCTATTGGGAAACGCTTCAGGATATTACCAATTGGAAAGCAAATACAGATCATTTAATCGCCCAGAAAAAAGGTGTCTCAGATTGGTATAAATGGTACAAGGTTCGCATTTGTATGGTAGAACGTGAGTATGAGTTCAAAAAATAGGGCACAGCCAAATACCGTAAAAAAAAGAGTTCTTCGGTTTTTCAAGAAACATCCAAAAAAGTTGATTCTAATCGGGAGTTTATTAATAGCCTATTATTTTTCTCTTCCAAAAACATTGTTCAATTCGCCAACAGCCACTGTCGTAGAAAGTAGCGAGGGGCAATTATTAGGCGCTATGATTGCAGATGATGGGCAATGGCGTTTTCCACAAGTTGATAGCGTGCCCCAGAAATTCAAAACCTGTTTGTTGCAGTTTGAAGATGCACATTTTTATAACCATCCTGGATTCAATCCCATTTCAATGTCAAAGGCGATTGTGTCTAATGTTAAGGCGGGTAAAACCGTTAGGGGAGGCAGTACCCTAACGCAGCAGGTAATTAGATTATCCAGGAGTGGAAAACAACGGTCGTATTTGGAAAAGGCAATAGAACTGGTCTTGGCAACTAGATTGGAGTTGCGGCATTCTAAAGAGGAAATAATAAAATTATATGCGAGTTATGCCCCATTTGGTGGCAATGTTGTTGGTTTGGATGTTGCTGCATGGCGATATTTTGGTTTACAAGCACATCAATTATCATGGGCAGAAGCTGCAACTTTGGCCGTATTACCAAATGCGCCAAGTCTAATTTATCCTGGTAAAAACCAAGAAAAGTTGCTCAACAAAAGGAACCGATTGCTGCAAAAGTTGTATTCAGAAAGAATTCTGGACAGTACCACTTATGAACTATCACTATTAGAACAATTACCACAAAAACCATATCCACTACCTAGAATTGCACCACATTTGGTTCAATATTTGACGAAACAACATAAAGGGCAGCGAATAGCTTCAACAATTGACAAAGCACTTCAATCAAATATCAATACCCTAGTTTCGAGACATCATCAGAATTTGCAACAAAATAAGGTGCACAATGCAGCGGTCTTGGCCTTGGATGTAAAAACAAGGAAAGTAATTTCTTATGTAGGTAATACGAATACAACTAATGAGCATCAAAAAGATGTAGATATGGTGCAAGCCAATCGCAGTACAGGCAGTACAATCAAACCTTTATTATATACAGCAATGTTAGATGCAGGTGAATTGTTGCCAGATATGTTGGTACCAGATGTACCAACACAAATAGCCGGCTATACACCAGAAAATTTCAATGAAGATTATAGTGGGGCGGTTAAGGCGAAAAAGGCGTTAGATCGCTCTCTAAATATTCCTTTTGTGAGATTGTTACAGCGATATGGATTGGAAAAATTTCGGGATCAACTCAACTTTTTCAATTTGAAAGGAGTAAACAAATCAGCAGATCATTATGGATTGACCTTGGTATTGGGAGGGGCAGAAAGTAGTCTTTGGGATTTGTGTAAAACCTATGCTTCGATGGCTTCAACAGTCAATCATTTTAATGCAACTTCCAGTGAATATTTTGAGCAAGAATTTATAGAACCAAGCCTTACTAAAGACCAGAAAGTCAGTTTTGGCAACAAATCCACTGAAAAGACCATTTTCGATGCTGGGAGCATCTATTTGACTTTTGAGGCCATGAAAGAGGTGAACCGTCCTGAAGGTAATGATTCATGGGAATTCTTTGATAGTAGCAAGGAGATTGCTTGGAAAACAGGTACCAGTTTTGGCAATAAAGATGCTTGGGCGATTGGGGTAACAAAAGACCATGTGGTTGGGGTATGGGTCGGGAATGCAGATGGTGAGGGAAGACCAAATGTGACCGGAGTATCAAGCGCGGCACCTATACTTTTTGATATTTTTGACCTGCTGCCTAGATCAGATTGGTTCTCAAAACCATTGGATGAATTTGTTGATTTAGAGGTGTGTGAATTAAGTGGTTATTTGGCCAGTGACATTTGCCCGACTAAAAATGTATCTGTTCCAAAAAAGAACAACTATGTAAAATCGTGCGATTACCATCAATTGGTTCATTTGGATGCATTGAAACAATTTCGCGTCAATTCTTCATGTACAGACCTATCCACGGCAGTAAGTGAATCATGGTTTGTGTTACCCCCTTTAATGGAGTTCTTCTATAAAAAAAGCCATCCCACCTATAAAAGTCTACCGCCGTTTAGAGTTGATTGCAATTCAGATACTGGGTCTCCAATGGAATTCATTTATCCTAGAAATGGAAGCAGGATCAGTTTGACCAAAAACTTTGAAGGAAAGAAGAATGAATTGGTCTTGAAATTGGCCCATACGAAACCGGAGACCAAAGTGTATTGGTATTTAAATGAGAAGTATCTGGATGAGACTACAGTTTTTCATGAAATAGGTGTAGTGCCGAGCATGGGAAGACATATGATTACAGTGGTTGATGAATACGGTAATGAGGCCAAAATTTCTATACTAATTGAGTAACTACAATGTTTTGTTTTAGTAGGTTTAAGCGTTATCTTTAATACCTTATCCTAATACCTATGTCAAAAAAATATATCATTTCCCTGGATCAAGGAACAACAAGCTCACGAGCTCTATTGGTTGATCAAGAAGGTGCCATCGTAAATATGGTGCAACAAGAATTCAAACAGATTTTTCCAAAACCAGGCTGGGTCGAACATGACCCCAAGGAAATTATGGAATCGCAGTTACATGTGATGCATGAATTGGTAAAAAAAGAAAATATTGATGCTTCAGACATTAAGGCAATCGGAATTACCAATCAGCGGGAAACTACGATGGTTTGGGATAAAAATACCGGCGAGCCTGTTTACAACGCTATCGTTTGGCAAGACAAACGTACTGCAGATATTTGTGAAGACCTCAAGATCAAAGGACTTGTTGAACATGTGAAAATGACAACAGGATTGGTGATCGATTCCTATTTTTCGGGCACCAAGGTGAAATGGATACTGGATAATGTTGAGGGTACTCGAGAAAGAGCTGATAATGGAGATTTGTTAATGGGTACGGTCGACACTTGGTTGGTTTGGAATATGACCAAGGGGAAAAGTCATGTTACCGATTATACAAACGCATCACGAACCATGATATATGATATTACCAAGCTTACTTGGGATGAAAAAATGTTGGGTGAATTGGGAATCCCAAAAAGTATGTTGCCAGAGGCCAAACCCTCTGCGCATCATTTTGGAGATTATGAATTAAATGGGGTAAGTATTCCCATAGCAGGAATTGCTGGTGATCAACAGGCAGCTTTGTTCGGTCAAGGATGTTTTGCCAAGGGAACTGCTAAAAATACCTACGGGACAGGATGTTTTATGCTGATGAACACGGGTGAGAAACCACAATTTTCAGATAACGGACTACTCACTACAATCGCTTACGGATTGAATGGAAAAGTAAACTATGCCTTTGAAGGAAGTATTTTTATTGCCGGAGCAGCAATTCAATGGTTAAGAGACGGCTTGGAACTTATCAAAGATGCCAAGGAGACTGAAGCATTGGCAAATTCTATTGAAGGTGAAAGCTCAGTCTATGTTGTTCCCGCCTTTGCTGGATTGGGCGCACCATATTGGGATATGTATGCCCGTGGAGCCATTTTTGGGTTGACCCGCGATACTGGTAAAGCCCATTTGGCAAAAGCAACGCTCGAGTCATTGGCATACCAGACCAAGGATATTCTAAATGCCATGGAGGAAGATTCAGGAGTAGAGCTTCAAAATTTAAAAGTAGATGGTGGGGCCTGTGCCAACAATTATCTAATGCAATTTCAAGCGGATATTTTGGGGACTGAAGTCCATCGACCTAAGGTTATAGAATCCACAGCAATGGGTGCCGCATTTTTAGCAGGAATCCAAGTAGGGTTATGGACTCAGAATGACATTGATCAGAGTAGGCCAATGGACCGTATATTCAAACCTACTTTTGACAGTGACAAAAGAACACGGTTATATAAAACCTGGCAGAAAGCAGTTGACCGCACAAAAGGTTGGGAAGAGAATTAGAATCCAAATTAAATCATTGATTTCATGAAAAATAATATCAGATTTTCAAATCTTGATAGAACAAAAACCATTCAGGAACTTTCCAAAGAATCCTATGATCTGGTAGTGATTGGTGGTGGTATAACAGGAGGAGGCATTGCCCTTGATGCAGCCGCAAGAGGATTAAAAGTAGCACTGGTTGAGAAAGGCGATTTTGCCTCGGGGACTAGTAGTAAATCAACTAAATTAATTCATGGGGGATTGCGTTATTTAAAGCAGTTCGATTTTTGGTTGGTCAAGGAGGTTGGTTCAGAAAGAGCCATTGTACATAAATTGGCACCTCATCTGGTGCTTCCAGAGAAAATGTTGCTCCCACTTATTGAAAATGGTTCTTATGGCAAATGGTTGACCTCTATCGGACTTAAAGTCTATGATATATTGGCACAGGTAACGGGGGATGATAAACGTAAAATGTTAGAGAAAAAAGAGGCCATGAAATTGGAGCCGCTTTTACCCAAAAAAATACTAAAGGGGGCAGGTTACTATGCAGAATATAGGACAGATGATGCAAGGCTGACAATTGAAGCAATCAAAACAAGTCTGCAATATGGGGCCAAAGCTTTAAACTACACTGAGGTTTCGGAATTCATTTATAAGGATGACATGATAGCCGGAGTTGTTGTAAAAGACGCACTAACAGATGAGACCTTTGAGGTAAAGTCAAAATTTGTAATCAGCGCCGCCGGGCCTTGGGTTGATGAATTAAGAGCTGTGAACAATTCAAAAAAAGGCAAGCGCCTACACCTGACCAAGGGTGTACATTTGGTATTTCCACATGAAAAATTGCCGATAAAGCACTCTGTGTATTTTGATATTCCAGATGGTCGAATGATGTTCGCTATCCCAAGAGGAAAAATAACCTATATAGGAACTACCGATACAAATTTCGACAAGGACAAGGACCATGTGAAGACCGATTTGGCTGATGCGATATACTTAATATCTGCGGTGAACAATATGTTTCCAAAAATTAACCTGGAGATGGAGGATATAATTTCTTCTTGGGCAGGTTTACGCCCATTGATTCATGAAGAAGGAAAATCCGCTTCTGAACTTTCGCGAAAAGACGAGATTTTTGTTTCCGATTCAGGATTGTTCAGTATGGCTGGGGGGAAACTTACCGGATACCGAAAAATGGCAGAACGTGTAATGAATCGTATTGCAAAGAAGATGCATGAAGATTATGACGTTGAGGTCGCAGAAAGCACTACAGAGAGTATTCCTTTATGCGGTAGTGATTTTAAAAAATTCAAGCATGTAAAAAAATACATCAATGAGGTGTATGAGCGAATTAAAGGTGACGGCTTTACCAAATACAATGCTTGGTTTTTGGTTACCAATTATGGTATACAGACTAATACCATATTGGACTATTATTCCAAGAGGAAAGAAGATGATAATGAAGTACGTTTAGCATTGGCAGAACTTGAATTTGGGATTGATTTTGAGATGGTTCAAAACCCGATGGATTTCTTTATCAGACGTACAGGGCGCCTCTATTTTGATATCGAAAGTGTTCGAACCTTAATGGAACCTATTTTGCAGGAATTCAAAAAAGTATACAAAGTGGATGATGCTCAATTATTAGCATGGAAAGAAGAACTCAATAGCGAATTGGATGAGCATTCTAATTTTTCAATGGATAGGGTTTAATATATTCCATTCAATAGGATTCCTCTCCGTGCTGCATGCTGAATTCGGTTTTTGGAGAGGGTTGTTCAGAAAATCTTCGGCGATTTGAAAAAAACAGGGATTAAATAGATTATGACCATCATCTGGAAAGACTACTTCATAACCATTTTTCAAATGTTTTAATGCCTTTTTGGCATTGCTAGAAGGAGTAACATGATCCAAACCACCACTTACCATTAGCGTAGGAATTTCTGAAATTACCGGTTGGTCTTCAAAGTTCGCAGCTCTAAATGAATGCCAATCGGCAAGTAACTGCATCTCTGAACGGTAAGAGGCAAAACCAGACCCTAGCTCAGATTGTTTTAAATATTGGTCTATAGCTACTGCATCATAAAAAGGAATTTCTTCATAAACCATTACAGAATAGTTCATGGACCAATTAATAAATGTGTAAAGATGTTCAATATTTTTTAAAGCGTTATTAAGAGGTTCTGTTTCTCCAGTTTCCATAGCCTCAATAAGTATTGGGATATTACCTATCGAATTACGGTCGTATAGTGAAAAGAAGAGCACAAGCAAAGCATCTTGAGGATTGAGTACGAACAGTTCACCTTCAAGGTCAAAACGCAAAGGAGCAGTTTGTAATTTCTCCAAAACGTTTAATAACCGCTCTTTCAAATTTGGGTAACGGTTATTACATTCTATATTATTTTCGCAACGATTAAAAATGAAAAAAAGGGAGTTCTCAAAATTTTGTACCGTATTGTTTAAATAATCAATTTCTGGAGCAAGAATCCCTGCAAGCATTGCACTACGAACACTTTCTGGAAAATCGCGCATTATGGTCAATCCCAATCGAGAACCATACGAAACTCCCCAAAGATTCCATTTGTCATAACCCAAGACTTTTCGTAAATCCTCAAAATCGGCAGCATTTTCTTTACTCGTATACCCGGCAAGATCTACACCTTTTTGTTTGAGGTTTTCTTTGCAATTGGACAATATAGTATCTAGAGTCCTGTATTGACTCTCTCCGAGTAGGTCATCTCTCAAAACAACAAATATGGTTGCTCCAATTTCAGTGCAGTTTGCTTCAGACTTACCTGTTCCTCGCTGATCCATGAGTACAATATCCCGATCATTACGCAGAGGATGATTTTCCCAAAACTCTTCCATAACCAAGGTTGCTGCTCCAGGTCCGCCCTGTAAATAAACAATGGGTGATTTTGTTGAATCTGCTTCTTTGGCCTTTAAAACTTTGTAAACCAATTTTAGAGTTCGCGAATCTGGGTTTTCTCGATTTTCTGGGACTTCGATAACGCCATCAATTGTAATATTTTCAGAAGTTGTACATGTACATAAGACCGTAACAAATAAAAGTAATGTCCAAATGCGCATATATTGACCTTTTGTACCGAAGTTAACGATTCTTTTCAATCCAACCTATCAGTCAATTTGGCAAAAGTTTTTTTCGCATTTTTGCCTTGATAAAGCACTTGGTACACCGCATCTATTATGGGTGTTTGCACTTTACTCTTGAAATTGGCCTTAAGTCCGTAGGCACTTTTTGTGGCATAATAACCCTCGGCGACCATACTCATTTCCATTTGTGCACTTTTGACGGTATAACCTTTGCCAATCATATTGCCGAACATACGATTACGACTAAAGGTTGAATAACCCGTTACCAACAAGTCACCCAAATATGCCGAATTGTTGATGTTCCGTTTCATTTTGTGTACACGCTTAATGTAGCGCTTCATTTCGCGAATACTGTTGCTCATCAACACACTTTGAAAATTATCACCATAACCCAAGCCATGGTAAATACCAGCTGCAATAGCGTAAATATTTTTCAGCATTGCGGCATATTCCGTCCCAATGATATCATCTGATATTTTGGTCTTTATATAATTGCTTTTTAGGTTATTGGCGACCAATTCTGCCTTTTCTTGATCTGCACAAGCGATGGTCAAGTAAGAAAGACGCTCCAAGGCAACTTCCTCAGCATGACAGGGACCAGTGATAACCCCAATATTCTCAAACGGAATTTCGTAAATATCATGAAAATGCTCACCAACGATCAGGCCTGTTTCAGGAACGATTCCTTTGATCGCCGAAAAGATGGTTTTTCCCTTGATGTTCGCGGTCAACTTTTTTAGTTCTGTATCAAGAAAAGCCGATGGAATCACGAATATGAGAACATCATTGTTTTCAACCGCATAATTTAGGTCAGTTGTTAAGTCTAATTGTTCGGTATGGAATTCTACAGAACTTAAATAATTGGGATTGTGCTTTTGGGTTTTTATATGTTCAACAGCATCTTCATTTCGCATGTACCAAGTTACTTTGTGTAGGTTTTCGGTCAACATTTTCACAATGGCCGTTGCCCAGCTACCTCCACCCAATACGGCGAATTTCATCTCGTTCTTCATTCGAATAGTTTAGTCGGTTCAAATGTAAATAAAAATGAAAGAATGTTTTAATAACTGATAATCAGATAGATATAAATATTGGCATGGTGATTGTTTTGGTAAAGTAGAATTTAAATGCACAAATTATGAAGGCTGTAAAACTACTTTTGGGATTTATACTTGTTGGAACTTTAATGACTTCTTGTTATACAGAAGTGATTTTGGATGATGAATTTATTGAAGAATCAAGTTTTAATACAGATCAGGTATTGCAATCCTATGATCTTTGGTATGTAGATATTAACGCTACCAAGGGCAATGGTGAAGTGCCTTTTTTACAACGTGCGTTCACCATATCTTTTGATAACGGAAAAGTTTATGCAAATAACAATATAGCAGGTATTGGGAAAACAGGAAGTGGATTTGGTATTGACGTGGGTTTTTATGAACCGTTAAGGGGCACCATAGAAATTGACCATGATGTTGACGGGTTATGGTTGTTGGATGTGTTTGCCGTTGATGGTAATACTATTGAGTTCTACGACAAGGCATCTGACACTTCATATTATCTAAAAGGATATCAGTTCAACAATTTTGATTTTGATATGGTGTTTTATGACAACATTCATTATTTCTTACAGGAATATGATGCTTGGGAGAAAACCTATACCAGTGAAGAAGGGGCTTTGAATGATTTTGATGATGAGAACTTTTTACAATTTGTTGCAAGTGACAATGGTGACTTTTTTAGATCATCAATTGATCAGGCGGGTACATCTGTAAACATACTTGAGTGGGATTTTGAAGGTGATTATGAGATTTTTGATGTAGAAAACGATGAAACGCTTAAAACTTTAACACTCTCCTATGACTTTATGGGCAATGATTATTTTGAACTCTACGTTATTAATGATAGTACTATTGAGTTATACCACCCTGATAGTGAAACGGTATATGAGTTTAATGGTAGGGGATATCAACAGTACTTAAAATCGGGCAAAGGTTCGGTTGACAAGAAAAGAACAAAGACTTCGAATCCTGTTATGAAAGTGAAACGAAGTAGAAAATAAAAGCTGTCACCCTGAGCGCAGTAGAAGGGTAAAGCGAAGACTTTTTGGTTGGTTATTTAGTTAGGAACCGCCCTGGTTATGAAAAACAGGGCGGTTTTTTTATGTGCTCATCTTGGTGAGATACAAAAGTTTAATTATACAGTTTAAACTGCTAAGTAGTAGTACTTACAAGACAGAAATATGGTAACTTGTTACTATATATAATTGTTGAAGAACAAATTTAATTTCGACGTAATGAAACAAATGACAAAAATTATTGCAGTTATATTATTAATCAGTTTCCAAAACTCATTCGGACAAAATACTAAGACACAAATTCCGGAAACTAATGTATTCCCTGCGATAGCTAATTCAGAATTCGATCTGATTATTCGAATAGACACGGACATGGTTGAGGAAGAAGTGCAGTCCCGCATAGGGGTTTTAAAAAGTTTTGATAAAGACCTTGAAATATTCTACTCACGGGATGAAACGGGTGATATAAAAACACTTACAAGTTCTGGGGGCAAATCTAGTGGCTCCTGTAAATCCGATGATTTTGGTTATCTTATAATTGCATTAAAAGATTATCAGTGGAAGGGATGTATGATTTCGGATAAAAAATAAATCTTTTTTGAGTACTCAAAGAAATACGTTTTACAACAATACCTATAATACATTTCTACCTTACCTCTTAACTAAAAATCCTTAACGGATTTATCGCATCGAAATCATAGTCGAACCGTTGACGATAATAAAAAAAAAGACAGGCCCGAAATGATAAGAGAGCTAAAAGTATCAGACATAGAAGGATTAAACAGTCTTCCTCCATTAGATTGGAATTTTGACTATGAAGCCCTTTTAAGAGATTTCATAAACGAAGACTTCTTTTATGCGTTTATCCAAATCCAAGACAACAAAATTGTAGGGACAGGCAACGTTTTTATTAAAGAAAAAGTTGGCTGGCTTGCAAACATAATAATAGATAAAACTTGTAGAGGAAAGGGTTTAGGCTTTGAAATGACAAACTTTCTTGTTGACTTCTTAACAGATAAAAAATGTGATACCCAATTATTGATAGCTACCGAACTTGGGGAAGGTGTTTACAGAAAAATTGGTTTCAGAAAATTAACAGAATACCAATGCTTTGATTCAGAAATTGACAGCGATTTTAATTTTACTAATTCGGTTCGAAAGTTAGAAATTTCAGATTTGGAAAGTGTATACAAATTAGATCAAGAAACAAATTCTGAGAACAGGACCCATTTGATTGACAAATATTATAAAAACGGATTTGGATACTTCAATAACGACAATGAATTATTAGGGTTTTATCTTCCAGAATTTGGAAGAGGATTAGTTTTATCTCGGGACGAGCAAGCTGGAATTGAACTTCTAAAATTGAAGCACTCAAAGAAAGGAAAAAGAACATTATTGCCTATTGAAAATCAAAAAGGAATTATATTATTGGAGAATATTGGCTCAAAGAAAGGCGCCAAATGTTCGAGAATGGTTTTGGGTAAAGAAAACAAATGGAAACCCAATTACATATACTCATATGGAAGTGGGTATTGTGGATAAAAAATTAGGCTAAGTGCCAACCCAAAAAGTTCAGTTATCTGAAATCCTGTACTAACCATAGCCAAGACCTTGTGTGTAATTTGAATAGTACACTCTTTTGTAACATTCCAGAATTTACAACGTCCTATACCCAATTAATTAACTAATCAATCAAAATATGAACTCGAATAAAAAAACCGGAAGGCTTGTAGGCCTATTATTTCTAATCATATTTGCAACGGGAATTATAGTCTATCAAATTTTACAAGGTCCTGTACTCTTTTCAGATGATTTTCTAACAACTGCATCTGTAAACGCTAATGAAATAATTATTTCGACCTTACTTTTATGTTTAAGCGGTATAACCTCTGTTGTTATAGCCTCAATTTTATTACCGATTTTTAAAAAGCATAGCACCCCTTTGGCATTTTTATATTTAGCATTTAGTATCCTAGGTTTTATAGCTATATCTATTGACAATATAAGTGTTCTATCTATGTTAGAATTAAGTCTAGAGTATACCAAAAATGAAACTGGGAATTCTGACATATTAAATAGTTTGGGCAGTGTATTTTATAAAAAACATTGGTGGACACATTACATGAGTCTTCTCATTTCCTGCTTCCCAGTTTTTATTTTATACTATATATTTTACTTGTCTAAATTAATTCCGAAAGTTATTTCAATTGTTGGGATAATAGCCGTTACTCTTATGTTCACTGAAGTATTATTTTCGATTTTTGGAAATAGCATTAGTATGAATATGCTCCTGCCGATAGGGGTCATTCAACTAGTTCTCCCCCTCTGGTTAATTTTCAAGGGATTGAATTCGACAGTTTTAGAGGCTAAAGTGAAATAATGGGATTTAGTTAGAAAAACTGGTTACAACAATACCCTTAATCCATTGCGGTTAATTTCCTAGATAGAATATTTCTTGAATTTCAATAAAAAGATAATTCAAAAGGTTGTATATAAAGTTGTTACTATAACTCCTTTTCCGTCATTCGATTCAACAGACAATAGTTGTTCTTTCTCTTTTATATTCAAGTAAAATGGTGGGGCCAATAGGTTTATACCGCTTCTTTTTTTAAGTCGGGTACCCTGCCCTGAAATAATGTCTTTATTGGGTTCAAAGTCGCCCTGAGGCACATGCTCGGTTAAAACAACATATTTAAAATAGGTCAACTTTTTTATGATACGCTGTACTTCGGCATTTGATAAATGTTGAAGTACTTGCCGTACTATGGCACAATCCGCTTTAGGTAGATTATCGGTTGAGATATCCAAACAATGGAATTCTAAATTCTCCTTTTTAAACTTTTCTTTATTGTGTTCAATAAGATCTGGGACTATATCAATAGCAACATATTTTTTAGTGTGTTTTACCAGCGCTTTGCCAACATTAAAATCACCACAACCTAAATCACAAACCACTATGGGATGCTCAAAAGCGGTCAGAAAGGTTGTCAATACTTGTATATAGGGATTTACCAACTCCGAACTATGTGACCCCTCACCGGAATAAAAATCAGATTTGTTATCACCCCAAAGTTTCATTTCATACACCTGTTCCATGGCCTTTTTGGTTGGCCAAGGTTTCTTTATTCTTTGGGTTCCATTATCTTTCTGTTTCATAAACGATGTGTAATAGTATCAAATATATAAACAAGAGTGGATAATAAATCGAAAATCATACGTACCTGGAAGGGATGGACAACATTGGAAAATGCTCCGATTTATGAAGATATGCTGATAAATGAAGTCTTTCCAACAGTAAAAAAGAAAGGGGTATTAGGTTTGGAAAAGGTTAGTATTTCAACGCAGAAAGGAGTAAATGAAGTAGCGTTTTTTCTGGTGTTACAATTTGAATCGCTAAGCGCAGTGAAAACCTTTGCCGGTGAAAACTATGAAAAGGCCTATATTCCTGAAAATGCGAAACGTGTGTTATCAAGATATGATGAAAATGCACAACATTTTGAATTGAAAGAAGAACTGATACTCAAATGAAAGAACCATAAAATTGATTTGTTGATCTAATGTCTTTTTCGAAAATCCGAAGGATTTTCGTTTACTACTTTCTTAAAAGTTCTATTAAAATAGGACAAACTTTCAAAACCACATTCAAAGCAGGTTTCACCCACGTTCTTACCAGTAAGCAATAATCGTTTGGCCTGACTTATTCTATACTGGTTCAAAAAACCTATAAATGTGCCGCCAGTTGCTTTTTTGAAATATCGGCAAAAAGCCTCCTTTCCTAAATTACAAATTGTGGCTACTTCTTCTATATCTATCTTTCGTTGATAGTTTTCATCTATAAATGCGTAGATGTTTCTAAGACGCACTTGTTCCTTTTTATTGTATTTGTTTTTGAAAGGTTGATCGTGCAGCAATTCATACTCTTCGGATTCAGATAATGTTTTCAATATTTCCAGTACGGCGATAAATAGTTGATATGGAGATAGGGCGTGTAATTTTTTGAGTTCTGACCCTATGCGTTTTTTGGTCTCACCGCTAAAGGCTATTCCGTGACGAGACCTCTGAAATAGGTTTTGAATACTCTTTAGTTCAGGTATATCACCAATGACCTCATTTCTATAAAAGGGTTTTATATGTAATACCTCTTTCTTATAATCGGTCTGCACACCATAATCGAAATTCAGATGTGGAATGTTTGAACCAATTAAAACTAAATCACTTTCCTCAAATCTTGATATATGGTTTCCTACATGTCTCGTTGCACTGGCCCCCTCGATATAAACAAGTTCAAATTCCGGATGAAAATGCCAATAGAACAGATTATTCAATCTAGGATTGTGAAGAACCCTAAACGGACTTTTACTATCTGCCTTAAAAGTTTCTAGTTGAATCTTCATTCTTAAATTTAACAAAAATGAGTTAAAAATTTGATGAATACGTCTATAAAATCAATATAGTTCAAATTTTGGTCAATATCACGGTTGAGAATGGATAAAGTGGTTTGTAGTTTTACCCTATCATTTCAATGCTAAAAAATAATATCATGGAGAAAGTCAAGAATAGAATGGAAATGGCCAATAAGGCACATGAAGAGATTCCTGGGAATCCGTCAACAGCTACAAGTAGTAAGCAAAAGTTGAATGATAGATCTAATGGGAAACCATTAAAGGTATTGAGCGAGGATGATTGGGATTTTTGGATTAAGAACGGATATATTGTCATCAAAAATGCCGTTCCAAAAGAGCAGGCAGCGACAACGGCCAACTTTTTATGGGAATTTGAGGAAAAAGAACCTGGCAACCCTGATTCTTGGTATGCACCACCGCGGGCAGAAATGAAAATGAAAGAGCTTACGGGTACCGGAATGGTTGAGGTTTATAACAATCAACATCTATGGAACAATAGGCAAATGCAGCGGGTCTATGATGCGTTCTCAGATGTTTGGGGCACGGAAAAACTTTGGGTCACGATTGATCGCGCCAATTTGAATTTCCCCAATAGACCGGGAAATGAACAAAAAGGATTTATTCATTGGGATTATGATCCTGAGACCAAACCACAAAATGTTCAAGGTGTTTTAGCATTGGCTGATCAGACCGATGAAAATATGGGCGGATTTCAATGTATTCCGTGGTTGTATCGAAATTATGATTCTTGGAAATTAACACAGCCTGAAGATCGTGATCGTTTTCAACCGAATATTTCAGGCCTGGAAGATAAAATTGTAAAAGTAAAGCTGGAAGCTGGGGATTTAATGATTTTTAATAGTTGTGAACCTCACGGAATACGACCCAATAAATCAAAAGATAAAGTGCGAATTGCCCAATATATATCTATGATGCCGGCAGAAGAAGACAACGAGGCCTTAAAGCAATGGCGAGTTAATTCATGGAAGAATAGGATCGCACCAGAAGGGTATGCTTTTCCGGGTGACCCAAGAAATTGGGAACAAGAGAAATACGATGTTGCCAAATTATCCCCTTTAGGAGAAAAATTGTTGGGCCTTAAACCGTGGTAAGTTGCCAAATCCCTAATAATTAGTGGTTTTACGGTCATACCAAAATTTTAATGCTATTTTTGCGCCCTTAAAATCCTGGGCATGAAGAAGTATTTGAATATTTTCGATTTTAAACAGAAGGTTGACTATAAGACTGAGATTCTATCAGGGCTTACAGTGGCTTTGGCGTTGGTGCCAGAAGCAATTGCATTTGCTTTGATACCTGGGTTTTCACCTTTGACAGGATTGTATGCCGCTTTTGTTTTGGCATTGATCACCTCCATATTTGGCGGTAGACCAGGAATGATCTCTGGTGCTACAGGTGCAGTTGCCGTTATTTTTGTGGGATTGATTCTTGAACTCAAAAACACTTTCCCAGGTATAGAACCCGAAACTATTTTACATTATGTATTTGCAACCGTAATCGTTGCCGGCCTCCTTCAAATGGCTGCTGGTTTTCTTCGATTGGGGAAATTTATACGCTTGGTACCACATCCTGTAATGTTCGGTTTTGTAAACGGATTGGCCATCATAATTTTTATGGCACAGTTCCCTAATTTCTATCAAAAAGGAACAGATGAATTGTTGACTGGCGCTTCATTTTATACCATGTTGGGACTTACCCTTTTAACCATGTTGATCATATGGGGTTTTCCAAAATTGACAAAGGCGATTCCGTCTTCATTATTGGCGATTGTGGTTGTTTCAGCAATTGTTATTGGTTTTGGAGTAGATACACTGACAGTGGCAGATACGATGAAAGAGGGGCAGACTATTCAAGGTGGTTTTCCACCGCTTTCAATACCTGAAATACCTTTTACTTGGCAGTCCTTAAAAATAATTTTTCCGTTCTCAGTGATTGTTGCAGTAGTGGGATTAACTGAAAGTTTATTGACCTTGAATATCATTGACGAAATTACTGATACCCGTGGTAGGGGCAACAAAGAATGTGTGGCACAGGGTACAGCGAACATCCTTTCAGGATTCTTATCTGGAATGGGAGGTTGTGCAATGATCGGTCAAAGTTTGATCAATACTTCTTCAGGTGCTCGTGCAAGATTATCTGGAATAACTGCGGCTGTTATGCTTTTGGTGTTCATCATGTTCGGGTCAAGTTTAATTGAGCGTTTGCCAATGGCCGCTTTGGTAGGGTTGATGTTTATGGTAGCGATTGGCACTTTTGAATGGGCGAGTTTTAAAACGTTTAGAAAAATGCCTAATTCAGACGTAATCGTAATGGTATTGGTAACCTTGATCACGGCTATTACTCATAACCTGGCTATTGCTGTATTGTTTGGAGTTATTATCTCTGCTTTGGCGTATTCATGGGAAAATGCAAAACGTATTCGAGCAAGAAAATATATTGATGATGACGGAGTTAAGCATTACGAGATATTTGGCCCTTTGTTCTTTGGATCAACAACCTTGTTCACTGAAAAGTTCGATATACAAAATGACCCAGAGGAAGTGATTATTGATTTTCAGGAAAGTCGTGTTGCCGATATGTCCGGGATTGAAGCCTTGAACAAACTTACCGAGCGTTATGCCAAAGCTGGCAAGAAAGTACATCTAAAGCATTTAAGTAAAGATTGTATTCGTCTTTTATCAAACGCCAATGATATCATTGATGTAAATGTATTGGAAGATCCAACCTACAAAGTTGTGGTAGATAAGTTTTAATCAAACTAAACTTAATACATACCCTAGGAGCACCCCTCCTAAAACAATAAAGGCACTATTCAGTTTTTTAAAATAGAAGACAGTAAGTAAACTGGCAATTGCAATGGTGATGGTGCGCCAATCGGTCAAAGTGTCCATTCCCATTTGTACACAAACGGCAAGGATCAATGCAACAGCAGCAACGTTTACAGCATCCAATAATGCACCAATAAGCGGTGACTTACGCATTTTGGGAATCAACGGATTCAATATCAACACAAACAAAAACGAAGGAAGAAATATACCCAAAGTAGCTGCCAAAGCACCAGCGGCACCATTCATTTGCCATCCTATAAAAGTAGCGGTAGACAACACAGGTCCGGGAGTCATTTGGCCCACTGCAACAGCATCTATCAAAGCTTGCCGGGTGAGCCAACCGTTGGCGACCAATTCTGAATCTAGAAAGGCAAAAAGCACATAACCGCTTCCGTACAGAATGGCACCTACTTTTAAAAAAGTCAAGAATATTTTAAGTGAACCTAATTGCAATGGGTCACTGAGTTGTAAAAGTAAAAGAGGCAAGAAACTGTTAAGCGTGTTACTGTTTTTTTTAATGAAATAGAGGAGCAAACCTAAAAGGCCACATCCAAAGAGAGCAATAATCTCATTAACTCCCAAAAGACAGGCGGCCAAAGTAATAATTCCCAAAATGATTAGTTCATTGCTTTTGATGGCTTTTTTACCCAACCGATAAGAGGCCATTAGAATAATGGAAATCACTGCCGGTTTAATACCATAAATAAATGGCTCTACTTCGGGTAATTGACTGTATGTTTGATACAACCATGCAAAGATTGCCGTAATTACTACAGCGGGAAATATAAAACAGAACCCTGCGATAAAAAGCCCTTTCCAACCACCTCGTTCATAACCGCAATGCATGGTCATTTCGGTCGAGTTGGGTCCTGGAATTAGGTTGGTGGCACCAATTAAATCCAAAAAATGGGCTTGGGTCATCCATTTTCTTTTAGTGACCACTTCGTCCTCCATCATGGCCACATGGGCTGCAGGCCCACCAAAAGAAATACAGCCCAACTTAAAGAAGAGTTTGGCGATTTCTGTTAGATTGTTTTTGCTGGGCATTTTAATCAAACGGGTTAGAATATAAAAAATGCTGTTACCTGTATCTTTATATAGGTAACAGCATTAAATCTGATATTGTTTTAAAACCTAAAACGTACGTAGATACTCTGCAACAGCTCTAGCTTCTTCTTCGCTCAAATTTTGGTTGAGCATAATGGCATTATTGTATTCTTTCAATAAAGCCTTTGCAATAGGATCTTCCTTGATCATTCGGTCTGGATTTAAAATCATGTTCATGACCCACTCCGGACTCCTACGGTCGTAAACACCTTTTAATGCAGGGCCAATTAAACGTTGTTCGGCAGTATGGCAAGCAACACAGATACCACTATAGGTTTCTTCACCTTTGGCAGCCAGTTCAGCATCAATTTCAGCACCAAATTCTACCGAAGTTATTGGGCCAACACCTTTATTGTCCATATCAACAGGGACTTCATTTGAAGTAGTTTCGACTTTCACCTCTTTTTTTGCACGGTTCATTTCAAAACCCTCTTTCTTTTCTTCCTTTTTTTCACCACAGCTCATTAGTAATCCTCCAATGGCCAAAACGGCTAATACTTTTTTCATGTCTTTGTTTTTTGAAGCCCCTAAGATAATAATTAGGAGTATTGGTTACACTTCATTAAAGAACTTTATCACTCTTTTCTCGGTGTACGTTATATTTTGCTTCTCATAGAAACCTACATGCCCACCTGATTTGGGTACTTCTAGATAGAGCGATTTATTCATTTCCGCCTCTTTAAAAGGATAACATGCATCGCCTAGGAACGAATCATTTAAGGCATTGATGATCAAAGTAGGAGTCTTTATGTTCGGTAAAAATTGGAGTGAGCTGCATTTTTCGTAATAATCCATCGCATCTTTAAAACCATGGGCCCTACTGGTATAGATATCATCAAAATCTTTCAATGTTCTTACATTGGTAATATCAACATCGGATATTTTAGAAGGAAACAACTTTTGCTTACCCCTCATTTTTGCTTTCAGATGATCTTTAAAGCGTTGGGAATACAGGAAATTCTTGGGTTTTAATAATTGGATAAGTGAACTGTGTAAACTACAAGGAACGGAGACCGCTACAACGCCTTTAATTTCTTTGGGATGGGTATTACGCTCACCAAGGTATTTTAAGACCATATTGCCTCCCAGACTAAAGCCTTTTATGTATACCTGAGTGTATTTGTCCAGACTTAAGATGTGTTGAACCACAGCTTCTAAATCTTCGGTAGCTCCTGAATGGTATGAACGATATAATTTGTTCATTTCACCACTGCAGGTTCTAAAATTCACGGCACAAACATCCATTCCGTTAAGATTACATTGTTTGGCACTTCCTGTGATGTAAGGTCTCTGGCCGTTTCCTTCCAAGCCATGTAAGAGGATGGTTAATTTATTCGTTGGTTTTTGGGAATGGCTCCAATCCAAATCAAGAAAATCACCATCTGCCAAGTTGATGCGTTCTCGTTCTTGGACTACGCCATCAACCTTTCGTACCAAGCCAGAATACATGGTAGAAAAATGCCCATTTTTAAATAGAAAGGATGGATTGTAATTAGACGGGACTATTGGCATTAGTAGAGCACATTATCTTTGGGTTGTACTTTCTCCGGCAGATTGTCTTCATTCAGCATATCTTTCAGATCAATTTCTATCGTGCGACAAAGAGCGGTCATAGGCACATCGTTCATACGACCCTCAAAAGGATCTTCACTGTTACTGCCCACTTTTTCCATAGTTATGAAAATCCATGAAATAAGCACAGAAAAAGGAATCATAAGTGTTAAGAACAATTCTTGATGAATGAATTCACGTAATTCATTGAACTCGGACTCAAAAACGGAAAGAAGACCAAACGGAAGAAGGAGAACAAATATCCAAGTAAAAATTGTACTTACATATGAATATTGTCTGGGGAATGGAGTGTTTTTAATTCGCTCACACCGTCCCTGTAAATTATACATTTCTTCAAGATTGCTATGGAATATCTGTTTATCAAATTCGGTTATACTGCCATCCTTCAATAGTTGTTTTATATGTAATCCTTGGTTTTTTATCAAATGAGTAGCTACATTTTTTCGGTTCTCAAGGTCGGCATCCTCTTCAGAGCTTATAAAATTGTCGAGCCCCGCGCATACTGGATTTCTTTCCCCATGACGGTCAAATATTCTTCTCATGGTACTATTCTCCCGCATAGAAAAACTACTGGGTTGACGAAGCTGAACCCGTAAGGCATTGATCCATGCCAAGTGCCTATAAATCATTGTTTTTTTAGATTCTTCATCATCTTCAACAAGAGAAATTACATTGTTCGCCCATGTTCTGGAATAGTTTACAATGCCTCCCCATATTTTTCTACCCTCCCAGAAACGATCATAACTTTGGGAGTTTTTAAAACCTACATAGAATGAAACGGCAATACCGATTACGGTCAGAGGTTCAAACGGAATGTCAAGGAATTTCCAATCAAAAAAATAATAGAGAATGAAAATAATGGCCGCCCAAAGGGTAAAAAAAATGAGGTTCTTCCAACCATACCTTAATATGATGTTCCAACTGATGTTTCTTTTTATATACATAAACTAGGATGAAATTAACTTCTACTTAGGAAAGGTATCGAGTACTTTTATTTGTTTTTCAATTGCTGATTTGAATTCCGTTTTTAGATTATCCACCAATTCCGAAACCGGCACTACATTTTCGATTGTTGCCACACCTTGACCAGCAGACCAAATGGTTTTCCAAGCTCTGGCTTCAGTATCCATTTCTTTTCCAAAATCGATTTTGGTGTCTTTTTTCAAATCTTCCTCTGTAATCCCCGCGGCTTTTAAACTAGCTCCAAGGAAGTTGGCATGAACCCCTGAAATAGAAGCAGTATAAACAACATCGCTAGCACCAGATTCAATGATCATCTTTTTATAATCATCGTTGGCCTTACTCTCCTCAACATTGATGAAGCGTGTGCCCATATAGGCCATATCTGCACCCATTTGTAAGGCAGAGGCAATATCGCGCCCATTGCTTATACAACCTGAAAGAATGATGGTCTTGTCAAAGAATTTTTTAATCTCGGCAACTAAGGTCATTGGGTTAATGGTACCTGCATGACCACCCGCTCCTGCAGAAACGAGAATGAGTCCGTCTACTCCAGCTCCGGCCGCTTTTTTAGCATGCCGTTTCTTGATCACATCGTGAAAAACGAGTCCGCCATAACTATGAATGGCATCTACAACTTCTGTAACCGCACCGAGCGATGTAATAATCAAAGGCACTTTATGTTTTACACAAAGCTTAATATCGGCCTGCAATCGTGGATTTGTTTGATGCACAATGAGGTTCACCCCAAAAGGAGCGGCCTTTTTACCTGTTTCTTTTTCAAAATCGGCCAAGGCTGTTTTAATCTCAATCAACCATTCTTCAAAACCTTCACTAGAACGTTGGTTCAGCGCAGGAAAGGTGCCAACGATACCGTTTTTACAACATTCAATCACCAATTTAGGTCCCGAGATAAGAAACATAGGGGCGGCTATAGCTGGCAAAGAAAGGTCATTGATGAAGGGTGCTTTGGTGCTCATATTCTGTTGTTTATTGTTTTAAATGTAGCGATTATTTCTTTTTTCGTGAGCATATCACTGGTTTTCCAAAACTATGGTATTTTTGCGATTCTTATGCATGCATAATAAATTAATTCAAACAGGATGTTTCAAAAAGAGTTCGAAGTTCGTTGGAGTGATGTTGATGCTAACCGACATTTGGCCAATTCGGCATATATAAATTTTATGAGCCACACGCGCATGGCCTATTTAATGCAATTGGGCTTTGACCATAAGGTCATGGCGGTAAACAAAATAGGACCAGTGGTCTTCTATGAGCATATGTATTATTTCAAGGAAGTGTTTCCTGGCAAGCCGGTCAAGGTTTCTTTGGAAGTCGCTGGTTTGAGCGAAGATGGCTGTTTCTTTGAATTTCACCATAATTTTTATGACAGTAAGGGTAGAAATGTGGCCCATTGCGAAATGATGGGTGCTTGGATGAGTCTCGAGACCAGACAGCTCACACCCCTATCCGGTGAATTATTGGGGCGTTTTTCCAGTGAGAATAAGACGGAGGACTTTCGTGTTTTGACCAAAGAGGACACGCGTAAATTCGCGAAGCGACCTAAGGATTTGTAGATATGTTCTTTAATTAATAATTGTCATTCCGAGGTACGAGGAATCTTTCGTAATTTTTAAGGATGAATACAGAGGGATATCATGTTTACCATGTTTATATAATCACCAATTCAACAAAATCTGTTTTGTATACGGGAGTAACCAATTATTTGGCAAAAAGACTTCAGCAACACAATGAGAATATTACATTGAAAAGAACATCTTTTGCTTCAAAGTATAAATGTAGACATCTGCTCTACTATGAAAAATTCACATGGATTCAAGAGGCAATTGCAAGGGAGAAAGAAATAAAAGGGTGGCGAAGACAAAAGAAAATGGATTTAATAAAAACGATAAATCCAGATTTGAACTTTTTGGAGTATTTATTTCCTTTCCAACATCAATAGTGCAGTATTCAATCATTTGCTAGATTCCTCGTGCCTCGGAATGACAAAACCAAGTTTTTAGATTATATTAAACCTTGGTTTTTTTACTCGAAAGGTATACCCCGAACATAACCATTGCGGCGGCCAATACTTTAATAGTGGTCAATGAATCTTTACCCACGGCTATTGCAAAGAGAATTCCCAATAAAGGTTGCACGTACATAAAAGTACTAAGGGTAGAGGCTTTAAGGTGCGTCAATGCATATATATTGAAGAGATAGGTACAGAAAGTCGTACCTATGATCACAAAGGCAATACGCCAGATCATGTCAAAAGGGAGGTTAACCCAATCAATTTCGGTCATTTCTTGATAGCCAAAAGGCAGGCAGATAAAAATACCCAACAGGAATAACCATTTCATAAAAGTGAACGGGTGGTATTTTGAGATTAGGATTTTAGCCAGTATCAAATACGTGCCATAAAAGACCGAATTCATTAAAATCAAAAAATTACCCAATCCAATATTAGGTGCATCCTGGCGAATTTCCGCTCCGAACAAAATCAGGCCCAAAGCTCCAAGCAGACCAATGAATATGCCAAAGACTTTTCTTTGGGTAATTTTTTCCTTGATCAGGAGTGCTGAAAGAATCAAAACAATTATAGGTGTTGTTGTAATTAAAACGGCACTGTTTATAGGTGTAGAGAGAGACAAACCTTTAAAGAACACGAGCATATTCACACCCATTCCAAAGAAGGCACAGATGAGTATGCGCAAATAGTCCTTTTTGTCTATTTTTTCTTTGGGACCAAAAAGTGAAATAATCCAAAAAAGTGCTGTTGCACCAATAACCCGAAGCATTACAAATGCGAATGCACCAACATAATTGGGCATTACACCTTTGGCAATGGTATGGTTAAGACCATAAATGGTCGTTGCCCCCAAAGCGGCTAAAATAGCAAGGGTTCGTTTGTTCAAGAGTGAATGGTTTCTTTGGCTGCCTGAACCACTTTTTTACTGTTCCCAACAAAGATTTGATCATTGAAAAGAACCACCGGACGTTTCAGAAAAGTATAATGTTCCAAAATCAATTCTTTATAATCGGTTTCCATTAGTTCCTTTGCGGCCAACCCTTTTTCCTTGTAGAGTCGTGCACGTTTGCTGAAGAGTGACTCATAACTGCCAGAAAGCTTATGCATTTCTTCCAACTGAATTTTGGTAATGGCCTCGGTCTTTATGTCTTGCAATTGAAACCCTTCCAACGGTTGTAATTCCTTTAAAATTCGCTTGCAGGTATCGCAGGTACTTAAGTGATATATTTTATTCATTGTAGTTGATTTTTAAATTCTATGTAGGTAGAAATCTGTTCTAGTTTTCAATGTATTCCGAGGTTCCTATTGTTTGGTTTCCGCCCAGCCATTCCCAATTTAGTTTTAATTTGATCTTACCCTGTTCATTTAGACTAATTTCAGCGATAGCTTTTCCGGCCTTTAATTCATCATCGGTTGTTATGCATTGATACCGCATATGAAGTTCATTGCTCTTTAATACCGAAATTATTTTCCCATAACGAATGTTTCCACCATGATATTCGGCTGTGACTAAATTCCCCTTTTGGCTATATTCAAAGACAGTTTCAGTATCAACCTCCCCGTTTTTTGAATTGGTGATTAGCGAAAAGGTTTTATTGTTGAAATCCAATTTATTCATATTAAAAAAGCTAAAGGATTTTACATTCAAAAATGTTAATGCAAAGAAACCCAATTCCTCTTAATTGAACTACTTTTAACTATCTTGTTATTTTAAGTGAAAAGTATAACACAAAAAATTAATCTTTGAAAAGCCAGAATTCTTTTCGGTATTCTTTTGTACTGCTTTTGGTTTTTACTATGTGTACCGTAGATAGCCTAATTGGTCAAAATCTTGAAGAGTCAGGTGACTTGGTTCGGTTTGACAAAACCATTGGTCCAATGAATTCAGGAGCTTTTACTGGGTACGCCTATACTGAAGAATTTAGGGTTTTGGGAGACCGGCACAAGTTCTTTTTAAGTTCAGATTTCTTACTGGGTACTGTCAACTACAACGGGCAGTCGTACTTCGATTACAAAATGAAGTATGATGTGCATGGGGACAATCTATTACTTCGGCACGGTGGTGTGAACGGCACCCAAGCTATCCAATTGATAAAGGAAAGGGTAACTAAATTTGAGATTGAGGGACATCGATTTATCAACCTTGATGTCAACTACAAAATGAAAACACCTGTTTCAGGATTTCTTGAAGTACTTTTTGAAGGGAACAATTTTTCTTTCCTGAAAAAGCATAAAAAATACGCATTGAAAAAGGTAGAATTGGAATCGGTATATTTTGAATTTAAAGGCCTTAGTGAATACTTTTTAGTATTGAACAATGGGGTAAACAAAATCAAATCCAATAAGCAGATTACAGCACTTTTTCCCAACTACCGAAAGCAGATAAGTGATTTTACCTCTAAGTATAAGAAAATCAAGAAAAGTGATGTTCAATTGTATCTCGAATCAATATTATCTGATTTGGACAAACTCATTGAATTAAAAAACGAGGAGGGAAAATGAAGGACAAAATAGCCATTCTTGCTTTTTTGTTCATTTTGGCCGTCAATGGCCAAGAAATCGCACCTAGGTTTTCTTTTGATTTTCAGGACATCAGTTTGGAAAATGCATTACTGCAATTACAGTCGGAATCTGGTAAATCAATGTATTTGGCAGATGAATGGATTAAAGGGAAAACGGTTACAAAACACTATACTAACGTTTTACTTGAGGATATACTTTCGGATCTTTTAAAAGACACCCAGCTAAATTTTTTTATCTCTAAAGATCATCGAATCATTTTCACCCAGAACAATCGAATTTTTGGTGAACTACCCGAAAACTTTTTTGGAAGGGAAGAACTGATCAACGAGGAAAATGAGGATGATGATCCGGCAGCAAGTATTTTTTTGTCGGATAAAGCTTCGGAATCAAAATTAAAAGTAGCTACTGTTCGCATCGGAAAAGAACAAAAAAACAATCAACGGAAAAGATTTAGACTCTCCGGAACCATAAGGAATATCGCTGACAATAGACCTGTTCCAAATTTTGCAGTGGTAGTGCGGGCATTAGGAATTGGCACAACGACAGACAATAGTGGGCGATATGCTATAAATCTTCCAGTAGGTCTAAATGTTGTTGAAACCAGTTCTTTAGGATTTGAAGACACTAAAACCAATATTATCATTTACAACGACGGAAATTATAATATTGAAGTTGAAGAAAGTTATGAGCTTTTGGATGAAGTTGTTCTTAAGGCAGATGCAGTAAGTAACGTTGATGATGCGACAACCGGAAACACAAAAATTGGGGCCGAGGAAACCAAGAACATTCCTTTGGTTCTTGGTGAACGTGATTTATTGAAAGTGGCGACAACCTTACCTGGGGTTACGACGGCGGGTGAAGGTTCAGCGGGGTTTAATGTAAGGGGAGGAAAAACGGATCAAAACCTAATCCTATTAGACAATGCTGTTGTTTACAATCCTTCCCATTTTTTTGGAATATTTCAGGCCTTGAACCCTTTTGCCATTAGTGATTTAAACATTTATAAAGGGGCAATACCTGCTGAGTACGGAGGGCGATTGTCATCAGTTTTCGAAATCAGTACTAAAAACCCCGATACCGAAGAGTTTAAGGGGGAAGTTTCTATTGGTCCAGTTACAGCCAATGCAGTCGTAGAAATTCCTTTGGTGAAGGAAAAATCGGGTTTAATGATTGGTGCAAGAGGGGCTTATTCGGACTGGGTTTTACGTTCGTTGAACGATGTTTCATTAAAAAACAGTAGCGCCAGTTTTTATGATGTAATGGGCAAGTATAACCATCAGATTAACGAGAACAATGGTTTAAGTGTTTCTGGATATTATAGTAAGGATGCTTTTAGTATTACCTCTGATTCCTTGTATGGCTATAGCAATCGACTTTTTTCTTTAAAATGGGACCATAAATTCAATGAAAAAAATGCTGGAAGTCTAGTGCTGACCAATAGTCAATATAACTTCGATATTGATTTTGATGGTAGCGTAAACGACAATTTTCTGCAAAAATATAAAATTGATGAAACCGAACTGAAATTGAGGATGAAGTATCTTCTTAATGATCGGCACAATTTTGATTATGGTTTTTCAACTAAACTATACGGGGTACAGCCAGGACAAATAGACCCAAAAACATCCCAAGACCTAATATTACCATTAAAAATCCCTAAAGAACGGGGCATTGAATCCGCTTTGTTCCTAACGGACAATTTAAAGGTAAATGACAAATTATTGCTTGATCTTGGATTAAGGTATTCTTTTTTCACAGCCTTGGGCAGTAGTCAACAACTGGTCTATGAAGATGGTTTGCCAAAAAGTACAGAAACAGTGGTCGATACATTGAATTTTAAAAAAAATGAGGTAATAAAAACCTACGGCGGACCTGAAGTGCGTATCTCTGCCCGATATTTTTTAAAAGAGGATTTTTCAATCAAGGCTAGTTTTAATAATATGTATCAATTCATACATACCTTATCGAATAATACAACGGTTTCCCCTATTGATACATGGAAGTTATCTGATTACAATATCAAACCACAACAAGCCAAACAGTTTGCTCTTGGGCTCTATAAAAACATTGATAATGACAATTATGAACTTAGTTTGGAAGGATTCTACAAGAGACAAAAGAACCTACTGGATTTTAAGACAGGGGCCAAATTAATTTTGAACGAGACCATCGAGACCGAAGTTCTTCAAGGGGATGGAAAATCATATGGGTTAGAGTTCTTTGTTCGCAAGAATGCGGGTAAACTAAACGGATGGCTGGGTTATACTTATTCCAGGTCTTTGTTGAAGTTGGATAGTGGGTTTAGGGAAGAACGTGTTAATGATGGTAGATATTTTCCTTCGAACTTTGATAAACCCCATGATTTTAGCCTTGTTCTTAATTACAAGTTTACCAAGCGTTACAGTGTATCAACCAATTTTCTTTATCAGACTGGTCGCCCGGTTACTTTCCCAGTTGGTAATTACACATTCAATGATATAGAATATGTGCTTTATAGCGATCGTAATCGTTACCGAATCTCGGACTATTATAGATTGGATATTGGATTGAACATTGAGGGGAACCACAAAGCCAAGAAATTGGCGCATAGTTTTTGGAATATATCGGTTTACAACGTGTTGGGAAGAAATAATCCGTACTCGGTATTTTTTGTTTCAGATTCGGGAGAGATTGAAGCTTTACAAAGTTCAATTTTCTCTATTCCAGTACCATCTATAACCTATAATTTTAAATTTTGATGCCCATTTGTTCATGCAGATGTTAAAGGAAAACACATATCGCCCATTTAGAATAAAGAACAGTTTTTTATTGTTCAGTTTGCTTCTGTGGTTAATGGGCTGTGTTGAACCGTATGAAGGTGAAGTGACTGACTATGAGGATGTGATTGTGGTAAATGCAAATTTGACCAACGAATTAAAAAGACAGGAGGTGAGATTAACCCGATCTTATCGTTTCGAGGAAGAAGAGCCACGTTCGGAATCCAATGCGCAAGTTCAGATTATTGGTGATGACGGTAGTACATTTGGTTTTGAAGAATTCGAACCGGGAAGGTATCTGTCGAATATTCAGTTTGCGGCACAGCCTAATATTGCATATTCACTTTCTATTGAAACAGAGGAGGGTAAATTTTACAACTCGGATGCCATGAGCCTACCAAGTGCGGCTTTGCTGGAAGACTTATATGCGGAACGCACTACAAATGATGATGGGGAAGATGGTATTGGAATTTTTGTCGATAGTTTTGACCCAGAAAGCCAATCTAGATATTATCGTTTTGAATTTGAGGAGACCTACAAGGTCATTGCTCCTTATTGGAGCAAGTTTGATGCTGTTGTACTGAGTGAAGGTCATAGTACAATTTCTCTTGGTGTGATTCTCAGAGAACGTGAAGAGCAGGTTTGTTATGGTACAGATACGGCAAAAGATATTTTAATTCAAAGTACACTTGGGCTTTCAGAGGATAGGTTAACAAGGTTCAGGGTAAGGTTTATTAAAAACGACAACTATATTATTACACATAGGTATAGTATTCTGGTAAAACAGTTTGTACAAAACCCGGAAGCATTTACATATTATGAGACCTTAAAAGGGCTTTCGAAATTGTCCGGGAATATATTTTCGGAGGACCAACCTGGTTTTTTAGGGGGCAATATTTCCGCCGCCGATGGGTCTGAAGAAAATGTAGCGGGTTTTTTCGAAGTATCCGCTGTTAACGAAAAACGAATTTTCTTTGATTATGAGGATTTTTATGCCGGCGAAGAAAAACCACCATTTTTATCGTCATGCTTTTTTACCGCCCCAACCACTACAGGAAGGCTGGGTGAAAGAAGATTGTTGAATGCTATTTATGATGATAATTTACGTTTTTATGATTACAATCGTAACCCCGATCAAGAAGTGGGAACAGGGCCATTCCTAATGGTTCGTCCCGAATGTGGGGACTGTACGGTTTTAGGAAGTAATAAAGTACCTGATTTTTGGATAGAATAATAAATTCTTTATGAAGAAAGTATTGCTGTTAATGCTCTTTTTGTTTGTCGTAAACGTTACGGTGAATGGGCAATCTATTCCAAAAGATCAGGCAATTGAAGAGGGTTTTGAAAATATATCCCCAGAGCGTATCTACATACATTTTAATACGACACTATTATTCCCTGCTGAGTATTTGTATTACAGGGTCTATTGTTTTGATAAAAAGACTGAACGCTTGAGTAAAATAAGCAAAATAGCTTATGTCGAGTTGGTTTCAGAAAATCAAGAAGTTATCTTTAAACAGAAGGTCAGATTGCAAGAAGGTGTTGGTCAGGGAGATTATTTTGTTCCGGTTTCACTTCCTTCAGGAAATTACAAACTGGTTGCCTATACCAATTGGATGAGGAATTTTGGAGGTGATAAATTGTTTGAAAATGATATAAGTATCATTAACCCTTACCAAGCCAATCAAGAAGCCATTATAAAGTCATTTGAAGGACAAATAAAAAGCTCGGTTGATTCAATCTTGGTTGAAAAGGAAGGTAACACAGAGTCCCCTGATTTTATTCCGGTTTCGGTTGGATCTATTAAGGTCGGTTTAGAAAAGGACAAGTACAGCAAGCGTGCAGCAGTAAAGTTGATGCTCAAAGGTGAAAATGGCAAAGATTTACCTAAAGGAAGATATTCACTATCGGTAAGACAATTGGGAGGCCTATCGCAACACGGCAGAACGCCTATAAATGCTGGTTTTGATAGTAAAGAATCGTTTAAAGATTCACCCCAGATGTATTTGCCTGAATTAAGGGGTGAATTAATCAAAGGGCGGATAGTCTCAGTGAAAAACAGCGTTTCGAATGCCAAAAGAAAAGTGGCAATTTCTTTCCCCGGTGATGACTACCAGTTTAAAATTGTAGAGACCAATTCAGAAGGAATTTTCTATGTTAATCTTAATAAGGGCAATACAAGTGAAAGGACACTTGTTCAGGTTTTGGGAAAAGAACGTGATGAGTTCAATGTTCAATTCGATGAACTCAATTCTCTGGACTATTCACAAATGGTCTTTAAAAAAATCACAATAGACCAAAGCGATAAAGAAAGTATTTTGGGAAGAAGTATCCATAACCAAATCGAGAGTGCTTATTTTAGATTTAAACCAGATTCGGTCTTACCAACAACACACCAGTTACCTTTTAATAGTAACAATTTCCAAAATTATGATTTAGCGGATTATAATAGTTTCAAATCCCTAAAAGAGACCCTGCTTGAAATTATAAAAGATACATGGGTACGCAAGAATGCTGATACTGGGCTAGAGATTGAAGTAAAAAGTATGGACTTGATATCCAATCCTAATTTACTTCCTTTGGTCATTGTAGATGGGGTTATTGTACAAGATCATGAACGCTTGTTGGATTATGATGCCAGAAACTTGGAATCTATAGGCGTTTATCGGGACAAGTATGTTTTTGGTCCCCAGGTGTATCAAGGGGCATTGGTTTTGAAGACCAAGAAATCTGATTATTCCCAAAATGTAAATGATACCAGTGTTAAGCAATTTCAAATACTACGACCTCAGTTGAGTAAAAAGTATTTTACACAGCAATATGACCTTGATGGTGATACTACTACATTTGACCTGCCAGATGATCGTTTACAATTGGTTTGGATGCCCCAAGTAGATGTTATGGGAAAAACTTTTGATGTTGAATTCTTTACCTCAGATGTCACCGGAACATATGAGATTTGTCTTGAAGGAATTACAAATAATGGAGAGTTTATCTCAGCCCATAAAACTTTTTTGGTAGAATAATACAAAGAATACTATTCTTCCCTTGCCCAACCTGAGGCCCATTCGGGAAAGCTGATGCTATTACCTGAACCTAATGAATTACCTTCTGAATAGAAAGAAGCATTGGGACCTGTGTAATTTGTGGGTGAAAAGGTAGGGGCGGTACTATCAAATTGGACGGGGTCTATTTGTATTTCTCCAGCGTCGATTCTAGTTGTAGCTATTGGCCCTTGAATATTGATGCCCAGCAGTGCATTATTTGTATAAATATCTTCAAACGTCCCAATGCCTCCTCCATGATCAATAAGTAAGGTACCTTCAGGGGCAGACCCGATAATTGAACTATTTTTAATGGTACCTGTAGTTATTGGAGTGGCGTTACTATCATCATGGTTGTTCGATAGTTGTATACCAGATTTTTCATTCCCTACAAGGTGTAATAAATCCGCATTCCCGTTCCATCCTGCGTCCAAAGAAACTCCGCTCATATCGTGATCACTTGATATCAACCGTTTTGGATTTATAGTACCTCCAATGAAGGTAAAGCCATCGCCTTTGCCCATGTATGATTGTACGTAATCGACGGTTGTAAATGCGCCAGCACCGTAAAAGGTAATCCCATTGAATGTTGCGGTATCTTCAAATCGGGCACCCGTATATTCTACCCTTAAGTATTGAATGGTCCCTGATGAATCTTCAAGTTCATTGCCGCCATAAAATAGGTCACCTAGGGCAGACCTGGCATTTTCACCATTATTTGTGGGCGCCTTTCCACAGAGGACTATACCACCCCAATCTCCAGGTTCCGGATTTTCTTCATCTGAAGTAATGATGACAGGATTATCTGCTTTACCGTAAATATAGATTTTACCACCTGGGGCAACTGCGATATAGGCATTCGCATCTTTTTGAGCCCTGATTATTGTTCCTTGCCGTATTTCCAACTCACCACCATCGCGGATAATTAAGGGCCCTGTCAGTTTATATTCTGCTGAATTATCCAGAATCACCTTCGCAACTATGTGACCTTCCAATCCGTTTACCGCTTCACAGGTATTTGAGCAGGCCCAGCCACAATCAATTCCTGTTTCATTTCCGTTTTGAATGCCATCAGAACAGTTGGCTTCTTGAATGGCAATTGAAGGGGATTTGTCTTCTGAGCATGCCAAAAAAAGTAGAAACAAAACTAAAATGCTAAGTGAAGGAAAATGATTTTTTTTCAATTGTTCTGATTATAGCTTTAGAAAAGTACAACAAATTCAAACTATGTTTATTCAGATGACCATATTTTTTCAACAGTACTCGAATACTTTTCGTTTTGATTCAAGCAATCCAAATGGCTGTTGGAATTGTTTTTGCCAAAAGGTATTTTCAATTATTTAGAGTTTGTTTTCACTGGAAAACTCTATTTTTATTCCCAGCTAAAAAAACAACTCACTTTGGAAAGATTATTCAATATTACACTTCAGAACAGAAAATTACTTTATAAAATCCTTAAGAATACACCAAAAGAGCAATTGATTACTATTCCTGATGGGTATCGCAACAGTATCTGGTGGAACATTGCCCATGTAGTGGTAACCCAGCAACTACTGGTTTACAAATTAAGTGGTCAAGAGATGAAAGTCCCGACTGCGATTGTTGACAAATTCAAAAAAGGAACTGTTCCTGACGGGACGGCTACCGATGAAGAAATGGATATGATCAAAGGCTTTCTTTTCTCCACGGTGGAATGGGCACAAGGCGATTACGAAAGTGGGTTATTCAAAGATTTTAATGAATATATGACCAGTGCCAATGTTGCATTGAATAATGTAGAGGATGCTATTGTTTTCAATACTTTTCACGAAGGCATACATCTAGGTGTGATCTTATCTCTTCAGAAGGCATTGATGAAATAGAGCGGAGTATTAAGGCACCAACTTTCGTTTTAAATAGTTTTTCACCTCATTCGGCGGCAATTGCAATTCAATAGCTCCGTCAGCAAAAGAAGCAACCTCGTATTGGTTATAGAGTAAAACCAAACCTTGATCCGTGAGCCCCATGTTTTCGGGTAGATGAAACTCATCTCGTTCAAACATAAATCCAGTGCTGTTGATTGGGTCATCTTGCGGGATACCTTCCTGAATACGGAATTTTGCTTCGGCAAATTTTAAAAAATGGTCTTTGTCTTTGAACAATTCCCAGTTTTCAAGTTCTATTCCTTTGCGTTTGTCAAAATTCAAAAATCTTTTTGAGGTATAGCCATGGGCACCTCCCGTAAACAAATAAGAATCCAATGCTATTGTGATGGTGTTTTTGTCTTCATAAGAGACTTCACCTGAAATTTTTGCTTCCCATATGGCGCTTTCATCAGGATAGCGCTTTTTCAATGCTGTAAATCCGTTTTTAAATGATTGGATCGCTTCTGGGAGTGTTGCAGCCTCTAATTCATCATCAAAAACCAAAAGAAAGATAAGCTCTTCTTCCAGAACAGTGTTTATCGTAGTCGATAGTTTTGATTGGTCTAGGGCATTGGGAATATCAATTGTGATTTTCGGGCACTCCTTGCAATCATTGTCGGCCAAGGTAAAGGGCTCAAAAGTGAGCCTGTTATCAGCATTGCAACCGAGGAGTAAAATAAAACCAAGTAAAATTAGAATTGGGGATTTCATTTTGGTATTTAATTTTAAAAGTACAAAGTTACAGCTTCATTGTAATCTCAGAAAGAGTTCTATACATTTGTTGAACACGTCTTTAATAATTATGACTTATGGGCACGAAAAATCTCAAATTCAATAGTAAGACCATACATGGCGGACAGCAACCAGATGAAGCTTACGGTGCGGTCATGCCTCCTATTTACCAAACTTCGACCTATGCCCAGTCTACCCCTGGCGGCCATAAAGGGTATGCCTATTCCAGAAGTGCCAACCCTACACGAACAGCTTTGGAAAATTCCTTGGCGAGTATTGAAAATGGTGAATTTGGGCTTGCCTTCGCGAGCGGACTTGCCGCTATTGATGCTGTTATGAAATTATTGTCTCCCGGAGATGAGGTATTGGCTACAAACGATATTTACGGTGGTAGTTACCGTTTGTTCAAAAGGGTTTTCGAAAACTATGGGATTGTTTTTCATTTTGTTGATATGGAGAATCCTGAGCGAATTACAGAACACATTAATACAAAGACCAAGTTGTTGTGGCTTGAAACCCCTACCAACCCAATGATGAATATAGTTGATATTAAAGCTGTTGCCCAAATTGCAAAAAAGCATCAGCTGCTTGTGGCTGTGGACAATACGTTTGCAACGCCTTATTTACAGCTACCACTTGATTTAGGGGCAGATATTATAATGCATTCAGCCACTAAGTACCTTGGCGGTCATAGCGATGTGGTTGTTGGTGCGCTTGTAGTAAAAGATAAGGCATTGGCCGACCGTCTTTATTTTATACAAAATGCAAGTGGCGCAGTATGCGGACCTATGGACAGTTTTTTGGTCCTACGCGGTATTAAAACCCTGCATGTGCGCATGCAGCGGCATTGTGAAAATGGTAAGGCTATTGCAGAATATTTGGCCAAGCACCCCAAAATCGACAAGGTCTATTGGCCAGGATTTGAAAACCACCCCAATCATTCTGTTGCAAAAACTCAAATGAAAGACTTTGGTGGAATGATTTCTTTTGTACCAAAAGGAGGCGATTACCAAACATCGATAAAAATGGTTGAACGCCTTAATATATTTACGCTGGCAGAATCGTTGGGCGGTGTTGAAAGTCTTGTAGGCCATCCTGCAAGTATGTCCCATTCAGGTATCCCGAAAGAAGAACGGGTTAAAGCCGGAGTTGTTGATGCCTTGATACGGTTAAGTGTGGGGATAGAGGATCAAGCAGATCTGATTGCCGATTTGGAGCAGGCGATTCAATGAACCTATAACCTGAACACTCTAGAACTGTAGATGCATCAAAATTTCGTGGGTGCCATTATCACTATTTTTAATTGGGTTTTCTGTCGCGACCTCATAGGCATAACCAATGTCTAACCATCCCGTTTTAAATATAAAGATGCCACTAATACTTTCGTTCAAACGATAAGCTGCACCAAGGTCTATTCTATTGTTGAATTCCACTAAGCCAGTTAAATCAAGAGATATGGGTGAGGCATCTACGTACCTTAATAATGCGGTAGGTTTAAAAATTACGTTTTCGCTGAGCGAAAAATCATATCCTCCCGCTAAATAGACATGGGTTTTGTCTACACCCAATCGGGCCAAACCATCATTTTGTTCCAAACGATCTGGAGTTAGCATTTTCGGAACAGAGAGTGATACAAAGTATTTTTCATTCTTAAGATAAACCCCTACCCCAACATTCGGATTAAAACGGCCATCAATATTCATCAACGACATATCTTGTCCTATCCCGTAGGTCACAAGTCCTTCTGTATTAACATCATATGAGGTAAACCCTCCTTTCAACCCAAAGTATAGATTATTACTCTCGTTTAATTTCAGTTTATAAGAAAAGTCCATACAGAACGAGGTTTGGCTCTCTACAAAGGTTTTGTCATTGACAACTGAAAGGCCTACTCCCACATTTTTTCCGACAGCTGTTCCAAAAACCAAACTCTGTGTTTCAGGGGCTCCTTGTATACCTGCCCATTGACTTCGCACATTCAAACTCAAGTTGGTCGTTTCAGAGGCTCCAGCGAATGCCGGGTTTATTAAGTTCATATTATACCTATAAAAAGTATAATTGGGATCCTGTTGTGCCGAGAGATTAACAACCGTCATGCTCAAGATCAGGAAGAAAAGAATATATATATTATTGATTTTCATTTTTAAACTTTTTATATTAATAATTGATGAACAACCATCCCCGTATCGGTTCATTGCCATTACCCGGATCTATGATATAGAGGTATGAGCCAGCTGGCAACTTTTTTGAATTTGAACCATGATTTCCATTCCAATCATTTCTGTAATTAATTGCGGCAAAAACCTCATGCCCCCAACGATTGTATACAGTAACCTTAGCATTTGAATAACTATCTATACCAGGTATTACCCATGTGTCGTTGATTCCATCTCCGTTGGGTGTAAAGGCCTCTGCTGGTTTTAGCAAAGGTTCATTATCGGTAGGTTTTTCTTCCAAACTACTCTTATTGGCATCCAGAGGAAAGGCATCGTCTGCATCCAGAGTTCCATCATCATCGTCATCGGTATCGGCATTGTTGCCTGTACCATCCCCATCGGTATCAGTATCTTCGTTGACATCCAGAGGAAAGGCATCGTCAACATCAGAGGTTCCATCATCATCATCATCGGTATCAGCATTATTACCTGTACCATCATCATCGGTATCAGTATCTTCAGTAGTATCTAATGGGAAGTCATCTTCGGTATCCAAAGTACCATCTCCATCATCATCGTTATCAGCATTATTACCTGTACCGTCACCGTCTGTGTCTGTATCTTCAGTAGCATCTAACGGGAAAGCATCTTCGGTATCTAAAGTACCATCGTTGTCATCATCGGTATCAGCATTATTACCTGTACCGTCACCGTCTGTATCAGTATCCTCGGTAGCATCTAATGGGAAGGCATCTTCAGTATCTAAAGTACCATCGTTGTCATCATCGGTATCACAAACATCCCCTTCACCATCGGTATCATTATCCGCTTGATCAGCATTTGCTATTAATAGGCAATTATCTACCTCATCTAAAATACCATCGTTGTCTGTGTCGCAATACTGTCCGGCATCGGTAATAATAAAGCCATATGTATCAATAAGAAATTGCCGTTCTGCAGCAGCAGTACAATATTGTGCATTACTAGCTCCTAAACGTGCTCCACTATTTGGGTATAATGGGGTTACTTTAGACAAGGCTACTATGAAGGCATCATAATTTGCAACTGACAAATTAGCGCCATCAAATATTTCAACAAAATGTTGGGACATAAGTGGTTCCCAATCACCTAAATTTTGATTAAAAGAACTGGCCCCTTTGAACATGTATGAAACACCAAGTGCTTGCGAAACATCCCAAGACCCTATATCTTGATTAAAACTAGTTGCATCTTGGAACACACCGACCATATCGGTAACCGAAGAAACATCCCAAGAACCAATGTCTTGATTAAAAGAAGTTGCCTCTTCAAACATCTGATGCATATCGGTCACACTTGAAACATCCCAAGAACCAATGTCTTGATCAAAGGCATTACAATTTCTAAACATATAATACATGCCAGTAACCAAAGAAACATCCCAAGCACTTAGATCTTGATTAAAAACAGCATTATGGCCAAACATATAGCCCATGTCGGTAACTGATGAAACATCCCATGAGCCAATATTTTGATTAAAAGAACAATCCCTAAACATACTGTTCATATTGGTTACTGCTGAAACATCCCAGGATCCAATGTCTTGATTAAAGGAAGTTGCTCCAAAGAACATACCATTCATCGTGGTTACTGCCGAAACATCCCAAGAATTAATAATTTGGTTTAAAGAGGAGCAAGAATTAAACATAGAGTTCATATTGGTTACCAAGGAGAGATCAGGGTTATCGCTAGCATTGATTACCATATTTTCGCAACCAGAAAAAGCTTTCTCCATTGAGGCCCATGATATGGTGCCCCACTGCTCAACGCTAAGTAGTTTTAAGCGATCACCAGCGGCATTGAAATACATTCTAGGAAAATCTCCTTTAATTTGAACGGTATAGGTACCTGCCACCCCATAATCATGAGTTGCATTACCTGTAAGACCAAATTCATCAAAAATGCCATCACCTTCCCAATCTACGTCATAATTGTAACTACCAAAAAAGGTTTGAATTGTAATAGAGGTACTATTGGAAATACCTGCATTATCTGTTTTCCAGGTGGTAACAAAGGCTTCGTCTAGTAAACCATCATTGTCTGCATCTTCATCACATACATCACCGATACCATCCAAATCTCCATCTGCTTGATCCGGATTCATAGTAAAAGGACAATTATCAATAGTATCTAGAACATTGTCACCATCGGTATCTTCATTATCTGTGTTTATAATATTTATTTGAAATGATTTTTCGAAAAATGCTCCAAAGCGGTCTGTGGCTCTCACTCTAATTGAATAGGAATCTTTGGTTTCATAATCGTACACTGCACCGGCTTGTAATTCTGTATCGACTATGGTAAAACTTCCATTGTCTTCGTCCGCGACACCTGAAACCAAACTATATGTATGTGTATCCCCACCATCTGAATCGGTGGCAGAAAAAATACCGAGGGCATCGGCAATCTCATTATTTTCGGTAATTTCTATTGAAGTAAGACCAATATCAGTAGGTGCTACATTATCAGCAATCAAAATCTCTATGACATCGGCCGAGGTTTGGCATGTTCCATTAGAGATTTCCCATTTATATTCATAAGTACCTGCAATTAGATTTGAGAGATCCAATATATTATCGGTTACTGAAACATTTGGTGTATTTGGCCCACTTTCGAGAGACCAGGCTCCTATGCCCACACTGGGTACATTGCCCGTTAATTGGGCCGTTGTGGTGCCAGAAACCAAAAAGAGATCATCCCCTGCGACTGCTGTCGTCGGGTTATCGTATATGGTTACCTTATCGGTATAAACACTTGAAGATGCATCCTGGTGCACAACGTTCAGCGTTATATCAAATTCTCCCGAAGTTGTATACGTTTTGTTGGGTGTAGCTAGGGTCGATGAGGTCGTATCCCCGAAATCCCAAGCATAACTCACCACGGGTGACCCGCCATCATCTAAAAATGAGAAAGAAACGTCATTAGTAGCTAAACAAGTATCTCCCGAAGTTTGAATAGACCCTGTCAACCACATCATGATATTTGCAAAAAGTTGGTAGCCGGGAACGGTATTGCTCCCGCTGGCGGCTGCCGGAAAAACAGCAAAGTCTATTACCCTTCCCGTACCATTGACCCCAACATTTTCTCTGGCCTGTAGGCCAGGTCTTCCATCGGAAAATTTGGCAATGGAATAGGCTTCCGCAGCTAGGGTAGTGGAAGTAGAAGACCACAAGCTACCTACATTCCAAGTAGCCGTGTTGATTGCAAAGGGATAATTAAGGGCCGGATGTGTAGGAACATCGATTGTGCCAAAGTTCGTTGGCCCCATCGATTGTCCTGCGGGTATCAATGCATTATAATTCCATGAACCACCTATTTGTATAGAACCGTTTGCAAATAGGAAAACACCAACACCACCACCATTATCAACATAAGTTGTTAAAAGGTCGCCCATACCATAAGAGGAATTATAACCACCGTTTGTTACGACCATGACCGCATCATAAGTGTTGAGGTAGTCTAGGTCATATTTGTTTAGTGCATCCCATATTACAGCATCTACGCTGTCAAATGCTCCCGTTGCACTAAGGTTAGCAGCGTAGCTTTGTGCATCTGATAACTGCGAGGTCTGACCCCCATATAAGATTAAAATATCTTGTGCCCGTATCTGATATATACTGAATAAGAAAATAAAATAAATAAGAACTTTTTTCATGGCTGAAACTGGTAGATTTAGTTTTGATTATTGAAAAAGTGAAGTTTTCAATAAGGTCTTAACTGGTTACTAGAATACAAACATGAAAAATAATGTAGTCTTTTTCCTATTTATGTTGTCAACCAATTTATTTTTGTGTGTGAGAACGATTAAAAGCGAAGTATGTTCTTTGTTACAATGATTAAAAGTATAGGTTTCTTTATACTGCCCGATAGTGGGTTTTAGTTGGTGGCGTTTTTTGTTGAGCGAGTAGGAGCGTTGGCCGTATAGATTACGAACCTTCTTAATTTTTCTTCTAAAACTCTCTCTGAAAAGGTAATGCGTCACAAATAAATTGATGGACGATAGGAGCGTAGTGGCAATGTGTGTGCAATGGGAATTTATTATAAATTTTTAATCAATAGTGTTGCGTTGATAATTCGTGGTGGCTCTCTCACTATTTTTTCTTACAAAATTCCAAATTACCATTAATTAGAATCTCTTCTCTGAACTATAGCTCATATACATTGTTAATGGGCGTTTTCTAATTTAATTCACCTTTCCTTTTTAAATAATTGAAGATTATTTTATCGACATCAGCGACTAATTCTATATCACTATAATTCAACCACCTTATTTCCTCTATTTCATTCGAAGCTTTTAGCACTTCATTAAACGAACCACTATAACATGTCATTCTCACATCAACACCTTTTTCTTTTCCGTCAGCTTGTGCTATAAATGTTCCAACATAGTCTATTGACTTTTTTAGAATGTTTACGCTTAATTCTTCTGATATTTCTCTTATTAAAGTTTCTTCATCAGATTCACCTTTTTCTCGTTTTCCTCCGGGAATGTAATACTTGTCCTTACCAAATGATTTTGCACTTAATATTCTACCTTCTTTTATTTCTATTAAAGCTACTTTATCAATTTCCTTTATGTTGCTTTTAATTATATTTAATTTACATAACAATTTTTCGGGTGTTGCCTCCATGACAAATTTAGACCTTGCATCGCTTGTTAAAAATCCTTTCTCAACCATTTTATTCATCAAAGTTTCCAAACTTTCGTAATAGCCAAATGAATTTAAAACTGCGGATTGTTTTTTTATATATCCTATTTTGTGCAAAGTATAAGTTTCTATAATCTCGTCCAAAGTTCCAATTCCTCCCGGTAAGGCTATAAAAACATCACTTAATTCAACCATCTTTGATTTCCTTTCTTGCATAGAATTCACTACAATCAATTCTGTTATGCCATCATGTGCATTCTCTTCCTTAATTAGCATTTTTGGTCGAACTCCTATAACCTGCATTCCATTATTAAGAAATCTATTCGCTATAATTCTCATCAGACCACTATTCCCACCACCATAAACTAAATCATAGTCGGCATAAATTAGTAAGTCACACAAAAGTTTAGCGTGGTTTAGAATTTCTATTGCATTACCATCATTTGCTCCACAAAAAATACAGACTTTCTTTTTCATATTTTCTTTTTCAGTGCCCACTAACGGTTAGCATATATTGCGTTGTTGGTTTTTGCCAGTAATGAAAATACAGGCATTCTAGGTGGCAGTATTTTTTAAGCAGCATAGTCTAACACATAGTAATGATTCAAATATGAATTCCAATCGGGGTTGTCTGATTTCTTTAAGACATGTTTCACCCATAAATTTCTCTCATGCCACAATATGTTCATTTCCCAAACGCAAAACCGCAATCCCTTACTTGAAATATCTACAAACTTATAAGGATGCTTATATTCAGAACAATAAACATGATTTTGAATAACGTTTTCGTACACCCACCAATTTACGACAACTAAAATACTGTCCTTTGCTTCATGAATAATCACAGTTCCGATTTTATAATTGGGAAAATCATTTCTCTGGGAATTTTTCTTTATCCAATCAGGCAAAATCGTTTTTATTGTTTTTTCTATTTCTGGAGTAACTCTTAGTTCATTATATTTCATACTATACAATTTGAATTTCCAGTCACCAAATTCGATTATATCTAAGTATTTAACTGCTCTTTTTTTGAATTTTTCCATAGTATTACTTTTTTATTTTTGATGGCTTTATGATTTGATTTACATGTTGCTCAAAATGTACCACATAATCTTCCATCAAATACCTCAAATCAGATATGTTTCCTTGAGTATATAATTCAATGGGTTTGGTTAGTGTTAGAGCGTTTTGTAGCAACATGAGATTTTTTACTCGCATATTGATAGACATCAAAAAAGCCAAAAGTTCTTCAATTTCAGCATTCTGATAATCATTTACTTGCACTAATTCAACCTGCTTCATTGGCATTATTCTATAGGGCTCTTTTTCAATTTGAATTGCTGTAAAACGTTGTATATTATTAATGCCAGAGTCAATTAAATGTCCCATAATTTCCTTCTTTGACCATTTTTCGGGACTGGTTTTTAGATTTAATTCTGCGTCGGAAGATTTAGAAATGTACTCCTTTGTTAATATCAAAAGTGCGTCTAATTTGTTTATTGTTTCTGTCATAATATTTTCTTTGTTTTCTTTTTAAATTGGTTATAACGTGCCATAACAGTCCTTTATAATTGAAAGGTATGCGTGTACTTCAACTGGACACTCTGATAGTTACTTGTTGGTAGATAGGGTTGCACCCTGCCTATATTTTGGTTAAAATCACCATTGTAAACCAGATAGAAATCATTACCCTCTTTAGGATTATATCTTAACCTGAAATTGCCTGCGTAAGTTTTGCTTACGTTGTTGTATTGAACTTGAGAACTCAATGTTAGTTTTGTGCTGAAAGTGTGTAAGAGTTTGAGGCTTGCAAGAGTGATGTCTTTATTTATATTTGAACTTTCAAATGTTAATTTGTTATAAGACAGACTCCCCTGCAAGATAAAATCAGGAGTAATATTCATAAATGGTGATGCACTTATCGTAACTTTTTTACCATCATAAAAGTTTCCTATGTCAAGTGTTGTAGCATAGGAAATGCGTTGTGTGACAGGGCTTATCATAGTTGCGCTTACCGAGTTAAAATTATATGCACCAGCATCTAGAGTAATACCTCCAACCAATGACAACTCCGAAAGTAGTAACTCCTTGTTATTGTTTAGGAAAATGGTATAGTTCCACCCGAGTTTGGTCAATAATTGAAAACCTAATTCATTGTTTCTTGTTTCCAATTCTTTTGAAGTGTTCCCCCAAATAAAAACACTGTTTACATAGGGTCCGTATTGAACAATTTTTGATTTGGCACTTGGGAATATATTATAGGAAAGTTTGGTTCCTAATTGGTTATAATCCAACCTTCTTTCGAAACCCATCTTGGGAAGATAGTTTTTACCGGTTCTACCATAATTAAAGGTATAAACAACTCCTTTTTGAGACCTTTTGTTCAATTGAACAAAATATTTTGAATTGTCGGTATCCTCTGGTTCCAAATTGGTATCAAAACTTTGTGCCCATCTCGCAGATAGAAAATTTTGGCCAAATAGTTTGATAGTGGTGTCGATACCATAAACTGTATTATTAGTACCTCTTAAATCGGTGCGGTTCGTGACAATCAATCCTAAGTTAGAATTCTCATTAAGAATTCTTCTACGTACTCGAAATACCCCAAAATTTTCCGAGGCCACATCATCTTGAGATGCGGTCTGCATGTTTAAGAATCCAGCTTCCCACCTTCCAAATTTAGCTACCGTACGCAATCCTCCATAAATTCTTGTCTGCCTTCCATTTACAATACCTATTTGTCTACTGTAAAATACTTTATCAAACGCCCCAAAATTAAAATCAAACAAGCTTGCTCTTTCTTGAAAAAACAGTCTTTTCTCAGGAAAAAATAGATTAAAACGACTCAAGTTCACTTGTTGGTCATCTACCTCTACTTGGGCAAAATCGGTATTCAATGAGATATCGGCTATTGCATTACTACCAAAAGCAATTTTAGCGTCCAAACCAAGTTCGCGTTTAAATGCATCATCAAATTCATATTCTTGCCCATCTTCAGAAAGGTTACTATTGCTTTCACCGCCTGTCAAAATATAAGGGGCAATTCGAAATGGCTTTTTTTCTTCAATATTTTCAAAAACAAATCGTTGCGTTAAGGAAGGTCTAAAAGAACTACCTGTACTAAGATCTCGTGGAGGAAAAATATCAGTTTCATCGTTTCTCGCTAAATATCGCCAAGTGGTTATACCCATTATCGTTTTGCCATCGACCGACTCAAATGGCAAGCTTGAAAAAGGAATTCTGATTTCGGCGAACCAACCCTCTTCTGTTATTTTAGATGCTCCATCCCAAAAGGTGTTCCAGCTCAAATTAAATGCGTTTGGGCCAACAATGTCATTCGATAAAGCCATATCTAGTCTTGCGCCAGTAGGGGTAACGAAAAAGGCTAACGCATTCTCTCGATCATCATAGGTATCTATAAGCAGGCCACACCATTCTGTATTTTCGGTAAAATCATCGCGCCTTTTAGTATTTGTGTTTATCTTATTGGGTTCGTTATCAAATAATCTTCCTGATAAATAGAGGTACTTCTCATCGTAGGCAATTCTTATCTCAGTTTTTTGAGTAGGTTGGTCTCCGGCGTTGGGCACCTTTTGGGTACTATTTAAAGGTTCTATTGCTTCCCAAAAAAGTTCGTTTACTTCTCCATCAATTACAACCTTATCCGTAATTTTTACAACACTTCTTATTGAATTAAAATCATGCTCTTTTTTAATCCCTTTCATAGCACTTAACCCTTCCTCTGATTGCGCTTGATCCTGGCCATGTGAAATTGACGTTCCAATAAAAAACAAGCCCACCAATAAAATAAGACAAGACTCAAATTTTGAGTCCTTATTTTTTAATACGAACATACTTCTTTTACTAAAATCTCTTTTAATATTGAATATATGTACAATCATAATATGAAGTTTTAAGTATATATACTTCAAAATTAAACTGTATTTTATATATTAATATTAATAAAGACAGGTAATATGCATTTTATAATTAATTATTTAATGTTAAATATATTTTATTAATTATATTAGTAATAATTACTTATTATATAAAGTTAATTAGTATTAATACTACTAAATAATAGGCAAAAAACGACTAATACAAAACATATATATTATATTTGTATATCAAATATTAGGTATCATGCAAATAGATAAATTGAACTGGGCAATTCTTGCGGAATTGCAAAAAGATGCTAGAATGGCCGTTAAGGATATTGCTAAAACTGTCGGCTTGTCGTCGCCCGCAGTTTCAGAACGTATTCAAAAACTCGAGGATCTCGGTATTATAAAAGGGTATACTGCTAAAATTGATATAGAAGCATTAGGTTATCCTTTGGGTGTGTACATTTCAATTAAGATAAGGTATGGGCAGACGCAAAATTTCATGGATTTTGTCAAAACTGTTCCTGAAATATTTGAGTGCCATCAACTAACGGGGCGCGACTGTATGCAGATGAAAGGCCATGTAAAGAACCCTACCCATCTTCAAAACCTCAATAGTAGGTTGGGAGCTTTTGGAGAACTAACTACATCACTTATTTTATCGTCCGTGATATCGGGTAAAGTATTGGAAGGGGAAATGCCTCTTCAGGTATAATTCACAATTTTCTTTAATTTTTTTCTTCTAAAAAACTTCTTCTCAAAAGGTAATGAAACCGAAAAGCATTTTTTCTTTGAGGTTCATGAATACCTTTAAAAAACAATTGACAAGCAATGAATAAATGTGTGTGGAATGGTATGGATTCTAATGAGGTTAATCTTCAAAAACACCAGTTTCAACAATAGACTTTGCTAGATAGTCAATTACAGGAACTGAAACACTATTACCTATTAATTTCATCCACCTTGACCTTTCATTTGGAAGATTAAATTCGTCATCAAATCCTTGAATTACCAAAGCCTCCGTTTTCTTTATTTTTCGAAACTTTTTTTGCTTAACAATCTTGTTTAAGAAAAGACTTTTAAACTCTTCAGGGTCTGATGCAAAAATATTCTCAGTTGCAATAAAATCGTTAGTATCACTAGCAACTAAGGTCGAAAATACCTCAGAATTTGGTAAATAAATTCTATTTATCCCATCTATTCCTGAACTTATTTTCGAGTTCTTAAAGTCGTATCTTATTTCTATAGGGGACAAACATTTTTTTTGGATTAATTTTTTCAAAACCCTGGAGAATTTTATTTTATTTTTCTTTAGTTCTGGACTATTCTTAAGGTCTTTGATATGCAAACGATTCCCGATACTATGTTCAAGAATTAGAAACTCTTCTCCTGTAAAAACATTTGTTTCGATGTTATTAATTTCATAAACATAATCTACTTCTTTAAATATTGTTTTTGTACATAGTTCATCAATTTCTAATTTTGAAATTGACGAGTCTATTTCTTTAAAGTGTTCCAAAGACAGAGGATTACCGTCAAATGGTCCATATTTCTTTTTCCTGCGGTTGGTAAGCAATAGGTAACAAATTTCTTTTTCCCTCTCTGTGGTTTCTTTTAAATCCCAAGAATGTATAGTTGAGTGTCCATTTCTAATATCATTAAATAAAAAGAAATCATTTAACTCATCTTTTTTTTGAAATTTAGTCCGTGAAAACGGTACATTTTTACCAAATAAAATTGTTGGATTTATTTTCTTTTTTTTGAATTGGGGCTTAGGTAAATCTTCTAAATGCTGAAATAATTTATGCCCATTTAATGGTTTATCAGGGAGCTTAAAGCTATCCAAATATCTTTTATCCTTAAATCCTATTATATATACACGAATCCTATTTTGAGGCAGACCATAATCATGAGAATTTATCAAAAACCATTTTGCAAAATACCCAGCCTCTTTTATTCTATTTAAAATGTATTTAAAAGCATCTCTATTTCTAGGGTCTTGAATTCCCTTGACATTTTCAAAGATAAAAGCTTTTGGTCTCGATTTGTTTAGCAGGTAAATTGTATCGTTCCATAGTTGACCTCTATCGTCTTCAAAACCTAAGTTTTTACCAGCTATTGACCAACTTTGACATGGCACACCTGCCGTTAGTAAATCATGTTGTGGTAAATTTTCTATTTTAGTTATGTTACCTAAATTTTCACTCCTGTCATCTCCAAAATTTTCGCAATAAAAGTCAATAGCATCCTTATTGATTTCACTAAAACCAATACATTCTCCGCCATTTCTTTGAAGTCCTAACCGAAAACCCCCGATACCAGAGAACAAATCAATAAAAGAAAATTTAGCCATTTGTAAATTAGAAATTTAAGTAAAGATATAAGTTATCAAATTAAATGGATTGAGTAAATTTGAAAACATGCTTAATTTATAACTTTAATGATAAATATTGGCGAAGTAAAAGAATATGTAGAAAAGAATATTGGTTCCTTTCATCAAAAGAGAATTGAAAGCTTGAACAAGCTTGAACTAAAAAAAGTTCTCAAAAGGAAAAATCCTTATCTTTTTAAAGCCAAAAACGTATTAACGTCAGGTGAAATCGTTTCAGCAATAGTCGATGCTCATATTTCTTCAAATGAGGAGACAATATTTGGGGACTGGTTGGAAGGTCTGGCAATATTCATAAATACGAAAGTTTATGGCGGTTGGAAATCAGGAATTGAAGGAATTGATTTAGAATTTGATATTGATGATAAAAGATATATCGTAGCAATTAAATCTGGTCCAAAATGGTCTAATAGTACATCTCTTAAAAAACTCAAAGATTATTATAAGCAAGCCTCTAGAACATTAAGAACAAGTAATAGTGGTATTACTGTAGTTTCCATAAATGGTTGCTGCTATGGCCGAGACAATAAACCAGATAAAGGGGAATATTTTAAATTTTGCGGACAAAGATTTTGGGAGTTTATTTCTGGGGATGAAAATTTATATAAAGAGATTATTGAACCCTTGGGCTATAAAGCGAAAGAACGCAATGATGATTTTATGAAATCATATAGTATGATGATAAACAAATTCACAAGGGAATTTAGTATTGAGTTTTGTGACGAGAATGGAATAATAAATTGGGAGAAAATACTTGAGTTAAATTCGAAGAAATAATTTCATAAGAATAATGAATTATTATCTCTGTGCTTTTTGCTTATTATTTCCATTACATCCTTTCTTATTTCATCTTCTAAATCTAATTTATCTAGAAAAGGATAGTACCAAATAGTTTCACCTTTAGTTTTATATCTCATATGAATCTCGAATAATAAATCCTTCCAAGTCTCTTTAGTTTCTTCGTCATCCTTAACATATAATCTTATGTTTGCTGATTTTTTCATTTTTAATGCCACTTGAATTTCTAATTCAGTTGCGCTACTAAAATCTTCGGTAAGAATCCCAAAAAAATAGTCGCACTCATCCATACCGTTCATTATTTCCAACTTTAGCTCTTTGGGCGTTAAAACTTTACCTTTTTTATTTAATTCTACAGCAAATGGATAAATTGGTTTATGATATTTTAAATTTATCCTTTCGATTATTTTAATTGCCTGTTTACGTTCATTTATGATTTGTTTTGAGGAAATAAATATGCTCATTTTTGGCATTTCATAATCTGGTTGTACTTCATTCTCAATAACAAGCTCTTCAGTTCCTATAAACTTCAACTTACTATTTTCAAAATAGCAAACCTGAATATTGTTTTTACCGCAATCTACCAGAGCATCACTATTTGGTGTTTTAGTAAAAAAAATAATATGATTACTCGGAATGCCATTTATAGTATAGGTTTGGGCTATCCTTTCTAAAATTGAAGAATTTATACTATCAGAATTACGCGTATATACGCCTAAATAATGGTCATCTTTTTTATAAACAAAATCTGGGCGAAATTTAAAAAGGCCCTCTAAATTTTTAGTTTCGTCAAAACCATTTTTCAAATAATAATCTGAGAGTTTTTCAATTGAGTTTTCCATACTCATATATCAAATCGAGACTTTATTAAAACTTGCAATTTGTCTAATCGATTTGTGATTTTTGTTCTTTCTAGGCTTGAAATATTAGCTAAGTTCAGATTATTAATTTCTTCAGTTAAGGTTTCTGTCATCTTTGCTAAAGACTGGACTTGAAAGTAGGTTTCTGCGGTTTTAAGATATATCGATTCTGGTGTGGTATTTACATTCTTAATAAACTTAATGATTTCTTCCTTTAGCCTCTCTTTATTAACCATTCCTTTGTCAGCCGCAGTTAAACTCTTGTTCAAAAATCTAAATTCTTTATTATTTATTATAACATCATTCGCTTTCTTTTTGATACAAGAATCAATAATTTTTTCAACGGGGTACTTTTTTAGAAGTTCCGGCATGAGTTTAGTAATCTGCCGGATAGGGCGGTACATCTCTAATAGAATATCAGGGTCTGCTCCTGGTTCCTGTTCTTCTTCAATCTCTGATCTTAAAAATCGGTCTATTACTTCTTGTGGGTAATCTTGAAAGATTAGATATCGATTAATTTTATAATTTGAAAGTGAAGTTTTCTTGATTAATTGTGCTCTATCATTCTTACTTAACCTTTTAGGGTTCATACCCATTTCTTTAATTATATCAATTAACGTAATTGATATAGAAAATTGAGTCCAATCCTTTTGAACATGATGTATATGAAACATGAGTGATAAACTTTCCAGTTTATCAGGCTCATCTAAAAGTATTCTGGCAGGTAGCTCTTTTAAATTTAACTTATTACTGGCTCTAAACCTTCTTTCTCCATCAAGAATTACATATTCGTCAGAACCACTCTTTTTAAAAACAATTAGTGGATTAAGGATACCTTTTTCAAGTATTGAGGCTATAAGTTCATCCTCTTCTTCTTCAGAAAATCTTTGTCTCGGATTATGTTTATTGGCTTCTATTTTGGAAATAGGTAAATATTGAATTTCATCTTGATAGTTGAGCTTGGTTTCGTCCTCGGTCATGATTAACAATGTTTTCTAAGATGTTAAAGTTAGATATTTAAGTTAATCTAAACTACTTGAAATTGAGAAGGTTGTCATATTTGTTAAGAAAATTCCTTAGTTTTTTGTATGTTCAGAGGTCTAAGAGAATTTTAGTTCATTGCTGATTGTTTTAGTACATAAGAATTCATGAATCTTAAATGAGTTTGCCTACCAGCTAATCTCATTTTTCGATTTGGCAAAACAATAGGCGATGGCATTTTTTTGTTCCATGCCGAATCGTCTCGCCTAAGGATACTTGCATCACTAGGAAAATGAGAACAAATTCACACCCTAATTACCATTCTAACAATTGTGAGCACTTTTGCCCCAATCTAATTATCAAATTTTTAAATAAATAGCGTATAAATTATAGGAATACTATATTTTTGCCGTTATATTCTAAAATCAATAAAACTAACTAGATAATACATTTATATGGAGGCAAAAATCAAAGCATTCATGGATGAGGTAAGAACCCGAAACGGTCATGAGCCTGAGTTTATCCAAGCAGTACAGGAAGTAGCAGAAACAGTGATTCCGTACATCATTGATAATGATATTTACTACGGTAAAAACATTCTTTTGAGAATGGTAGAACCAGAACGTTTACTTTCGTTTAGAGTTGCCTGGGTCGATGACAAAGGTGAGATTCATGTAAACAGAGGATATAGGATCCAGATGAACTCTGCTATTGGGCCGTATAAAGGTGGGTTACGTTTTCACCCTTCGGTAAATGCGAGTATCCTAAAATTCTTGGCTTTTGAGCAAGTATTTAAAAACAGCCTTACTACACTCCCAATGGGTGGTGGTAAAGGTGGTTCCGATTTTGACCCTAAAGGAAAATCAGATGATGAGGTTATGCGTTTTTGCCATGCCTTTATGTTGGAATTGAACAGACATATTGGCCCAAATACAGATGTACCTGCTGGTGATATAGGAGTTGGTGCCAGAGAGATCGGTTTCCTTTTTGGAATGTACAAGAGAATAAGAAATGAATTTACCGGTGTTTTGACCGGGAAAGGATTGTCATGGGGTGGTTCTAAAATTCGCCCAGAAGCTACTGGCTACGGTACGGTTTATTTTGCACAGAGCATGCTTAAAACCAAAAATGAGGATGTAAGTGGTAAAACAGTGGTGATATCAGGTTCTGGTAATGTAGCGCAGTTTGCTGCTGAAAAAGTGATCCAATTAGGTGGTAAAGTGGTAACCCTATCAGATTCCAGTGGGTACATTCACGATAAAGATGGTATTGACAATGAGAAGTTGACCTTTATTATGAATCTGAAGAACAACAAACGTGGGCGTGTTTCTGAGTACGCCGATAAATATGCTTCAGCTACTTTCCATAAAGGTGAGAAGCCTTGGGGTGTTGCTTGTGATATCGCATTACCATGTGCAACCCAAAATGAGTTGAATGTAGAACACGCCAAAGAACTGATCAAGAATGGTTGTATGTGTGTGGCCGAAGGTGCTAATATGCCGTCAACGGCAGATGCCATACATGCGTTCCATGATGCGAAAATATTGTTCGCCCCTGGTAAGGCTTCAAATGCCGGTGGGGTTGCAACTTCAGGTCTTGAAATGTCACAGAATTCATTGCGAATCAGCTGGACAAGGGAAGAAGTTGACGAACGATTAAAAAGTATTATGTCAGATATTCACGATTCATGTATCGAATTTGGAATGGAAGACGGCGGATACTGTAACTACGTAAAAGGTGCTAATATTGCCGGTTTTGTGAAGGTGGCAGATGCCATGCTTGCGCAAGGGGTGATTTAGATTTCAGCTACTACGTTGGAAACTGAAAGTGCGAAGTATGAATAATGCTTCGCACTTTTTTGTTTTTAAATCTCTAACCTTTAACCTCTAACTTCGTACTTCGTATTTTTTCCACTTATCTTTGGAATATCCTTAGAACCAACCATGCAAGTAACAACCAAGGCCATTGTTTTATCATCACTCAAATATGGTGATACCAGCTTGATCGTGAAAGCATTTACTTTGTCAGACGGCTTAAAATCATATTTATTGAAAGGTGTTCTTGCCTCTAGGAAAGGCAAATTGAAAACAGCTTACTTTCAGCCGTTGACCCAATTGGAGATTGTTGCAAACCATAAGAACAAAGGTACATTGGAGTCTATTCGCGAGGCTAGGGTCACCCATCAATACCAAACATTGCATTCAGATATTTCAAAAAATGCCATCACGCTTTTTTTATCTGAAATGTTGGCGAACAGTATACAGGAAGAAGAGCGCAACGAAGGCCTTTTTTATTATATGGAGAGCGCCTTACAGTGGTTGGATGCCAACACTGAGGCGAACAATTTTCACATCTATTTTTTAATTGATCTGACCAAGTATTTAGGGTTCTACCCGGATACCACAAGTACCGAGGGTTTATATTTTGATTTGTTAGAGGCCGAATTCACCAATAACCTCACTTTGAGCCCTAATATTAAAGGGGAGAATTTAAATTACTTCAAACGGTTCTTGGGCATAAATTTTGATACATTAAATAAGATCAAGATGAAGAAGGCCAATAGACAGGAGTTATTACAATCGTTGGTTCTTTATTTTGAATTACATTTGCAGGGTTTTAGAAAACCCAGATCGCTTGCTATTTTAAATGAAGTTTTCAGCTAGTATGAACAAGGTAGTATTTATGATTCTTTTACTATTCTTTGCTACTGTTAAGGGCCAAGAAATACAGGTTTTGGATGCTAACACCAAAGAGCCCATCGTAAATGTGGCAATCTTCAACAGCGATAAATCAAAAACCACACTTAGTGATTTTAATGGTAAATGCGACTTAACCGCCTTTAGTACCAACGAGCGAATCACCTTTAAACATATAAGCTACGAAGTCTTTAAAGCCTCGAAGGCGCAATTGATCAGGAACAGTTCTCGGGCTTTAATGGTTTTAAAACCAGAACAGTTGGATGAGGTGGTCATGTCAATTTCTAAATGGGAACAGCAAAAGAAAGATATTCCACATAAGATCGCATCATTGAATGCGCGCTCTATTGCATTTGCTAATCCGCAAACCTCTGCCGATTTACTACAAAACAGTGGAAAAGTATTTGTGCAAAAAAGTCAGTTAGGTGGTGGTAGCCCAATGATTCGGGGATTTGCAACGAACAGGTTATTATTGACCGTTGATGGTGTTCGAATGAACAATGCCATTTTTAGGGGCGGGAATATCCAGAATGTTATAGCCATTGACCCTTATACCATCAAAAATACCGAGGTTATATTCGGGCCGGGTTCTGTAATCTACGGAAGTGATGCCATTGGTGGTGTAATGAATTTCTATACACAAAAAGCAGGGCTTTCAAATACCGATAGCCTTTCATTTTCTGGCAATGCCAATTATAGGTTTGCGACAGCGAGCAGTGAGAATACGGCCCATATAGATTTTAATCTTGGGAAGAAGAAATGGGCGTATTTGACCAGTATTACCTATAACAGTTTTGATGATTTAAAAATGGGGAAGAATGGCCCTGATTCATACCTACGCAATAATTATGTGAGAACAACCAATGGGATTGATGAATTGGTGACAAATAAAGACCCCCAAAAACAGGTTTCCACAGGGTATAATCAGCTAAACCTGATGCAGAAAATCACCCACAGACCCAATAACAATTGGGATATGAACGTGGGCCTATTTTATTCCGAAACCTCTGATTATTCGCGCTATGATCGATTGATAAGACCAGCAAGTACTGGTGAGGGCCTTCGTTCTGCTGAGTGGTATTACGGTCCGCAAAAATGGTTTATGGGCAATGTTCAGGTAAACAAAAAAGGAAAGGGAAAATTCTATGACGGACTGAAAATAACCACTGCGTATCAATATTTCGAGGAAAGTAGAAACGACCGAGGGTTCCAAGACCCTATGCTGTATTCAACCAAGGAAATGGTGAACGCACTATCTACGAACATTGATTTTGAGAACAAGAAAATAGGTGACCTACGATTGTACTACGGGGCAGAGTATGTGTACAACTATGTGAATTCTGAAGGCAGTCATAAGAATATCAATTCAAATACTACTTTGGAGGGCGCCTCCCGATATCCTGATGGTTCTTCTTGGCAAACAACGGCGGGTTATTTGAATGGGGAATATAAAGCAAAACCAAACTTCACTTTGCTTTCAGGATTAAGGTACAGCCATGTTTGGATCAATGCCGATTTTGATAAAACTTTTTATCCGTTTCCTTTCGACGATGCCAATCTTAGTACAGGCGCATTAACGGGTAGTTTAGGGTTCAGCTGGTTCCCAAGGGCCAATTTGCAAGTGACTTTTAATGGGTCAACAGGGTTTAGATCACCGAATATAGATGATGTAGGAAAGGTTTTTGATTCTGAGCCAGGGTCTGTTGTAGTGCCGAATCCAGATTTGGAACCTGAATATGCCTATAATGTGGAGTTGGGAATACAAAAGAATTTCAAGGACAAAATTGTGTTCAAAGGGGCTGCCTTTTACACCTATTTGGTAGACGCCTTGGTGCGCAGGGATTATTTGTTCAATGGCCAATCGCAAATAGAATATAATGGTGAAATGAGCAACGTTCAGGCAATGCAGAATGCGGCCAAAGCCTATGTATATGGTTTTGAGTTTGGTCTTGAAGCGTTTCTTTCAGAAAATTTATCCTTGGTATCAAACCTTACTTTGACCGAAGGAATTGAAGAAGATGAGTTTGGGACGGACACTCCCGCAAGACATGTGGCACCTACTTTTGGGGATTTACATTTGATATGGAAGAACCAAAATCTTAAAATGGATGCTTTTATCAATTATAATGGTGAGATAGAAAACTACGATTTGGCGCACTCAGAACAGAATAAAGCTTACATATACGCCAAAGATGCCAACGGATTGCCATATTCACCCTCATGGTATACCTTGAACATCCGAAGTCAATATAACATAACACATTCGCTTAAGCTTAGTTGTACGGTTGAGAATATAACCAATCAACTTTATAGAACATACTCCTCAGGGATAGCTGCACCAGGTACGAATCTTATTCTAGGGCTAGGCTATAAATTTTAAACAAAAAACCCTGACCAAAAGGCCAGGGTTTAAATCTTAAAACAAGAAAGTGCTTAATTCTTAACAGCGTCTTCTACTTCTTTTGCTGTTTTCTTTACTTTATCTGCAGCATCTCCTGCAGCATCTTTAACACCATCTACTGCATCTCCAGCAGCATCAACAGCATCATTGGCAGCATCTTTAACACCGTCTACTGCTTCACCAGCAGCATCAACAGCTTCGCCAGCTTTTTCCAAGGTGCCTTCAACAGCGTCACCAGTAGCTTCTGCAGCTTCATCGATTGCTTCACCTGCTTGCTCAGTAGCATCTTTTGCTTTTTCAGCAGTTTCTCTACATGATACAAATGATACACTCATTGCTACCATTAAAATGGCACTTAAAATCACTTTTTTCATTTTGTTTTGGTTTTTGCGTTTATTTTATTTCAACTGTTAAGATATACGCAATATTCATTCATTTGGACGCTTTGCCGTTGTAATTAGCTATAATGCACCTAATTGCCTGTATTTCATTTGGTATAATATGGAAATAATTCAATCTAAATTTATAATTTTGCAGCCTTAATAATATAGCGTTACAATAGATATAATGAAGTTTGCCGGATATAAAGGATTGGATTTACCTAAGGTTGCACAGGAAGAGCTACAGTACTGGAAAGAGCATTCGATTTTCGAAAAAAGTGTTTCCAGTAGAGAAGGTAATCCAAGCTATGTATTTTATGAAGGGCCACCATCTGCCAACGGCATGCCTGGTATTCATCATGTAATAGCACGAACCATCAAGGATATCTTTCCACGCTATAAGACCATGAAAGGTTTTCAGGTTAAGCGAAAAGCTGGGTGGGACACACACGGACTTCCAATCGAGCTGGGTGTTGAAAAGGAATTGGGAATCACAAAGGAAGATATTGGCGTAAAAATTTCTGTTGAAGAATATAATGCTGCTTGTAAAAAAGCGGTAATGCGTTATACCGATGTTTGGAATGAAATGACTGAAAGGGTAGGTTATTGGGTTGACATGGAAGATCCATATATAACGTACAAGTCCAAATATATGGAGTCTGTCTGGTGGTTGTTGAAACAGATTTACGATAAGGACCTTATTTATAAAGGGTATACCATTCAGCCCTATTCACCAAAAGCAGGAACTGGATTAAGTTCACATGAATTGAATCAGCCAGGAACCTATCAAGATATTACCGATACTACGGTTACGGCACAATTCAAGGTTAAAAAAGAAACTTTACCCGAGGCCTTGAACAACATTGATGGTGATATTCATATGTTGGCTTGGACAACGACTCCTTGGACGCTTCCCTCGAACACCGCATTAACGGTCGGTGCCAAAATAGAGTATGTATTGGTTAAAAGTTTCAACCAATACACCTTTGAACCAATCAATGTGATTTTGGCCAAAAATCTGGTTGGAAAACAATTCAGCGGCAAGTTTTTTGAGGCTGAAAATGAGAGCGATTTTACAGAATATACTACTGCAAATAAAAAGATTCCGTTTAAGGTCATTACCGAAGTAGTTGGAAAAGATTTGGTAGACATTGAATATGAGCAATTATTGCCCTATGCCCTGCCATACCAGAACCCAGAAAATGCTTTTAGGGTCATTGCCGGGGATTTTGTAACGACTGAAGATGGTACGGGAATCGTACATACGGCGCCTACTTTTGGTGCAGATGATGCCATGGTTGCCAAGCAGGCCGTTCCTGAGGTGCCACCAATGTTGGTCTTGGATGAAAATAAGAATCCAGTCCCGTTGGTAGATTTACAAGGCAAGTTTAGACCCGAAATGAAGGAATTGGGTGGTAAGTACGTCAAGAATGAGTATTATGACGATGGAACTGCTCCAGAGAGGTCGGTCGATGTTGAAATTGCCATCAAACTAAAAGAGGAGAACAAAGCTTTTAAGGTCGAAAAATATGTACACAGTTATCCCAATTGCTGGCGTACAGATAAGCCAATTTTATATTATCCGTTGGATTCTTGGTTCATCAAAATCACCGATGTCAAGGACCGAATGTTCAATTTGAATGAAACCATAAACTGGAAGCCTAAGGCTACAGGTGAAGGTAGGTTCGGTAATTGGTTGGCAAACGCCAATGATTGGAACCTCTCCCGATCTCGTTATTGGGGAATACCACTTCCTATTTGGCGTACCGAAGATGGTACCGAGGATATGATTATTGGCTCTGTTGAAGAATTGAAATCTGAAATGGCGAAAGCTGTGGAAGCAGGTGTACTTGAACAGGATATTTTTGCAGATTTTGTGGTTGGTGATATGAGTGAAGACAATTATGAAAAGATTGATCTTCATAAGAATATTGTTGACCAGATCACTTTGGTTTCAAAATCGGGCAAACCTATGAAACGCGAGAGCGATTTGATAGATGTTTGGTTTGATAGTGGTTCTATGCCCTACGCGCAATGGCATTATCCTTTTGAAAACAAAAATTTGATTGATAAAGGAGAAACGTTTCCAGCAGATTTTATTGCTGAAGGCGTGGATCAGACCCGAGGTTGGTTCTACACTTTACATGCCATAGCCACTATGGTTTTTGATTCCGTGGCCTATAAAAATGTAGTTTCCAACGGACTTGTTTTGGACAAGGAAGGCAAGAAAATGTCCAAACGTCTGGGCAATGCGGTTGATCCTTTTGAAACTATGGATGAGCATGGGCCCGATGCCACACGTTGGTACATGATTTCAAACGCCAATCCTTGGGACAATTTAAAGTTTGATATTGATGGGATTGTTGAGGTAAAACGAAAATTCTTTGGCACACTTTATAATACATACTCATTCTTTGCCTTATATGCGAACATAGATGAATTCTCTTATGCTGAGGATAATATTCCACTAAATGAACGCCCTGAAATTGATCGTTGGATTCTTTCTGAACTTCATACCTTAATTAAAAAGGTAGATGAGGCCTATGATGATTATGAGCCAACAAGGGCCGCTAGGGCAATTTCTGATTATGTGCAGGAAAATTTGAGTAACTGGTACGTTCGTTTATGTAGAAGAAGGTTCTGGAAAGGGGATTACCAGAAAGATAAGATTTCGGCCTACCAAACACTATATACTTGTTTGACCACCGTTGCAAAACTGTCGGCCCCTATTGCGCCTTTCTTTATGGATAGACTATACAGGGACCTGACCAATACCACTTCAAAGGATAAATTTGAAAGTGTTCATTTATCCCATTTCCCAGAGTATGATGCATCTCTGGTTGATAAGGATTTGGAAAGTAAAATGGCCAAGGCCCAAACGATTTCATCTTTGGTACTTTCTATTCGACAGAAAGAAAAAATAAAGGTTCGTCAACCCCTGCAAAAAATTATGATCCCTATTTTGGATGATCAGCAAAAACATGAAATTGAAGCAGTTGCCGATTTGATAAAGTCAGAGGTCAATGTCAAGGAAATTGAACTTTTGGATGATGCATCGGGAATTTTGGTCAAGAAAATAAAGCCAAATTTCAAGGTATTAGGCCCAAAATATGGCAAGGATATGAAGCTTATCGCACAGAGCGTTAGTTCTTTAGGACAGGAAGACATCCAAAAAATTGAACAGCAGGGCGAAATATCTTTAAATATCGATAATAAAATCATTAAATTACAGTTACAGGATGTAGAGATAGCTTCCCAAGATATAGAAGGCTGGTTGGTAGCAAGCCAAGGGCCACTTACCGTAGCTCTTGATGTTACAATCAATGAAGACCTTAGAAAGGAAGGTATTGCCAGGGAACTCGTAAACAGGATTCAAAATATTAGAAAAGAGTCTGGTTTTGAGGTCACTGATAAAATTGATATTAAGATCCTTAAGGATGGTTTGGTTGAGAATGCCGTTGAAAGTAACATAGGTTATATTAAAGCGGAAACACTAACAGCCGAACTGCAGTTTGAGGATATCCTTGAAAATGGCACGGCAATTGCCTTTGACGAGGTGAACACTAAATTGTTTATTGAAAAACACTAAAAAAATGGCAAAAGATTTAAACGTAAGATATTCAGATAAGGATTTGGCAGAATTCAGGTCTTTGATTGAAGATAAAATTGAGAAAGCAAAGAGTCATCTAGAGTTGTTAAAAAGCTCATATATGAACGATGGTAATAATGGTACTGATGATACGTCACCTACCTTCAAGGCTTTTGAAGAGGGCTCTCATACAATGAGTAAAGAAGCAAATACCCAATTGGCGATTCGTCAAGAAAAGTTTATACGTGACCTAACAAATGCGCTTTTGCGTATAGAGAACAAAACTTATGGCATTTGCAGGGTAACCAACAAACTCATAAATAAGGAGCGATTAAAATTGGTTCCTCATGCCACTCTGAGTATTGAGGCGAAAAACATGCAAAAATAATTGAAACGCCCTCAGGGGCGTTTTTTTATGCCAACGAATGGCCACTAAGAAAATCTTATTTGCTTTACTTTTATCTTTTGGGTTGTCCAACGCCCAAAAAGTTGTGAAAAAGTCGATTATAAACCCCGAGACATCTTTCATTCTAATTGACTCCAAAAATTGTTTCCGGGTCGACCTTTCTACAACTACTTCTAAAGAAATTAGAGTTGAGGCATTACTCGATGGTGAGTACAAGGATGATTTATTGGTTAAAATTGAGGAGAATGGCCCAACGATAGAAATAAGCACAGGTTTTCAGCCCAATTTTATAAAACCAAATGACAAATTAAGTGCCCACAAGGTTATTTCAATTTCTTTAAAAATTCAAATACCAGAAAATATGAAGGCCTATCTTTTTGGGTCGAATACCAATGTCTATGTCGAAGGAAACTATATGGGCCTAAAGGTGACTTTGGATGATGGTAATTGCAGCTTAGATCAAATAAAGGGCAATACGACTGCAGTGACAAGAAGTGGGGATATTCACGTTCAGGCAAAAGAGGCTACCATAGAAACCAAAAATAGCTTTGGGAATATTGAAAGTGAAAAGATTCCTCTCGGAAATGATTATTATAATTTGACTACCACAACGGGTAATATCTACTTGATTAAAACCGAATAATATCCCTATTTTTGCCCATCAAGAATTAATAAAATGAGTCTTAAAAAATCTTTGCTGATTATTGTTTTGGTGCTGCTGGTTGATCAGATTAGCAAGATATACATTAAAACGAATTTTGCCTTGGGCGACTCTTATGAGGTGTTCGAATGGTTTAAAATACATTTTATTGAAAACTCAGGCGCTGCATGGGGAGCCAAGCTCAACGATTTTCTTCCAATTTCGGAAAATACGGCAAAGTTGATTCTTTCAGTATTTAGGTTATTTGCTGTTGCGGGGATAGGATATTGGTTATTGGATAGTATTAAAAAGCATTCTTCCAAAACGCTTATTCTTGCTGTCTCACTTATTTTTGCCGGTGCTTTGGGCAATATTATCGATTCTGTTTTTTATGGGATTTTGTTCAATGATAGCATTGGGCAAGTTGCTACTATGTTCTCAGACGAACCTTATGGCGGTTTGTTTTTCGGGAAGGTTGTAGATATGCTATATTTTCCCATGGTTGATACCACATGGCCAGAATGGGTGCCCTATTTCGGTGGTAATCATTTTAGTTTTTTTGACCCCGTATTCAATATTGCAGACACTGCTATTAGCACTGGGGTAGGCATATTGTTGGTCTTTAATAAAAAGGCTTTTGGAAACAAGGAGGAAGAGAATGAAGTGCTAGAAGAAAATCAAGAAATAGAAAACGAATAGATTTTCTTGGGCGTAACACAATAGTCCAACGGAATATCAGCCTCAAAAACGTCTGATATTTCTTCTTCGGCATCAAAAAAAGATAACCCAATTTTTATAACATCCGCTTTACACTGTTTAAGAAAACGGTCATAATATCCTTTTCCGTAACCAACCCGGTTACCCTGCTTGTCAAATGCCAACAGCGGAATGAATACAACTTCAATTTGTTCTGGGGCTATTAGTATGCCCTCGACTGGTTCAGGAACATTCCAACGATTCTTTCGCAAAAGGGTATTATCGGTAAGTAAATAATTAATAAGGTTGTTGTCCTGCATTTTCGGAACGACTACATTTTTATCTTTCCCTTGCAAAATGGTAAGAACATAAGAGGTATCTATTTCCTTTTTTTCTAAGATGGGTAGGAACAGGTGGAAAAAAGAAAAACTCCATATAGGGAGTTTTAACAATTGATTGGAAATCAATAAACTTGATGCAGTTATTTCTTTTTCCTGAAGGGCGTTTCTCCTTTCAGTAAATAGTAAACGTAATTCAGATTTCAACATAAGGGGGCGGTTGAAGAATTACGATTTAATTTTAAGACTACTCTTTTGCGACTACTGCAAAATATACTTTGAAAAACAACATTAGTATTAAGTAGGTGCCGAGGGTTATTATGTAACTGTCCATGTATTATCTGATTTTGATTTTCTAAATGTAAATAAAAAATTGATAAAATCACTATTAAGTGCACCATTTTATCGATGAAATGCACAATTTAAATAAAATTTTAACAATTTGATAATTCCGGAAAAGAGAAAATTTAAAGGTAAAACCATTTAAAATGCTAATATTCAAGGTGTTGTGTGGAAAGAGTTGAAATCAACAGTATTATAGCACTTGCTTAGTTAAATATAAGAATAATTATTCATGAGGACGTTTTTTTTTCATAATGTCAAGAAATAATAACAAAAAGTTAGAGGTTCAAATTTATCCTAACAAAACAGTATTGAATTTTTGATCGGCACGCGTTACAATTCTTGTTGAAGCCAGTAGTTAAAAAAATGTAAAGCATATTCATTTAACCAAAAACGTAGTAATTTAACAGAGTGTATTTAATCACAAAACAATTTATAGCTAAATGCCCCAACTACCCTTAAAAATTCAAATAAGTACGTTGCCTAACAGCCCAGGGGTATACCAGTTTTATGATGAGGCCGATACTATTTTATATGTTGGCAAAGCCAAAAACCTTAAAAAAAGAGTTTCATCATATTTTAATAAAAACCATGAATATGGTAAAACCCGTATTCTGGTAAAAAAAATCAGAAGTATAAAGCATATTGTTGTTTCCACTGAGTCAGATGCACTTTTATTGGAAAGCAACCTAATTAAAAAATATAGACCGCGATATAATGTTTTGTTGAAGGATGACAAATCCTATCCTTGGATCTGTATTAAGAAAGAACGTTTCCCGAGAATATTCCCAACTAGAAAATTGATTAAAGATGGTTCTGAGTATTTTGGACCGTATACCAGCATGTATACGGTCAAAACTTTATTGGAATTAATCAGAAACGTTTATCCACTGCGAACGTGCAATTATGATCTGTCCGAGGAAAAGATCAAATCGGGCAAGTATAAATTGTGTCTTGAATATCATTTGGGAAATTGTTTAGGGCCTTGCGAGGGTCTACAAAGCAGTTCGGATTATGATAAACAGATTGATGAGATAAGAAGTATCCTCAAAGGGAATTTCAAGTCTTCTTTACAATCTTTCAAAAACCAAATGAAACTGTTGGCCGATGATATGCTATTTGAGGAAGCACAACAGATCAAAGACAAGATAGCTGTTCTTGAGAACTATCAATCAAAGACCACCATTGTTAATCCTAAAATCAATAATGTTGATGTATTCTCGATAATAGCCGATGATTCTTTTGCATATGTTAACTTCTTACAGATATCGCTTGGAGCCATTATTAGATCGCATACCATGGAAATCAAAAAGAAACTGGAAGAAAAAGATGAGGATCTTTTGCAACTGGCCATTTTTGAAATAAGGCAACGGTTTAATTCAGAATCAAAAGAGATTTATTTGCCTTTTAAAGTTGTAGTAGAACCCCATATAAAAGTTACTGTTCCCAAATTGGGTGACAAACGAAAAATTCTTGACCTTTCGATTAGGAACGCCAAATATTTTAGACAGGAAAGGTTCAATCAGATCAAGATAGTGGACCCTGAGCGCCATACAAATAGAATAATGGCCCAAATGCAAAAAGACATACGATTGTCAACCGAACCAAGACATATTGAATGTTTTGATAATAGTAATATACAAGGAAGTAACCCTGTCGCAGCTTGTGTGGTTTTTAAGAATGGCAAACCTTCAAAAAAAGAATACAGACATTATAATATAAAGACCGTTGTGGGCCCGGATGATTTTGCCTCAATGGAAGAAGTGGTATACAGGCGTTACAAAAGATTGTTGGACGAAACGCAACCTTTACCACAATTAATTGTCATTGATGGAGGAAAGGGCCAACTTTCCTCTGCTTTGAAAAGTTTGGATATTTTAGGCTTAAGGGGAAAGATTGCAATTATAGGAATTGCCAAAAGACTAGAGGAAATATATTTTCCAGAGGACCCTATTCCTTTATATTTAGATAAAAAGTCGGAAAGTTTAAAAATAATACAGCAATTGAGAAATGAGGCACATAGGTTTGGCATTACCTTGCATCGTAATAAAAGAAGCAAGGCCGCCATCAACTCTACCTTGGAGAATATCAACGGTGTTGGTGAAAAAACAGCCAGAGACCTGTTAAAAAAGTTTAAATCGGTTAAAAGGATAAAGGAGGCATCAATCGAAGACATTGCACAAGTAGTTGGAATTTCCAAAGCAAAAAAAATTGTTGAAACTTTTCGCAAGTAATTGCGTCTTATATTTAATATGAAAAACCTGTTCATTTTATTAGTACTCTTTAATGTAGTTCAACTCATTGGGCAAGATTCATCAGAAAATGAAGAGCTAAAAGTGGGTTTGGTCTTGAGTGGTGGTGGTGCCAAAGGAATGGCACATATTGGCGCATTAAAGGTGATTGAGAAGGCAGGTGTGAAAATAGATTATATTGGAGGAACAAGTATGGGTGCGATTGTGGGTGCGCTTTATGCCTCTGGTTATTCGGCCACTCAGCTTGATTCTATTTTTAGGAACCTTGATTTCGATAAAATGATCCGTGACAATCTTCCTCGAGGGGTAAAAACCTTTTACGAAAAAGAAGATTCTGAACGTTATGCGGTTAAACTTCCGTTTGATAATTTTAAGGTTTCCATTCCTCAAGGATTTTCTGGCGGGCAGAATATTTACCATGAGCTGGTAAAACATCTTTATCATGTTAAAGACGTAAATGATTTTAACGAACTGCCAATTCCTTTTGTTTGTATTGCCACCAATGTAGAGACCGGCGATGAAGTAATTTTGAAAAAAGGATATTTACCCGAAGCAATCATGGCCAGCGGTACTTTGCCTTCACTTTTTGAACCATCTACAATAGACGGTAAGGTATTGATAGATGGTGGTGTAGTAAATAACTACCCAATTGAAGAAGTCAAAAAAATGGGGGCTAATCTCATTATTGGGGTTGACGTTCAACATGGACTTAAAGATAGGGATGAGTTACTTTCAGCTACAGAGATCCTGTTGCAAATAAACAATTTCAGAACTGCTGAGGATATGGTTGAAAAATCTGTCCAGACAGATGTCTATATAAAACCCGATATGGCCAATTATTCGGTAATGGATTTTGATCTTGATGATGAAATAATCGTTAAGGGTGAAAATGCCGCCAAAGATAAACTGGATCAATTGCACGAGATTGCTTCCAGGCAAAAAAACAACACTCCAATTGTTGCCAATACAATCTCTCCTATAGATAGTTTAATGGTCTCGAGATTGATAATAAGAGGGGATAATGAAAGCTATTCCCGAGGTTATGTCAAAGGTAAGCTAAGATTCAAATTAGGTGATAAGACCACATTTGAGAAATTGCAACAAGGAATAAGTAACTTATCAGCGACTGGTAATTTTGAAACGATTAGATATGAACTATTGGCAGATGGTGATGGGGAGGATCTAATATTGAAGCTTAATGAAACAAAAAACAGGACTTTTTTGAAAGTAGGAGCCCATTACGACGATCTTTATAATAGCGCGGCTATAATTAATCTTACCCGAAAGAATTTTATTTTCAGTGATGATGTCGCATCCTTTGATTTTATCTTAGGGGATAACGTTAGGTATAACCTTCAATATTATATTGATAAAGGATCGTATTGGAGCTTTGGTATAAATTCCAGGTTCAATGATTTTGAGAAAGAAATCAATTTTAATTTGATTGAGAGTAATTTTCCAACAACACCTGGTATAAATATCAACAATTTGAATATAGATGTTCTCGACGTTACGAACCAAGTTTATGTGCAAACAGTTTGGCAAGAAGAGTTTGCTTTTAGTTTGGGTGTTGAGCATAAGTATTTGAGATACAGCACAAGAACATTAGGTGATATAGAAGATAATAATTCGCTTATATCAAATCTTAGTGCTAGAAACGAACGTGTTTATTTTGAAAAAAGTAGCTTTTATAGCACTTATGGTCAATTAAAACTGGATACATACGATGATAAGTACTTTCCGTCGAAAGGACTTTTTTTTGATGGTGATTTTCATTTTTATGTGTTGTCCTCTGATTTTAATGATAATTTCAAGGAATTTTCTATTGCCAAGGCTAGAATGGGAACTGCATTTCCATTACTTGAAAACCTTTCTATAAATATTGAAACCGAAGGTGGGTTTAAGTTGGGAACATCAGGGGTAACAACCTTTGATTTTGTTTTAGGAGGTTACGGGAATAACCTTATTAATAATTTTACGCCCTTCATTGGTTACGACTTTTTGTCGTTGCCCGGAAATAGTTATGTAAAGGCACATGGCCGATTGGATTTGGAAATTGCTCCTAAAAACCATGTGATGTTCACGGCGAATTTCGCCAACGTTGACGATGACCTCTTTAGGACTGGAGAATGGTTCACCGAACCTTCCTATTCAGGATATGGCATAAGCTATGGGTTAGAATCTTTCATGGGTCCCTTGCAGGTAATGTATTCATGGTCTCCTGAAGGCACAAGTCATTTCTTCTTTAGCCTTGGATATTGGTTTTAATGACCGCATTAAATATTTGGTTCTTTTTTGCGATATTTGCCATATAGCAGATTAGCATGATAGCTCAAAGAATTAATTTGACTGCCCATCTTAGGGCAATGTGGTAAGTAAATAGGTTTTGCTCATTTCCTGGGTTGAATCCGGGACTTTATCAATCTTCATTTTTAATCATAAACATTAATATCATGTCTACTTTAGATAATACTTCGTTGCAATTACCAAAAGAAAACCCTGAAGCAGAGGATTTTTTACCTCTTTTAGGGACTGATTATGTAGAACTTTATGTAGGTAACGCCAAACAAGCTGCACATTATTATATTTCGGCCTGGGGTTTTCAACCTTTGGCATATGCCGGACTCGAAACAGGGTTGAAAGACAGGGTTTCTTATGTTGTGCAACAGGATAAAATTAAGTTGGTTCTTACTTCACCATTAAAGGCAGGAGGGGAAATAAATGAGCATGTAAATGCACATGGTGATGGGGTAAAGGCAATTGCACTTTGGGTAGATGATGCCACGAAAAGTCATCACGAAACAACAAAAAGAGGAGCAGTTAGTTACTTGAAACCAAAAAAGACAAATGATGACAATGGCGAGGTGGTTTTATCTGGCATACATACGTATGGAGAAACTGTGCATATTTTTGTTGAGCGCAGCAATTATGAAGGTGTTTTCTTGCCAGGTTATGTAAAATGGGACCCCTACTATAAAACAAAGGACATTGGTCTTAAGTATATTGACCATATGGTCGGCAATGTAGGTTGGAACGAAATGAACAAATGGTGCAAATTTTATGCAGAAGTAATGGGCTTTGCGCAATTAGTGTCTTTTGATGATAAAGATATTTCTACAGAATATACCGCCCTTATGAGCAAGGTGATGAGTAATGGGAATGGTAGGATCAAATTCCCAATTAATGAACCTGCAGACGGGCGAAAAAAATCCCAAATAGAAGAATATATAGAATTCTACAATGGGGCCGGAGTGCAACATATGGCCATGGCCACCGACAATATTATTGAAACAGTTACTGAGCTGCGAAATAGGGGTGTTGAATTTCTAACAGTTCCACCGGTTTATTACGAAGATGTTTTGGACAGAGTGGGGGAAATAGATGAAGACCTTGAGCCTTTAAAAGAACTAAGCATTCTTATCGATAGGGATGATGAAGGCTATCTGCTACAAATTTTTACCAAACCCATTTTAGATAGACCAACAATGTTTATCGAAATCATACAGCGGAAAGGGGCAAAATCTTTTGGAAAAGGTAATTTCAAAGCACTTTTTGAAGCTATTGAGAGAGAACAAGAATCAAGGGGGACCTTGTAGAAACAGCTATTTTCTTAACAAATTGCCAATTTTAAAGTTACAACCATAAAGATCTGTTAAGGGATTAGTTAAAGTAAGTTAAAAGGTAATGTAGCATCAATAACAAGCCTTAAATTTGTCTTTAGTAAGGGGTGGTTCCCTTACAACTTTAAGTATTGGTTTTTCATAATTTAAAGTTTGGTTGGTTATTTAGGAAAAGCCCAGTTTTTAGACTGGGCTTTTTTTTGCACAATACTTTGGAATAAATTTTGTTTAAGTTAAGGTAAACAACGCTAAAGATTAATTCACTTTTAGTAGTTTTATATTGAAAATAGGTATGAGAGCATTAATAACAATCTTGTTTTTAACTATGTCACTGGGTGTATTTGCCCAGAACAGTGAATCTGTGTTTGAACCTGGGGAGTGGTTAAAATTTCGGATGCACTATGGTTGGTTGAATGCGAGTTACGCCACACTACAGGTAAAGTCGGCCGATATTGAAGGGGTTCCCGTGTACCATGTTGTGGGCAAAGGCAAGACAACTGGTTTCGCAAGTATCTTTTTTAAAGTAGATGATACGTATGAAAGTTATTTTGATAAAATAGATGGTAAACCTTATAGGTTTGTTCGAAAGATAAACGAGGGGGGTTATAAAAAAGATGTAGAAATCAATTTTGACCATGAAGAGGACAAAGCGGTTCTTAATGATAAAAAGAACAAGAAAAAATTAAATTTCACACTACAGGATAGTATTCAAGACCTTATTTCTGCCTTTTATTATCTAAGGAATAATTATGAGCCAAAGGATTTGGTAAAAGGTGAGGCCATAAATTTGAAATTGTTATATGATGATGACGGTATTTTTAATTTTAAATTAAAATACTTAGGTACCGATATAATCCGCACTAAATACGGTAAGGTTGAATGTTACAAGTTTAGACCATTGGTGCAATCGGGAAGAGTCTTCAAAGAACAAGAAAGTTTAACCCTATGGGTTTCCAAAGACAAAAACAGGATTCCGATCCGCATTAAGGCCGATTTGGCGGTTGGGTCAATCAAGGCTGACTTAGATGGCTATAATGGGTTAAAACATCAGTTTAAGATAGTAATGGACTAATCCCAAATGAATAAAATAGCTTGAGATATTCAGGAACTCCCATTCCTTATTTCGCGGTCTGTTTTGTAAACGATGCCCTGTTTTCAAAGGTATAATCTGTCACTTTCCCAAACCTGCAAGTACCTTTATTCTTCTTTTAGTGTAAAAAAACGCAATAGACTGTGAATATCTTGCATAATCCATTGAGTAAAAGAATACTAAAGCACTCGTCAAAGCGTTAAGAACATTGTATATTAGTGCGAATGGCACAAAACAATCCTAGGTCGTTTACCTACAAAATTGAGCTAAATCGTATTTTTTCCAGAATTTTACGCAAAAGAAGAATAAAATAATTGGGGCAAACAACAGGTAGACTATATCTTTGGCCCAGAAAACAAAAAGAGTAATGCATAAATATTGGGGCATTTTTATGTTGTTGGTTGTTTTTTCATCCTGTAAGGATAGAAATTCCAACGTAACAATTGACAATCATAAAGCGGCTTTTGCTGCAATTGAGGAACCAGAAATCGTAGAGCGCTATGGTTTTAATTTCGATGATTTTACCGTTCAACAAGATACAGTTAGGGATGGTGACAGTTTTGGGGAATTAATGCTGGAACATAAAGTTGAATACCCTAAAATATATAAGGTTTCACAAGATTTCAGAGACACTTTTGATGTTAGACGAATTAATGTAGGAAAACCTTATGTTATTTTAAAATCTAAAGACACTACCGAAAGAGCCCAAGTATTCATCTATGAAAACGATGCCATAAACTATACTGTAGTAGATTTAAGGGATAGTGTTGTAGCATATAAAAACAAAAAAGAGGTAAAAATTGTTGAAAGAGAAGCTTCAGGGGTTATTGAAACTTCACTTTCCGAAGCCATTTTGGATCAGGGTATTGATTATAATGTGACCAATAACCTTTCAGATGTCTATGCCTGGACCATTGACTTTTTTAGGCTCCAAAAGGGAGACAAGTTCAAGGTTATTTATAAAGAAAAATATATCAATGATACCATATATGCTGGGGCTGGTCCTATCGAGTCAGCATATTTTGAGCATAATGGGAAGCCAATATATGCTTTTGCCTATGAGAATGATTCACTTTTAAATGTTGTTGATTATTTTGATGAAGAAGCTAATAATTTAAGGAGAACCTTTTTAAGGGCTCCGGTCAAATTCAGCAGAATATCATCTAGATACAATCTTAAAAGAAGAATCCGATATTATGGGTACAAGGTGCGGCCTCACAAAGGTACCGACTATGCTGCCCCAATAGGCACACCTATTTTGGCCACTGCAGATGGGACAGTTACTGAGTCTACGCGACGTGGCGGTAATGGCAAATATGTGAAGATTCGCCATAATGGCAAATACTCAACACAATACCTGCACATGAAGGCCCAGAATGTTAGAAGAGGAGAATTTGTGCGACAAGGTGATGTGATAGGTTGGATAGGTATGACAGGAAATACAGGTGGCCCACATGTATGTTATCGTTTTTGGAGAAACGGCAGGCAAGTGGACCCGTTGAAGGAGGAATTACCTCAGGCAGAACCTTTGGCAGAATCACTGAGACCAGATTATTTTGCATTTATCGGACCGAAAAAAGACCAACTGGATTGTATAGAATACCCCGAAAAGCAAAAAGAGGAAGAGGAACTAATAACACTTAATGAGTAAAATGTCATTGCAGAACACTGACCCTACACAGACCCAAGCTTGGAAAAAGCTAAATCAACATTATAATTCAACTCAAAAAACCCACTTAAAAGAACTTTTTGCTGCGGATGATAACCGTGCAAAAAAATTCAGTATAAAATGGGATGACTTCTTGTTTGATTTTTCAAAAAATAGAATTTCAAAAGACACAATCTCCCTCTTATTAGAACTGGCTGATGAAGTTAATCTGAAGGATGCCATTTCAAAATATTTTAAGGGAGAGGCTATAAACCAAACTGAAAACAGGGCGGTTTTACATACTGCATTACGAGCTAAAAAGTCGGATACCGTATTGGTTGATGGAATAAATGTGGTTCCCGAAGTTTATGCGGTGAAGGAACATATAAGTGCATTCAGTAATGCCGTTATTTCAGGTGAAATGAAAGGCTACACGGGCAAGCCTTTTACAAACATTGTAAATATTGGTATAGGAGGTTCCGATTTGGGGCCGGCCATGGTAGTTGAAGCGCTAAAATTCTATAAGAACCATTTGAAGGCGCATTTTGTAAGTAATGTTGATGGTGATCATGTGCATGAGGTTTTAAGGGATTTAAATCCTGAAACAACTTTATTCATTGTAGTTTCAAAGACATTTACGACCCAAGAAACCTTAAGCAATGCCACGACAATAAAAAAATGGTTTCTTAAGTATGCAACACAGGATGATATTGCCAAGCATTTTGCCGCTGTTTCAACCAATGCCGAAAAAATATCAGAGTTTGGAATTGCTGCTGAGAATGTGTTCCCGATGTGGGATTGGGTTGGTGGTCGTTTTTCGTTGTGGAGCGCCGTTGGATTAACGATTTCCTTGGCAATAGGTTTTGAAAATTTTGATGGGTTGCTGAAAGGGGCCAATGAAATGGATGACCATTTTCAATCAACTGATTTTGATAGCAACATACCGGTAATTATGGCTCTGTTGAGCATATGGTACAATAATTTCTATAAGGCGGAGACTGAGGCGATTATTCCTTATACGCAATACCTAAGTAGATTCTCAGCTTATTTACAACAAGGTATAATGGAGAGTAATGGAAAAAGTGTAGATCGAAATGGTAACCCTGTGGATTACCAGACCGGCACTATAATCTGGGGAGAACCAGGTACTAACTCACAACATGCATTTTTTCAATTGATCCACCAAGGAACAAAATTGATTCCGACCGATTTCATAGGGTACAAGGAATCATTACATGGAGATACAGATCACCACAATAAGCTAATGGCCAATTTTTTCGCACAAACTGAGGCTTTAATGAATGGCAAGACTTCTGATGAGGTTTTGAGTGAGTTGAAAGAAAAGAACCTTTCGGAGGAAGAAATTGGCAAACTACTCCCGTTCAAGGTATTTAAAGGGAATAATCCAACGAATACCTTCTTGATAGATAAGCTGACACCAAAAAGTATTGGATCATTGATTGCTGCATATGAACATAAGATATTTGTTCAAGGCGTTATTTGGAATATCTTCAGTTATGACCAGTGGGGTGTTGAATTGGGTAAGCAATTGGCCACTAATATTTTAAATGACATCAAGAGTTCAGAAATTTCTGATCATGACAGCTCAACTTTGAATCTTTTGCAGTCTTTTAAGAAATAGTCTGCTTTTTTTTCAATTCTTGACAAAGGTTGATAACTTCTTATTTTTCAGCGTTTTTTATGAAAAATTTATGTTAAATTTAGCATCGCAAAATTTAACTCTGGCTTAAAGTCAACGCGAATTTAAATGATCATGTTTGCGTTAAATTTTAAACCATAATAAACACTGAAAAAATGAAAAAAATGTACATGGCTATGGCAGCCTTTTTAGTGACTGCTATTGCATTTTCTCAAGGAACAATTACAGGAACCGTGGTTGACGGTGAGATGGGAGGGCCACTTCCCGGCGCTAGTGTTGTTGTTCAAGGAACAACAAACGGAACTTCGTCTGATTTTGACGGGAACTTTTCTATTGATGTAGATAGTGATTCTGGTACTTTGGTGGTATCCTACATTGGGTATGTAACTCAAAGTGTTCCATTTAGCAGCACTGGAAATATAGGTTCGATTTCTTTACAACCTGATGCCCAAGAATTAGAGGGTGTTGTTGTAACAGGTATTATGGACATTGCAAAGGATCGTGAAACCCCGGTTGCAGTATCAACTATTACAGCTTCTGTAATTCAAGAAAAATTAGGATCGCAGGAATTTCCTGAACTTTTAAGATCTACTCCATCTGTATATGCAACAAAAACCGGAGGTGGTTTTGGTGATGGTAGAATCAACATTCGTGGTTTCGATTCTCAGAACACTGCTGTTATGATCAATGGTATTCCTGTAAATGACATGGAAAATGGTAGTGTCTATTGGAGTAACTGGGCTGGTCTTAGTGATGTTACTACGGCAATGCAAGTACAAAGAGGATTAGGTTCTTCTAAACTGGCCATATCGTCTGTTGGTGGTACAATCAACATTATTACAAAATCTACCGAGAGGGAAGAAGGTGGTGCAGTAACCGCAAGCGCTGGTAATGATGGTTATTTAAAAACCAATGTTGCTTATAATACTGGTAAAATGGAAAATGGTTTTGCTGCTTCTGTTCTTTTAGGAAGAACAGCAGGTGATGGTTATATCAATGGTACTGCTTTTGAAGGTTACAACTATTTTATTGGATTGGGGTATGAGCCTAACGACAGGAACAATTTCCAATTTATGTTCACTGGGGCTCCTCAAGTGCATAATCAGCGTACTTCAAGTTTCTTTAACACGGCGACTGTGGCTCAATATTTAGACTATGGTGCCAAATACAATTTTAACCAAGGTACTTTGAATGGTGAGGAGTTCGGAATACGAAGAAACTTCTATCACAAACCAGTAGCTTCTTTGAACTGGGAAAATATTGTTAGCGACAAATCAACTTTATCCGTATCTGCGTATGCTTCTTTTGGCAGAGGTGGTGGTACAGGAGATATTGGACGTTTGGATGGCAAATTTGCCAGTGATTCTAGATTAAGGGATAACCAGGGGAACATGCTGTATGATGCTATCTCAGCCTCCAATGGTGGTACATTTACTGACTTTAATGGTTTCTCTTATGGGAATAGTTTGGACCCATATACCAATTCATACATCGTAAATGATGATAGTCTTAGAGATGAGGTAGATCCAAGTAATCCAAATGCCTTGCCTGGTGTTGTTAGAAGAAATGGGATGATCAGACGAGCTTCTGTGAATTCACATAACTGGTTTGGTGCTATTGCAAACTTCCATACAGATGTTAATGAAAATTGGAGTCATGATTTTGGTATTGATATTAGAAAATATAAAGGTATTCACTATAGAAGAGTTGACAACCTTCTTGGAGCGGACGGTTATAGAGATAATGATAATGTGAACAATAGATTCCATGTGGTTACTCAAGAAAACCCTTCTGAAATCAGTAACCTTTGGAATGTATTCAAAAGCATTGATAACGATAAGAAAATTGATTATTATAATGATGGTTTAGTACGTTGGTATGGAGCCTTTGGTCAGATTGAATACAAAAATGACATAACATCATTGTTTTTACAAGGTAGTGTATCGCAACAGGGCTTTAAAAGAATAGATTATTTTAACTATTTAGATTCTGATCCTGCTCAAGAGACTGATTGGGAGAATATTTTAGGTGGAAATATCAAAGGTGGACTAAATGTAAACCTTAATGAAGCCAACAATGTATTTGTAAATGCAGGCTACTATTCAAAGCAGCCTAATTTTGATGCGGTCTATATTGATTTTCAGAACAATTTGAACCCTGAATTAACCAATGAGAAGGTACTTGGTATTGAAGCTGGTTATGGTCTAAACCTTGGTGATTTTAGAACAAAGGTAAATGTCTATAGAACTTCTTGGAAAGACAGATTCATAAGTGTAGGTATTGAAGATAATGGGAATGCAAACATCAATGGTGTTGAGCAAATTCATAAAGGAATCGAAATCGAGGCTGATTGGAGAGCAAATGAATTTGTGAGCTTTAAAGGAATGTTATCCCTTGGTGATTGGGAATATGGTGGTGATGCTACAGGAAAAGCATTTGATGACAGCCAAACTTTCATAAGAGACGTTACCTTGTACTTAGATGAGGTCAAGGTAGGTGATGCTGCTCAGTTCACATCAAATATTGAAATGATTGTTAGACCTTGTGAAGGGTTAAAATTAAGTGCTAACTGGTATACGGCATCTGATAACTATGCATTTATTTCAGCAGATGATTTTGACAGCCCAGACCATGATGGTTCTTTAAGATTGCCAACATACAATCTTTTTGATGCTGGTGCATATTATAGATTCAATCTAGGAGGTACAAACACTGTTAGCCTTGCTGTAAATGTCAATAATATTTTTGATTCAGAGTACTTGGCAGAATCGTTGACTAATTATTTCCCTGGGGATAGAGGTAATGCATCAACATATCAAGGTATTAACACTTCAAATAAAGCCTTCTTTGGTTTTGGAAGAACATGGAACGCAAGTTTACGTTATAACTTCTAAATTGAAGTACAAATATTTAAAACCCTGATGGTGACATCAGGGTTTTTTTATGCATAAAAAGTATTACTTTTAAAGCCTAAAACAATACAATGGAAGAACAAGGACTTGCTTATCAATGGACGTTGGAATTACACTCTTATTTGGCCTATGTGGCACTCGCAGTTTTATTTTTAGCAGTAGCCAATGCAATTATGGGGCTTGTAGGTAATAAGATGTTTACCCTTGGAAAAGATTTTAGACTTAGCCTATTTGCTTTGATTTTGTGTCATTTACAATTGTTGATTGGGTTAATACTCTACTTTGTATCTCCCAGTGGCTTAGGTGCTATTCAGGAATTTGGTATGGGAGGTTTAACTTCCGCTGCACGATTATTGGCAGTAGAGCACCCTTTTGTAAATATTATCGCTTTGGTATTGATAACCATAGGTTGGTCTAAACACAAGAAAGTAATGGAAGGCAAAAAGAAATTCAAGACAATTTCGATTTTTTATGGTCTGGGATTATTGTTGATCATGAGTCGAATTCCTTGGGGGCAATGGTTTAATTAAACAATTTGTGACATATTATTATTGAGGTAACCTCTTAAACATTTTTATATTGAGTATTATGAAAAATATTTTTACACTGACATTGGCAGTATTACTAGTATCCACTAGCGCAATTTTTGCGCAAGAAAAATCATTGTTCAATGGGGAAGACCTTACTGGTTGGACAATCTATGGCACAGAAAAGTGGTTTGTAGAAGATGGTCTCTTGGTCTGTGAAAGCGGTCCAGATGCCCAATACGGTTATTTGGCAACGAAAGAACATTACAAAGATTTTACACTTATTCTTGAGTTTAAACAAGAAGCCAATGGCAATAGTGGGGTTTTCATTCGTTCTACTGTAGATGGGACCAAAGTTAGTGGTTGGCAAGTAGAAGTGGCTCCTCCAGGTCATAGTACCGGGGGCGTTTATGAATCTTATGGTCGTGGATGGTTGATCAAACCAGACCCTGCAAAAGATAAGGCCTTGAAAATGGGGGAATGGAACGAGATGAAAATAAGAGTTTATGGTAGTAAATTGACCTCATGGGTCAATGGTGAAGAAATGGTTACCATTAACGATGCTAAAATTGGTACTGGAGAAGGTTCAATTGCTCTTCAAATACATGATGGTGGAGGTATTAAGGTAAAATGGAGGAACATTCGCGTTGTAATGCCTCAATAATCCAAGCTATCGAACAGGCCTGATCAAGAACATATAAATAGGTAGGTGGTCGCTGTACCCGCCTAAATAGCTTCCACCTGCATAAGTTCTAAACGGGTAGCCTTTATATTTTCCTTTTTTGGTATAAAGAAAAGGCGCCGTAAAAGCGTTGACCTTCCAAAAACGGTAAGAATCGTCTTTTTTTTCCAATAAGTTGGCAGTAAAAAAGATTTGGTCAAAAAGGTTCCATTTATCCCGGTAAGCCAGTGAACCAACACCTTTATTGTATAGCTTTTCCATGGGATTAAAAAGGCTTTGATCTTCTAGTTTCTTTTTCTTTCCTTTTGTTTTCAATATTTTTTTAAGGCTATCATCTATGGGGTCATCATTTAAATCGCCCATACTTATGATCTTAGCGGAGGAATCCATGCGTTGTATTGAATCTATGATTCTCTTATTCAATTTGGCGGCGGCAATTCGATTAGGTTTACTGCGTGTTTCCCCACCACTTCTTGAGGGCCAATGGTTAACAATACAATAAATCTGCTCATCATCTAAGAGACCTCCCACCACTAACTGATCACGGGTATAATCTCGATCGCCATCTTCATTTTGCAATAGTAAGCGGCGACTTTGAAAAGTTGTTGGTAAAAAAGACCCTTTTTTATAGATTAAAGCTACGTCTATTCCACTTTCATCGGGAGAATCAAAATGAACAATTCCGTAGTTCTTATCTCGAAGGTTGGGATGATTGATCAAATCTTCAATTACGGTAATATTTTCTATTTCGCATAGGCCAATGATATCTGGAGAGGTTTTCGAAGTTACTGAACCAATTCGGGAAAGTACCTTGGAAATATTTTCAATCTTTTGTAAATACCTAGTTTGTGTCCATTTGTCTTTGCCATTGGGAGTTCTATCATCATCAAAGGTTAGGGAATCGTTTTCTATATCGAACAAATTTTCAACATTATAAAAGGCTATGGTTCTTAAGTTGACCAATCTTTTTTGCTGGGCTAAACCCATGAATGGTATAAGAAAAAGTAATGTCAATAACCTAATTATCATGCTGGGGTTTGAGGTGATTTCTTTCGCAATATCAAAAATATGTTTTATTTGTAGAAAATTCCTACATATATTTATTATTCTTAATATATTTAGTGAGAATTGATACTAACCATACCAATCTAGAACGCGATATTTATCATGTTCATTCTTACTGCTGCTCTGTTGTCAACTTATTTTTGCCCAGAATACTTCGAGAGTCTCTTTTTCGGTTTTGAACAAGCAAACCAAAGAGGTTATTCAAGAAGTTGTTGTTTCAATTGAGGGGAGTCAAGTTTTTGATTATTCTATTAACAATGGAATAATTCAATTCGAAGTATCACTTTTGGGAGAATATATACTGAATATTACAGCACCTGATTTTATATCCAAACGAATTCCAAACTCATTGTATGCCTAATGGTTAACATTGTCTAGATTGAGGGCAATAATATACTGGAACGCCAGCGGAAGGTATATCTATTGCGAAGGCCAATGGAAAATACTAGGAATCCCTTGAATCCTAGGAACAAGTTTTGGTAAACTACCCCAATGTCATAAAACGTTTAAAGGAAGGGCATCTATATTGTAATTAGGCTAAACTTTGCGCTGAGAGTTTGGGAACTGCACAAAAGTTAAAGAGTTATTTATAAGAACTATTTTGATTTAGTCCCAACCTGCGAATCCCATGTACCTACTGGCTCTTTGCCTAACCTAATATACTGTTCTACATCATTGTAATATACAGGTTCTTCGTTTCGGAGCATATCTAACCCCAAAAGAATCTCCATTGGGTTTTTAACCGAAAGAGTAACGTGCTTACCTTTACTAATTTCCAAGCCAATACCGCCTTCTGACTTTTTGTAATTCCACATTGCTGAATAAGATAAAACTTTCTTTGTTGCCATGATGTTGTTTTTATATGTTTAATGTTGAACGATTTACTTTTGGTTTTACTACTATTTTGTGTTTTCTAAAATTGAATCTCTGCGTTCATCCAATATTATCCTGAATAGACTGTCCTCAATTTTCTTTTTTTTATAGAAATCCTTAGATTTTTTGGAGAAATCTTCTTCAAATTGTTCCCAAATAGTTTTTTCTTTTTCAAAGGTCGACATTGAGTCGGGTGTCGTAAAACCATTTAATTCTTGATTTATTGTTGAAATTCCATCCGGTATGTCGCTCAAATGTTCCTCAATGATATAGTCAATTGTTTTATCTTCGTATTCTTTGATATTGTTAATCTGCTTTGTCGAAACCTCAATTAATTCATCTACACCCTTTTTAGATTTTTTAGCCACTTTAGGCACTTGACTACAAGATAACAAATAGAATGAACTAATAATTATGAAGATTGATGAAAGGAAGGTAAGTTTCATGTAAACTCTAAATAGGATGTTCTTAATTGTAGGGGAGATTTATAAACTTACAAAAGAGTTTAATTATCGCAAAACGTTTTTATATTTTTATCAGATGGGCTTATACGAATATATGATGCTTTCAGAGGATGAGCAATGGAATGATTTATGGCAAAACGGTGAGTTTATTACCCACTTTAAGGCCATTAATTGTAAATTTTCCTTGTACGCTCTATACAATTTCTATGTTGAGGTAGAGCTTGACCAAGAAACAGATAGAATAGTTGGTAAGGTACATTTTAAAGAGGGGCATACTTTAGACAAGTACGCTGGTAGTATTGATATAAACGAACTAGGATGAATAGATATATCAAGGTAATGGAAATTGGGTTGTTAAATGAGGAAAAGGGTATGGGTTACTTTGATTTCGGGGGTTGAATAACATTAACTATTATAAATAAATGAAACACTACACCAACGGAACCAAATTCAGCTTTATTAGAACATTTGGTTCATTAGAGAAATCACTGGGAGAAACATTAAAAGAACTTAGCGAGGTGCTATATGGCGTGGTCGAGGCCAATCCGTATTTTTTTGATTGGGATGAGATTATTCCTTTATACAATCAGCTTTGTGGTCAAGGGGGAGACATAGACGAGTTTTGCTCGAGCCATGTAACGGGATATTCACTTTTTAATGGTTTTTCAGCGGACGATGTTCAAAAAGAAGCAATGTATCTTCGTTTGAGGTCAGAACTATACGCGAAAAGGTCAAAAGGTGAAATTAAGTAGGCTGGTCATTTACTCTAAATAATTGTTAGTAAAAAGGTCACTTTCTCAAAGAAAAAAGTGACCTTAATATATTGTTACTTTATTAATCCTGAGGTACTGAAGTCATTTTCGGAAAGTTTTCATGTGCAATTACTTCTTCCATTTGCGCAACGTGTCGTTCTGTATGACCACTCATGAACAATAGTATTTGAACGCCATCCATTGTGCCAACAGGTGATTGACTATAATGGTTTCTTAAATCATCATTTGTGGTTTTTATATATTCGATATGCTCACCACGTTTCTTTATGAAAGCTTGAACAGTTTCAGCGTGAGAGCCATATTTACCCGAAGGTTCAAAAGCTTCCCCTGTTTTTACTTTTTTCTCACGACTGCTAACCATTCCCAAAAGTTTTTCATCGGTGATTTTTACTGAATCTCTTTTTGAAGGATCCGCGGCTGTTTTTAAAGCTCCTTCAAGCATTCCGCCAATCATCCCCTCCGATATTGCAAGATGCTCTACACATTCTGCAACAGACCAAGATTCAGGATTTGGCTTAAAGTTGAGCTGCATTTCATTGAGACCTTCAACTGTATTTGTAAAACGTTCTTGGGTCTTCGTTAATTCCGCAACGGTCATTTCTCGTTCTTCATTGGTTATTCCTGAAGTGATTACCCCAAAACTAACCAAGCTCAATAACACGATAGGTAAGATAATTTTTTTCATTTTCTAATGGTTTAATGTTGATATCAATTGATTTTCTGTACTTGTTTAGTACGAAAAAGGTAGGGGAAATTTACACGTGGATTTGAAATCCAAAAAAATTTAACAATTAAGAATACAAAATAGACATAATCACAATCTATTGTTTAATAAAGTTTATATATAAACATCCTAATATTCACTGGGCGTATTTTGTATCTTTAAAAGACAGGATTCTAACCGCTTATTGCACGTCTGCAAGGCTTAAAATAAATAATTATGGATACACAAAAATCAGGTAAATGCCCATTTCATCATGGGGGAAATACATCAACGGGAACATCGGTAATGGATTGGTGGCCAAACGCACTTAATTTGGATATTTTGCATCAGCACGATACCAAAACAAATCCTTTAGGTGAGGATTTTGACTATCATGAAGAGTTGAAGAAGTTGGATGTAGAGGCATTAAAGAAAGATTTACATGATTTGATGACCGATAGCCAAGACTGGTGGCCGGCAGATTGGGGACACTACGGTGGACTTATGATCCGTATGGCTTGGCATGCAGCTGGTACATATAGAATAGCAGATGGTCGTGGAGGCGGGGGAACTGGGAACCAACGTTTTGCACCACTGAATTCCTGGCCTGATAACGCAAGTTTAGATAAAGCCAGACGTTTGCTTTGGCCCATTAAAAAGAAGTACGGAAATAAGATAAGTTGGGCAGATTTGATTCTCTTAGCGGGTAATATGGCTTATGAAAGTATGGGGCTAAAAACCTTTGGTTTCTCCTTCGGACGTGAAGACATCTGGCATCCAGAAAAAGATGTATACTGGGGTGCTGAAAAGGAATGGTTAGCCCCAAGTGATGGACGCTATGAGAATGTTGATAATCCAGGATCTATGGAAAATCCATTGGCTGCTGTACAAATGGGATTGATTTATGTAAACCCTGAAGGAGTAAATGGTAAGCCGGACCCTCTAAAAACTGCCGCTCAAATTCGTGAAACTTTTGGACGTATGGCCATGAATGATGAAGAAACAGTGGCACTAACCGCTGGTGGACATACCGTTGGAAAAGCCCATGGTAATGGTGATGCTAGTATTTTAGGGCCAGACCCAGAGAATGCGGGCGTAGAGGAGCAAGGTTTAGGATGGTCTAACCCGCACGAAATAGGAGTAGGACGGCATGCTGTGACTTCAGGTTTAGAAGGTGCTTGGACAACACATCCCACAAAATGGGACAATGGTTTCTTTGAAATGCTCTTTAAGCATGACTGGGAATTACGAAAAAGTCCAGCGGGAGCACAGCAATGGGAACCGGTAACCATTAAGGAAGAAGACAGACCCGTAGATGTAGAGGATTCTACTATTCGTTATAACCCTATGATGACAGATGCAGATATGGCCATGAAAATGGATCCTATTTACAAGGAAATCTCTCTTAAGTTCATGGAGGATCAAGATTATTTTTCAGAGACTTTTGCTAGAGCCTGGTTTAAACTTACACACAGGGATATGGGCCCCAAGTCGCGCTACATTGGCCCTGATGCACCCCAAGAAGACCTAATTTGGCAAGACCCGATTCCTGTGGGAAAAATGAATTATGATGCAGGAGCGGTAAAGTCAAAAATTGGAGCAACAGGTTTGTCTATTTCAGATATGGTTTCTACAGCTTGGGATAGTGCCAGAACCTTTCGTGGTTCAGACATGCGGGGCGGTGCAAACGGGGCTAGAATCAGATTAGCACCTCAAAAAGATTGGGAAGGCAATGAGCCTAAGCGTCTGGCACGTGTTTTATCCGTTTTAGAACCTATTGCCGAAGAATTTGGTATCAGCGTAGCAGATACAATTGTTTTGGCAGGGAATCTAGGTGTAGAGAAGGCCGCCAAAGATGCTGGGTTTAATATCTCAGTTCCTTTTACTGCAGGGCGTGGTGATGCCACTGATGAAATGACCGATGCGGATTCCTTTGCACCATTAGAGCCTCTGGCTGACGGTTACCGTAATTGGATGAAAAAGGACTATGTCGTTAGTCCGGAAGAAATGATGTTGGACCGTACTCAATTAATGGGTCTTACAGCACCTGAAATGACTGTTTTGGTTGGTGGAATGCGCGTTATGGGAACCAATCATGGTGGTGCAAAACATGGTGTGTTTACAGATAATGAAGGTGCTTTGAACAACCATTTCTTTGTTAATCTAACAGATATGGGCAATGTCTGGAAACCCTCGAGCAAAGAGTTGTATGAGATTAGGGACAGGAAAACAGGAGAGTTAAAGTGGACTGCAACTCGTATGGACCTTGTGTTTGGTTCAAATTCTGTTCTACGTGCATACGCCGAGGTATACGCACAAGATGACAATAAAGAAAAGTTTGTGAGGGATTTTGTTGCTGCATGGGTAAAGGTTATGAATCTTGACCGTTTTGATTTGGCTTAATTAAGTAGTTTGATTTCATTTAGAATATTTGCCTATTAAGCTTTAGGATTTTGATTATTCTTTTCTAAAATGAGTAATATTGTTTTATGAAAGAGTATCAAAATCTTGAGCTTATTAAAAGGATAAAGGCTTTGGCTGATACAGGTCTGGTATACGCCAAAGATGACTATGATAAAGAGCGTTATGAGGAGCTTCGCGGAATAAGTTTGGAACTTTTGAGCAATGTTTCTGACCAACCGCTGACAATGCTTAATGACTTTTTTATGCCTGAAAGGGATTATCCCACGGCCAAGGTAGATGTAAGGGGCTTCGTGATGAATGATAAGAATGAAATTCTAATGGCCAAGGAGCAAATTGACGGGCATTGGACAATTCCAGGAGGTTGGGCAGATGTGGGCTATACGCCTTCAGAGGTAGTCACAAAAGAAATTGAGGAGGAAACTGGTCTTAGTTGCTCAGTTGTACGCTTGTTGGCTATTTATGATAAGCGAATGCATCCACACCCACCTCAACCATTTTATGTCTACAAATTGGTTTTTCTATGTAAGGTAGAGAATGGAGGTTTGAAACCTGGTTTTGACATGGCTGGTGCAGCATTTTACAGGATTGATGATTTGCCTGAATTATCTAAAGACAGAATTTTAGAATCTCAAATAAACCAATTGTACAATATGGTAATAGAAAACGATAAAAATGTTCATTTTGATTGAGATATGAAAAACCAAAAACTCAATATTGCCCTGGTACAGACCAGTTTGGTTTGGGAAGATCCTGAAGAAAACAGAGAAAATCTGTCAAACAAAATAGACAAATTGCCGTTCGAAACAGATTTAATAGTTCTGCCTGAAATGTTCATCACTGGCTTTACCATGAACCCTCAGAATATTGATGATTCTGAAGGCCCAAAGACGGTAGAGTGGATGCTGGATGAAGCAAAAAAAGCCCAGTCAGCAATTGTGGGTAGTATTCCCTTTTTTGAAAATGGATTTTATGTGAATAGGCTGTATTTCGTTGAGCCAAATGGGACAATTTACCATTATGACAAGCGTCATACCTTTACTTTGGCCGGTGAAGACCAAGTTTATAAAGCTGGGAACAAACATCTAATTATTGATTATAAGGCTTTCAGAATCAACCCTATGATATGTTATGATTTGCGTTTCCCGGTCTGGGCTAGAAACACCGAAGATTATGATGTTTTGATTTACGTTGCCAATTGGCCAAAACCTCGAGTAACTGCCTGGGACACTTTATTAAAGGCGAGGGCTATTGAGAATATGGCTTATTGTATTGGGGTTAATCGTTGTGGTCAAGATGAAGCTGGCTATGTTTATTCTGGCCATTCTGCTTTATATAACAGTCTTGGTGAACAACTCGTATTCTCAGAAGAGGAAACCGTTCTTTTTGCTACCTTGGATAAAGCGCATATTGTGAACACAAGGAATAAATTAAAATTTTTGGAGGACAGGGATACGTTTAGTTTGAAATTGTAAAGGCCTGATCTAATTCCCAATTGGCTCTCATTTCAATAATGCCTGGGTAATAACTCACTTTTTCAGGTTGAATTTGTTTTAAATAATTACCCGTGTCCCATTGGCCATTTTCATTTGCATCAAAAATTACACGAACTCTATATTTTGCGGGCTCTATATATTTGAATTCGAATAGCTGAGGTTCTTTGGCATATATTTCTTGCTTTGTCTCTCCTTTTTCATTGGTCAATTGAACAAGCAAAGGATAGCTACTGATATCTGTTGTCATCGTCAATCTAAGTATGCCAAAATCAGAATAGTTTTTGGTTCCAAGTCCAATATTCATGGTGTCGTTTTCAGTGCCAAAGAAATCACGTATTGCACCGGGGAGTAATTCCATTTGATATCTTTCATCAGGTTCTTTCACAAATTCAAAATCGACCTTGTTGCCAATACTGTCCAAGGCAATTGAGAAATCAACTGGAATGGAGTCCTTGTTCATCAAGCTTATTTTAGTTGAATCAATGTTGGTCAATGGTGTATTTGCTCCTATATAAAAAGGCATATTAAAGCTAAGTTTACCTGTTTGATTGGCATTCAATTTGAGAGAATCGAAAGCAACTTTTCTATTTTTTACTGAAAAAGTGTCTATGACCTTTAGCTTTTCATTCTTGACGGTAAAAATTAGGGAATCCATTTCAAAAGGAGTAAACCAAAAATTCAATGAATCTTTTTCAATCTCTTTTGTAATTGCCGTTTTTACAGTATCGGGCAGAACCGATAGGGTTGATATTTCAATATCCTTCCCATCCCCATAATATCCAAATATGATTTTGTTTGATGCCTCAAGACTAGGCACGGGGATTTTATAATTCGGAACTTCTTTAAACAGATTAAGTAAGAAAGTTGAATCTGTTGGTATTGTAATGGTATCCTTGAGAAAGGCTATCTTATCAGTGTTCTGATCGAACAAATTATTTTTGGAAACATCTTTCAGTGCGAACATCGCATATTTACCATCCTTTAAGTTTCTTAAGTTAAAAATAACAGCACTATCCAATGTATTGGTAATATAATTGGGAGGTTTTTGAAAAATGGTAGAATCGGTATAGGCTGTATCAATTTCGTAAAGCATAACACTTACGAATTCATCTGCTTTTTGATTAAACGCATCTTTTATGGCCCCTTTTACCTCCAAAGAATCTATATAATCCCCTGTTGAAAAAACATAGGTCAAGAAGCTGTTGGGATTGCCTTCATTGTTATCTACAATACTTTGCCCAAAATTAAAGGTATAGGTAGTGTTCTCTTGAAGTGTGTCTTTTATCGTGATTTCAATGAATTTATTGGCTCCTCCCTGAGGTGTTATATCCGGTAGATATTTAAGTGGTGGTGAAACTATAAGCTGCTCTTGAACATCTTCTAATTTGACCAACTCGTCAAAATAGAGCCTGATTTTAGTTTCATTAAAATTAATGGTCATGTTTTCAGGTTCTGCCTTCAACAATACAGGCGGGGCAATATCCTTTGGGCCTCCAGTAGGTCTGCCACGTCTAGCACATTGCATTAATGCGGTGGCCATTAAAAAAAGGAAAATATATGCGAAAAAGCGTTTGAACATCAATTTTATCAATCTAAGGAGCAAAGTAACACATAATTTAGAAATTGTATGGAAGAATTAACATTGCATAAGGTTTATATTTTAAGAGGAAAGTATAAATCCTAGGTTAATGGAACAACGGCCATACTGGTGATAAAGATGGTGACACCTTTGGCTTCACCAAGGGTTTGAGCACAGATTTCCATGGTCGCTCCGGTGGTGATTACATCGTCTACCAGAAGTATATTCTTGTTCGTTATAAGTTCTGGTTTGTTAAGCATGTAAAGTGCTTTATTATTTTGCCAACGTCCAATTCGTGTTTTTTTGGTCTGTGTTTTGGTATTTGACGTTTTTATAAGTCCATTTTCAAGAAATTCGGCTTTAAGATGAAGTGCGAGTTGTTTTCCGAATAAAGAAACCTGGTTATACCCCCTTCTTTTCAATTTTTTATGATGCAAGGGTACCGGAATCACGTAATCAATTTTATCAATGAAATTGTTTTTTGCAATGATTTGGCCGTGCCAATCTCCCAAAAAAGTACCAATCTGTTCTTGATTTCTATATTTTAAATGGTGTAATAGGTTTTTAACAATGCCATTTTCGACGAAAAAAAGAAAAGAATTTGCTTTTTTTATGGTAGTTCGTCCAAAAAAAATACGGTCAACGGCATTTTCAACGTTAAAAGTATATTCGGTGAGCGGCAATTGGTTTCGACAAACGGTACACAGCTGGTTCTCTCCTCTATTTAATCGTGCATTACATCCAAAACACGCCCTAGGTAGCAGGACTGAGTTGATATCATTTAGTATATTTGAAAGCTTAGAGTACAACGAATCTTAGTTTTAATAACCTACTTAAAGCCGAACGAGTTTGATGGACGGACAAGATAATAAATTCAATTACAAGATCATTCTTGCTGCTTTGGTTGCTGTGATTTTGGGCATTCTTATAGCTTTTTACTATAGCTACGCCCAATCCAACACCCAAATTAGTTTCTTGGAACAGGAAAAAGATCTGTTGGTAAAGGACCTTACATTGATGAAGGCCGATGTTGACAGACTTACTGCACTCAACGAAGTTAACGAAATTGAGATACAAGGTGCACGATATGAAGTGCAACAATTGTTGGATTCTGTAGGGAGATTAACGTTTACGATTGATAGACTTCGTGAGTTCAAATCTGAGCTTCGAAGACTTGAAGCTAAAAACGATAGTCTGAAGTTAAAGAACAATTTCCTTAGGTATAACAATATGCTCCTTGCTGATAAAAATGAGGAAGCCCAGGCACAGATAGAGGAGATGAGACAGGCAAGTACTACAATTGCCGAGGCCGAGGCATTGCAACGCCAACAAATATTAGACCTTAACAAAGAACTTAAAACCAAAAGTTACCTAAAATTAGAAGGTGCGGAAGGTTCAAGTTATAGAATAAGAGGTGACAGACCAATAAGGACCAATAAGGCTTCGACTATTGAGAAACTTCGGGGTTGTGTTACAATTATGGCGGATCCAACGATGATAAACAAAGATAAGATTCTTTATTTTCAATTCTTAGGACCAAATATGAGCGTTATTGAGGATAATGCCAATACAATTACCGTACAGGGTAACGTTTATAGTAAAAAGGCCCAAATTACTTTTATGGGAGAAGAAACGCAACTTTGTGACTTCATCACCATTCCAGAAGGTTCTTTAAAACCGGGAAATTATACCGTTAATATTTTTGAGGATCAAAGATTGCTCGCCACTGCAGAATTTCAATTAAAATAGTATTCAGCTTTTAGGGGAATATTCTATTTTTGCCAAATGGCAAAACAAGAAGACGATTTCAAGAAAGTAATTTCGCATGCAAAAGAGTACGGTTATGTATTTCAGTCAAGTGAAATTTATGATGGATTAAGCGCCGTTTATGATTATGCACAGAACGGGGCAGAACTCAAAAAGAACATAAGGGAATATTGGTGGAAAGCCATGGTGCAACTCAATGAGAATATCATTGGTATTGATGCCGCTATTTTTATGCACCCAACAATTTGGAAAGCCTCGGGCCACGTTGATGCTTTCAATGATCCATTAATCGATAATAAAGATTCCAAAAAAAGATACCGTGCCGATGTTTTGGTAGAGGATTATGTTGCCAAGATAGAAGGTAAGATCGAAAAGGAAGTTACCAAAGCTGCAAAGCGTTTTGGTGATTCTTTTGATAAAGAGCAGTTTTTGGCCACCAACCAACGTGTAGTTGCCTACCAAGAAAAAGCAAACGGGATTTTAAAAAGGTTAGGAAAATCTTTAGAGAACGAAGATCTGGCTGATGTTAAAAGCCTAATAGAAGAGTTGGATATTGCATGCCCAATGTCTGGATCTAAAAACTGGACTGATGTTAAGCAGTTTAATTTAATGTTCGGTACAAAATTAGGTGCCTCTGCCGAAAGTGCCATGGATTTGTACTTAAGACCGGAAACCGCTCAAGGGATATTTGTGAACTTCTTGAATGTTCAAAAAACAGGAAGGATGAAAATTCCGTTTGGGATTGCACAGACAGGCAAGGCCTTTAGAAATGAAATCGTTGCCAGACAGTTTATCTTTAGAATGCGTGAGTTTGAACAAATGGAGATGCAATTCTTCATTCGCCCAGGATCACAGAAAGAATGGTATGAAAAATGGAAAGAGACACGTTTAAAATGGCATTTGTCATTGGGAATGGGTGAGGAGAATTACCGCTTTCATGATCACGAGAAACTAGCACATTATGCAGATGCAGCTGCAGATATAGAGTTCAGGTTCCCATTTGGCTTTAAAGAATTGGAGGGAATTCATTCAAGAACCGATTTTGATCTAAGCCAACATGAGAAGTTTTCGGGTAAAAAATTGCAGTATTTTGATCCAGAGTTAAAAGAGAATTATGTGCCCTATGTGGTTGAGACCTCTATAGGTTTGGACCGTATGTTCCTTGCTGTTTTCTCAAAATCTCTGAAAGAGGAAGAACTTGAAAATGGCTCAACAAGAACAGTTCTCAAATTACCAGCCGTTTTAGCACCGACCAAAGCAGCAGTATTGCCTTTGGTGAAAAAAGACGGGCTTCCTGAAATTGCACATAAAATCATAGATGATTTGAAATGGGACTTCAACGTAATTTATGATGGGAAGGATGCAGTTGGGCGTCGTTATAGAAGACAAGACGCAGCGGGAACCCCGTTTTGTATTACCGTTGACCACCAAACTATAGAAGATCAGACTGTTACCATTCGCCATCGCGATACTATGAAGCAAAGTCGTGTTGACATTGCAGACCTAAAAGGTATTATTGACAAGGAGGTTGGTATGAAGTCCTGGTTACAAAAAATGGAATAAATCTCAAGTATATTTTACCTTAATATAAAAGACGACCTAAATAATCTTAGGTCGTCTTCGTTCAATATAATCGCAGTGTTTAGTTCTGATCTAGAATGTATATACTTGGAGTATTATAAAGGCAAGAAAAATCAATCCGTTCCAGATAGTTCTAACTGCATGTAAATTTCCCCAATTCAATAAATCTGTTTTGGTTTGTTCAGAGTTGGAGTCAACACCCTCTGCCATTAACCGTCTATTGGTGGGCATCATAAAAAATATTGTATATGGCCCGTTGAGGTGCATAAGTAGTGAAATACCAAACCACCACCAGTTCCCACTGGTATAAGAAAGTACCAAAGCCAAAATACTGACTACAATTGACATCCATAGAACTGCCTTATGGGTTTTGTCGAAAAAGGGCTTAAAAACTTCAATTGCAGTCGAACGGCTAACCATTTTTAAAATCGGATGCACTATAATTGAAGATGTGAGGGCAACTCCAAATTGGGCACCCATAATTAGAATGATAAGTAAAATCAATATGTCTGTCATAAATTAGTTTGTTTATAATCTGTTAAATAATTATTGTGCTTTAATTTCTTTTCCGAATTTAGGTTTAAATGAACCCAAGATTAATTCTGATAATAGAGGTATGATATTGGACATGCCAACCAATTGCTCTGTATGTTCCTTATCAAGAAAGGCTTGGCTGATTTTCCCTGTAGGAATAGATTCTTTTGCCAATTCAACCAATTCTGACATCATTGGTACAAGAAAAACAAAGGCATTTACCGCTAGAATGGCCGTCATCAGTAATTTAAGTTTTAACCAATTGGGTTTTACTTGATAGTTATAATAAAGAACCAGGTCAGAAATGATTTTTAGGGCCAGGCCAGGTAGGATCAATATATAGGCGCTCATTTCTTTGTAAACATAAACGTCGTATATGGTGCCAACATTTTCAGAGTGCCCCAAGATATTACCAATTACAATATGGGAGAGTATTCCTCCCACGTACATAATTGTACCAATTTCTTGAATGAAACCCAGAATCTTTTTTAAGGACATATTTTTTGGTTTAAGGTCGGATTCTTATTAAAAAATTCTTTTTAAGGTATTTTCCTTAGTCAAAATATAGTGTTTGATAACCCCAACTACATGTAAGACCATCAAGACCATCATGATTACCGCCATTAACCCATGCGGTTTTAATGGTCCAATCTCATCATGTGACTTAATAGCCTCGATATTTCCACTACTTAACGCATCGCCATATCCTCCTAAAATCATTACTGCAAGACCAGAAATTGAGATTCCCAAGAGTAAGAAATAAAACGCATTATGAATCCATATGGCTAGCCTATCATTGAACTTTGATCCGGTCTTTAAATCCTCGGGCCTAGGAGATTTAAAGAATAAATAACTTCTGATCAATGTGAGAACAAATACGATTATTCCAAGTATTGCATGGATTTTAATTAAACCCATTTTTTCAGCTGGCTCAAGCCCTTCCATGTATTTGCCTAATGGAAACAATGTAAGTATCAATAATGCCGTTAACCAATGAATGGCTATGGTTCCTTTGCTAAATTTTTTTGTTAAATCATTCATGTTGTAGTTTTTTATCTAAATGCGAATTCTTCGTCGAAAATATTCTTGTTGGACACGTTTTTCTGTTTCAATTGTGATATTAGATTGTCCTTGAGGGTTTTTGGGCCACAGATTAAATATGCTTTTTTCTTAAAGGAATCAATATTCAAACTATCAGCAGTCATATGCCCCGATTCATTGGAAGACCATATCTCATACTCAAAATTGGGATTGTCGTTTACAATTGTTTGCAGTTCCTTGGTATAAACAGCTTCTTTTTTATCATTTACACACCAATACAGTTTCACCTTGTTGGTATGCAAATCTTTGGCCAGGGATAAAAAAGGTGTGATACCAATACCTCCGGCAATCCATATTTGGTCAAATTCCTTCACGTACTTTGACGAAAAATGCCCATAGGGACCCTCTACCAAGACCTTATGTCCCTTAGCGACTTTCTCGTTCATATTATCTGTGTAATCACCTAGTCCTTTAATGGTTATTCTAAGATTTTCATTATAGGGATGACTACTGAGCGTGAATGGATGCTGTTCCTTTTTACTGATATTCGGAAATTTGAAAAATGCAAACTGACCCGCATTATACTCCAATGCATTGGAGATTGGTCTCATGGTAATTTCGGTGAGACCATAATCAAGATTTTGTACATCATTAATTTCATAATTCAATTTTTTGTTGAAAAAATTAAAAAGAAATGCTCTGTAGACCCAAGCAATAATACCGACAAAGGCCATTCCGAAAACATAGATACGTGTAATGGGGAGTTCCTTGATAAGGCTGTTTACCATGATACCATGTACAACTCCCAAGACATAAAAGACCCCCATTAGCTTGTGAATATTAATCCATTTATGATACGGAATCTTCTTTTTTAAAGGCGGTGCGGCCGAAATGATAACGCCAAGAATAATCAATACAAAGGCGTAGAACCCTAAAGGTTTCCCAGGATTAAAAGCCACAAGATCTCTTGGTACGACAATAAAATGTGCCAGTAGTAGTACAACTGCAATGACACCTGACCGCCTATGAATAAGGTACATTTTATCAAGGCCGCCAAAAATTTTCTCCACCCACTTGGCACGTGTAGCCATTAGAAAGTTAAAGGCAAAAACCGTAACTACCCAAGAGGAGAACACTTCACCTAAAATGCGATGTACGTTTTTCCAAGATTCGTTGTTCAGTTCACCAAAGAAAAGGGTGTCTGAGGACACTTCCATGAACGAACCTTTGTAAAAGTATAGGTCTATCGCCCAAAAGATGAAGTGAATGCCGATTATTATCGGAAAGTAAACTTCCTGTTTAAGAATTCGCATTTTAATTCTCTTTAGAATCACCTAACCAAAAAGTGCCAACAGGAAATATTTTGTAAGACGCTATGTTTTTGGTGACAAAGGGCAACTTACCTAACAGTTCTTCAGCTTCTTTTTCAGAATTCACATTTACAAAGCATACAAAATCTGATACCAAATTAAGTTCTATGGTACCCTCAATATCCATGTAGATATTTTCGACAACGCCTTCTTCCCATAGATCCAATATGGCATCTGATTGTGCTTTTACATTTTCTTTAATGAGCTCTTTTGCATTGGATTGGTCATGTTTTGTAATGGTATTCCAAACCACAACATAGGATTTTGTCATCCCTCTTTCTTTAATTGCTTCTATATTGCGACCTAACCATTTAATTCCAACAGGGTGTAATGAGAATTTTGCGATTCCTTTTTTTACAACCGTTAAATTGTTTAAGATAGATTCTGCGTCTTTTGTATCCTCTGCCTTTATAAAAAATGAAATATTTGGGAAATGTGCCAACTTATCAACTTTTGAATCACTATTGTAATACACATTTTCTACAATATCTTCTTTCCAAAGGGCTGTTAGCTCTTCAGAGATTTTCTGTGCGTTCTCCGTTACCAGTTTTACATCGGTTGTCGTCCAATTCCAGACTACAGCATAGTTTGATCGGCCAATAATCGGTGATTCGGTTGTTGATGTTTGTGTTTCGGTTGTTGTCTTCTTTTTTGTGTCGCCACAGCTAATCACAAAAAGGCTTACTACTAGTAATAAAAGTGTATGTCTCATAAGAAATAAATTTTGGGCAAATCTATTTCTTCGATATTCTTTTTAATTGTATAAAACGGTCGTTTTGGGATTTATGAAGTGATTTGGGCGTTTCACCGGTATGTTTCTTTATCTCACGAATAAAATGGGGTTGGTCAAAGTACCCCTTTTCAGGGTAAAAATTGCCATCGCGTATATGAAGGTAAGCTTGATAGCACTTTTGAATGTTGAGGTATTTTTTTAAAGAAACACCAAGGTATTTGTTTAAATAGCGGTTGATCTGTCGATTAGTCCAATAAATCTGGTTTGATACCTCTGCGGTGCTAATGTCACCGTTCATTTTATCCAGCAACTGGGAAAGTCTTAATTTACTTCCAGGAATCTCTTTTTGGACTTTTATTTTAAGAAGTTCAGTTTCCCACTGCTTTACAAGTGTCGCAAAGTCCGAAAGGTTGAAATTATCTGCATTTAAATACTTAAGATCAAGTTGTTTTATATCTTGAAGAACAGATGCCACTTCCCTATTTAAAAGAAATTCAGGAGCCAGCATTTTCAAGCGGCAACCAAAAACAGTACTATTTGATGGAATCGTGAATGGTTTTTCAAATGTCCACAAACCTGTTATCAAATATCTCAAGACCTTGTCGTTTCTCGTTACAATAACAATTTTGAAGTAACTATCGGGTACGATTGTTTTTCTTTGAAATTTAGATGTAAGGTTCTTATGCATCCAAAAGGAGTGCACAAAATTTTCTAACTCTTGAGAGGGTTTTATCTCTTGATATTTGCTTGGCGCGTCCACTAAAAGTTGAATTCGGATTCTTTCTTCACAAAAAATCCAAATCTATTATCTTGGTTGTTGAATAAATAAGATACTAAATATTTGGCAATTGTCTGATTGTGCTCTTTATTTAGGCTCAAGACTCATCACGTGGTCGTAGCTCTCATCAAGGTATTTGGCAACATTATTCAAATTTTTAAGCATTTCATCGGGAATCAATACGTAACCTTTCATTATCGCATTGTGTGATTTATAAAGACCTGAATTAAATTCTGAAATGTACTTTTCTTGCACTTCCTTCGAAAACCGAATACCTATTTCACCGGCCTTGTTCAATAATGAAAACATATAACCATTAGCAGAAGTATAGGGCACAGTTTTGCCTTTTCTTTTAAAACGGGTGCATTTTGCAACCAACTCGTCATAGACTTTTAGTTTGGCGTCCCACATGGTTTCTTGTTTCTATTATTAAATAGCCCAGTTCTTTGTCATTAAGTTATTTGTTCTTTTTAGGATTCTAGAATTTTAGAAATCAATGACTTATATTTTTGAACATCCTTTTCAAATTTCTTCTGGACAGCAATCCATAATACAATTCCTATTGTTAATAGCACCCCTCCAATTAAGATATAGGATGCATTGTTACTTACTCCTAAGAGTATTGCAACCAACAAGCCCAATCCTAAAAACATATGCGAATAAATTACCATTGACGTTAAGAAATGCTGAGTAAAGGAAATTTCAACATGGGTCTCATTTTCGGGATCTGTTTTTAACAATTTTCCGTTAACAATAGTCCAATTATCGAAAAACATGTACCATATATAAAGAATGCGTTTTCGCACCTTAAATGTTACTGAATTATTTTTATCATAATCCATGTCATAAACGAATCCATCTACTGATCCAAGAGCAGATTCTAATTTCTTGCTAATTTCTTTAGGGTTACTTTTTACTATAAAATTCCATGCCTTCATAATATCAATTTAAATGGTTGGTGACATTTCGTTAGCCTCACACTTATTGAACTAAGATAAACATTCTATTTTTAAGGAAAGTACCTTTATAATCGGCAGTTTAGAAGCAAGCTTCCATAAAAGTTTCGATTATTTCCCGGGTAAAAATAACGAGGGGCACGACCTCCAAAACTTGAGGCATTGATCAATACAGATTGGGCATATTTGGTATTGGTTAAGTTATTGACACCAAAATCTACCCCAATAGTAAAAGTATGCGAAAGTTTCTTTTTGTAACCCATTCTGGTATTCAAAAGATTGTAAGATTCACTTGAGAGCATGTTGCCATCAGTCAAAGGTATGGCACCCACATATTGGTGGGTAGTGTTCCAATAGAGACCGTTTCGCCATTGCATTTGAAGCCCTGTATTCAACCTATGTTTAGGAACTCCTGTTAATTGGTTGCCAGAATAATCATTTTCCTCGTCTATGAATTCCACAAACTTATGGTTACTGTATGAGTAACTAACGAATGGCGTTAGCTGAAATTTTGGGGTTATTTTTAGCTTGTAGTTAACGTCCAACTCAATACCTTGGTGTTTGGTGCTTCCAGCATTTTTGCCAATATATTGGTCTTCTCCCACTCGTTGTGCAACCAAAAGATTTTTGATGGCCATGCGATACAGGGCAACATCGATTTTTAGGTTATTGTTATCCAATGACAATTGGCTACCAAGTTCATAATTTGTTCCTGTTTCCTGTGCAATATCTGGGTTTATTACTCCGTCTGGTGTCAAGGTTTCTTCCAAGCTAGGATTAGAGTAGCCGCGACTTAAATTAAAGTAAATACGTTGTTTGGGGTAAAAGGTATAGTCTAGATTAAGACTTGGTAAAAAGATAAGATTAAAATTACGTTTACCACTTGTGTTTTCATTTCCCGCATTGAACTTATCCTGAAAATCATAATTGGTCTTATTGATATTCATTCCCAATTGGGCGGAAAAATAGCTGGCGAAAGGTATGGTCAATGTTCCAAAGGCATTGAACTGGGTTCTTAGTTCCTTGTTATTACTAAGTTCATCTCCTTGAAGACTTCCGTTACCATTATTATCCTCATACCGATTCTCATAAGTGCCCCAATTGTAATTGTCTTTGTAAAGCTCAGCGCCGAAAGTATAATTGGCTGGGGTTTCTTTTAAATTGAAATGGCCTTTGAACCGGGTTCTAAATCCGTATCCGTTCGTGAATTCGTCCAATATATTAAAAGGCCTTGCCTCATAATGATCCAAGTAAGTATAGAATAGGCTAGTGGTATTTGACAGATTTTCATTGAATATGTGTGAAAAGGAAATGCCAGCTAAAGTATATTTGTTGGCTTCATACCCTTGTGCTGCATTCCAGGTAAAAGCGGCTTGGGTGGGATCCTCGTCAAAAGCTGCTTGGCTCAAAGAACTTGCTATTTGAGCTGTATAATCTATATAATTCAATAAAAAGGCAATCTTATTTTTGTTATTGATTTTATAAGTAGTATTCAACAAAATGCCATCGCGCTCGTAACGGTTATTTTCGCGATAGCCGTCAATAGACATATGACCATAGCGCAATTCCATTGAAAGTTTGTCATCTGCATGGGTAACCCCGATACTATTTTTCAATAATCCGTAAGAACCAGTAGTAAAACTATTTCTAACGGTAGTAGAATGCAGCAATGCCTCTTTAGGGTTTAAGATGATCGTGCCGCCTAAATTAGAACCAAAGGCGGTACCTTTTGGACCTTTTATGATTTCAATTGAATTCATGTTCTCAAGGTCAAAAGCTTCAATGGTGGATACTCCTGTCCCGTTGGTAATTGGTATTTCGTTGTAGTACAATCTAATTTTATCTGTACCGAAAGGAGTTCGAGCGCCAACGCCTCGAATGGTAATGCGGTTTGTATTTAAAGCACCTGATAGTACATAAACCCCGGAAACTTGGTTTAGTGGTGAAACAAAATCAGCAGGGCTGAAGTTTTGGAACACTTTGGCTCCAATTACTTTTGAGGATACAATACCTGTAGCTTGCTTGGCTTTTAAAGAGTCTAAAAGAACCACTTCTGACAATTGAGTAATACTATCATTTTGACTTGTAGCCTGTGCAAAGGATAAAGTGAACGCAGAAATGAAAAGCAAAAAGAAAAGATAATCTTTCATAGACTTAAATAAAACCACAAAATTAGCCATTAATAAACAAAGATCATACAACGGCGCAATGGATGTTATCTATGTGCAAATGCCTTTTAACGTATCATACTAACAAAGGCCCTTCAACACATCTGCTTGATTTTACAACAATGTATACCAAATTCTAGCGTTATTTTAGAGAGTCGTACTAAATTAGCTTATTATTATGTAGTACAAATACTATAAAAGTTTAAAATTTCCCTCTTTTACATGTATAATGCAAATCTTTTGAAATCATGAAAAAACAAATGTGGTTTATTTTGTTTGTGTTCATTGGCACATCGATAAATGCCCAAGTATCTAAAGTTGAAAAAGATGCTTTAGTGGATTTATATGAGAACACCTTAGGTGAGGAATGGAAGAATTCTTGGCAATTGGACCAGCCTACGAATACTTGGCAAGGTGTGGAAATAGTAAATGGCCATGTGGTAAGTATAAATCTCTTCAATAATAATCTCAAAGGTCAAATCCCCACATCTATTAATCAATTTAAGCATTTGAAAATTTTGAACCTGGCGTTTAATAGTCTATCTGGTCAAATACCAACTGAAATCACCAATTTAAAAAATTTAAAAATTCTAAGATTGGGGAAGAATAATCTTAGTGGAGTTATACCAGAACGAATAGGTTATCTACGTTCATTAGTGATTTTGGACTTCTTTGACAATGATCTATCAGGTACCATACCGACAAGCATAGGTAATTTGGTTAGTATAAAACTGTTTGTGGTTTCGAATAATAAGATACAAGGTGAAATTCCAAAATCAATAGGAAATTTAGGGAATTTGGAAGGTCTGGAATTAGGGAATAATAGAATCGAAGGAGAAATACCGGCAAGCATCGGGAAATTAGAACGTCTTAATAGACTTATTCTCTTTGAGAATAATTTAATTGGTGAAGTTCCTAAAGATATTCTAGAGCTGCCCAAGCTTAAATTAATACAATTGCAAAATAATAGTCTAGGAGTCGATATAGAAATTCAAAAAGCAATGCACAATTTGAACTTCACATTTTTTGATGTGGGTTATAAGCCACTACAGTTCGAAAATGAAATGCTGCGTGACCTTGAAATTGATGGACCTACACGAATGGCTGACACCAAATTTGAGGATGTTGATTAAATAGGTATAGCTTTAAAAGCGATAACCAATAGAGATACCACCACGGCCTACTATTTCGGAAAAATATTGATTTGCGCCTATCAGATTCCGCCCAATGCCCCCATATATTTCAGCAACAAATCCCCTGTTTGTCACGAACTTGCCGCCTACTGATATACCTAGGGCAAAATCAGTGTATTTATCATCGTTTATATAGTCTACCCCATTGATTTCATCGTAAACATAATACTCTTCCTTGCCCGAATTCAACATTCCAAATCCTTCAACAAAAAATCCTTTCGCATATTTTCTAGAGAAATATTGCCGGTAATATGGAGTTAAGGAAAAGGTGCGGTATTCATCTAAAAAATTATCGTCCCCTACATTTACCAAAACACCAAGGCCCAAAGAAGATTCTTCATTCAACAAAGTTTCATAGGAAAAATCCAAGAACTGAAAAGCAATAAGGTTCGATGCATTTATTTTGAGTTCATGTTTGTCAAAATCATCTTCCTTTATCTCTTGGGCATTTATTGTAAAAGAAAACAATACAAAAATTAGGGCGAATGCTAAATAATTTTTCATGACTTAAAATTATGGTTATTTTTTATTAAAATCTAAACCCGAGTGAGAAACCAGCACGAAACATAAAGGTTTCTTGAAATACCTCTGGGTTTATGTTTCTTCCTAGTCCGGCGTTTACTTCAAGACTAAATCGTTCACTTTGTGTCACCCATTTATTCCCAATCCCCAATCCTAAAGCTGTGGTGCTATAATCATTGTTGCGGAGACCAAGATTATTATCCGGAACCCTGTCTTCCCCTGTATAGTATAAGCCAAAAGCTTCGGCAAAAAATCCACTTCTTGGAACATAACCAAAATAGGCCCTTAAGTTGGGGCCAATACCAAAATTACCATTGTAGTCAGTCGCGTCGCTATCAAAATATAGTGTTCCGCCGATACTGGTATCCTCATTAAAGAAATACTCATAGGAGCCTTCGACAGTACTACTTGCCAAGAACAATCCAATATTGAATTTTAGTTCATTATCATTATTGAATCTAGGATAGGCCTGAGCATTGGCCAAACTAAAACTCAATAATAAAACTACTACACTAAGATTTTTCATCGCCTATGCTTTTGATATTCCATTAGGATATCAAATCGTGTTCCAAAGTGATAAATTCTTAGGTTAAATGTTGATTTTTACCGCCACCCCAAAGATTTGAGGTTTACTTTTAACAGAGGCAATCCAACAAAAAAACATTCGTTATTTTTAAGCAAAATTTGAAAGGTGAAAATAGTATCATACAACGTAAATGGCATTCGCGCCGCAATCAACAAAGGTTTTTTGGATTGGTTGAAGGCAACTGACCCCGATGTAATATGCCTACAAGAAATAAAAGCAATGAAAGAACAATTAGATCTTTCTTTGTTCGAAGAAGCAGGTTACGCAAATAATTATTGGTACAGTGCTCAAAAAAAGGGCTATAGCGGAGTAGCAATATTGTCAAAAAAACAACCTGACCATGTTGAATACGGTACTGGGATTGATTATATGGATTTTGAAGGGAGAAACCTTCGTGCCGATTTTGATGGGGTATCCATCATGAGCCTGTACCTACCTTCTGGCACTAATATGGATCGATTGGAGTTTAAACTAAAATATATGGCTGAATTTCAACGGTATGTTGATGATTTAAGAAAGGCACATCCAAATTTGATTATTCTCGGAGATTATAATATTTGTCATGAAGCAATAGATATACATGATCCTGTAAGAAACAAAAAAGTATCTGGGTTTTTACCAGTAGAACGAGAATGGATAGGTAGTTTTATTGAAAGCGGTTTCATTGACAGTTTTAGACATTTAAATAAGGAACCCCATAATTATACATGGTGGAGTTACCGGGCCAATGCCAGAAACAACAACAAGGGCTGGCGTTTGGATTATGGTATGGTAAGTGAGCCTCTTGAAAATAGACTAAAGCGTTCTGTGATCCTATCAGATGCCAGGCATAGTGACCATTGTCCTATTTTGGTTGAATTGGGTTAGATGAAATAATTCACAATAGATCAATGAAGAAAAACCACATTTTCTTTTTTATTTATGCGTTCCCTCCTCTTTTCCTCCTTTTTTTCTTTCTTAATAAAGAAATAGAATTAGAACCCGGGAATCAATATCACAGTACCAATTCATCTGGTAAAGATTTGGCAATGCGTTATTGCCAAATGTGCCATATTTATCCGGACCCCAGCCTACTTGATAAAGAAACATGGACCAAAGATGTCTTACCCAATATGGGCATGCGGTTAGGGATTAAACACAAAGGGCAAGATCCGTATAAAACATTGAGTGCCATTGACAAAAAAATCACTAAGGAACTGAACATATACCCAGATACTCCTTTAATTTCTAAAACTGATTGGGAAAGTATTGTTGAATACTATAACAAAGAAGCACCTAAGAAATTGCCCTCTGTCAATACAGCAGTTAAAATTGATAATGTTGAAATGCCGTTTAAGCCTCATTTTTTAAATGTAGGTGAAGCAAAACTACCTAAGGTGTCATTGTTAAAATTTAATGATCAGACTTCGGAGTTATTCGTTGGGGACTATCAAAAACTTTATGCCATAAAGTGGAATGGTGACATAACCGGAAATTGGATAATCAATAGCCCCGCTACACATATGGAGTTTAGGACTAATTTGCCCCCCTTGGTTTCGACTATTGGAAATTTTGGACCTTCTGATCAGAAAAAAGGAATCCTATCAAACCTTTACTTAAGCGAAAACAAAAATATTCTTGATGTACATTTTTCCAATTTGAAAAGACCCGTTTATTTTGCTTCCGCTGATCTTAATATGGATAACAATTTGGATCTTATTGTATGCAATTTTGGGAATTATAATGGAAAATTATCATGGTATGAAAATTTTGACCAATCCAAAGAACATGTCCTAACCAACCAACCAGGTGCTCGGAGGGTTGAAATAAAAGACATGAATGGTGATCAAAAACCAGATATTGTTGTACTCATGGCCCAGGCCTATGAACAGCTCGTTATTTATTATAATAAAGGCAACGGTATTTTTGAACGGGAAAAAGTATTGGAATTTCCGCCAACCCATGGTGTTAGTTATTTTGAAATGGCAGATTTCAATGGTGATGGTTTTGAAGACGTTTTGATTTCCAATGGGGATAATTGGGATTTTTCCAAAATTGAAAAACCTTACCATGGTCTAAGAATATTTTTAAATGATAAAAAGAATAATTTTAGCAGCGCATTTTTCTATCCCATGTTTGGGTGTAGTAAAGCTATGGCCCGCGATTTTGACAATGATGGCGACTTGGATATAGTAGCCTCTTCTTTTTATACCGATTTAAAAGACCCGAAGAAGAGTTTTGTATATCTTACAAACAATGGACATTTGGATTTTACGGCGTCCTATCTTCCTGAAGCAGCATATGGTAAATGGATGACCATGGAAGTTGGGGATATTAATAACGACGGTTTTTTAGATGTTATGTTAGGGTCTTTTCTTATGAATTTCACTGAAATGGGAAAAGTTTTTGCCAGTACCGGATCCAATACATTTCCGCAGGTGCTCCTACTTACCCAATCTGCCAATTAGGTTGTCTTTTTAGCTAACATTGTATTTTGGGGGTTGTGGTAGATTATGAATATGTGATTTTATTTTTGGTTCTACTATTTGATAGTAACAATATGTCTATTTTTGAAAAAAAAGAGAAATCAAATTAGTTGCTGAATGATTTATACTAAATTACCACATAGCGATATTGAAGTGAGTAAGATCTGTTTGGGAACCATGACGTGGGGCAGTCAGAATACAGAAGCCGAAGGTCATGAACAAATGGATTATGCGCTAGATCAGGGAGTCAATTTTTTTGATACTGCCGAATTGTATTCCATTCCACCACATCCGGATCGTCATTCAAATACTGAGAAAATAATAGGAACATGGTTTAAGAAAACCAGGAATAGAGAGAAGGTTGTTTTAGCCTCTAAAATAGCGGGAAAAGCAGAATTCACCAAGTTTATTCGTACCACAGGATATAACAAGCATTCTATAATCGAAGCAGTTGACGCTAGTCTTAAAAGACTTCAGACAGATTATATAGATTTATACCAACTACATTGGCCTGAACGTTCTACCAATTATTTTGGACATAGGGGATATAAACATGATATCACCGATCATTGGGAAGATAACATACATCAGGTTCTTGAAACTTTGAGAGAACTGATCCAAGAGGGTAAAATAAGACATGTAGGTATTTCAAATGAAACCCCCTGGGGAACAATGCGTTTTTTGGAAGAAAGTAAGGTTCATGCGAGTCTTCCTAGAGCTATTACCATTCAAAATCCATATAACCTTTTAAATCGTTTGTTTGAAGTTGGACTGAGTGAAATAGCTATACGGGAACATATTGGTCTTTTAGCATACTCTCCTATGGGGTTTGGGGTGTTAAGCGGTAAGTATTTGGGAGGTAAATCACCCGAAAAAGCGAGAATTACTTTGTTTCCCAATTATGGAAGATATACTAGTGAAATGGCAATAAAGGCCACACAAAAATATTATGACCTTGCGCAAGAAAATGGTATTTCTTCAGCTCAGATGGCATTGGCTTTTGTGAATTCAAGACCTTTTGTAACTAGTAACATTATCGGAGCTACAACTATGGAGCAACTAAAGGAGAACATTGATAGTATAAATGTTGATTTGAGTGATGAGGTTTTAAAAGAGATTAATGCCATTCATAATCAAATCCCTAATCCTGCACCTTAAAATGTATTCTATGAATGTTCTTGCAATAGGAATGGGCCAACTGGTCTTGACAATAGTGGTTATCGTTGGAATTTTAGTAATAGCTAGAATAATGAGAGACAAACGTTAACCGAACAACTCGTTTACTATATCCTCGATTCTTGCGACAAGCGTGATACTTATTTTGGGATTTTTTAAACTGATTTTGTTGTTTTTGGATACATATATTGTATTGAACCCTAATTTTTCGGCTTCCATGATACGCTGTTCAACACGTTGCACAGGTCTAATCTCACCGGCAAGACCAACTTCGGCGGCAAAACAAACTCCTTTTTCTATAGGAATGTCCTCATTGCTTGAAAGAATTGCTGAAATAACCGCTAAATCAATCGCAGGGTCATCAACCGAAATACCCCCTGTAATGTTCAGAAAAACGTCTTTTGCCCCCAATTTGAATCCTGCTCTTTTTTCCAAAACGGCCAGGAGCATATTTAATCTTTTGGCATTGTAGCCTGTGGTTGAACGCTGAGGAGTACCATAAACCGCTGTACTTACCAAAGCCTGTATTTCAATCATTAATGGGCGCATACCTTCAACAGTTGACGCGATCGCAGTTCCACTTAGGCCTTCGTCGTTTTTTGAAATAAGTATTTCGGAAGGGTTGTTAACCTCACGCAGACCATTCCCTTGCATTTCATAAATACCAAGTTCTGCTGTTGAACCAAATCTGTTTTTTAAAGCTCGAAGAATTCGGTATACATAATTGCGGTCACCTTCAAATTGAAGCACTGTATCAACCATATGTTCCAAGATTTTGGGTCCGGCGATAGATCCATCTTTGGTTATATGTCCTATTAGAATGACCGGGGTATTGGTTTCCTTTGCAAATTTGATAAGCTCAGCGGTACACTCCCTTATTTGCGAAATGCTTCCGGCGGCAGATTCAATATAGTCGGAATGCAGGGTCTGGATCGAATCTATTACCACGATATCTGGCTCAGTAGCCTCGATTTGCTGAAAAATATTCTGTGTTTTTGTTTCAGTAAGAATATAGCAATTCTCACTATTTGGTTGAATGCGATCCGCCCGCATTTTTATTTGTTTTTGGCTTTCCTCACCAGAAACATACAATGTCTTATACGGAAGCTTTAGGGCAATTTGAAGGATTAAAGTACTTTTGCCCACACCAGGCTCACCGCCCAACAGAACCAATGAGCCAGGAACGAGTCCGCCACCCAAGACTCTATTGAATTCAAGGTCATAGGCGTTTAACCGAAGTTCTTTTTCGGTGCTTATTTCCTTGACACGTAAAGGTTTTGCAATTTTTTTTGAAGTATTCGAAGGGGTTTTCCAACCTGTTTTTTCTTCTTTTTGAATTACTTCTTCTACGACTGTGTTCCATTCTTTGCAAGCGGAACATTGCCCCACCCATTTAGCATATTGGGAGCCACAATTTTGACAGAAAAATGCAGTTTTGGTCTTGGCCATTACCTGTTTTTTGGTTCTGGCTAAAGATAAAGTAAACTTTTAAATAAGAGTATTTCTGGTTGAGGTATTAGTACCCAAAGTCAGCTTTTAAAGCATCAATTTTTTCAAGGGCCATTTCTTTGGTTAGAAAGTCTATCTCGTCCATTCCAAAGGCTTTTTCGAAAGTTCTTAGTGCTTTCTTAGGCTCTCCCAGTTGCTCATAATATTCTCCTTCAAAATAAAAACCAAGCATGGTTCCTGGAAATTCGGCCTTGCACAAGTCAGACAAAGGTTTCAAAGATTCCACGTCTTCTTTTTTTCGGGTGCCGGCATAGATTGCCATAACATCATTAAGATCAACGGGTTTCTTAATTCCAAATAGGTTTTCTATGGTTTTGTATTTGTTCTCCAAATAGTTGAAAACAGGTTCATCGGAAGTTAAAATCTGGGTTTTGTATTCTTTTGGGCTAATTGGTTTGAACATGCCAAATACATTATCGAAAGCTTTTCCAATACCATATGTCACAATTGATATGTGATCGGCATTTTGGTATTCATCATAAAAGTAATGCAATGATTCTTTGTCAATGACTTTAATGGCATTGTTCATTGCCTTGATTTTTGATGTGTTCTTACTCTTTTCCCCTTCAACGATTAATTGATAGAATATCTGTTGATTAATAGCTTCCAGTCTGGTGGGAACGTGTTTTTCCATATCGGGTGCCAATGAAGGAGATATGTTTATGTAAGCATCAAAGATAGGATTGTCCTTTAAAAGCCAATAGTTTTGAAAATTGGCTGTAATGTCATAGCCAACCACCATTTTAAAGGGTGCTGTGTTGTACGTCAAATCAAGATAGGGAATAATCTCCATGCCGAGAAACTCAAAAAATTTTCCACCTTTTTCGGAGGGCAAACCAGTATCTTCATCAAATGCGCAATCGTCAAAACGAATACTATCCTCACTTTGGTGAATACCTACGATTATTGATTCTGGCATTCCGTGAAAATTGCTATAAAACTTGGCTGTTGCTACCACTTGTTCAAACAAATAATCGGCATCCAGCACAACAATAAGGGGATGTTTTTTTTCTTTATCATACTCCTCAGGGAAATAATAACTTACGTCTCTTCTTTCCTGAAGTTTAAAGGATTCGAAAATCTCTTTCGTAATTTGTGCATTTAGACCAAAGCAAAAAAGAAAGGCAAAAAGAATAAGAAAACGTTGCATAAAACAGAATTAAAGTAACTAGATATAGAGTTACCGGTTTCTGTTCAATAACGGTAATAATAGAAAAGATATTGCCCCGAAAACAATGACCATAAGGGTTTGTGCAATCCACATAATCCAGCCGAACGCATTACCTGATACTATACTTACTCCAAAAATCTCAAGCGATTTACTAACAAAGGCGGGGTAAGCGATAAATCCACCGTTCGTTGTGGTCATTGCAATGGCACCGCCCACAAAGGCAACCAAAAGAGCACCCAAGGATAAATCCGCAGTTTCTAGAACCGTATATTTAATTACCCAGAACATGGCAATATAACACGCCCAAATAAGGAAAGTGTGAAAGATAAACGCCCACTTACGTTTCATTTTAAAAATACTGAGAATACCTTCCAATAAATTCTTAAGAAAGCCTTTTAGCTTTAGAGCGAATTTTGATGATGATTTTTTTATTAATCGTATCGTAAGAAATAAACCCAATATGCTTATGATTAAAACGATGATGCCCCCAAAAAGCCCTATTCCACTGGATTTTATGAATCCGATAATTAGCTCGGTCTGTAAAAGTAAGGCTACAAATATGATGATGAGTAGCATTATCACATCGACTACTCTTTCTGTTACTATAGTACCGAATCCCTTTTCAAAAGGCACATCTTCATAGGTGGCCAGTGCGGTGGCCCTTAAAAATTCACCGGATCTTGGGATTCCCAAATTTGCAAGATACGCAGTAAGGATAATCAATACGTTATTACTTAATTTAGGGGAATAGCCAAGAGGTTCTAGGAGGTAGTTCCAACGAATGGCTCTTGAAATATGACTTAAGATTCCTATTGCGATTGATAAACTAATCCAAAGTGGGTCTGCTTGGGTGATATAACCTAATATTTCTTGTCGCTGTTCAGGAGTTGTGGAATTATAAAGGTACCAAACCAAAAAAACTCCCAAGGCGATTGGGAGTATGGTTTTTAGGATTTTTTTTAATTTTTTTGTCAAAATCAGTTTAACAAATTGGTTTCCTCGTTAGGGAAAACCAATGAAGGGTTGAATTTTTTAGCTTCCTCAATATCCATTCGGGCATAGGTAATTAAAATCAGGACATCACCAACAGCCACTCTTCTAGAGGCAGCTCCGTTTAATGTGATTTCCCCACTACCTCTTGGTCCTGGGATTGCGTATGTTTCTAATCGTTCGCCATTGTTGTTGTTAACAATCTGAACTTTTTCACCTTGGATAATGTTTGCCGCATCCATTAAATCCTCATCTATGGTTATGCTACCAATATAATCAAGATCGGCTCCAGTAACTTTTACTCGGTGAATTTTAGATTTTACAACTTCTATTAGCATGGGACAAAGTTAATTAATTAAGGGCTATATTATCTATTAGTCGTACGCCTTCTGCATAAACGGCAATAAAGGCCCTATATTTTTTATTTTTTTGTTTTCTAACAATTGACTTTAATGTTTTGGTCTTGGTAATCTCAATATATTCCAACTCCAGATCTGGGTGTTGGCTAAATTGATTTGTTACCCAATCCTTTATATTCTTAGCACTTTCCGTGCCAAATTTTATTTTGGCAGACTTAAGGGTTTTATAGATAAATGCCGCTTCATTTCTTATGGTTTTTGATAACCTTTCGTTTCTTGAACTGAATGCCAATCCGTTTGGTTCACGAACTATGGGACAACCTATGATCTTTACAGGAATTTGACGAATTTCAGTAAGCTTTTTGATTACTTGCAGTTGTTGAAAATCTTTCTCACCAAAATAAGCGTTGTCAGGTTTAACAAGTGTCAAAAGAGATTCTACAATTGTACCTACACCGTCAAAATGTCCAGATCTAAAAGCTCCTTCCATGACATGTTCCAATCCGCCAAAATCATAATTAATAGCTTTAACATCTGAGGAATACATTTCCCGAACGCTAGGGGCAAAAACAATTATATTTTTTGAGATTTTTCTCAGAATGGCCATGTCAGACTTTAAAGTCTGAGGATATTTTTCTAAATCATTGGGATTATTGAATTGTGTGGGGTTAACGAAAATACTGACGACAACGACGTCATTTTCCCGAACCGCCCTATTAACCAAGGCTCCATGACCAATGTGCAGGGCCCCCATTGTTGGTACCAGCCCAAGGCTTTCACTTGTTTTGCAAGTAGAAAGATGTTCAATTAAAAGTTTTCTGGTTTTGATCAACAACATGGGTTTAATTTAAAAGCGAGCAAACTTACTATAAATACTGGTAATCTGCATAATTTTTGTAATTTTGCAAGAACCTTTTTAGGATAAATAAAATATTGCTTTTATGAATGGTAAAAAGATATTGTTTGTATCTTCAGAATTAGTCCCCTACCTCCCAGAGAATGAAGTTTCCCTAATGTCATACGAAACCCCGCGAATGGTCAACAGCAATGGTGGCCAGATTAGGATTTTTATGCCAAGATATGGTAATATAAACGAGCGGAGGCACCAACTGCATGAAGTTATTCGACTATCGGGAATGAATCTTGTAATCAATGACATGGACATGCCATTGATAATAAAAGTGGCCTCAATACCGAAAGAAAGAATCCAAGTGTATTTTATTGATAATGAGGAATACTTCAAAAGGAAAGCAACCTTTGCTGATGTTGATGGGAATTTCTTTGAGGATAATGATCAAAGGGCAATTTTCTTTGCCAAGGGTGTTGTTGAAACTGTGAAAAAATTAAATTGGTCTCCAGACATTATTCATGTACATGGTTGGATGGCTTCTCTCTTGCCTTTATATTTAAAGAAGTATTACGCTGACGAACCATTATTTGGTGACAGCAAAATTGTCACTTCAGTTTACGGTCAGGGTTTTGAGGGAGAACTCGATAAGGGTATGGTCAAAAAAATAGCTTTTGACGGTGTTCCTGAAGAGAGTATAAGTGTACTGAACACTCCTAACTATAATAATTTGTTAAAAGTAGCGGTAGATTTTTCTGATGCTGTTATTTTAGCGGCGGAAGAAATTCCAGAAGAATTAGAAAACCATATATCCAACCTAGAGAAACCCGTGTTGTCTTATGTTCCTTTACAAGGTTTTGAAGAAGCATATGTCAATTTTTATAACACTGAAGTTTTAAAATAATCTAAATGAGTTTTTTTAAGAGATTGAAATTTCCTGCTTTCGCGGGATTTTTACTTGTTTTGATTCTTGCATCCTGCGAGAATGATATCACAACTATAGGTGCAGAAGTCATTGGTGGAGAGCCCTTTACAACGGACAAAGCTGTTTATGATGTTTTTGCCTATAACAATAAAGTTGAGGCAGTTAGGACTAACAAACTGCCGCACTACCAATTGGGAATTTTTAATGATCCCATTTATGGAAAAACAGAAGCTAGAATAACTTCGCAATTGTTATTGCCAACAAGTAGACCAAAATTTGGGGTATATTCTCAAGAAGTCGAGGATAATGCTGAGAACGATGATTCCGTAAGTACTATAGACGAAAATGAAATCGCAACAGAAGTTTTTCTTTATATCCCCTATTTAAGGAATTTGCAATCAGATACTGACGGAGATGGCCTTATAGATGAACTGGATAGTGATCCAGAAGATTCAACCAGTGATACCGATGGTGACGGTGTAAGTGATAATCAAGAAAAATTGAACGGGACAGACCCTTTGAACGAAGATACTGATGGTGATGGTATAAATGATGATGAAGATGACTCAACCATAAAAGACAATTTCGCCAAGAAAATAGATTTAGATAGTATTTATATTAACAATTCAGTCTATAACAAAGATGTAACCACGTCTTTTAATATTAAGGTAGAACGTTCTACCTATTTCTTAAGAGATTTGGATCCCAACACAAACTTTCAAGAAGCACAAGAATACTATTCCACACAGCAGTTTTCCCCAAGTTTCGTTTCTGACCTTCTTTATGAGGGAGAGGTTATTGTTAGCAACGAACAGATTTTGATTGATCAAGAAGATGATCCAAATACAGAAGAGGTTGACGAATCAGGCGTGTCAAAGAGGCTTGAGCCAGGAATTAGGGTTCCGTTGGATATAGACTTTTTTCAAGCAAATATAATTGATAGAGAAGATGGCTCGGAAATGGTGAGCCAGGCCAATTTTAATGAGTTTATGAGAGGCATTCACCTTTCTACCTCAAGTATTACTGATGATGTTATGCTACTATTGGATATGAAAGCGGCAAACATCACCATCGGATATAATTATGATAGCATTGATCTTAATGAAACAGCGGATGATACTTCTGATGACGAAATAGTGCAAAAAAAGGGTGAATTTATTTTTTCAATGTTAAGGGAAACCCAAGATGGCGCTATTGTTGGTAATGCCGTAAATACCTTTGAAAATGAGATTTACCCAGGAGCCATTGATGGTGTTATGGATGCCGAGGAAAATGCTTCTAGAATTTACCTTAAAGGAGGCTCAGGAACCTATTCAAAAATCAATTTGTTCTCGGAGGATGAAGAGGAAGCACAAGAGGTAATTAATCAGATCAAAGCTGAAAACTGGATTATCAATGAAGCTAATCTGGTGTTTTACATTGATCAAGAAGCCCTAGAAATGGCTGGTGGTATAATTGAGCCCCCACGTTTATATTTGCACAATGCGGAATCGAAGGCTCCATTGATTAATACCGCTACTGAGAATTCCAATCAAGAGACTATCAAGCTTTTTGGGCTTTTTCAAAATTACGATGGAATCATTAATAAATCTTCGGATGACAAAGGTGAAAAATATACTGTTAGGATAACTGACCATATTAATAATCTGATTATAAGGGATTCCACAAGTGCCACACTTGGACTAACACTTACTCCAGATATTGAATTTATAGGAGTTAGTGATGCCATGTTTGACAATGGTGAAGAAGAGATACCCGTTGCTGCAACCTTAACACCTTTAGGAACTGTGCTTTATGGTAGTGAGATAGATGATCCAGCATATATTGACAAAAAATTGAAACTCGAAATATTCTACACCAAAACGGAACAGTAACCAACTAGCCCAACTTTCCAATAAAGAAGATGTTTATTCAAATTTGAAGCGGTAGTATACCACTTACAGAATTTTGACGTTTTACGTCTAAGATATATATGGTTTTTCATCTTTAGCCATAGATTTGTGGCAATTCATTTAAATAGAACAATCTAACAAACAATATATTATGTGCGGAATTGTAGGATATATTGGGCATAGAGATGCCTATCCAATAGTTGTAAAAGGTCTTCAGCGTTTGGAATATAGGGGTTATGACAGCGCAGGTATTGCACTTTATGACGGAACCGATATAAATCTTTCAAAAACCAAGGGTAAGGTTGAAGATTTAAAAAATAAATCAAAATCAACTATATCGCTTAAAGGTTCATTGGGAATTGGTCATACTAGGTGGGCAACACATGGTGTTCCCAATGACATTAATTCACATCCGCACTATTCAAATTCAGGAGATTTGGTAATTATTCATAATGGGATTATAGAAAATTATGAATCCGTTAAAAAGGAGTTGATTAAAAGGGGCTATACTTTTTCTTCTGATACTGATACAGAAGTTTTGGTCAACCTTATTGAGGAAGTTCAAAAAACTGAAGGAGTAATGCTTGGGCAAGCGGTGCAAATAGCACTTAACCAAGTTGTTGGAGCCTATGCAATAGCCGTTTTTGACAAGAAAAAACCAGATGAATTGGTTGTGGCTAAATTAGGTAGTCCTTTAGCCATAGGTATAGGTGAAAATGAGTTTTTTATTGCATCTGATGCATCACCTTTTATCGAATTCACGAATAATGCAGTTTATCTTGAAGATGAGGAAATGGCAATTGTGCGTTTGGGTAAGGAAATAAAACTGAGAAAGATAAAGAATGATGCGGTTGCTTATCCGAATATACTGGAACTTCAAATGAATTTGGAGGAGATAGAAAAAGGAGGATATGATCATTTTATGCTAAAGGAAATTTATGAACAGCCAAGAGCAATTTTGGACACTTTCAGAGGTCGTTTATTGGCAGATCAAGGTTTGATTAAAATGGCAGGAATTGACCAGCACTTGGAAAAATTCTTAAATGCAGATAGAATAATCATTGTGGCATGTGGTACTTCTTGGCACGCTGGTTTGGTAGCGGAATATATTTTTGAAGACTTGGCAAGAATTCCTGTTGAGGTAGAGTATGCGTCAGAATTTAGATATAGAAATCCTGTTATTACTGATAAGGATGTATTGATTGCCATTTCGCAATCAGGGGAGACAGCTGATACTTTGGCGGCAATTAAATTGGCGAAAGAAAAAGGAGCCTTTGTGTTTGGAGTATGTAATGTAGTCGGCTCTTCAATTGCAAGGGAAACTCATGCTGGGGCTTATACCCACGCTGGTCCAGAAATTGGGGTTGCCTCGACCAAGGCGTTTACAACCCAAATTACTGTCCTCACTTTGTTGGCTTTGAAATTGGCCAAGGAAAAAGGTGAATTTTCAGAATCTAAGTTCCATGAGTTTTTAACAGAGTTAGAAACTATCCCATCTAAAGTAGAAAAGGCATTGGAGTCGAATACTCTGGTTGAAATAATAGCAGACGTCTATAAAGATTCTCAGAACTGTCTTTATTTAGGAAGAGGATATAATTTTCCAGTAGCTTTAGAGGGTGCTCTAAAATTGAAAGAGATTAGTTATATACACGCAGAGGGCTATCCTGCTGCAGAAATGAAGCATGGCCCAATTGCTTTGATTGATGAGCAAATGCCAGTTATTGTAATTGCCACTAAAAAAGGGCATTATGAAAAAGTGGTAAGTAATATTCAAGAGATCAAGTCACGAAAAGGTAAAATCATAGCCGTTGTAACAGAAGGTGATGATCAGGTGACCGAATTGGCGGACCATGTTATTGAAGTTCCGGAAACTTTGGAGAGTTTAACTCCACTTTTGACAACAATTCCGCTTCAGTTGCTTTCATACCATATTGCCGTAATGCGGGAATGTAATGTGGATCAGCCTAGGAACTTGGCAAAATCTGTGACCGTAGAGTAGTTTTATACAAAAATTGATTGAGAAAGACCATGATAATTATCATGGTCTTTTTTGTTGAAATAATAGAGATTACACATTTTTAAGGTTAAATCATTGAGAAAATATTATTATGCACGCATAATAATTTTATTTTTTATTAATCGATATAAAAAAATCTGTATATTGGGCTCAAACTAATTTAACTCAAACTATAATGAGAACGATTCTATTTTTATCCCTGTTGATGCTGGGTACTATCGGCATGGCACAGACAACGATTTCTGGAAACATTGTTGATCAAAACAATGAACCCGTGCCAGGGGCTAATGTAATTATTGTTGGAAAAGCAATAGGTGCCGTAACTGATTTTGACGGTAATTTTACACTGCAAACTTCTGAAATCCCCCCATTTCAATTAAAAATAACAAGCATTGGATATACCGATGAATTCGAGGAGATAACCTCGAATAACCAAACAATCACTGTTGTGATGTCCGAGGCATCTACAATTTTGGATGAGATTGTAATTTCTGCTTCAAGGACCCCAGAAAGGCTTTTCGAATCACCTGTTTCTGTTGAGCGTTTTGGATTAAAGGAAATTCAAAATACCGCTTCTGCTTCATTTTATGGAGGTTTAGAGAATCTAAAAGGAGTAGATATCAATACAAACAGTTTAACATTTCAATCAATAAATACTAGGGGCTTTGCAAGTTTTGCCAATACCCGTTTTATGCAGTTGGTTGATGGGATGGACAATTCCTCGCCTGCATTGAACTTTGTAATGGGGAACTTAGTAGGTATGAATGACCTCGATGTTCAAAGTGTAGAGATTCTTCCAGGAGCTTCTTCTGCGTTATATGGTGCGAATGCCTTCAATGGTATCTTGTTTATGAGAAGTAAAAATCCGTTCGATTTCCAAGGAATCAGCAGTTATTTCAAAACAGGAATCACATCCCAAGATGCCGCTGGGGATAATGAGTATTATGATATTGGTATTCGTGCGGCCCATGCTTTTAGCGATAAACTGGCTGTAAAAGCAAGCTTTTCTTATATGGAGGGTACTGATTGGCATGCGGCGAATGAAGAAGATTTGAACAACCCAGGTTTAACCAGAGCAGACCCAGGTTATGATGGGCTTAATGTTTATGGTGAGGCAGTATCCACTACACTTAACTTTGATGCTTTAGCGGGCTTACCCTCAGGAACTTTGGGTTCTGCATTTGTGACAAGAACTGGGTATGCCGAACGTGATTTGACTGATTATGGAGCGGAAAGTGTAAAGTTTGATGGAGCCATACATTATAGACCGTTTGCTGACGATTTTGAAATTATCTTTAATAGCAGGATTGGTCGTGGGGCTACCATTTATCAAGGAGCTAACAGGTATTATATCAATAACTTCTCATTACAACAACATAAGCTTGAATTTAAGAACGATAACTTTTTTGTAAGGGGTTATATCACCTCGGAAAATGCTGGTGATTCATATGATACAAGATTAGCAGCCGTCAATGTCAATAGAAAATGGAAAAGGGATGCTCCGAACCCGAATGACCCCAGTGAGGCTTCTTGGTTTGGCGACTACGCGGCTACCTATATTGGAGCAAAACTAGGAGTTGGTACAGGTGTACAATTGGATGATGCTACCGCTCATGCAGCTGCACGAGCTGCTGCGGATACTGGCAGGCTAATTCCTGGGACTCCAGCATTCCAAAGTGCATTTAATACGGTGATTGCGGATGGGAATGTGTCTACTGGTGCTAGGTTCATTGACAACACAAAATTAAGACATGTTGATGCTAATTATAATCTAAGTCATTTAACAAGTGATTTTGCCGACATACAAGTAGGTGGGTCTTATCGTGAATATGAGCTGAATTCGAGCGGTACTATTTTTACCGATAACGATGGGCCTATTCCTTATCAAGAATATGGTCTATATACCCAAATCCAAAAGAAATTTATGGATGAGCGAATTAAGTTCACGGGCTCGGTACGTTATGACAAGAATGAACTGTTTGATGGGTTTGTTTCTCCAAGAGCTTCGTTGACTTATACTGTTGGCGAAAACAGAAATCATAATTTTAGGGGGTCATTCCAAACAGGTTTTAGAAATCCAACCACCCAAGATTTATATATAGGACTTGATGCAGGACGTGCTCATTTGGTTGGAGCTTCTCCTGATAACCTAGATAGGTATGTAATTGATGTTCCTGTTTCTACAAACGGAGCAGCAATTGTTGGTTCTAATTCGGTTACTTTGGTAGGACGCGCAGCTTATGAAAACACTTTTTCCCTCAGTTCCCTAGCCGCCGGAGCACCTGAAGCCGTTAATACTCCATTGGTAAAACCTGAAAAAGTAACAGCAATGGAATTAGGATATAGAGGCCAAATTGGGAAAGTGGTGATAGATGTAAGCGGTTACTATAATGATTATGAAGATTTTATTTCACAAAAATTAGTTGTGTCGCCAAAATATGGCCAAGCAGGTGATGGTGGTTTGTCTTTATTAGCATTGCAGAATGGTGACACCCAAGTATGGAATGCTTATACCAATTCATTGGCAGATATTACTTCTTATGGAGTTACTGCGGGTATAGAGGCTAAGGTACTTGGCAATTTTGATGTAGGAGTGAACTATACGTATTCTGATTTTGATTTTGACCAATCATCCGATCCAGATTTCCAACCTCAGTTTAACACACCAAGAAACAAGGTTAAAGCTTCGTTCGGTAATACTGAGCTGTTCAAGAACGTTGGATTTAATGTAAACTATAGATGGACAGAGACTTTCCTATGGCAAAATTCATTTGCAACAGGTAAAGTTCCATCTTTTAGCGTATTGGACGCACAGGTGAATTTGGCAGTTCCAAGTATAAAGTCGGTATTTAAAGTAGGGGCTTCCAATTTATTGGGAGATGAATACACCACGGCAATAGGAACTGGTTTTATAGGTTCACAGTATTACTTGTCATGGACAATCAATAATTAGATAACAAACAAGATATCCATTAAAAAAGACGCTATAAATAGCGTCTTTTTTCTTTGTGTAAAAAAGAGCAAAAAGGATTTCAATTTAAAATTGAAAAACATATCTTTGCAGCCTGAAAAACAAAGGATTTCATGTCCTGATTTTTAGATATCAATAAACTAAAACATAAACACATAAGTAATGTCGAAAGTTGCAGGTAAAGTTTCCCAGATTATTGGGCCAGTTGTAGATGTTGAATTTCAATCTGGATCAGATCTTCCAAAAATTTATGATTCATTGGAAATCGTAAACAAGGATGGTTCAATTTTGGTTTTAGAAGTTCAATCCCATGTTGGAGAAAATACAGTAAGAACTATCTCAATGGATTCTACTGATGGTTTGAGCAGAGGAACTGAGGTAAACGCAACAGGAAGTGCAATACAGATGCCAATTGGTGATGATATCTATGGACGTTTGTTCAATGTGATTGGTGATGCCATTGACGGTATTGGTGATTTACCAAAAGCAGGCAAAGACGGTTTACCAATTCACAGAGAGGCTCCAAAATTTGAAGACCTTTCAACTTCAACTGAAGTTCTTTTCACTGGTATCAAGGTTATTGATTTAATTGAGCCATATGCAAAAGGTGGAAAGATTGGATTGTTCGGTGGTGCAGGTGTTGGTAAAACAGTATTGATTCAGGAATTGATCAACAACATTGCAAAAGGTCACGGTGGACTTTCGGTTTTTGCGGGTGTAGGTGAACGTACTCGTGAGGGTAACGATTTACTTCGTGAGATGTTGGAATCAGGAATTATAAAATATGGTGATGACTTTTTGCATTCTATGGAAGAAGGCGGATGGGATTTATCAAAAGTAGATAAGAAAGCGATGAAAGAGTCTAAGGCTACTTTCGTTTTTGGTCAAATGAACGAACCTCCTGGTGCACGTGCTCGTGTGGCACTTTCAGGATTGACCATCGCAGAATATTTTCGTGATGGTGCAGGCGAAGGACAAGGAAAAGACGTACTATTCTTTGTAGATAATATTTTCCGTTTTACACAAGCAGGGTCTGAGGTATCGGCACTTTTAGGTCGTATGCCATCTGCGGTAGGTTACCAACCAACATTGGCAACGGAGATGGGAGCAATGCAAGAACGTATTACTTCTACCAAAAGAGGATCTATTACTTCTGTACAGGCAGTTTATGTACCTGCGGATGATTTAACGGATCCGGCACCAGCAACAACATTTGCTCACTTAGATGCAACTACGGTACTTTCTCGTAAGATTGCTGAGCTTGGTATTTATCCAGCTGTGGATCCTTTGGATTCAACTTCAAGGATTTTGACTCCTGAGATATTGGGTAACGATCATTATGCTTGTGCCCAAAGAGTAAAAGAGTTATTGCAACGTTATAAAGAATTACAGGATATTATCGCCATCCTTGGTATGGAGGAATTATCTGAAGAGGATAAATTGGCCGTAGGTAGAGCAAGACGTGTTCAACGTTTCCTTTCGCAACCTTTCCATGTAGCTGAGCAGTTTACTGGTATCCCAGGTGTATTGGTTGATATTAAGGAGACTATAAAAGGGTTTAACATGATTATGGAGGGTGAATTAGACCACTTACCAGAATCTGCCTTTAACCTTAAGGGAACCATAGAGGAAGCTATGGAGGCTGGAGAGAAAATGTTAGCTGAAGCGTAAATACTTAATACTTAAATAAGATGTATTTAGAAATTGTATCACCTGAAGCAACTTTATTCGCTGGAGAAGTGACTTCAGTTACCGTTCCTGGAATCAATGGAGAATTTCAAATGTTGAAAGATCACGCCCCTATAGTTTCGTTATTGCAAAATGGTAATGTGATTGTAGATGGTGATATAACAATTGAAGAGGAATTTGAAAGTAAATTCACCAGTGATGCTAATGGACGTACTGTACTTGCCATTAATAGTGGGACTATTGAGATGAATGATAATAAAGTCATCGTTTTAGCAGATTAAAAAGAACTTGATTAAGTTAAAGCCATACTATTAGTATGGCTTTTTTCGTTTTTAAGAATCATGGACAATAAAAACGTTATCATTTCTGAGGGCAATAGACCGCTATGGCAGCGCATTATAGCTTCCCTGATTTATACCTGCATAATTGTATTTCTTATCTTATTTTTTACCAATTTTAATTTCACTACGAATACGAAAATTCTTAAAAGTAGCTTTAGTCTACTTGAATTAGCCATTGTTTTATTGCCCACAGCACTTGCGTTTTCCGTTGTCCGCGATTGGCATTTTGACTTGGACAATAAAAAATATAAAATAGATTATTCTTTAGGGCCGATTGGCTTTGGAAAATGGAAACCACTGCCTCAAATTGACTATGTTTCAGTATTTAAACAACCGAAAGAAAATGGGGATTATATTTATGAGGCAAACCTATGGTATCAAAAAAACAAACATTTCAATATTTTGGAAAGTGATAATCTAGAATCGGTCTTTGAGATGGGAAAAAGAGTTGCACAGATTTTGAATGTAAAATTGTTGAACGCTACCATTCCCAATGCGCACAAATGGGTTGAATTGAATTAACTAAGTTAAAATAATCATAGCCTTCTGATTTGTGAGTTTTAAAAGAGTGAAACTTATTTCAGAATAGACCGTATCATTCCTTTTCCAACCAAGCTTTCCTTTTTACTATCATTTCATCAGTTGCTTCATTGTCAAAAACCATACTGTACCTTGGACTGGAGTCAAGTTTTACTGTGGTTGTCTTAGTCTTTCCAAATCGGGTATAGTCGATGTTCAAAACATCACCTATTTTAAATTGCTTAATGATATCATTGAATTTTTGGCCTTTTTCAAATCCTTTTCCATTGATACTTATAATGACATCCCCTTTCTCCAAACCAGCTTTATAAGCGGCCCTGTTTATTTGCGTATTTCGTTGTATGATTGCTTTTCCTTCACCATTTATACCTGCTGAAGCGCCAAAGTAGGGCTGTTCGCTTTCTTGCAATAGAATTACCCCCATGCTTTCAAAAAGGCTCTTATAATCAGGCATTTTACTCTTGTAGATATAGTTGTCGAAAAAAGCATCACCAAACGATTTACCTGCATAGGTATTCAATGTTTGATGCAGGTCATTGATGGTATATGGCTTTTCATTCTTGCCAAACGTTTTCCAGGCTAATTTCATATAATCATCTAAATTTAAATTATGATCTCTTAGGGAAAGATCTAATGCCAGACCAAGAACACTTCCGTAAGAATAATAAGAAATAAAGGTGTTGTCTCTATTCACTGGATCAACGGTTGTTGCGGCATCAACAAAAGGAGCTTGATAACTCATTTCAATAGGGTTAAAAAAGTTGCGCCCTGCCGAATTCCATACATAATTAAATCCTCCAGCCAATCCTTCAATATATGTTTTTGGTGTAATAAGTCCGGCCCTACATAAAATGAGATTGGTATAATAGCTTGTGAATCCTTCAGCAAACCAGAGTTCACCACTCATATTTGCTTCTTTAAAATCAAAGGGCTCCAACGATTGTGGTCGTATGCGCTCCACATTCCAAGCATGGAAAAATTCGTGTGATACCGTACCAATATTTCGTTCCATTCCTCCATTTGCAAGACTTCTTGTACTTGTCAAAACGGTTGAATTACGATGTTCCATGCCGTCACCTGATGCATTGGGAATATAACAAGCAAGAAAAGTATAGGTATTAAAATCGAATTTGGGTAATTCGGAGTATACCTTTTCTTGTTCAATAACTACTTTTTTAACCTTTTCAAAATAGGTGTCCACTTCCTCTTCGGTGCCATTGTGATGTAATGCCAGTCGAACATTTTGAGCGTCAACTTTGAACTCTCTAAGGCTAAAATCACTTATTTCTGTCGGACTATCCATAAAATATTCTAAATTGGGAGCAGAATAAGTTGTTCCAGAAACTAAAGGTAATTGGGTGGCGATCCTCCAATTCAAATCATCCCTTAAATTGAATTTCACTTGAATAGGTTTTTTCTCTAAGCTGGGAGCAAACATAAAAGTTGCAGGAATATTTAGATGGGCATGGGTTTCATCAATTTGTGAGTATGTTCCGTCCCCTCGATTGGCGAATAAAATATAGTTGATATTAATTGTGCCATCATGACCAGAGATTTGCCATTCATGATTATTTGGACGTATAGTTTTAAGTTTTCTTCCTTGACTATTAGTAGCAGTGAACCCATATACATTTTTAGCAAATTCATGTAAAGCATAACGACCTGGGGAAGTTCGACTCATTCTTAATGAAAAAGAAACTTCCTTTATATTGGTAAATGTAGCTGCTATTTGGGCTTCATGGTGTACAGCATTTTCAAAGGATATTTCGTAGGATATGGTTTGAGACGTACCATAAGTGCTAATTAACAGGAGAAATGCAAAGAGAATTCTATATTTCATTTTAGAGCGATTTACTAAAACGAATATAGCATTTAAATACCTAAATAGTACCTTTGTTAAATGGACAGATTTCCAGAGAAATTATTGGAGAAAATCAAATTGAAACGATGTTAAATCTATTAAAATCGGTTGTTTCATGAGTAAGGAAAATACTTTTTATACCATAGCCTCTTTTGATTATCCTGCCGACGTACAGATTTTAAAAGGCAAACTTGAATCTGAAGGGGTGCCCGTATTTCTTAAGGATGAAAACACACTTAATTCGGACCCTTTAATTAGCTATGCCATTGGTGGCGTGAAGCTTCAGGTGTATACAAAGCACAAGGAGAAGGCATTGAAAATATACGACGCTATTCGAGCCTATGCCTTAGATGATGAAGGAAACCCCATTGTTTGCCCAAATTGTAAGGCCAAAAAATCTGAGCTCTATTATCACAGAAAAGGAATTTTTCTTAAACTATTCCCCTTTTTTGAAAGTAGAAAATACAAGTGCCTACAATGTGGAATTATTACCAAATCAAATTAAAAACTAAACAAAAAGAATATTTACAATAGGTATTTCCTCTGAAGTAGGTAAAACAATTATTACTGAAGCTCTCTAAGATGATAAATTTAAATCAGTATTGGAATCAATCCAACCGCTGTAATATTTCGGCTTTTTCTACTGTTGTATGTGCCTTGTAATGCTTGTCTAAATAGTCATCAATATACTCATTTGCCTCAATCTCTTCTTTGTCGAAAACCCGTCTATTTTTTCGTGTTACAATAGTTTTGGGTTTAATAACTTCCATAATATGCTGTAGCTCTTCAATCGATGTCTTCCTCTGATTATCATAGAAAGGGAATAATTCATCACGACAAATATTACTGGGATGGGTGGTTGATTTGGTTGGTGGATTGGTATTTAAGTTCCAATAACCAATATGGTAGCCTAAGAACAGGATGTTTTCAGTTTCCAGTTGATTTTCCTTAATGTATTTGGGAGCAGAAAAGCCTTCTCCGTTAAAAAAAGTGCCCCGCTCAAATTTGTTTCTTATGATATTTCCATACTCCAAATAGGACTCCATTGGAATCAAAAATAACAAGACAAGGTAAAATGGCCTCCATTTTAATTTCTGAACAGATTTAAACTGGATTAAGGCTAAAACAACTAATATGACCAGGATAGGGTGCAACTGTATCAGATAATGACCGTTTATTCTTCCACCTTTATAGAAAGCGATCATAATACCTAAAACAGCAACTAGCAATAGCTGGATTTTCGAATCTTTGAAATTCAACCATTTCTTTTTCCAAGCTAGAAAAAAGAAACCTAAAATAACAAGAAATATTGGGGCTAGTTTTAAAATGGAATAACGACGAGCACCGATGTATTCCAGAGGTGCAAGTATTACTGAATTCCACCATAAATCCGAAATACCATTGAAATAATATGGCAATACGGTAAGGCCTATAATGGAAAGTATTCCTATTCCGTATAGAAAAGATTTGAGTATTCCATGAATTTTTTGATTTTCTTTAAAACCCAAGTAAATAATGAAAAGGCCACAGCATAAAACGGCATAGGCAATATTCATTTTGGTCATTAGTGCCAACCCCATAAATAATCCGGCCAATAAGAACCATTGCGGTTTCTCCGCTTTTATCACTAAATATAATCCAGGCATAAAAAAGGCCATGCAAATATGCTCAGACATTACCCCTTGTAGACTACCAAATAATGTCAGGAGTACAACGCAAATAATACCAGATAATAAACCTATTCTTTTAGAATGGACTTCTTGGCCAATTTTATAGGTAAAAAAAGCGGTTAGAGCCACTAGTATGGAACCAATAATCCTTATCGCAATAAAACTTTTGCCAAAAACATAAATAATTCCGGCAAAGAACAGGAAGGTAATAGGGGGTTTTAAATCCCATAGTTCTGTGTAGGGCAAATTACCATCTACCCAAGATTGCCCCATAAGTATAAATGTACTTTCATCACGGTCAATATAGTCTCGAAAGAAAAAAGGCAAACGAAGAAAGAATGAAATAGCGAAAATCAACTTAAAAACAGTTCTGTTTTTAAGTTGATCAAGATTGCTAAAAAGCGAATTTATAAGCTCGTTGAACATGTGTTTTATTGGGATTGTTTCCCATCTTTGCAAGATATATAAAAAGCGGTGTATTGAATTCCAAGGCGGCCAAAAATCTTACAATTCTATTTAAAATACATCCTTAGCATCTGGAAAATTTGAACGATTCTTTTCATTCTGAATTTCCTATTAAAGATTAATAACCTTATTGTATGCGTTTTTCAACTTCTTAATCACAATTTCGATTTCTTCCTCATTTATATGCCCAAAACCAAAACGAATAGCACAGGTATTTTTATCTTGGTATAAAATAGTTTTTGGTAGAAATAAATCTAATTTTTCGGCTTCCTCAGCAAGTTTCACTAATGATATTGTTTCTATAAATTGCAGCCATATTGCTAAACCTCCTAAGGGCATCACCCAAGTTATAATTCCTTCAAAATAAGAGTTTAAGAATTTACACAAACTATCACGACGCTGCTTGTAGGTGACTATATTTTTTTTCTTAAGTCTATATATTTCGCCTTCAGATATAAGTTCAGAAAGCATTTGTTCTTGTATTAGATCGCCTTGCTTATCAAGTAATTGCAAATAGTTTTTAGCCTCAGAAATTAAGTTTTCTGGTGCCACTACAAAGCCCGTGTGAAAACTTGGAAAGAACGACTGTCCTAACTTCCCTAAATAAATAATCATTCCGTTGGTATCTGCACTTGCCATTGGTAACATTGCAGACCCTTCATACTGAAAATCGTAGTCGTAATCATCTTCTATAATAGCAAATCCATGGGTTTTGGCCAATTGCAATAATTGTAATCGTCGTTTTGCGCTCAACGTTACGGTTGTTGGGTAATCTCTATTGGCACAAACATACACACAGCGTATACTTCCTTTTACAAAATGCTTTTTTATATACTCTATATTTAAACCCTCTTTATCTACTGGAATCGTTCTAATCGTAGCACCGGCTTGTTGAAAAATCATATTAGTGGCATAATTACTTAGCTGCCCCACCAGCACCAAATCATCTTGTTTAAGTAATAATTGTGAGACTATATACAGACTCATTTCTGTACTACGGGTGTTCACTAAATTATTTGGTTTTATATGAAATCCTCGTGTTGCGTTTAAATAATTACACAGTTGTGTACTAAAAACGGAGGGATTTAAGGCACTTGTTCTATTCCATTTATGAATCAATGGTTTTCGTTTCATTGCTGCACTATACCATCTGGAAAACTGGTACACAGGATGTAAACGCAAATCTGGTTTACCGTCGCTTAGCGCGTATTTTGAAGAAGTTTCTTCCGTTGTTGAGGCCAAATGAAATGACTGTTGAAATGGAAAACCAACAACATCGGGATAAGTATATGCCTGATGAATATGCTGAGCTGTTGCTTTAATTTTCACAGTAGATTCTTCAGGCACCAAAACAAAAGTCCCTTTATTAGCTATAATATCTACCCAACCTTGTGAAGCCAATTCTTCGTAAATAGCAACAGCTGTATTCCGATGAATTTTTAACAACTGACTTAAAACACGAGTTCCTGGTAACTTACTACCTTTTTCTAAATAGCCACGTTGTATAGCATTTATAACTTGTTGAGCCACTTGTATATATACGGGTTGCGCAAGCGTTTTGTCAAATGCGACAAGTTGTTTTATTATATTACCAACCGGACTATTCATTGTTTTAAAACTGGACTAGTTTAATCGTCCGGAAAGTTACGACTTTTGCAGAGTAAAATAAATCTTGCAATTAACAACCATTGCGAAACTTAAATAGATGAAAAATACAGCCTTACTTTTTGCAATTCTACTAATTGGCGCATTTCAATTAAATGCCCAACAAGAGCAAACTATAATAAAAGTTGATACCTTAAATGAAGTTGTAGTTACTTCAAATCGAATTGATTTACCCTTCAAGGAAAATTCTAGAACCATAAGCATTATTACAGCAGCTGATATAAAAAACAGTTCTGCCGTTACCGTTGCAGATTTATTACAACAAGTGGCTGGTTTAGACATTAGAAGACGTGGCACTGGCGGAAGTCAGGCAGATTTATTTATTAGAGGAGGTGGTTTTGACCAAACATTATTGTTAATAGATGGTGTTAAAATGGACGATGCACAAACGGGTCACCATACCATGAATGCTTCTTTACCACTTGAAGTTATTGAGCGCATAGAAATTATAAAAGGCCCTGCAGCCCGCGTTTTTGGGCAGAACGCTTTTACAGGTGCTATTAATATAGTCACTAAATCTACCTTAAATAATTCTGTTTCTGCAAATCTTGAAGCTGGTTCTTTTGGTCAGCTTAATGCTTCGGTAACCGTTGGGTCTGAATTAGAGAACTCAACACATATTTTTCATGCTGGAAAAATGACTTCTGAAGGGTATAGAAATAATTCAGATTATAACAATTCTAACTTTTTTCTAAAAAGTGTTTTCAATAAAAAAGACCAACCTATTGAAATGATTGCAACGTTCTTTGAACGTAAGTTCGGAGCTGAAAATTTTTATACACCAAGTAGTTGGGGGTTTAATGAATATGAAGAAACTCAAAATAGCTTAATTGCATTTACAACCACTTTTAAGTCTGAAAAACTTAAAATGCAACCGCGAGTGTATTGGAAACGTAATCAAGATATGTTTTTACTACAACGTGATGATCCTAACTTTTTTAGAAATTTTCATATTTCAAATAAAATAGGGGCCGAAGCTAATGCGGCTTATTACTCTTCATTAGGTATTACAGGATTTGGAATCGACATGTCTAAAGTGTATTTGCGAAGCAATAATTTAGGCAGTCGTAGTCGTTTTATGACAACCTTATTTTTGGAGCATAGATTTCAATTTGCAGACGATCGTTTAGATATTACTCCTGGAGTTGCGGTGACTTATTTTTCGGATTTTAAATTTAATGCTTTTCCAGGTTTGGATATTGGATTTGACATTACCAGTAACCTAAAAGCATATGGAAACATTGGCTATACTTACAGAATTCCAACTTATACTGATTTATATTATAACGGAGGTGGTAGTGCAGGAAATCCGGATTTAGAACCTGAAGAAGCATTTGCGCAAGAGATAGGGTTTAAATATGTCAGTCCAAAAATTGGAGCAAGTATTTCAGTTTTTAATAGAGATGCGGAAAATCTTATTGATTATATAAGACCAAATACAGATGTTGAAACCTTTACCGCAACCAACATAACTAAAGTTAATACGAAAGGATTGGAAATAGATGCAGCTTATAATTTTAAGCTGAATGACTATAACCAAACTTTGGCAATTGGTTATGCTTTTTTAGATGATAATATTTTAGACCAAAACGAAGAATTATCTCGTTACTCTCTAAACACGTTGAAACATCATTTTACAACACGATTCAGTACTCAATTATTGAAAAATGTGCGTCAAAATATCGTTTACAAATATGCAGAACGTACCACAGGACAAACTTATAATGTTTGGGATGCTTCTGTTGCATTGAAATTAAAACAAGTTGAATTGTCAATGACGGCAAGTAATATTTTTGATGCTGACTATATTGAGTCTGGCTTTACACCAATGCCACCTAGTAATGTGTTATTTGGTTTACGCTATAGTTTTAAATAACAATACTACTTTTCTACTTCAATTTTATCTGCTCACTTTTACTTTATTAGTGAGCAGTTTTGGGTTTTAATTAACTGGTAGTTGTTTAGATTAAGTCAATTTTAAGTGCCTACTTTTAAGAGGTTTTTTAAATTTGTTGAATAATTCAACCCAATTTAGCTTGAACTTAAACGATATTCCACGGGTAAAAACAATTACCAGGGAACAATTTGTCACTAATTATTTTAAACCTCAAAAGCCTGTAGTAATAGAACGCTTTATTGAGGGTTGGCCTGCATATTCCAAATGGAATTTGGACTATATGAGCAAGATTGCCGGGGACAAGGAGGTGCCATTATATGACGACAGACCAGTTCATCATGAAGACGGGTTCAACGAGCCACATGCAAAAATGAAGATGTCTGATTATGTAGATTTACTTCAAAAGGAACCAACGAAATACCGCATTTTTCTATGGAATATCTTAAAAGAGATTCCAGCACTCCAAAACGACTTTACGTACCCGAATCTAGGTCTACGGCTAATGAAGAAATTACCAATGTTATTCTTTGGAGGAACAGATTCATACACTTTCATGCATTACGATATAGACCTGGCCAACATCTTTCATTTTCATTTTGAGGGAAAGAAAGAATGCATTTTATTTCCGCAATCTGAAACAAAACATCTGTACAAAGTACCACATTCATTGATTGCACATGAAAGTATTGATTTTGCTAACCCAAATTTTGAAAAATGGCCCGCTCTTAAGAATGCAAAAGGATTTAAGACCCACTTAAATCATGGTGAAATGCTGTATATCCCTGAAGGATATTGGCATTATATGAGATATTTGACTCCAGGATTTTCAATGAGTCTACGTTCAATAGCCAAAAACCCAAAAAACCTATTTTCTGCATTTTACAATGTTTTGGTAATGCGCAAATATGATGTTCTTATGAGAAGGGTGAAAGGTCAAAAATGGATTGATTGGAAGAATGAGCAGGCCATCTTGAGGACAAAAAATGACCGGTGCTAAGGGCTTATCTACTTAATAAGCTCTTGTATTTTACTGTACACCATATGACTCTCCCAGCCGCGATATAAAAGATAGTCAGCCAGTTTTCTTTTCTTTTTTTGAATATTAGTTTCTGTAATTGCTTCCAACCGCTTTTTGGCCAGCTGATTAAATGTTTCTATATATAAATCATCATCTATCTCTTTGAGGGCAATCTTAATATTGTATTTGGTAATGTTTCGTTGTTTTAACTCATTTGTAATACGTACTCTGCCCCATTTTTTGATTTTGAACTTCCCCCTGGAAAAGCTTTTGGAAAATCGTTCTTCATTCAAATAATTCTCTTGGATTAAATGACCTACTATATGGTCAATAGCCTCGGGAATCATTCGCATTCCGCGAAGTTTGGTAACAACGTCTTTATGACAACGGTCCTGATAGGCACAATAATGTTCCAGTTTTTTGGTGGCCTCATTGAGGGTATATGTTGATAATTTTTGATACAAAATAAACTTGGTCTTATATTATTTTGAACTAAAATAAGCATAGCCAATACCTATGGCAAATCCCATAATTCCTAGTGCTATTATAACAACGAAAAGTATTGCTAGAAAAAAAATGAATTTAATTATAGACTGTCCTATAGAGAGCTTATATAGCTTGCCATAGGCATAGCAGTAAAAAAACATTAGGCATAGCAAAGAAATACTATATAGAAAAGGAGAGGTATTTATAGCAACTAAGAAAAATATGGAAGAAAGAAAAAAGCTAAACCCTTGAATATATGTAGTTACAGTTAAATGTTCAGCATAATTATATGGTTTTCGATATACCAAGAAGGCAATAAACGCATATAAAGGCAAGAGCAAAAGGCTGATAATGTTGAAGAATTTCAAAAATCCTTTTTGAATTTTTTCATTTAATTCTAAGCTTTCCTTTTGGAGTTCAACTGACTTGTATTGTCCACCTATATTTTCTGCCATCCATTCGTTTTGCACTTTGGCCGCATCCAAGGAGATCTTTAGATATTCCTCATCGAATGTGTTGAAAATAAATATGGATATGGCCATGCCTATGGCAAAAAAAGTAATTGGATTCGTATATTTTTTACGTATACCATCCAAGTAATCCCCTAGAATTTCTTGTGGTGCTGTAATGAGTTTTCGAATAGTCAAAAAGAATTTATTGTCCCAACCAAAGACGTTTTGAGTAACATCAGACCATAAATTTTTAACTGATAATCTTTCGGTTATTACTTTGGCGCCACAGCTATCACAAAATTTGGAAGCCTCGGAAATGGAGGTTTGACAATTTTTACAAATCATTTATTAATGGTTGGTATTGGATGTTTGGGTTAAAGTAGTAAAAAAAGAGGAAATGGTATGAACAAAAAAAGCGACTCCATTTCTGAAGTCGCTTTTTATTATTTACATCTTTGTTTAAAAGACCCGTCACTTTGTTCAGGGTTAGTTCGAAAATCTAATTTTTCTGCAAAAGCAGTAAAACTAGTATCTCACTAATATATGGTTTTACCGTCTTTATTCTTAAAACGATATTCTAGATACGTGTATGCATCCCTAGGTTGAATCTTGATCCATTTTTTGTGTTCCATAAACCATTTAGAACGTATTGATGGAAAACCTTTGGTTATATATGCCGCAATAAAAGGATGTAAGTTCAGTGTGATCTTACTGTCCTTCTTAGGGCCTTTCAAAAGTTTTTCAAGGTCAACATTTATTTTGTCTATTAAAACAATTGGAGCTTCTACCTCCATACCCGACCTGTTAGGATCTTGTTCTGTTGTTTTAATATTCATTTCAGGACGTACCCGTTGTCTGGTTATCTGTACAAGACCAAATTTACTTGGTGGCAAAATTTTATGTTTGGCCCTATCATCTTTCATTTCATCTCTTAGATGATCAAAAAGTTTTCTTCGGTGAGGCGCTTTTACCATATCTATAAAATCGATAACGATAATTCCTCCCATGTCCCTCAAACGCAATTGTCTTGCGATTTCAGAAGCCGATAACATATTTACCTCCAGTGCAGTATCTTCTTGATTTTTGGCTTTGTTAGAACGGTTACCGCTATTCACGTCGATAACATGAAGTGCTTCAGTATGTTCTATTATCAAGTACGCTCCTTTACTCATTGAAGCTGTACGACCAAAAGAAGTTTTTATTTGTCTTTCTATCCCGAATTTTTCAAAAATCGGAACCGAAGAACTATATAACTTCACAATAGATTCTTTGCCTGGGGCAATTTCCTGTACATAATCCTTAACCTGATTATAAAGCGTCTCATCATCAACTTGTATTCCTGTAAACGAATCGTTGAAGATGTCCCTTAAAATACTTGAGGCTCTATTGAGCTCAACCAAGACTTTGGAAGGGGTTGGAGCTTTATACAATTTCTTACACATTGCTGACCATTTGTCCAGCAAGTTTTCTAGATCTTTATCTAACTCTGCGACTTTCTTGCCCTCTGCAACTGTTCGGATGATTACACCAAATCCTTTTGGCTTAATGCTCTTTACGAGCCTTTTTAGCCTGTCTTTTTCTTCTTTACTCCCAATCTTTTGTGAGACTGAAACACGTTCGGAAAAAGGCACCATGACCAAATAACGTCCGGCTAATGAAAGCTCAGAACTTATCCTTGGTCCTTTGGTAGAAATGGGTTCCTTAACAATTTGTACTAATAAGGATTGATTTGATTTTATGACATCATTTATGCTGCCATGCTTATCAATATCTTTTTCTAGCGGAAAGTTTTTTAGAGAGTAATCTCTAAGCTTTCCAGTGCTCACTTGTTTAATGAATTTAAGCATTGTGGATAATTGCGGCCCAAGGTCATGGTAATGCAGAAAAGCATCTTTCTCATAACCTACATTTACAAAGGCTGCGTTAAGACCGGTAACTGGTTTTCTGACTTTGGCCAAAAATATATCGCCAACCGAAAAGTCGTTGTTGTCTTCCTCTTTGTGTAATTCAGTGAGTTTCCCTTCTTTTAGTAAGGCAAAATCGACGGCGTCAGAACTAGATCTTACGATTAATTCTCTATTCACCTGATTTTATTTATATCTGTTCATCTCTAATTAGATTGAACAAATAGATTAAACAATAGTAATTACAGGTTGTATAAACCCGTCGAAATTCTTTTTAGAATTTCTATGTCAATGAACGTATTAAACGAAAAAGTAGTTGAAAACAACTACTTTTTCTTGTGTCGGTTAGCTCTTCTACGCTTCTTGCGCTTATGGGTAGCTACCTTATGTCTTTTTCTTTTCTTACCACTCGGCATAAAGTTCTTATTTTAAAGATTATTATATTATTTTACTTGAACGTTGCTCTTTACTCCTTCTACAAAAACCTTTGCTGGTTTAAATGCCGGAATGTTATGCGCCGGTATTTTAATAGTAGTGTTTTTAGAGATGTTTCTACCAGTTTTTTCTGCTCTGGTCTTTATGATAAAACTACCAAATCCTCTTAGGTAAACATTGTCACCACTTTCCAAAGAAGTTTTCACCTCTTCCATAAAGGATTCAACAGTTGCTTGTACATCTCCTTTTTCAATTCCCAGCTTGTCTGAGATTTTCGATACAATTTCCGCTTTCGTCATCTTGAGTATTATATTTTCTGTATGTTTTTTCGGCTTGCAAATATATAAATTAAATTCAATCTTTTGCTCTAAACAACTAATTTTAAGTATATAAACAGCTACTTTTGGCCATTAGTATTCGAGTACATGATTTTTTCCCAAAAAATTCTTCATTGGTATGCCCAAAATAAGCGAAATCTGCCCTGGCGAAGCACGAAGGATCCTTATAGGATTTGGCTATCTGAAATCATGCTGCAACAGACCAGGGTATCACAAGGATTGCCATATTATTTAAAATTTACCGAACATTTTCCTACGGTTAATGAGTTGGCCGGAGCATCTGAAGAACAGGTGTTAAAACTATGGCAAGGATTGGGATATTATTCTAGAGCAAGAAACCTACACACAACAGCAAAAACTGTGGTCAACGAATATCATGGAAAATTCCCTAATACCTATATAGAACTGTTGAAGCTTAAAGGTGTTGGAGACTACACCGCAAGTGCTATTGCATCAATTTGTTTTGATGAGCCCGAACCCGTGGTTGATGGAAATGTTTATAGAGTACTTTCTAGATATTTTGGAGTAGATATTCCTATAAATGGCACCAAAGGAGTGAAGTATTTCAAGGAATTGGCAAAGGAGGTTATGAATGTTGAAAATATCAGGGATTACAACCAAGGTATTATGGAGTTTGGGGCCATTCAATGTGCCCCAAAGAATCCAGATTGTTCTGTCTGCCCGTTAAATGAAGGTTGTGTTGCACTTAAAAAGAATATAATTAAGGAGTTGCCTATCAAAATAAATAAAACCAAAATAAAAAATCGATATTTTAATTATTTGGTGTTCCTTGATGCAAATAATAGAACGTTGTTACGACAGAGAAAAGGTAAGGGCATTTGGCAAAACCTCTGGGAGTTTCCTTTGTTGGAGACAAATGGAAAAATCAATATTGATGAATTGGGAGGCAAACATCATAATGTTGTATCACTGAATGAAGCCCCTAAGATATATGAGTTCAATCAAGAGGATATTGTTCATAAACTTTCACATCAACACCTACATACAAAGTTTTGGATATTAAAAACTAAAACGAAGTTTAAAGACGGGATTGGGTTTAACGAATTGGACAAATTCCCGGTACCTGTTTTAATTGCAGATTTTATAAAAACATTTAAAATTTAGTACTTTTGACCATTAGACAAAAATTATGAGCGGAACATTGAACAAAGTAATGCTGATTGGGCATTTAGGAGACGAAGTGAAAATGCACTATTTTGAAGGCGGAGGGAGTATAGGTAGATTTCCTATAGCTACCAACGAAACGTATACAAGTAAGCAAACAGGCGAACGTGTAACCAATACAGATTGGCATAATATTGTCGTAAGAAATAAGGCCGCGGAAATTTGTGAAAAATATCTTAGCAAAGGCGACAAGGTTTATGTTGAAGGCCGATTAAAAAACAGGCAATGGCAAGGCGAAGATGGTAATACTAGGTACACTACCGAGGTGCATGTTCAAGACTTTACTTTCTTGTCTACCAAAAAAGAAAGTATGGCAAATGCTCAGTCTAGTGGTCAGCCTCAACAACCTGTGCAACCTCAAGCACCTACCAAAGCTACTGAACCAACTGCCGCTGTAGAACCTGAGCAGGATGATGATTTACCATTTTAGACAATTTAAATCAAAAATATAACTATTGGACCCTGACCCTCTTAGTTTTTTTCTGAGTTTTATGGCTTTCGATAGTGCGTTTATACTCAAAATTTGTGTCCTTCTACTTTTATTGCTTTGTTCCGCATTGATTTCTGGCGCTGAAGTCGCTTTTTTTGGCCTTTCACCAACAGACATCAACGCGATTGAACAGAAAAAGACAGCTAGAGGTAACATTGTAATTAAGTTGTTAGACCGCCCTAGGAAGTTGTTGGCAACAATATTAATAGGGAATAATGCCATTAATATTGGCGTGGTTTTACTTTTTAATGTTATTGGTGACACCTTGTTCTCGGATATAAATTATCAATTATTCAATTTTATTTCTGTCCGTTTTTTACTTGAAGTTGTTGTAGCAACTTTCCTAATATTAATGTTCGGTGAGATATTACCTAAAGTATATGCTAATAGAAATAGAATGAGTTTTGCCCTTTTTATGGCATACCCATTAAAAGCCCTTGATTTTCTTTTTGCCCCATTAAGTTTGCCCATGCGCTATGGGACCATTTTTTTGAACAACAAACTAGGTAAATATAAATCGAACTTAAGTGTGGACCACTTATCACAGGCTTTGGAACTAACCTCTGAGGGCGATACTACGAAAGAGGAACAAAAGCTTTTGGAAGGGATTGTTTCTTTCGGGAATACCGATACCAAACAAGTGATGAGGCCGCGCATTGATTTATTCGCTTTAAGCGAAGACATGAAATTCTTGGATGTTTTAGATGAGATAAAAACCCAAGGCTATTCAAGAATACCTGTGTTCTCAGAAAATATGGACAATGTTTTGGGCGTCCTATACGTGAAAGATCTTTTACCATATATTGACCGCAAGACCTTCAACTGGATTTCGTTGATAAGAGAACCTTATTTTGTGCCAGAGAACAAAAAACTTGATGACTTATTATTGGAGTTTCAGGAAAAGAAAAACCACTTGGCGGTAGTTGTTGATGAGTATGGAGGAACTTCAGGTATTGTCACTTTAGAGGATATTATTGAAGAAATTGTAGGCGATATTAGCGACGAGTTTGATGATGAGGATTTGGTGTACTCAAAACTAGATGATTTCAACTACGTTTTTGAAGGAAAAACGGCTTTGAAAGATTTTTATAGAGTGGTCAAAATTGATGATGAAGAAGATTTTGAGGAACAAAAAGGAGAATCAGAGACCATTGCAGGATTTGTTCTGGAAATTGCCGGAAACTTTCCTAGAAAAGGAGAAAAAGTGACATTTAAAAACTATGTTTTTATTGTAGAAAGTTTGGATAAAAAGAGATTAAAACAAATAAAAGTGATTTTGCCAAATGAGAGTTAAGTGCCTATATCCTATAATAATTATACTCTTGTTCATTTCTGGGTGCAAAGAAGAAGTACTTCCTAAACCCAGGGCTATGATTAGGTTGCAGTACCCAAATAGTGAATACGGTTTAATAAACACGAAGTATTTCCAGTTCAATAAGAATTTGGTGAGCAATTTTAAACAAAAGGACAGTAATTCCCTCATTTTGGACTACCCGACAATGAAAGGGTCTTTATTTCTTACCTATAAAAAAGTTGAAAATAATATAGATCGGTTGTTGATAGATGCCCAAAGATTATCTCTTGAACATGCCGTAAAGGCAGACGGCCCTCCACATGCTTACCCCTATGTTAATGAAGAAAATCAAGTGTATGGAGTATTTTTTGAAGTAATCGGTGATGCTGCCTCCCAAGCCCAGTTTTATGTAACCGATAGCACCAACCACTTTGTTACTGGTTCTCTATACTTCTATACCAAACCCAATTATGATTCTATTTATCCTGCAGCCAGTTATTTACAGAATGATATCAGGGAAATCATGGAAAGTATAAAATGGAAAGAGTAATGACTTGAACAACCAAAACACTTCTAAACTTGTCTTCTTATTAGATTATTTAGCCAAAAAAGGCGCATTTTATTTTAACTCAAATTTAGCTGATTCAAGTAGTTTCTCACCCTCAAATATGTTGAGAATATAATTCCCTGCTTTTAACGACCCTTGAGTAATGCTGATAAAATCACAAATCTCCGAATCTTCTCCCATAAAGAGAAGCTCTATCTTTTTACTAAATTCTTTACCCTTCTCGGTAATGGGGTTATCAATATCCTTAATGATTTTATTATCGGGTCCAATAAATTGAAAGTAAAGTACTTTTTCTTTTTTGACCATGGTCGGGTCTGCCATGATAGCAACGCAACCTCTCAGTTTTTCCACGGTAGAGGCCTTTTCAGATTCCATTGGTTTGCCGCTATTCATTCGAAAACCAGAACCTACAGGTTCTTTAAGTTTTAAGTAATTTATGGTTTTATGTTCATCAGTGTTTCCCAATAGTTTTTCGGCTTTTTCAATACTACTATAAATCTGCTTGCGAAGCGCCTTTACTTTCTCTTCTTCTTCGTTCAACCAAATCTGTTTTTGTTCAGTGAGCGCTTTTCCATTCAAAATCTCGTCTGAATCAAATCGACCCCCAAAACCTTGCATCCAATCCATCATCGCTTTATTTGCATCTTGAAGCATTATTCTTGCCTCTTTATATTGCAGGCCAAGTTCGGTACTATCTTCTTTAACCTTTAATTTACTGACCATTTGCCCCATTGAACTCATCTTTGGCATAACCTCATCGTGAATGGCCATTACCTTTTTCATTTGTTCATTTGAAACGTTGTCAGCGTCTTTTTTTTGCTCTTTGCATGATGAAAAATTTGCTAAAATCAATGCAAATACTAGAATACCTATAATGTTTTTCATTTTATTTTTTGCTTGTGATTGTGACGTCTTTAATGGTGTAGATGTAATCTTTTACCTTGGTATCGGTGATTGTTTTTTGTATTTCTTCTGATGAGACCAATGACGGATTAAATTCGATTTTAGCCTTACCAGATTCATACTTTACCTCCGCAGCGTTAACACCTTTGATTTTGGTCAAATTAGCTTGAATGGCATCTGCACAACCCTCTTGACAAGCCATGCCCTCAATAGAAATATCGGCCATCTTGACCATGGAGGTCAAGCTTGTTTTTGATTCAGATGAGGTGATGCTTTTAGTATTTGAGCAACTGGCAATAATAAATAGAAGTACCAGTGGGATTAATTGTTTCATTTCTTTAATGATTAGTATTCAAATTTACTGAATACTTTAATATGGAATAATCATTTTTCCATATTTCACGCGTTCACAAATTAATTGGTGATATCTCAACCTAAAACACCACATTTGTAAAAAAATATCATAGTTGAACGAATACAATAGAAAATGGATTTACCTTATCATTCTTTCAATAGTATGGGGTTCATCATTTATATTGATTAAAAAGGCCCTTTTGGGATTTTCGGCATTGCAGTTGGGCAGTTTGCGCATTGTTTTTGCTTCTACACTATTACTGATTATTGGCTATCGTAGCTTGAAAAGCATTTCTATAAGAGATTGGAAATGGATTTTAATGGCCGGATTGCTTAGTTCTTTCTTTCCGCCATTTTTGTTCGCTTTGGCACAAACCCAACTTGATAGTGGAGTTACATCTATTTTCAATTCCGCAGTTCCGCTTTTTACCACCATAGTCGGCATAATTTTGTTTGGTGCAATAATCACTAAACGTCAAATTGCTGGTGTGTTGATTGGTCTTTTTGGAACTTTGTCCCTGATTTTAGCTGGAATGGAATTCAACCCTGATAAAAATTATTGGTATTCCATTTTCATCTTGTTGTCTGCTCTTGGTTATGCTTTGAACATAAATATCATTAAAAAACACTTAGGGCATTTGAGCCCTTTAGCTGTTACCACTGGGAGTTTTGCGGTGGCTTTCATACCAGCAATTGTAATTGTTGTTTATTCTGGAGTTTTCAGCCAAATTGGTGAAGACCTTCAAATGCAGAATTCATTATGGTATTTACTGGCGCTTGCTTTCTTAGGTACAGCGGTCGCCAATATTTATTTCAATAAACTTATACATTTGTCAAGTCCTGTTTTTGCTGCTTCGGTTACTTATACCATTCCTATAGTTGCTGTTCTCTGGGGAGTTTGGGATGGTGAGACCATTAATCTTTATCAATTGATTGGAGGTGGAATAATCCTCTTTGGGGTTTATCTGGTGAACCGAAAAAAAAGGCCCTCAGTATAAACTAAAGGCCTTTATTCTTAATAAGAAAATCAATTACTCGAAATCTACATCAGATACGCCTTCATTGATTTTTAGTTCCTTAACCACAAAATCAAATTTTTGAGGTCCCATGGTCTGTATCAATAGAAATGGGAATTTTATACCTGAAACTTCTTGATAGTCGTTATAATCAAAAGTCGTGTTAATTTGCTGTCCTTGGGCTTCGACTTGCACTACATCTTGAATTTTTAATCCAGTTTCTACGTCGTAGAAAGACGTTTTCTCGTCAGTGATTATTATTTTGTAGGCTTTCTTGTCATTGATCACCTCAACACCTTCTAAAGTAACATCGGTATTCAATAGATTTAATTCTGGGAATGGAGCGGATTCTTCCTTGACTTTTTTTAATTCATCTTCACCTAAATCTTTGCGTTGGCCTTGTATAACCATATATCCTTTATCACCGTCAACTACTTGTTTGCTCATTGAATTTCCCATGACCTTTACATCTTGCATAAACTGATCTCTAGATGTTTTCTTGACTTCAAGATTTAATTTCATGCCTTGCATTTCAGCTTCCGCCACCAATGAATAAGATTCAACACCCATTAACTTTTCTTTGCCGCCAATGGCCTCAATATATTTTTCCAGGACAGTTCTAGCTGTTACCCCTTCTGGCAATGCTGCCTGATAATTTGGTTTTTCAGTGCTAGCAGCGAATTTGTCAAAGTATTTTATGGGAATTTTTTTACCATCAATCTTCATTTTTTCAAGATTGTCCAATACTTCACTGCCCTTGCCAGTAACCACGATTTTCGCATTATTCGTACTAATTAGTTTTTGGGCCGTTGCTTGTAATTCATCAACTGTTACTGCATTTATTTTGTCCAAATATGTTCTGTAAAAGTCCTGCGGTAAGTCTTCTGTCAGAATGTTTAGGGCAAACCTAGAAATGGTTTCTGGCCGTTCTAATGCCATTACAAATTCTCCAACATATTCGGCTTTGGCAATTTCCAATTCTTCAGAATCTACTTTTTCGTTTCGAATACGATTCAATTGTTCGATAAAAACAACGACTGCACTATCTGTTACCACATTTCTTACGCTTGCAGAAGCCCTAAATCTTGAAGCATATTTATCAGCCCCAATTCTAGATCCTGCTCCATATGTATATCCTTTGTCTTCTCTAAGGCTACCATTTAAGTAACTACGGAAGCTGCCCCCAAGGACTTTGTTAGCGAGTAATGCAGAAAAGTAATCCTGATCGGTCATTTTTAAATCCACCAAATTTTGCACTGCAATTTCTGATTGTACAGCGTTGGGCATGTCAACAAAATTAATTTGTGAATACTGTGCATTCTTTGGTACTGATAAGGTAAAAACTGGTGGGCTGGCTTTTTGCCAAGATTCAAAGAGGTCGGTTATTTTGTCTTTGATTATCGAGAATTCAACATCGCCAACAACAATTAAATAGGCATTTTTCGGAACGAAATAATCGCGATAATGTGAAGTGATGTTGGCAAGTACTACATTGTTTACCGTTTCTTGGGAAACGAATTCGCCATATGGGTGGTTTAATCCATACGCCAAGGCTGCATCTACCCTTCTTGCAACACTGGAAACACTTTTTTCGTTGGATTTTAATCCGTCTAAAAGAATATCTCTTTCCTTAACAAATTCTTCTTCAGTAAAGTTGGGATTGAGAGCAGCATCTGCTAAAAGTTCTAAAAGTCTATCAGAATATTTTGACAAGCCTCTTGCCCCTCCGCCAGAAGAATTGAAACTTAAAGATGCACCCATAAAATCTACTTCCTCATAGAAGGCATCTTTCTCAACATTAACAGATCCCTTTCCAAGAAGAGAGCCCATAAGGCTACCAACACCGGCTTTTTCACCTTCAATAAAAGGAGGGTTGTCGATGGTCAAGGTAAAAGAAACTCTTGGTAATTTGTGATTTTCCACCACTATTACCTTAAGTCCATTGCCCAACTCAAAACTTTGGGAAGATCCAAAGTTTATTTCTGGGACCGGCCCAATATTTGGTTCTGTGGTGCGATCAATCTGCGCGTTCATTGCTATAACAGCAAATAAAGCTATGCCTGTTATTATATTTTTCATCTTATTTGCTTTCTTTTTGGTTTTCAGGAAGATATTCTAAGAGCAATCTCTGGTTTTTGTTCAGATACTTTTTGGCAACAGCCATTATTTCTTCTCTTGTAATTGAACGGTATAAATCAATTTCAGTATTTATCAAATTAGTATCGCCATATAATTGATAGTAAGTTGCTAAAGATGCAGCAACTCCCTCTAAGGTGGCATTTGAATTCACAAATTGATTTTCGAATTGGTTCAACAATTTCTGATGATCATTTTCAGATATTAGTTCGTTCTGAAGTTTTATTATTTCCTCATCAATCTCAGCAACCAAACTATCTAACGAAGTTTCTCCAAGTGGCAAAGCATAAATGGCATAAATGCCGTAATCTTCCTGACTTAGGTTAAGGGCTTGAACCGCTAAAGACATTTTCTTGTTGTCTACCAGTTTTTTATATAGTTTTGAGCTATTTCCATCACTTAAATAAGTAGAAATCATATCTAGAATTCTAGCGTCCCTAGTTTTAAAAGATGGTGTTCTATAGCAAGCCACAACAGCAGGAATTTGAATATTTGCATCGTAGGCTACTGCTTTGAATTCTTGAGTGATAGGTTCCTCTTTCGGGAAACTTTTTTGGATTTTGGTGCCTTTTGGGATAGGGCCAAAATAATCCTGAATCATTTTCTTTGTTTTTGCAGTCTCTATATCCCCGGCAATAATCAGTACAGCATTATTTGGAATATAAAACTTTTCATTGAAGGCTTTGAACTCTTCTAATGTGGCGGCATCAAGATGTTCCATTGATCCAATGGTCGACCATCTGTAGGGGTGTTCTTTGAAAAGGTTCTTCTTTATTTCCGTCAAAAAATTTCCATAAGGTTGGTTGTCAACCCTTGCTCTTTTTTCTTCCTTTACCACTTCATTCTGTGTGTCCACACCAATTTGCTCGATAACAGGGTGGAGTAACCTTTCGGATTCGAGCCAAAGCCCAGTTTCCAAAGCGTTGGAAGGGAAAACTTCATAATAATAGGTTCTGTCATCGTTTGTTGTCGCGTTGTTTTTGCCGCCTTTAGAGGAAACAATTTTATCCCATTCCCCGCGTCCAATATTCTCGGTGCCCTCGAACAAAAGGTGTTCGAAAAAGTGGGCAAAACCTGTTCTTTCCGGGTTTTCATCTTTTGCACCAACATGGTACGATATTGAGGTAACAACTATAGGAGTTGTCCTGTCTTGATGTAAAATTACATGAAGCCCGTTGTCCAGGTCATATTCCTCATACGAAACCTCTTGGGCCTTGGTTATTGACACCATTAGTAGTGCCAAAAGAATAAATGATAGTCTTAGTTTCATTCTTTCAAGTGTTAGGGTTATATAGTTAATAGTTTATATGTGTTCTCAACTTTGAAATTGTTACACGAATATAAATTTTTCAGAAATAATGAAGGAAAAGTCGGGTTGCTTTAACAAGAAATTAGGGAAGAATTAATTGAATGCTTTGGTTTTCCTCTTTGCTTCGAAACGGACAGATTTTTATTTTTAAAAACCCTTGTACATTAATGAATTAGCAGTATATTTGCACCCGCCTAATGCGAAATTGGGTAGTAATTTAAACTAAATATACGCTATGTATGCAATTGTAGAGATGGCAGGGCAGCAATTTAAGGTTGCGAAAGACCAAAAAGTATATGTTCACCGTTTGCAAACAGAAGAAGGTAAAAAGGTAACTTTTGACAATGTTCTTTTGTTGGATGATGGTAAGAATGTAACTGTTGGCGCCCCGGCTATAGACGGAGCCGCTGTTGAGGCTAAAGTCGTTAAGCACCTAAGAGGTGACAAAGTTATCGTCTTTAAAAAGAAAAGACGTAAAGGTTATGCAGTTAAGAATGGTCATCGCCAATCTTTGACTGAAATAATTGTTGAAAGCATTATCGCCAAAGGCGCTAAGAAAACAGCTGCACCTAAAGCAAAAGCTGAACCAAAGGTTGCCGCTCCTAAAAAAGCTGCACCCCAAACAGCAGCTAAAAAGGCAACCCCTAAAAAGGCAGCTCCTAAGAAAGAGGCTGTTGACCTTAGTAAAAATACTGTTGCTGAGTTAAAAGAAATGGCAAAGGCCAAAGGAATTGAAGGTATTTCTTCAATGAAAAAGGCTGATTTAATTGCCGCTTTAAGTAAATAAGTTAATTTTGACCAGAAACCAAGGTCAATAAAATAATATATCATGGCACATAAGAAAGGTGTAGGTAGTTCTAAGAACGGTAGAGAATCAGAATCGAAACGTTTAGGTGTTAAGATTTTTGGTGGCCAGGCCGCCATTGCTGGTAATATCATCGTTAGACAACGAGGTACAAAGCATAACCCAGGAGATAACGTTTATGCAGGTAAAGATCATACTTTGCATGCAAAAGTAGACGGAATGGTAAAATTCGAAAAGAAATCAGGAGGTAAATCCTATGTTTCTATCGAGCCTTTTGAGGCATAGAAATTTCTCTTTTTAACAATATTAAAACCCTTTCCAATTTGGAAAGGGTTTTTTGTTTAAATCGTATTGATTATTGCTGTTAAAAGTGCATTTTTTGCTTAAAATTCCATTAGAAATTAAAGTACTATGTAGTATCTTTCATATGCGAAAGAAGGCTTGTGTGAAAAGCACAATAATTTATATATTAAACAACTTCAAATGGATTTAGCAATAGGAATTGACATAGGAGGAACGAAGACCAAAATAGGATTAGTAAACAAAGAAGGACATTGTTTGGAAGATGCTTTCTTTAGGACGAGAGATTATCCAGATATTGAAGATTATTTGGACAAAATAAAAAGTACGGTTGACGAAATCAAACAAAAATTTCCAGGAGATGTTGAGATAATAGGTTGCGGAATAGGCGCCCCTAATGCATCAAGCAAAAATGGAACTATAGAAAATGCTTCGAATTTACTTTGGAAAGGAACTGTTCCAATTCTTGATAAACTAAAAGAACGAATTCCTGTACCCATGAAGATAATGAATGACGCTAGTGCGGCAGCTTTAGGGGAAATGCTCTTTGGCAATGCAAAGGGGATGAAAGATTTTATCGTTGTCACCCTAGGAACTGGCTTTGGGTCTGGAATTGTAGCCAATGGAAAATTAATTGATGGGTATGATGGTTTTGCAGGTGAATTGGGACATATAGATATGACTATTGGGGACGGCAGATTAACGGGTCAAGGTGTAAGGGGAGGTCTAGAGGCCTATGTTTCAGCTACAGGTTTAAAACGTACTATTTTATTTATGATGAGTAAGTATATGGACGATAGTAGGTTTAGGGATATCGCTTTTAATGACCTTCATGGCGAAGATATTACAAAGGCGGCAGAGGAAGGAGATACGATAGCATTAAAGTCTTTTGACTTCACTGCTGAAATATTAGGACAAGCTCTGGCCAATTTCACTGCTTTTACGCAACCAGAAGCTTTCTTTTTAATGGGAGGGCTCGTTAATAGTGGAAAGTGGATATTTGACCCGCTGGAAAAATATTTTGAAGAACATTTATTGGAGTTTTATAAAGGGAAAGTTAAACTTTTGAGGTCCGGTCTGCCTGGAAGAGCTACGCCAATTTGTGGGGCAGCTGCGCTTATTTGGGAAGAACATTCGGAGCAATAATGTGAAATGACTTTGGCATTGTCCATGATTGATTTAATGAAAGCTATTTCTGTTGATCTCCAATGGTTATAACGTTTATCATTCCAGTAAATATTATAAAAACAAAAGCCCTGTGATTCACAGGGCTTTTGTTTTTTCAATAGTAGAATACTAAATCAATATCTATAATATTCTGGCTTAAAAGGACCATTTACTGTAACCCCAATATACTCTGCCTGATCTTCACGTAGTTCAGTAAGTTCTGCCCCCAATCTGGAAAGATGTAATTTGGCCACTTTCTCATCTAAATGTTTCGGTAGCATATAAACTTCGTTCTTATAGGAATCACTGTTTTTCCATAATTCAATTTGGGCCAAAGTTTGGTTTGTAAATGAATTACTCATTACAAAACTTGGGTGGCCAGTAGCACAACCCAGATTTACCAATCTTCCTTCGGCCAATACAATAATATCCTTGCCGTCAATAGTATACTTATCAACCTGCGGTTTTATTTCATCCTTGGTAGAACCGTAGTTTTCATTCAACCATGCCATATCTATTTCATTATCAAAATGCCCGATATTACAAACAATGACCTTATCTCGCATGGCCCTAAAATGTTTGGCCTGTATAATATCTTTATTTCCGGTTGTGGTGATTACAACATCGGCATTACCTACAACATTTTCCAGTTTTTTGACTTCAAAACCATCCATACAGGCTTGTAGCGCACAAATTGGGTCAATTTCAGTAACGGTCACAATGGCTCCCGCTCCTTTAAAAGAGGCAGCGGTTCCTTTACCTACATCACCATAACCCGCAACTACGACACGCTTACCTGCCAACATAGTATCAGTGGCCCTACGAATAGCGTCAACTGCACTTTCGCGACAACCGTATTTATTATCGAATTTAGATTTTGTAACCGAATCGTTCACGTTGATTGCCGGCATTGGCAATGTGCCATTCTTTACTCTTTCATATAAACGGTGAACACCAGTGGTGGTTTCTTCAGAAAGTCCTTTTACAGCACTTGCCAGTTCTGGGTATTGGTCCAAAACCATATTGGTAAGATCCCCACCATCATCCAATATCATATTCAATGGTTGACGATCTTCCCCAAAGAACAAAGTTTGCTCTATGCACCAATCAAATTCTTCCTCATTCATACCTTTCCATGCATATACAGGAATTCCAGCTGCTGCTATAGCTGCTGCTGCATGATCTTGAGTTGAAAAAATATTACAGGAGCTCCAGGTCACATCAGCACCAAGAGCAACGAGCGTTTCAATTAAAACTGCCGTCTGTATTGTCATATGTAAGCATCCTGCGATACGAGCACCCTTTAGCGGTTGTTCAGTTTTATACTCTTTTCTTAGAGCCATTAGTCCTGGCATTTCTGCTTCGGCCAATTCAATCTCTTTTCTTCCCCAATCCGCTAGAGAAATATCTTTTACCTTATAGGGTACATATGAAACAGTTTTGGTAGACATATCCTTTTTTCTTTTTACTTTCGTTGTTAACTATTGCGCTTCTTTTTTAAGAGTGGCAAAGTTACGAATATCCTAAATAACACCATGCCTCTTTATAAGACAATACAGGTAACACCGGAAATCACAGTTTACATTTGGAAAATTGAAGAGTCTGAAGAGAAACTAGCCGATGGTATTAGACTTACTGACCATTGTCAAAACCGTTTGGACGGAATGAAATCTGAAATGCATCGTCGTGGCTTTCTCAGCATTAGACATTTAATGGCCGAAGCTGGTTATGAGGACAAAGATTTGTATTATGATGCTAATGGAAAGCCCCATTTACATGATGGCAATCATATAAGCATAACTCATTCACATCATTTTACCGGGATTATTGTTAGCACTACTGATGAAGTTGGAATTGATGTTGAAATGCAACGCGAAAAAATTACTCGGATTGCCTATAAATTCACCCCTTTGGAAGCTTATGAGCATATTAAAAACCCAAACGATCTAGTGCGTAAGTTTACCATTGTTTGGGGGTGTAAGGAGTCGCTATATAAAATCCACGCTACCCAGGGCCTTAGTTTTTTCAGGCATATTTATATTGAGGATTTTGAATTTTCGAATACAATAATTGAAGGATTGATTGCGTATGAGGGAGATACTTCATATTATAATCTTCAGTTTTTGGAGTTTGAAGGGTTCACTTGTGTTTATGCAGTAAAGAAATAGGAAATTAAAATTTGAATATGGAAATTTCAGTTGAACTCACTTTTTCTCCTCTTCAAAATGATTTTGAAGAGCATATCATCAATTTTATTAAAAAATTAAGGGCTTCAGGGCTTACTGTTCTTGAGAACCCATTGAGTACTCAAGTTTTCGGAACCTATGATGAGGTTATGCGGGTTTTGAATGTTGAGATCAAACAAGCTTTTGAACTAATGGATAAAGGTTTATTGTACATCAAAGTCGTAAAATCTGATCGCAGCGAGTATGAGCCACATTTTTGATTTTTTATTTGATGCCTATCGCGGCAAAGAAGTCTATATTATTGTCTTGGAAGCCATCGTGTTGGTTTTTGGAATATTAAGTGTTTGGTACGCCAAAAAAGAAAATATTCTGGTATACCCTACAGGTTTAGTTGCTACGGTAATAACAGTCTATTTGTTCTTCAAGGATGGTTTATTGGGCGATATGATGATGAATTTTTACTGGTCGGCAATGAGTATTTTTGGCTGGTGGAACTGGGCCCGAAGGAAGGGAGAGGAAAAAGTAGTGAAAATCACTAGGACCACTCAAAAGGAGAAAGCCATAGGCTTTGGTCTATTTGTGGCAACTATGGGAATTAATTATGGGGTTTATAAGGCCTTTGGTACTGACATAGAACCTTTAAATTATATAGATATTTTTACATCTGGGATCTTCTTTACGGCAATGTGGTATATGGCGTTGAAAAAACTGGAAAACTGGACACTTTGGATTTTTGCTGACTTAATAACCATTCCACTTTACGCTTCTAGAGGATGGGGAATGTTATCTTTTCAATATATTATATTTACAATACTTGCCGTACAGGCTTATTTCGCATGGAAGAAAAATTTAGACAAGAGCCCTCGGACATCTTAAAGGTTGTATTGTTCGGACCAGAATCAACGGGAAAAACTACGTTGTCGGAGCAATTGGCAAGACATTATAATACCGTTTGGGCTCCTGAATATGCGAGGAGGTATTTACAGGATAAATGGAACAATGAAAGAAAGACCTGCGAGCCAAAAGACTTGCTCCCTATCGCCGAAGGGCAAATGAAATTGGAGAATGATCTTGTAAAAAAGGCAACAAAAATACTTATTTGTGATACGGATCTTCTAGAAACAAAGGTCTATTCTGAGGCGTACTATTTGGGGTATTGCGATCCCATGCTTGAAAAATATGCATTAGAGAATAAGTATGATTTGTATTTTTTGACCTATATAGATATACCATGGGAAGCTGATGATCTTCGTGACAAGCCTAATGAACGGGAACGCATGTTCTTATACTTTAAAAACACATTGGTAAAATATAATAGGAAATTTATTACCTTGAAGGGGGATAAGAAAACACGCTTGAAAACAGCTATTGAACATATTGATAATTTATTGAAATGATGCAACTTACTGAGGACGATTTAAAACAAATTGCAGCGAAAGGAATAAAAAAAGAGAAGGTTAGGAATCAAGTTGAGATTTTTAAAGAAGGTATTCCATTTGTGAACCTTGTAAATGCTGCCGTTGTGGGTGAGGGCATAAGCAAATTTACGGTACGTGAGCAGAAATCATTGATAACCAAATATGAAGGCTTAAAGAGCCAATTAACACTTCTGAAGTTTGTGCCAGCATCAGGCGCTGCCTCAAGAATGTTCAAGGCACTTTTTAGCTTTTTGGATGAATTTGATCCAGCCAAGGAAACCTTTGAGGAGTATTTTGAGCGAACTGGTGATAAAGACCTGCAAGCATTTTCAGAAAAAATAGAATACTTTCCATTTTATGAATTGGTTCGCGACCATATCAAAGGCTTGGCAACTAACGAAAGTGAGGCGCTTTATCTTTTTGTGAAGGAAATGATGTCTGAAGATGCTTTGAATTATGGGTTTTATCCGAAAGGGTTATTACCATTCCATAATTACGGGGACCATTCCGCAACACCCTTTGAGGAGCATTTGAAAGAGGCATCCGATTACGCAAAGAATGGCGATGAAGCCAATTTGCACTTTACAATTTCTGAGCAACATATTAAAATGTTTACGAAAGAGTATGGCGCCATCTATGATCGTCTAGCAAAGGAAACCAAAACTGTTTTCAATATTGGGTATTCCTATCAAAAGGCGTCAACGGATACCATCGCTGTTGATAATGAGAATAATCCCTTCCGGAATTCTGATGGTTCTTTACTTTTTAGACCTGGTGGTCATGGGGCTTTGATTGAAAATTTGAATGAGGAAGATGCCGATATCATCTTTATTAAAAACATTGATAATGTTGTTGTTCCTGAGGCACAGGAAGAACTTGCAAAGAGTAAAAAGGTACTGGCGGGGTTACTTTTAAAAGTACAAGAAAAAGCCTTTAAGTTTGCTAAATTACTTGACGACAATAAGCTATCTGCGGATGTAATGTTGGAGATTAAGGAGTTTCTTGAAAAGGACCTGAATGTTCGCTTTATAGATAAGTATGCTGGTTTTAGTATAGGCGAACAGATTGAGATTTTAAAGGACAAAATAAATAGACCAATTCGCATCTGCGGTATGGTAGAAAATGAAGGAGAACCTGGAGGAGGTCCATTCTGGATCAGAAATGTTCACAATCATGTTTCCTTACAGATCATTGAATCTGCGCAGATTGATATGAATGATGAAAAACAATTAGGTATTTTAAAGAATTCCACTCATTTTAATCCAGTAGATCTTGTTTGCGGGGTTAAGAATTTCAAAGGGGAAAAGTATAATCTACTAAATTTTGTTGATCATAAACAAGGTTTCATTACTGGGAAAACCCAGGAAGGACGTGAACTCAAAGCTTTGGAGTTGCCCGGCCTTTGGAATGGTGCTATGGCCTATTGGAATTCAATTTTTGTTGAAGTTCCGTTATCTACGTTCAATCCGGTTAAAACTGTAAACGATTTGCTTAAACCTACCCATCAGGTTCAATAAAAAGAAAATCATTTATTTATTATGCCGATTTAGTTTTCGGTAGTACATTTGCCCCATCTCAAAGGGGTGCTGGTTTAACTGGCTGAGATTATACCCAATGAACCTGGGCGGGTAATGCTGCTAAGGGAGGCAATTGTTGCCATTTGGATTTTCCAATGTTTCTATAGAAACAAAAATCAATTTTAACTAAGAATAATAGCCCCTTTTATTCGTAACCATCGTATTACGAATGAAAACTATTTTCACAACTTTTGCCCTGATTGGGCTTACAATGGGCATATCGGCCCAGGAAACCCAACAGGATTCTCTTGAAGGAAAAAAAATAACCCTCGATGAGGTCTTTGTTTCTGGAGTCCGGGTTACCAAAGAATCACCAGTTACTTTTTCCAACTTAACAAAGGAAGATGTAAAATCAAGAAACCTAGGTCAGGACATTCCTATTTTAATGAACTTCTTACCTTCAGTGGTAACAACATCAGATGCAGGAGCAGGTATTGGTTATACCAGCCTTAGGGTTAGGGGTAGTGATGCAACAAGAGTTAATGTGACCATTAACGGGATACCTTATAACGACCCGGAATCACATGGGACATTCTGGGTGAACATGCCCGATTTTTCATCTTCGACCGAAAGTTTACAATTGCAACGTGGTGTGGGAACATCAACAAATGGGGCAGGTGCATTTGGTGCTAGCTTAAATGTATTAACAGATGGTTATGCCGAGGAAGCCTTTGGGCAAATTTCATCTTCAATAGGTAGTTTCAATACATTGAAAAATTCAGTGAAATTCAGTACAGGTTTGTTGAATGATCATATTGAAATAGCCGGTAGATTGTCAAGAATCACTTCAGACGGATATATTGATCGCGCCTCTTCTGAACTCGATTCATATTTTCTTCAGGGTGCTTATAAAAGTGATAACACCTTGGTAAAAGCTCTGCTTTTTGGAGGGCATGAAATAACATACCAAGCTTGGTATGGGATTGATGCAGCAACCTTGGAAACAGACCGAACCTTTAACCCATCTGGAATACATACAGATGAAAATGGGAATACCCGGTTTTACGAAAAGGAAGAAGACAATTACAAACAAAATCATGCACAACTACTTTGGAACCAAAAGTTGAATAATGATTGGAGTACCAATCTTGCATTTCATTATACAAAAGGACGAGGATATTTTGAGCAGTTTAAAGAAGAAGAAGATTTTTCTACTTATGGTTTTCAACCATTTACTGTTGATGGTGAAGAAATTAATACAACTGATTTAATACGGCGAAGATGGTTGGATAATGATTTTTATGGAGCTGTATTCTCAACAAAATATAGTAATGAGGAGCTCGATTTTATATTGGGAGGGGCTTGGAATAAATATGAAGGAGGACATTTTGGAGAGGTTATTTGGGCCGAATACGCTCCTGGGAGCAGGATAAGGAATAGGTATTATGATAACGATTCAGAAAAGACTGATTTTAATATCTATGCCAAAGCCAATTATAAGTTAGATGAAAATTGGAGTTTGTTTGGCGATTTACAATACAGAGCTGTTGGTTATCAGGCAAATGGTGAGGATACTGGTTTGGTTGATGATACCTTTAATTTCTTCAATCCAAAAGCAGGAATCACCTTTGATTTGAATCAAAACAATAATTTTTATTTCTCTTATGCCCAAGCAAACCGTGAGCCTAATAAAAATGATTATGAGAATGGAAGCCCAAAACCAGAGAAGTTGAATGATTTTGAATTGGGATGGCGTTATGTTTCACCGAGTGTTAAAGTGAATACCAATGTTTATTATATGGGTTATAAGGATCAACTTGTACTTACGGGGGAATTGAACGATGTTGGGGCACCGTTGAGGTCCAATGTAGGAGATAGTTATAGATTGGGACTTGAAATAGATGCCAATGTTAGTTTGGGGAATAAATTCGCCATAGGTCCTAATATTGCGATTAGTTCTAACAAGAATAGAGATATTGTTTTTCAACGTGATGGAGTTTTACAGGAATTGGGAAATACCAACATAGCGTTTTCTCCAGGAATCATTGTAGGAAATAGATTTGACTATTTACCCAACGAAAAGTTACAATTGTCATTGTTAAGTAAATACGTTGGGGAACAATATATGGGTAATATTGATTCTGATGGCTCAAAATTGGAATCCTATTCCCAGACCGATTTAAATGTGCAATACCTTATTGAAACCAACTCATTTATTAAGAGTATAGCACTATCATTATTGGTGAACAATATACTTGACAAAGAATATGTATCGAACGGTTATTTCTATACTTATGATGATACATGGTCAGTTCCTAATTCGACAACAACTATCGAAGGCGCTGGGTATTATCCACAGGCGGGAATCAATATGTTATTGGGAGCGACTTTAAGTTTTTAATCCAATATGTTGAGTACTTAAAAGTGTTTGTTTGAAAGAATAAGCACTTTTTTTTGTTTAAAACACTGGACTTAATTTGTAGTTTTAGATGGAATTATAATGATACAATTTGATTCGATGGGCCAAATAAAAAATATTAAATGGGGATTTATTGGTTGTGGTTCGGTAACCGAGATAAAAAGTGGTCCTGCTTATCAACAAATTAAGGGTTTTGAAGTATATGGAGTGACTCGGAGGAGTAAACTCAAGGCAATTGACTACGCCAAACGGCACAATATTCCACAAGTATTTGAAAATGCAGATGATTTAATCAATAGTAAGAATATTGATGCTGTTTACATAGCAACCCCTCCAGATTCGCATTTATATTATGCGTTAAAAGTTGCCAACGCTGGCAAACCATGCTGTATAGAAAAGCCTATGGCTCCAAACCATAAAGAAAGTTTGAAAATATTCAATGCATTCCATAGCAAGAGTATTCCTTTATTCATTGCCTATTACCGCCGTTCATTACCAAGATTCAATAAAGTAAGAGAGTTATTAGAGGAAGAAGCAATTGGTAAAGTACGTCATGTCAGATGGTATCTATCCAAACCACCCAATCAGTTGGACTTGAATAGGGAGCCAAATTGGCGAACTGATGCAAGAGTCGCCCCAGGCGGCTATTTTGATGACTTGGCAAGTCACGGGCTCGATTTGTTTATGTATCTGTTGGGAGATGTTAAGGAGGCTTGTGGTTTTGCTACGAATCAACTGGGTTTATATTCGGCAAAGGATGCCATTGTAGGTAATTGGATACATCAAAGTGGTGTAACCGGAGAGGGTAGCTGGAATTTTGGGAGTTTCAAGAGAGAAGATAAAGTGGAGATTATTGGAAGTAATGGCAATATTACATTTTCTGTTTTTGATGAAGCACCAATAATTCAGGAGAATACCAATGAAGTTCAAGAGTTTAATATTTCAAATCCCAAGCATATTCAGGAATATCATGTATTGAACATCCAAAATCACTTAACTGGAAAATTGACCCATCCATCTTTGGGAAAAACGGGATTACATACCAGTTGGGTAATGGATAAAATATTGGGTGTTCTTTAATTGGAAACGCTCAATACATTTCCACCAAAACTCGTTCTATATTCCAACATATCATAATAGCGTTTGCCATCATCTGGTCTGTTCAACATTTGCCCTGTGAACAGACTATATTCATAATCCTCGCAAGAGCAGGTTGCTGTTTGTCCATTTAGTTCCATGGTCGAACATTGGTTGGGGGCATGGTTGGGACAACTGGCCTCAAATGCACGAAACTGGTTGAACCCTGCATTAATTACAAAAACGCCTGCCGTACCTACACCGGCCGAACCTACATAAATTGCATTTCCCGTATTTGTCAAGGGGCTGTACAACGGTAAATTCAGGTTCATATCAAACCTAAAACCAATTTCCTGTAAGTAAGGATTCCTGTTCGTAGTATCAGTATTACATGATAATAAAAAGACTATAAAAAATAAGGCACAATAGCGACTCATAGTACGTTTTCTAATAAGTGAAACTTCCGCAAAATTGAGCAAAAAATATGTATCTTTGCGTTAAATCCTCTTTAAAAAAGGGGATTTTCCTATTTATTAAACGATGAAGCTATGAGTAACGTATCTTATTACACGGCAGAAGGCTTAAAAAATTTGAGAGATGAGTTGAATCAACTTAAAGATGTTGAGCGACCAAAAGCCTCCCAGGCAATTGCAGAGGCCAGGGATAAGGGAGACTTGTCTGAAAATGCGGAATATGACGCTGCCAAAGAAGCGCAAGGTCTTTTAGAATTGAGAATTTCTAAACTGGAAGATACTGTGGCCAATGCCAGATTAATCGATGAATCTCAATTAGATACTTCGAAAGTGTTGGTGTTATCAACGGTAAAACTTAAGAACCAGGCCAACGGTATGGAAATGAAATATACTTTGGTGGCAGAAAGTGAAGCCGATCTAAAAACAGGCAAGATTTCGGTAAACTCGCCAATTGGTAAAGGCCTGTTAGGTAAAGAAGTAGGCGATACAGCTGAAATCACTGTGCCAAATGGTAAAATCACTTTTGAGATTTTAGAAATTACCAGAGAATAGATAATCATAAATCTTTATATTTAATCCTATCGAATTTTGATAGGATTTTTTTTTGGATTGAAACTAAAAACTAAACTACCATGGCCAGTATTTTCACCAAGATTATTAACGGAGAAATTCCTTGTTATAAAATAGCCGAAGATGAAAATTTCTTTGCTTTTTTGGACATTAATCCCAATGCCATTGGGCATACTTTATGTATCCCAAAAAAAGAGGTTGATAAAATTACAGATTTGGATGCAGACACCTATCTGGGTCTTATGTCATTTTCAATGAAAATAGGCAAAGCAATTGAAGCATCCTTGGATTGTAAGCGTGTAGGGATGACCGTAATCGGATTGGAAGTGCCACATGTTCATGTGCATATGATTCCTTTGAATACTATGAAAGAAGCCACCTTTCAGCATAAGGTTTCTCTAACCCAAGAAGAATTTGAAACTATTGCCAGGAAAATCATTTCTAAAATCGAATAATGCCAGATTGCCATAAATAGATCCCAACACCAATCAAAACAATGGCGGAAATTATTAGAACATAGAACAACGAGGTAAATTTTATTGAAATCTTTTCTGGCGTAACCATCTTTTGATAATAGTTGAACGTTCGTTCAATATCATCTGTCCAATTCACGGGGTAAATTAGAGATTCACATTTGTTACATTTTATTTTGTTACGCACTTCATTGGTGGTTCTGTCATATAACTTCCCGTATTTATGTTTTTGCTGAAAAGTGATTTTCATGTCCTGATTAAAACATTCAGGACAATTGTTGGTAATATCAGCTTCTTTGATAGTTTCAAATCTTTCCTTCGCCATGACTTAACTGTTAACTTTTAAAGATATCTGCATTATTGTTCCCTCTTTCCCAGAAGAAAGCACCTTTACCTTTCCTTGATGATATTCTTCCACTATTCTTTTAACGAGTGACAACCCAAGACCCCAACCTCTTTTTTTTGAAGTCACTCCTGGATTGAAAATGGTATGATATTCGCTTTTTGCAATTCCACCCCCTGTGTCCGCCACTAGAATATTCACGTATTTGCCGGCAGGAATAATGTCGATTGCAATACTCCCTTTGCCTTTCATGGCATCTATTCCGTTTTTAACTAGATTTTCAATTGTCCAATTATATAGTGATTGATTCAGTAGAACAGGAAGCTTTTGGGTTTTGGTGTTAAAGGAAAAATGAATCAACTTAGAACTCCTACGTTTTAAATAGTCGTAGGCTTCTTTTGTTTCCTCTACTATGTCAAATTCCTTTAGTTCGGGTAATGAACCTATTTTTGAGAAACGTTCTGTAATAGTTTCAAGTCGAGATATATCTTTTTCTATTTCCTTTGTGATTTCAGGGTTTATTTTTTCATTCTTGAGCAATTCGTTCCAGCCCAAGAGTGATGAGAGTGGAGTGCCGATTTGATGGGCTGTTTCCTTTGCCATACCTGCCCAAAGTTTGTTCTGTTCTGAAGCTTTGTTGGTCTTGAAGAAAAAGAAAATAACTGCCGCGAAGAGTAGAATAATCAATAACAAAGCAATAGGATAATATTTTAATTTGTTCAGTACTTCAGAGTTCCCGTAATATAAAGTGGCCAAATGTTCTCCTTGTTGATCAATGAAGATAGGCATGTTCTCGCCTTGGAATTTTTTGATGCTTTCTTGAACATATGTAGAATTTTCAACCTTTTCCTTGGGCATGTTATTGGTTTTGATAGAACCGTCCTTATTGACCAATATCATTGGGGTTGATGTGTTGTTTTGAAATACTTTTAAGGTGAGATTGCCTAAGTCTAAATCTTCAGAGGATTGCAAAAATTCGGAATGGGCGGTTGCCCAAATCTCCATTTTTAAGCGCTCTTCCTCTTTGAATTTTTTAAAGAAACTATTGGTGTTCCATAAAATCAAACTTACGATAGCAAAGGCCACAGCAAGTAAAATAAAATTGGAAGTTTTTTTTTGAGGATTAAAATTCATCCAGTTGGTTTGTTGCTTTAAAGATAACGTAAAATGATAATAAATGGTGTCCGAAGCATATAGGTTCTTGTTTTAAATCGTATTCAAATTAACTACATTTGCAAAACCATGGCAGACATTGTTTCTATACTTCCAAACGAGATTTCCACCCAAAAATTACATGGCTATCTATTGGGGGCCATCGGGCCAAGACCAATAGCGTTTGCCAGCACAATCGATGATGAAGGCAGACCAAATCTTTCGCCTTTTAGCTTTTTCAATGTTTTTAGTGCTAATCCTCCAATTCTCATATTTTCACCGGCCAGAAGAGTTAGGGATAATTCTACAAAGCATACACTTGAGAATGTACATAAGATAAAAGAAGTGGTCATTAATGTAGTTGACTATAAGATTGTACAACAAATGTCACTTTCAAGTACCGAATACGCCGAAGGGGAAAATGAGTTTGTAAAAGCTGGTTTGACCATGTTAAAATCCGATTTGATCCAACCTTTCAGAGTAGCAGAATCACCTGTACAGTTTGAGTGCAAAGTGACTAAAATTGAAACTCTAGGGAAAGAAGGCGGAGCAGGAAACCTTATCTTTTCGGAAGTGGTTAAAATCCATATTGACTCTGATATTTTGGATGACAATGGTGCAATTGATCAACATAAAATTGATTTGGTCGCTCGTATGGGTGGAAACTGGTATTCAAGAGCAAACCAAGGATTATTTGAAGTTCCCAAACCGTTATCAAGTTTAGGAATTGGAGTTGACAAAATTCCCAAAGAAATTAGATTAAGTAAGGTGCTAACTGGTAACGATTTAGGAATGCTTGGAAACGTTGAAAAATTACCTGTAGCATCTGAAATTAAGGAATATATTGAGGCGAATGATGAATTGTATTCTTTGGTCAATTCAAAGGACAGGAATAAAGTACATCGAAAAGCCCAACAGTTTTTAAAAAACAATGAGGTAATCTCTGCTTGGAAAGTATTATTGGCATTATGAAACGAATACAACTATTCGAATTTGAGGATTTTAATTGGTTTCCCAGTTGGCTACGTACCTGTATGACCAACCTCATTGTCATTTTACAAAAAATGATGGGAGTGCCGGAAGTTTTGGCAGGTTTAATTGCCGAAGTGCTGAGGAAAAAGAACCTTAATAACATTGTGGATTTAGGATCCGGTTCTGGCGGTGCAATGCCAGAAGTTCTGGATTCTCTACACGCAATAAAAGGTTTGGAGAATGTAGAATTGGTTATGACAGATTTGTTCCCAAATGATAAAATGTTGAAAAAGTTCAACCAAAACACAGAGGATAAAATCAGTTATAGTCAGACGTCAGTGGATGCCACAAATATTGCAACGGCGCCTGAAGGGTTGAAAACAATGGTCAATTGTTTTCATCATATGCCACCGAAAAAGGCAAAAGAGATTTTGGCTTCCGCTCAAAGAACCAACCAGGCGTTATTGATTTATGAAATGGGCGAAAACAACATTCCTTTATTAATCTGGTGGCTGTTGCTTCCGATTTCTTTGGTCATACTAATTATTATGGTTCTTTTTATGACACCATTTGTAAAACCCTTAACTTGGCGGCAGATTGTCTTTACCTATTTGATTCCAATAATCCCAATCTGTTATGCTTGGGATGGTCAAGCATCATTGCCAAGAATGTATACACTTAAAGATTTGGATGTTCTTCTAGAAGGCTTGGGTTCTGACAACTATACTTGGAAAAAAGGACATGCAAAAAAAGAAAATGGAAAAAAATCGGGAACATTTCTATTAGGCCTCCCTAATTAAAATAACATAAACATTAAACACAGATAATACGATTAACATACTATGGAAGTACAAGGAAAAATTAAGGTGATAGATGAGACTAAAACTTTTGGTAACAATGGTTTTAGAAAGAGAGAAGTTGTGGTAACTACAGATGAGCAATACCCTCAACACATAATGGTGGAATTTGTTCAGGACAAATGTGATTTATTGAATAGTTACAGTGTTGGACAAGATGTTAAGATCAGCATTAATTTAAGAGGCAGGGAATGGACAAACCCTCAAGGAGAGGTAAAGTATTTTAATTCTATCCAAGGGTGGAGAATTGAAAACTTACAGGCAGCAGCCCCTAATCAGGACATACCACCAGTTCCTCCTATGGAAGCTTTTGAACCAGCGGATAAATTAAATGAGGACGAGCACGACGACCTTCCTTTTTAACTACAATAAGATTATTAGAAAAAAGACCCAATCGGGTCTTTTTTTATTTGTAATATTTTGATTGAATATGGTCTTTTAGGTTTTATGTAAATTTATGACCATTGCTTTACGATGAAAAAAGATAGCTATAATAGACCTTTGATTTTTTTAACTGATGAAATCGCATTTCCCAAGGTAGAACTGGCCGATGAAGAAGGTTTGTTGGCAGTAGGTGGTGACCTCTCTACTGAACGCCTTATTTTGGCCTATAAAAGTGGTATTTTCCCTTGGTTCAATGAGGGGTCTATGATTTTGTGGTGGAGCCCGAATCCAAGAATGGTTCTTTTTCCAAAGCGCATCAAAATTTCAAAAAGTATGCGAAAGGTAATAAGGAACGATGAATTTAAATTGACCAAAAACCATTGTTTTGAAGCTGTAATTGATCAATGTGCTAAAGTAAAACGCCAAGGGCAGGATGGCACCTGGATTTCCAAGGAAATGAAAGAAGCTTATTTGGATTTGCACATGTTGGGGTATGCACATTCATATGAGGTATGGCAAAACGAAGAACTTGTTGGGGGGCTTTATGGTATTGATCTTGGACATATTTTCTGTGGGGAAAGTATGTTCAGTTTCGTAAGCAATGCTTCGAAATTCGCATTTATTCAACTGGCTAGGGAACTTCAGGAAAAGAACTATACATTAATTGATTGCCAGCTTTATACAAGTCATTTAGAAAGCCTTGGAGCTGAGGAAATACCAAGAAAAAAGTTCATGGGTTTTCTAAAAGGTACCCAATGAAGAACTCTGATGATTTGACTATGTATTTGAGGCTTCAGAAAGCAATGAATTTTGTTTTTGATTTAGTAAATCAATAAACTCATTCGGATTTTTTAAGTGGACTACTTGTTTGAAGCCATCTAAGGAGCTCTCAATATTCATGCCTCCTGAAACAGCAAGGGTGACAGTCGTGTCCTTATATAATGAGGTGATGAGTTTTTCAATTTTTGCAGGTCTTAGCATGGTAAACATTGTCAGCATTAAATGCGGTTTGGTAATTTCCAAAACATCTTTAATATTTTCTAGAGGCACATTTGACCCAAGATAAAATGTTCTCCAACCTAGTTCTTTGGCTATGTAGTTCGCCAATAATAACCCTATTTCATGATTTTCACCTTCCACTAAGTATAAAACAATGGTTGGGCTGGTTTCATCTTTTGATGGAATTGCATCAATTGCACTGTACATTTTCTGTTTAATAAGGTTAGAGATGAAGTGCTCCTGAGCTGGCATTGCTTTATTCGTACCCCATAATACCCCAATATGATTCAGAAAGGGATACAATAGTTCTGTAATCGTCTTTAACAGCCCATGCTTGGCGATATACCTTTCTATTATCTCATTAAAGTCTATCTCGTTCATTTCCAACATACTTACTATTAAGGCATTTATGTCGTCCTGTGGAGTGGTATCCAAAAGAATTTTTGAAACTACCTCGTGTATTTGTTCATCCGTCAAAGTATCGATGTGTGATATGCGATAGCCGTTTCTGGTAAGAATACCAATATTGAGCAACTTACGAAGTTGATCATCTGTATAATACCTAATATTGGTTGCTGTCCTTTTAGGTACTATAAAACTATAACGCGATTCCCATTTTCTTAATGTATGGGCATTGATTCCTGTTATTGATACAATATCAGCCATTGAATAGTTCGACATATTTAGAGTTTTAAGTGAAAGAATTAACCATGAATCACAGCAATTCAATGGAGTTTGGTACAAAAATGAGCATTTTTTATTAAAAATGTCTAAAAAAAAGTAAAAAAAGTTGGACATATAAAAAAAATGTTATACTCTTGTCTAAGTAAAAACAAAAAAGATTAGACAAACCTTAAAAAATTTAATTATGAAAAAGAAGATTAGTTATTTATTTATGTTCATCGCAGTATCCTTATTCACGTATTCGTGTAGTGAGGATGATGACCAACCAGTGATTGAAATGGAACAAGAGACAATGAACATTGTCGAGGCCGCTCAGGGTACTGATGCCCTGAGCAATCTTGTTGCTGCTTTGGCTAAAGCGGATGAAAGCGGATCTAACGACCTTATCGCAACGCTTAGCGATGAAACTGGGACTTTTACGGTATTGGCCCCGACTAATGATGCTTTCGTGGACCTTTTGGCAAGGTTGGATGGATTTGATTCGCTTGATGATTTTAACTCTGAACAATTACAAGACCTCTTAGCCAGTATTTTGGCCTATCATGTAGTGAGTGGTGCTTCTGTGACATCTGGTGATCTTACAGAGGGTCAGGTTATTACAACTGTCCAAGGAGAGGAATTAACGGTTAGTTTAGACGGCGGTGCTTCTTTTATGGATGCAGCGGGAGAATATGCAATGGTTACAACGGCTGATGTTGCTACTAACAATGGTACGGTACATTTAATTGATAAAATACTTTTACCACAAGCTGCATTGGATGCCTTAAGTGATATTCTTTTGGTTTCGATTACTGATTTGGCCATTGCCACCCCAGGTTTGGAAAACTTGGTCGCTGCCTTAGTAGCTGCAGATGGAGACCTGCCAACTGTTTTGGCCGGTGAAGGGCCGTTCACTGTATTTGCGCCAACTAACGATGCTTTTGCAACATTTTTGGCTGACAATAATTTTGCTGAACTAGGTGATGTACCAGTGGATGTATTGACTCAAGTATTATTGAACCATGTTGTAAGTGGTAATAATTTATCTACTGATTTAATGACAGGATATATCTCAACTCTTTCTACCGCCGGAGCGGGAGGCAACAATTTAAGTATGCTGGTAGATACTGCAGACGGAGTTAGTTTGAACGGATGTTCTACCGTTACCGCGGCAGATAATAAAGCCATTAATGGGGTAGTACATATTGTTGACGCAGTTATAGGTTTGCCCAATATCGTAGACCATGCAGTGGCAAATAGTGATTTAACAGAATTGGTTGGAGCATTAACTGCTGGCGGCAATACCACTTTTACGGATTTATTATCAGATGATGCTACTGACTTTACTGTCTTTGCTCCTGTAAATGCCGCTTTTTCAGCTTTTACAAACCCTATGTCAAATGAATTGAATACCATTTTGGCAAACCATGTTATTGTTGGTGCTGCCGCTTTTTCATCAGGGTTGACAAATTCATATGTGAGTACGGCAGCTACTAATGAAGATGGAGACAATTTAAGTATGTACATAAATACGGACGACGGAGTATCTCTGAACGGTTCGAGTAATGTTGCAGCTGCGGATATTGTAGCTACAAACGGGGTCATCCATGCTGTTGATGCGGTGATTGATTTACCAACATTGGTGACTTTTGCAACTGCAGATGCGACTTTTAGCCCACTTGTTGCTGCTTTGACTGAAGGCACACCTGATACCGACTTTGTTTCTGTACTTAATGGCGAAGGACCTTACACGGTTTTTGCACCTACAGATGTTGCTTTTCAAGCATTATTGGATAGTAATATGGACTGGGATGGCGTAACCGATATTGATGAAATGTTATTGACATCTGTATTAAACCACCATGTGGCAAACGGCAACGTTCGATCTGGTGACTTAACCGATGGTATGGCACCAGCCACATTGGAAGGTGATAATATAACAATCAATTTACCAGGTACAGGAGATAATATTGCCGACATCACTGATGGAGCTGGAAATACTGGTATTGGTGTTGTTGTTGTAGATGTACAAGCAAACAATGGTGTAATACATGTAGTGAATCAAGTTATGATTCCCGATACGAGCAACTAGATGAATTGGTAACAATCTTATGAAAAAGAAGATTTAGGTTGTTTTTATTGAGTAACGGGCACTGGTATTGTGATAGGTATCAGTGCTTGTTATGTTTTTTTCTATTATTTTAATAGTTCAGTATTTTTTCTTCAAATTATTACAAATGAACAATAAAAAGATCATCATAATTGGTTCTGGATTTTCGTCCCTTGCAGCCAGTTGCTATTTGGCTAAGGCAGGTTTTGGGGTCCAAATTTTTGAGAAGAATCCAGAGATTGGCGGAAGGGCCCGTCAAAAAAAGAGAGATGGTTTTGTGTTTGACATTGGCCCAACTTTTTATTGGATGCCAGATGTCTTTGAAAGCTTCTTCAGTGATTTTGATAAAAAACCGAGTGACTATTATCAATTAAAAAAATTAGACCCTGCCTATCAAGTATATTTTGGGGTTAAAGATTCAATTAAAGTATCAGGTTCTATAGAGGAAACAATGAACACCTTTGAAACAATTGAACCTGGAAGCAAGAAAGCTTTACGCAGGTTTTTATCAAAGGCGGGCAAGAATTATAAAATTGCCATTAAGGATCTAGTATATAAACCAGCAGAAAGTATCTTGGAGATTATCACTCCAACCACCATGCTAAAGATTACTGATTTTTTCAGAACGATAAAAAAACAGGTGGCTTCTTACGTAAAAGATGAAAAGCTTAGAAAAATAATGGAGTTTCCAGTACTTTTTTTAGGTGCAAAACCAGGAAATACCCCTTCTTTTTACAATTTCATGAACTATGCTGATTTTGAACTGGGGACTTGGCACCCCATGGGAGGCATGTATGAAGTGGTTGAGGCGATGACGAATTTGGCTTTGGAATTAGGAGTTGAAATCGTGACAGACTCTCCTGTTCAATCTATTCGTACAACTGATAACAATGTTGAAGGTATACAAGTAGGTGATAAGTTTTATTCCTGTGATATCCTGTTAAGTGGAGCTGATTATCACCATACAGAATCACTTTTACCTGTTAATAGAAGACAGTATAAAGAAAGTTATTGGAGTAAAAAGATTTTTGCCCCATCAGCATTGCTCTTTTTCGTTGGCTTCAAAAAGAAGTTAAAAAATGTTTCGCACCACACCTTGTTTTTTGATACCGATTTTGATGCGCATGCCAAAACCATATATGATACTAAAGAATGGTCAGAGGACCCATTGTTCTACGCAAGTTTTCCTAGCCTGACGGATAATGAAAGTGCCCCGGAGGGAAAAGAGGCAGGTATCTTCTTGATACCCATAGCACCGGATCTGGAGGATAACCCGACTATACGTGAGAAGTATTTTAATCAGATAATTCAAAGAATGGAGGATTTAACTGAGCAAAATTTACACGCTATGGTTGAGTTTAAAGAATCTTATTGCGTAAATGATTTTAAATCGGACTATAATTCTTACAAGGGTAATGCCTATGGTTTGGCAAATACACTAACACAGACACATATTCTGCGCCCTAGATTGAGAAGTAAGAAAGTTGATAATTTATTTTTTTGCGGACAATTGACAGTACCAGGTCCAGGGGTTCCCCCATCCTTGATTTCAGGGAAAATAGTCAGCGAATTAATTTCAAAATATTATTAAAATGAAAAAGCTTTTTGATGATTCCAGTTACAGTTGTAGCAAGTTGGTGACAAATACATATAGCACTTCATTTTCCTCCGGGATAAAGATGTTCGCCCCATCTATAAGGCCTGCGATTTATGCGATTTATGGATTTGTACGGTACGCTGACGAAATTGTGGATACATTTAATGAATACGATCAGGAGTTGCTTTTTAATGAGTTCAAGGAAGATTATAATAAAGCAATTGAAAGAAGAATAAGTCTTAACCCCATTCTAAATGCATTTCAGGAAATTGTACATAATTATGATTTACACCCATATGTAGAAGATTTTCTTGGGAGTATGGAAAGTGACTTGTACAAAAAGGAATATAGTTCCAAACAGGATTTTGTTAAATATATTTATGGATCTGCTGATGTTGTAGGGTTAATGTGCTTAAGAGTATTTGTAAATAATGATGATGATGCTTTTAATGCATTAAAAAATTCGGCCATGCGATTGGGCTCTGCCTTTCAGAAAATAAACTTTTTAAGGGATATCAAGGATGATACAGAGAATTTAGGACGCTCTTATTTCCCAAATTTGTACAACGGGGAGCTTACCAACGAGAATAAATTTGAAATAATAAAAGACATTGAGGAAGATTTGAAACATGCAAGAAAAGGTATTATACAATTACCATTGGAAGCAAAATTAGGAGTGTATTTGGCATACAGATATTTTGATAGGCTATTAAGAAAACTAAAACGTTTGGATTGTGATAGAATAATGAATGAAAGAATTCGCATATCGGATCCAATGAAATTGGTACTGCTAACCAGAACGTATGTACGATATAAGATTAATCATATTTAATTGTTCGTATTGCAGTAACTTAGTCTATTATATTGCTTGATAAATTAAACAGAAGGGTATTATGGAAATATTAGCATACATCTTGACCACGCTTTTTACTTTTATTATCATGGAAGGTGTTACCTGGTGCACGCATAAATATGTAATGCATGGTTTTGGGTGGTATTTACATGAAGATCACCATCAGCCGGGGTATCCTCATAAATTTGAAAAGAACGATGCGTTTTTTGTTGTTTTTGCAGTCCCAAGTATTCTTTTGTTCTACTATGGTATAAGACCAGAGTTAAATTATATGTTCTTTATAGGGTTGGGTATCCTATGCTACGGTATTGCATATTTTATGGTCCATGATGTGTTGATTCATAGACGCTTTAAATGGTTAGACAATGTAAACAACAGGTACTTACGTGGATTGCGTAAGGGTCATAAGATTCACCATAAGCATTTAGACAAACCGGATGGTGAATGTTTCGGAATGTTATTTGTGCCGCTTAAATATTTTAAAGAAATAAGGTGAATCATTATCTATATTTATTTTTAAACTTAGCAAGCCTAAGTATACCCTTGTTCTACAGTATTTTCGAAAGAAAGTTTCACTTCATCCAATATTTTAAGGCTGCTTTCATCAGTATTCTTTTGGTGTCTGTTCCATTTTTGGTTTGGGACGGTATTTTTACGTCAAATGGTATTTGGGGATTCAACCCTGAATATTATTTAGGAGTAAAAATTATCGGAATGCCTTTCGAAGAATGGATGTTCTTTTTTTGTATTCCATATGCTTGTTTATTTACACATGAGGTGCTAAAGTATTATTTGCCAAATTTTAAACTGTCAAGATTTATAACATTGATGATTAGTTTTTCATTGGTTCTTATTACTGGAATTTTGTTCATGCTGAACTTTGGCAAATGGTATACAACCATAAACTTTGCACTGTTTGTTTTACTGATTTTGTACGGATTAAAATATCACGTACGAACGCTGCAAGAATACTATCCTAGCTTTTTGGTGATATTGGTTCCATTCTTAATTGTAAATGGAGTTTTAACAGGAAGTTTTATTGATGAGCCGGTGGTTTGGTATGATAACAGTGAAAATTTAGGAATTAGGATATTCACTATTCCGGTTGAAGATATTTTTTATGCATTTGTCATGTTATTTTCAATTCAATTGATTTTTAACACTTTAAAGAAAAAGTATTATGCTTAATAATAGAGCTATTAGATTTATTGTTTTTCTGTTTTTTAATTTTTTGGCTCTGGGTTGTGGAGTTTTATTAATGAACAATGGTCCTCAAACTGATTGGTACACCTCTTTAAATCAAGCTCCATGGACACCGGCAAATTGGGTGTTTGGTGCTGCATGGTCAACCATAATGTTGTGCTTCTCTTTTTACATGACAAAAATTAGTTTTTTATACACTTTTTTAGACAAAAAGATACTTGCACTATATAGTATTCAATGGGTTTTAAATGTTAGCTGGAACTTCTTTTTCTTTAATCAACATTTAGTATTAATTGGCTTGATTGTAATTACTATGTTGTGGTTACTTATTGGTTATTTCACTTTTGAACACCTTAAAAAGGTAAAATTTTACACCTTGTTGATTATTCCGTATTTGGTCTGGATGACTATCGCCACAAGTCTAAACGCTTATATATTTCTTTATAACCAATAATCTCAAAGTAACCTTAATGCTTCTCTTTTGCTTAAGGGAGCTAATTTGTGGTTTGATACAAACTTAACTACCCATTTGGGATTGGTTCTGCTATATTCACGTAATACCCATCCGATAGCCTTGTTTATAAAAAATTCATTCGAACCTAGCAGAAGGTTGATAATCTGGGATAGCCTTTGCGTATCCATTTTATCCTTGCTTTTAAGCTGGTATAACAAACAACAGCGTTGTAACCACATATTGCCAGATGCCAACCATTTTTCTATAATAGGTTTCAATTGTTCCGGAAACATATCAAAATATGGACCTATCAACTTTACTGCGATATAGTCCACCGTATCCCACCACGATTTATGGGTAACCATGAATTCCAATAGGGCAATATCACTTTTTACAAACTGTTTTTTGTATTTGTGCACTAATTCTTGCCCTATGAATTGATATTCCCGTTCAGGTTTATTCCATAAGGTTTTAATGATTAATTGCAATTCGGATTTTGGGGGAAGAAAATCTTTGGCAAGAAAAGGTTTTTGTATTTCGCGGCGTACTGGAGTTTTTATGCCATAGAATTCGAACTGGTTTCGCATATAGGCCTTTTGTTCTTCAGCGATTTTGGCATTGGAATTACGCTTAAGTTCAAGTTCTAATGTTTGTATGTATTCGTTCATTTTAAACCTCCTTATACCTAAAACAACTTTTCTCATGATCGTTGACCATACCAATGGCTTGCATAAAAGCATAGACCACGGTACTACCAACAAATTTGAATCCTCGCTTTTTCAAGTCTTTACTAATCTTATCGGATAAGGGAGTATTTGCCGGGCCTTCCTTATAATCCAATAAGGAGTTTTTAATGGGTTTGTTATTTACAAATCCCCAAATGTAATTGCTAAAACTCCCAAATTCTTCCTGTATTTTCATAAAGGACTGGGCATTGCTAATGGCCGAATGTACTTTAAGTTTGTTCCTGATGATTCCTGCATCATTCAATAAGGCTTCAATCTTAGCATCACCATAAGTAGCGATTTTTTTATAATCAAAATGGTTAAAAGCTTTCCTGAAATTCTCTCGTTTTCGAAGAATGGTTATCCAGCTTAAACCAGCTTGAAAAGTTTCCAAAATCAGAAACTCGAACAAGGTTTCATCATCCTTTACGGGAACGCCCCATTCCAAATCGTGATAAGCCTCATACAGGTCATTACCTAAACACCAACCACATTTATGTTTTTCCATTATTCATTTTATGATTTAAAGATATAGATAAATACAATTCCAAGATATTGAGTATTCTACTATTGGATAGTTGATTTATGAAACGAGACTTTATGGGATGATGTTCGGTGGAAATCTGTTAGTTTAAATTCAAAAATATGGTAGTATAACTTTTATTAAAAATAGTTAAACTATTATATATTGATAGTAATACTATTATATTTGTAACGAACAAAACAAATGACCAATGGAACGCCTGCTACAATCTGTTAAAATAAACATCAATGAAAAAATCTTTCTGAAAGATCCAGAATCCTCTGATTTGGGAAAAAGTATAGTCGAGGAAAGTATTCTTATGATTCATAAAATGGGTTTCGAAAGTTTCACCTTTAAAAAGCTAGGTATTAAGATAGGGTCTAACGAAAGTTCTATCTACCGTTATTTTGAAAACAAGCACAAATTGTTGTTATACTTAACTTCCTGGTATTGGGGTTGGTTGGAATATCAATTGGTATTTGCAACCAATAGTATTAGTGACCATGCCGAAAAACTAAAAAGGACCATCGAGATTGTTACAAAGACCACCGAAGAAGATTCTGCCTTTTCACATATTAATGAAGTGCTACTCAATAAAATCGTAATCAATGAATATTCAAAATCATATTTGACAAAAGAGGTGGACACAGAGAACAAAGCGGGTTATTTTGTGATTTATAAAAGATTGGTCAATCGTATTAGGGATATGATATCTGCTCTGGATTCTGAATATGAGTATCCATCAAGTCTTGCGAGTACAATTTTGGAAGGATCCCTGCACCAATATTTCCTTAAAGATCATTTCCCTTCTATGACCGACTGTCATAAGGACAGTGGCCCAACAAATTACTTTCTTAATCTAGTTTTCAATTTACTCAAATCATAGACCGTATGGCTAAAACTATTATGACCTCAGATGCAAAGGCGCGCACAAATTATAAACTTATTTTCAAGGATATTTTTTTTATCGTTTCCGGGATATTTACCGCAGCGTTTGGACTTGAAAGTTTTTTGTTCCCAAATCGTTTTATCGATGGTGGGGCAACTGGTATTTCTTTATTAGTCGCAGAGGTGAGCAATTTACCCCTTTCATTACTCATTATATTGGTGAATATTCCTTTTATAATCCTCGGGTTTCGAGTAATTGGCCGCACTTTTGCTCTAAAGGCAACATTTGCGATTTTAGGATTGGCATTGGTTTTGGCCACTGTGAACTTTCCGGAAATCACCCAGGACAAGCTATTGGTCGCTGTTTTTGGAGGATTTTTTTTGGGTGCAGGAATAGGTTTGTCGGTTAGGGGAGGTAGTGTTTTGGATGGGACTGAGGTTTTGGCGATTTTTCTAAGTCGAAAACTGGGTACCACTATTGGGGACATTATTATTTTGGTCAATATAATGGTCTTCTTGGCCGCGGCCTATCTCCTATCCATAGAGACTGCTTTATATTCAATGCTTACCTATTTGGCCGCCTCAAAAACACTTGATTTTGTGATAGAAGGTATTGAAGAGTACACGGGAGTTACCATAATATCCGATTTCAGTAATGATATTCGATTAATGATCATAAATAAATTAGGTCGCGGTGTTACTATATATGATGCAAAGGGTGGTTATGTTGAGAATGGCAAGCATAATGAGTATGACGTACTCTTTACGGTAATTACCAGGTTGGAAATTCGTAAACTGAATATCGAGATTTCCAAAATTGATCCTAAAGCTTTTGTGGTGATGAACAAAATCAATGATACTCGAGGGGGAATGATAAAAAAGAGAGTATTGTAAGGTTTTGTGAAAAACACCTACATATGTCACCAATGTTACCAATAAATAAATGATTCATTGGTAACTTTGCACTTCAAAATTACTAGTATGAAAACTATCGTTTTAGAAGGTTTAGAGAGTACAACTGAAGAATTGGTCCAAAAAGGAACAAGAAAGGCCATGTCTTATAAAGAATACAGGTTATTGGTCGATGATTTGGCCGCAGCCAAAAAATCAACGGGCCCAGAGCAAACAGAGACATTGACCGATTATACCCTTTTGAACCAAAGACGCATGAAGCGATTGGATAAGACTTTGAAAATTGGGGAGGAGATAGTGACAAAAATCAAGGGTTATGATAAAAAAGTTACTTGGTTGGTGTTGACAGAAAGTTGGTGTGGTGATGCTGCCCAAACAATGCCTATGATAAACAAAGTAGCCCAGTTGAACGATGATATTTCATTGAAGGTCATTTTACGTGATGAAAATCTTGATATTATGAATCGTTTTCTAACCAATGGAGCCATGGCGATACCTAAATTGATCATGGTTGAGGATGGTTCAGGAAAGGTGGTTGGAGAATGGGGTTCGCGACCTAAAGTTGCCGCTAAAATGGTCATAGATTATAAAAATGAGCATGGTACTTTAACTCCAGAGTTTAAACAAGATTTACAAGTTTGGTATAACAAGGATAAGGGGCAAAGTACTTTAGATGATTTGTTGGGGTTACTTTCCTTGAAATAAATAGGTGATTGTGCCTTTTTGAGAGGCTTTTGTCGAAGTATTGAATTTAGCTTTTAAAGCATAAGTGATTGCATTGTCGACCAAACAACCGTTTGAAGTGCCTGAACTTTTTGCATTATAACTAGCATCTGACACATTGCCTACGGCATCAACGACTATGTTGATTACTACCTTTCCACCTTCTATGCAGGTGTAAATTGGAGGGGGCAGTTTGTAATTATTTCTTCCAACCAATGAATAGGAAACCGAAGTTTTTCTTTCTGCCAAATTATTGGTGCGCTCCTCTTTTTGAGCCTCACGTTCTCCCAATAATTTCTTTTTTTCCTCTCTCTGTTTTGCCAGTTCTTTAACCTTTGCGGCATATTCAGAATCTTCGTTGCTATAATCTGAAATCTCATCGGTTTCATTAGCGGCTTTTTCTTCAAGAATTTCTTCAAGCGTTTTTAAAGGTTCAGGGTCACCATAGCTTGGTTTTGCAGTTTCATTATAGGCCATGTGGCTTTTTATGGGGTCTTGCTGTTGCAATTCTTCTATTAACTTCTCCTCTTCCTTGAGCAATTCTTCAAGTATCTCAGGATCTAAAACCATTTCAACAATGTATTCATCTTCCTCTTGTTGACCGCCTAAATGTATGTTATAGAGTCCCAACACCATAATGGACATGGTGAGGAAGGTAATCAATAGCGATAACTGTTGACGACTGAGACTCATAGAGCTATAACCACTTTTTTATAAAATTATTTTAAAAACGTTTTAAAAGAGAGCCATTTGTTTAAAAACCAGCTTTTTGACTTCTTAATCAAGCAATGTTTTCTCGAAAACCAATGGGTCTAGGGCTTTATTTACGTTGTAATCGCCTATTTTGGTTCTTCTGAGACGAGATAAATGCGCTCCAGACCGTAAGTGTAGCCCAAAATCATGGGCTAAGGATCGTATATATGTTCCTTTACTGCATACAACCCTAAATTCGACCTCAGGTATATTGATCTTAGTGATTTCAAATTCAGAAATGGTGACCAATCTTTTTTTGATTTCTACTTCCTTACCTTCCCGGGCATATTCGTAAAGTCGCTTTCCATCTTTTTTTAATGCCGAAAAGATAGGTGGGACCTGTTCTATGTTCCCCATAAATTGCGCAGTGGTATCGCGAATCATTTCATCGGTTATATGCTCAATTGGAAAATTTTCATTGACTTCAGTTTCCAAATCAAATGAAGGGGTGGTCGCCCCAAGGGTAATAGTACCAGTATATTCTTTTATCTGTCCTTGAAGGTCGTTTATCTTTTTTGTGAACTTACCTGTACAGATGAGTAAAAGTCCCGTGGCTAATGGGTCTAATGTGCCCGCATGGCCAACTTTGATTTTTTTTAGCTGGAATTTCCTTCGAATGACCCATTTAAGTTTGTTAACTGCCTGAAACGATGACCAACCTAATGGTTTGTCGATTAGGAGTAATTGTCCGTCTAAAAAATCTTCTTTCGATAATGATTTCATAAAGGATTTTCGTTAGTACAGATTACTGTTCGGAATTGGGCTTTAGCTCCAAAAACTATAACCTATTGCAATAAGCCCCACCAGCAAGCAGTAAATGGCAAAGTAAGTAAGCTTGCTCTTCTTAACAAGTTGAATCATCCAGGTGCAGGCTGCTAACCCCGCTATAAACGCCGCTATGAATCCTGCGCTCATTGCAAATGTGTTTTCACTATCAAAACTAAGTTCTCCACTCATGATATCCTTGGCCATTTTACCAAATATCAGAGGCACTACCATAAGAAAAGAGAAACGGGCGGCTTTTGTTTTATCAACCCCTAACAATACCGATGTTGATATTGTTGCCCCACTTCTAGAAATTCCTGGGAGCATTGCAATTGCTTGTGAAATACCAACAATGAACGCATTTTTATAGGAAACCTTTTTGTCAGTATCTTTCGCCTTATCAGCGAAATAGAGTAAAATCGCAGTAATCAATAGCATGAAGCCCACTAAACGAATATCTCCACCAAAAAAAGCTTCCAACTGTTCTTCAAAAAACAATCCAACCAAAACGGCCGGTAACATTGAAATGATAATTTTCAATGAAAATCGGGTTTCCTCATTCCATTTAAACTGAAAGAGTCCACTTAGAATTTCCCACACATCTTTTCTGAAAACGACTATGGTGCTAAGGGCAGTAGCGAAATGAAGTACAACAGTAAATAAAAGGCTTTCTTCTGGAACCGAATTGTCACCTAATATGGCTTTGCCCAATTCTAGATGTCCGCTTGATGATACAGGAAGAAATTCGGTAAGTCCTTGAATAATACCAAGGATAATAGCATCTATAGTCTCCAATTACTTGCGCTTCTTATGGGGATTCAACAAAATGGCATAAACTTCGATACCCAAACCAATCAACACCAAAGTCGGTGCCAATCGTATTCTTCGAAAATTATAAATATCGTCATTAAATACATTAGGGTCATCACTACCTCCGCCACTCATTAAAATAAACCCTAAAGCGATAAAGGCTATACCAATGAACATGAACATATAATTTTTCTTCTGGAAAATAAACTCAGGCTTTGCTGCCTGGCCAGGAGTATTCTTTTGCTTTTTACCCATATCGCAAATTTAGTAATATAATTCGTCCGTCCTAAGGTTTAAAAACCGTTGGGTTGCAAAATAAGTGCTTATTAGTGAAATCAATACCCCTAAAACAAAAACTCCTGCAAAAAGCAATATCAATAATGTACTATCCTGAAAAAGATTTAATTCAGGGAAATTTTTGTTCAAATAAAATAGTACCCCTCCCAAAGCCAAAAGGGCAATAAGCGACCCCAACATTCCAAGTTTAATATTGGACCAAATAAATGGCCTTCGAATAAAAACCTTGGTTGCACCTACCATTTGCATGGTCTTTATTATGAATCGTTTCGAATATATTGATAATCGAATAGAGCTATTGATGAGTAGTACGGCGATAAAAGTAAAGATAGTGCTGGCAATGAGAATCCAGAAGCTTATTTTTTTAACATTGTCACTAAGAAGACCAACCAAAGGTTTGTCATAACTGACTTCATCAACATAGTTCTTTTTCGATATTTCGGTTGCGATACTTTCTATTTGCTCAGGGGAAACAAAATCTGCATTCAATTGAACATCAATGGAATTTTTTAATGGATTATATCCTAAAAAGTCAATGAAATTCTCCCCAATTTCTTCGCTATGTTGTTCGGCAGCTTCTTCTTTGGATACATAGGTCGCCAATTTGGTGTATTCGGCCATTGCCAAACTCTTTTGTAATTGGTCAACTTCCACTTCCTTGGCATTTTCTTTTAGAAAAACAGATATGGTTATCTGCTCTTTAAAATGATCTGCCATTTTTTTTGTGTTCAGGACCAATAATCCAAGAATCCCAAGAAGAAAGAGCACCAAACCAATGCTCAAAACCACTGAGAAGTAAGAAGAAATCAGCTTTCGTTTTTGGTACCTTTCAAAAGATTTACTCATGTATAGGATATGAATATGTAAAAATAGGAAAGTAAATTGAATAAACTTATTTTTGCCCGGTATAGTAAAGAAAGCGACAAAATGCAGTACAATTTCAACGAAATTGAGGCCAAATGGCAGAAATATTGGGCCAAAAATCAAACTTTTAAAGCAGAGAATAATTCAGAAAAGGAAAAATTCTATGTGTTGGACATGTTCCCTTATCCATCAGGTGCAGGACTTCATGTTGGTCACCCATTAGGGTATATTGCCAGCGATATTTATGCACGGTACAAAAGGCATAAAGGCTTCAATGTTTTACATCCAATGGGTTACGATTCTTTTGGGCTTCCAGCAGAGCAGTATGCTATACAAACTGGTCAACATCCGGCAATTACAACAGAAACTAATATTAACAGATATAGGGAGCAATTAGATAAAATTGGGTTCTCTTTTGATTGGAGTCGTGAGGTGCGAACGTCTAATCCAAAGTATTACAAATGGACACAGTGGGTTTTTATTCAACTGTTCAATTCATGGTATAACAAGGATTCTGATAAGGCAGAAGATATTCAGACATTGATTTCAATTTTTGAAAAGGAAGGAAATGCAACGGTTAATGCTGTTTGCGATGAAAACGTTGATGCTTTTTCCGCCCAAGATTGGAATTCGTTTTCAAATAAGAGAAAACAAGAGATATTATTACACTACCGTTTGACTTATTTGGCGGAAACAGAGGTGAATTGGTGCCCTGCATTAGGTACCGTATTGGCCAATGACGAAATTGTAAATGGTGTTTCCGAACGAGGTGGGCATCCTGTAGTTCGTAAAAAAATGACCCAATGGAGTATGAGAATCACTGCTTATGCACAGCGTTTGTTAGATGGCTTGGATAAGATATATTGGCCACAACCCTTAAAAGATTCCCAAACGAATTGGATTGGTCGTTCTGAAGGAGCTTCCGCAATATTCAATGTTAATGGTCATGATGCCATTATTGATGTCTTCACAACAAGACCAGATACCATTTTTGGGGTCAGTTTTATGACATTGGCTCCTGAGCATGAATTGGTTTCGAAAATTACAACGGGTGAGCAAAAGGCCGAAGTTGAAGCTTATATTGAAGCAACTGCAAAACGTTCTGAGCGTGATCGTATGGCCGATGTAAAAACGATAACAGGTGCTTTTACGGGTGCATATGCAGAACACCCGTTTACAAAAGAACCCATTCCTATTTGGATTGGAGATTATGTTCTGGCGGGCTACGGAACAGGAGCTGTAATGTCCGTTCCTTGTGGGGATCAACGGGATTATGATTTTGCGAAGCATTTTAATATCTCCATCCCGAACATATTTGAGGGAGTTGATATTTCTGAAGAAGCTTTTGCTGATAAGTCAACTACGGTGATTACAAACTCTGATTTCTTAAACGGATTAAAATATACGAAGGCTGTAAAAAGAGCCATTTATGAGTTGGCGCAGTTGGGACAAGGTGAGGGCAAGATTAATTACCGTTTGCGTGATGCTGTTTTTAGCCGTCAACGGTATTGGGGAGAGCCTTTTCCTGTGTATTATGTAGACGGAATGCCGCAGATGATCAATGCCGAGCATTTGCCAATAGAATTGCCCGAGGTTGAAAAATATTTACCAACTGAAACAGGAGAACCACCCTTAGGGAATGCTGAGGTTTGGGCATGGGACACTGACACTAATAAGGTTGTACATAACAGCGCGATAAACAATGCCACGGTGTGGCCGTTGGAATTAAATACTATGCCAGGTTGGGCAGGCAGCTCGCAGTATTTTAACCGGTATATGGACTCTGGAAATGAGAATGATATATTTTCAAAGGAAGCCATAAACTATTGGCAAGATGTTGATTTATATATTGGCGGTAGTGAACATGCCACAGGGCATTTGCTGTACTCTCGTTTTTGGCAAAAATTTATGTTTGATAAAGGTTTGGTGCCAAAAGATGAGTTTGCCAAAAAATTAATTAATCAAGGGATGATTACCGGGACCAGTGCTTTTGTTTATAGAGAAGAAGAAACGGGGAATGTGATTTCCAAAGGATTGATTGAAGGAAAAAAGGTGACACCTATCCATGCAGATGTTTCATTAATAAATACTTCTGATGAATTAAATATTGAAGGATTCAAGAAGTGGCTTCCAGAATATAAAGCAACGGAGTTTGTTCTTGAAGATGGAAAATACGTTGTTGGGAGAGAAGTCGAAAAAATGTCCAAATCCAAGTACAATGTGGTAAGTCCGGATAGTATTTGTGAAGATTATGGGGCAGACTCTTTACGTTTGTATGAAATGTTCTTGGGGCCTTTGGAGCAGTCCAAACCGTGGAATACTGCTGGGATTTCAGGAACGCATTCGTTCTTGAAAAAGTTATGGCGTTTATATTTTGATGAGAATGGTGCCAAGTTTACCAATGCAGAACCTACGAAGGACAATTTAAAAACATTGCACAAAACCATAAAAAAGGTAGAGGAAGATATTGAGAATTTCTCTTTTAATACATCGGTATCTACTTTTATGATCTGTGTAAATGAGCTTATAAGTCAAAAATGTACCAGCCGAGCTATTTTGGAGCCATTGGCCATATTGGTATCACCTTATGCGCCACACATTGCGGAGGAGCTTTGGGAGCAGTTAGGGCATGATGAATCTATTGCGACAGTATCATTCCCAATATTTGACGGGAGTCATTTGGTTGAAAGCACCAAGCAATACCCTATCTCATTTAATGGTAAAATGAGATTTACATTGGAGTTGCCATTGGATATGGGCAAAGATGAAATAGAAGAGACTGTAATGGCCCACGAAAAGACCCAACAGCAATTACAGGGTAGAACACCTAAGAAAATCATTGTAGTTCCTGGAAAGATTGTTAATATCGTGGGATAGTTGTTCCTTTTGAAAGGCATAGATTTACAAAATGGAAACGATTGAATTATTAGGGTTAATCGCAGCTACTTGTACAACATTTGCCTTTATTCCACAAGTCTATAAAGTGTGGCAAGAAAAATCCGCAAAAGATATTTCTTTAACCATGTATCTTGTAATGACCTTGGGACTTGCTTTGTGGTTAATATATGGAATCAATATTGACAGTCTGCCCGTAATTTTAGCGAATGGAATAACGTTGGTATTAGTGTTGTTCATGGTTTTTCTTAAGTTAAAGCATAAATAGTTTTAGACATTTTGTCATAAAAATAGACCCCACCAAATTTGGCGGGGTTTTTGTTTTATTCTTAACCTCGATTAAAGGGGATTCTTTAGTATTTTTATAAAATTAAAATAGAAAAATTATGATGGGATATTATATATTGATTGGAGCTATTGCTTTGGTCAGCTGGTTGGTAAGTAGTAAGCTAAAAAGTAAGTTTAAGCATTATTCCAAAGTACATTTAAACAACGGAATGAGCGGTGCTGAGATTGCTGAGAAAATGTTGGCCGATCATGGTATACGGGATGTAAAAGTCGTTTCTACCCCTGGGATGCTATCAGATCACTATAATCCAAAAAATAAAACGGTAAACTTAAGCGAAGGTGTTTATTCGCAGCGTAATGCTTCGGCAGCAGCTGTAGCTGCACATGAATGTGGGCATGCCGTACAGCATGCACAGGCCTATGAATGGTTGAATTTACGTTCAAAGCTGGTTCCTGTAGTAAGTGTTACTTCAGGAATGTCTACTTGGATTGTATTTGGCGGATTGGCATTGGGAGCTGCTGCGGGAGTAGGTTTCGGTTATTGGGTGGCCATTGCGGGATTGATTATGATGGGATTTGCTACATTATTTAGTTTTGTAACCCTTCCTGTTGAGTATGATGCGAGTAATCGTGCTCTAGCATGGCTGAAGGCAAAAAACATAGTGACGCAACAAGAGTATAAAGGTTCGGAAGATGCTTTGAAATGGGCAGCACGTACTTATTTAGTTGCTGCAATAGGCTCATTGGCTACTTTGGTCTATTGGGGCTTACAGGTTTTAGGTGGTCGGGATTAATCTTTAAAAGGTTTCGTTTTGTATTTGATTATATCGTAATCTGTCGGTCTATTTGTTGATCTAGAGAAATAAAAGTTTCTGTGCGTGAAACTCCATCTATTTGTTGAATTTCTTTGTTCAGTACATGCATTAAATGTTCATTGTCTTTACAAAGCACTTTAATGAGTATAGACCAATTTCCAGTGGTATAATGGCATTCCAAAACTTCGGGTATTTTTTCTAAATGCTTTACAGCAACAGGATTACTCATAGCCTTATCCAAATATATACCTATATATGCCATGGTCGTATAGCCCATGACCTTGGGGTTTATGATGAACTTGGATCCGGCCAATAAGCCTGAAGCCTCCAATTTACGGAGACGTTGATGAATGGCTGCACCAGAAATGCCTATGCTTCGGGCTATTTCCAAAACAGGTTTACGGGCATCTTCCATTAAGAACCTTAGGATTTTCTTGTCAATCCCATCGATTTTTACATTTTTGTTGTCAGATTTCATGGGTCTATTTCAATATGTAAGTAAAAATACGAAATCCTTGATAATATTTAATTACCAACAGAATCAGGATTGTACCCCAAATAAGGAACTTCGTACTCTTTGAAAGCGATTCCATAGTTCTTTAGTTCGGCTAAAATGGGGTCATAGATTTCTTTGGTTATCGGTATCTGAACCCCAGGAGTGGTAATTTGCTTGTTCAGAATTAATAAGGTTGCAATGGCAACTGGTAAGCCAACTGTTTTTGCCATAGCGGTATGGGTGTGATTCTCACCAATGACAACCATATTGGCATCTATCTGTAGTTTTTTACCATCCAGTTCATAACCAAATTTGTGGTACATAACGATCATGTCCTTATCATCCTCATCAAGTGTCCAACAATCCTCTAAAATTTGTTGTAGGACTTGGGCAGGAGTGGCATTTTCTTTTTTAATGGTTTTAGTACCATCAAAAATATTAAGGTCAGCCAACATTTCCCATTTGCTATCGTCTTGGTCAATTTTCAAATAATGCCTCAATTTTAATTCGACTGAATCAGTAGGAGAATAAGGTAGAAATATGTTAGTGAATTCTCGATAGGACATTCCCTTTGAATTTTCAATCGTGTAACTATCATCGGTCATACCCAATTGCACGAACATATTCCATGCTTTTGAGAACCCAACCCTACGCATGGTTCCTCTGTATAAAGTCAACGCATCATGAAGTCCGTATGCTTCACGATAGTTTAATGAATCTCTATTTGCATACCCTTCGAATTTACCGTACCCTTCGATTTCGAAAAACTCGGTACGCCTAAACAATTTGTGGTAGGGTATAAATTTGTAAGAACCCTCCTGAATAAATTTCGCTGCGCCTCCCTGGCCAGCAAGAACCACATTTCTGGGGTTCCATGTAAATTTGTAGTTCCATAGATTGTCATCACTTTCAGGTGCCACTAAACCACCAGTGAACGACTCAAATAGAAGCATCTTACCGCCTTGCGCACGAATGTGGTCAATAATCTGCATGGCACTCATATGATCGATTCCGGGGTCAAGACCTATCTCGTTCATAAAGACCAAACCTTGATCTTTTACTTTATTATCCAGTGCTCTTATTTCTTCGCTTACATATGAAGCGGTAACTAAATTCTTTTTCAGGTTTACGCAATCTTCAGCTACTTTAATATGAAAACGAGCAGGTAGCATTGAAACCACAATGTCACTCCCTTTTATTGCTTTTTCTCGGTCTTCGTCAATTAATATGTCTAAATGCATGACGGTGCAGTTCGTATGATCTTTGATTGCCTTGGGAATAGAATCTGGGTTGATATCTCCAATAGTGAGGTGTAGATTTTCATTGGCCGACTTTTCCAAAAAATAGTCCAACAAATAAGAAGTTGATTTACCGGCACCTAATACAAGTATTTTTCGCAACATTTACTTAAATTACTTTTACATGATTATAACGGAGCACTAAGGTATCAAATTGTTATATTTATAAAAAAAGAGACTACTTAAGTTATGAACAAAACAATATTCGGCACTGGTATCGCATTTGGGGTTCTTGCGGTAATACTAGGTGCTTTTGGCGCCCATGGGTTAGAAAAATTGGTTGATGCTGAGGCAATACAAACATTTGAAACTGGGGTAAGGTACCAAATGTATCATGCTTTGTTATTATTGGTTTTAGGAAATACTAACTTTCTATCCGATAAGAGTAAAGCGTTGATTTTTTATTTTTTAGTGGCAGGAATACAGCTTTTTTCATTTTCGATATACCTTCTTGCTACCAATGATTTAACTTCTTTTGATTTCAAGAAAATTGCGCTCCTAACGCCTTTGGGTGGTGTTCTCTTGATTTTAGGTTGGCTGATATTTAGTTTTCGCGTTTTTAAAAGAAAAAATTAATAAATCAATGATTTTTAGTGGGCAAAAATAAAAAAATGATAATTTTGCGCACTTTTAAATCCAATTGATTAATTATTTCGAAAAAATTCGAGAACAATGTCAGAAAAAAAGCAAGGATTGAATTTGGACAACATGTTGTATCAAATGTCACCGGCCAAATTACATGATATAACCTTAGAGAAAGGATTGGGTAAAGAGGCTTCTTCAGGCGCTTTGGCTATTAATACTGGTGAATTCACTGGTAGATCACCCATGGATCGTTTTATTGTAAAAGATGAAATAACCAAAGATGAGATTTGGTGGGGCGATATAAACATACCTTTTGAGCCAGAAAAGTTTGATAAGCTACATCAAAAAGTACTCGATTATTTAGATGGAAAGGAATTATATGTTAGGGACTGTTATGCATGTGCTGACCCAAATTATAGAATGAACATTCGAGTGGTAAATGAATTGCCCTGGTCAAATATGTTCGTTTATAATATGTTTATAAGGCCTTCTGATGAAGAACTAAAGAATTTTGAACCAGAATGGACAGTGGTAAATGCGCCTGGTTATATGGCTGATGTGGCAATTGATGGAACACGCCAGCATAACTTCGCAATCTTGAACTTTACCAAAAAGATTGCTTTAGTAGGTGGTACAGGTTATACAGGAGAAATCAAGAAAGGAATTTTTTCGGCTCTGAATTTTATTCTACCTGTATTCAAAAATACCTTACCAATGCACTGCTCCGCCAATGTGGGCAAGGATGGTGATACGGCTATCTTTTTTGGATTATCAGGAACAGGAAAAACTACTTTATCAGCGGATCCCAATAGAAAATTAATAGGTGATGATGAGCATGGTTGGAATAATGAAAATGCGGTATTCAATTTCGAGGGAGGATGTTATGCCAAGGTCATTAACCTTTCTGAAGAAAATGAACCTGATATATTCAGGGCAATTAAGAAAGGGGCACTTCTTGAGAATGTAATCATGGGTGAGGATGGAGAGGTAGACTTTGCTGACACCTCTATTACACAAAACACAAGGGTAAGCTATCCATTATACCATATTGATAATGTTCAAAGACCTTCAATAGGGAAAAATCCAAAGAATATATTCTTTCTTACTGCCGATGCGTTCGGAGTTTTACCTCCGATATCTAAATTAACGCCTGCACAGGCAGCTTATCATTTTATTTCTGGGTATACAGCTAAGGTAGCTGGTACCGAAGCAGGGGTAGTTGAGCCAATTCCATCATTTTCGGCCTGTTTTGGAGCGCCTTTCATGCCATTACACCCAGCAAAGTATGCCGAAATGTTAAGTAGAAAAATGCAAGAGGCTGGTGTAAACGTTTGGTTGGTTAACACGGGTTGGACCGGAGGTCCTTATGGTGTGGGAACCCGTATGAAACTAAAATATACAAGGGCCATGATCAGTGCTGCTTTAAATGGAGATTTAGGGCTTTACAATTATGATAATTACCACATTCATTCAGTATTTGGTGTTGCACAACCGCGAGAATGTCCTGGTGTGCCGACAAGTGTATTGAGTCCTAGAACTACTTGGAACGATGATGAGGCCTATTATAAGACGGCCTTTAAGTTGTCCAATGCTTTTAGAGAGAACTTTAAGAAATTCGAGGAAATTGCAAGTGAGGAAATTAGGCGGGGCGGACCACAACGATACGCTTTCTAATAAAAAAGCCCTGACGTTTTCGTCAGGGCTTTTTTATTTTTATTTCTTGTTTATTGTAGTTATATACTTTTGGAGCGCCATTGTCATCGACGGTGTGTCGGGCGTAGGGGCTTTAATATCTATTCGAAGTCCTGCTCCGGTAGCAGCTGCAACCGTAGAATTTCCGAAGACTGCAATACGCGTGTCATTTTGCTCAAAGTCAGGAAAGTTCTTTAGTAAGGATTCTATACCAGAAGGGCTAAAGAAGACCAATACATCATAATAAACATCTCTTAAATCTGAAAGGTCACTGATCACTGTTTTATAGAAAATACCTCTTGTCCATTCAACATCCAATTCATCTAATTTTTCAGGAACTTCTTGTTTTAGAACGTCTGCAGACGGTAAAAGAAACTTCTCTTCTTTATATTTTTTAAATAAAGGAACAAGGTCATTAAAATTTCTTTTGCCAACATAAATCTTACGCTTGCGATACACCACGTATTTCTGTAGGTAATAAGCAACCGCTTCAGACTGACAAAAATACTTCATAGAGTCAGGTACTTTGAAACGCATTTCATCAGCAATTCTGAAGAAGTGATCAACCGCATTTCTACTGGTCAAAATAATCGCAGTATAATTGTGTAAATCTATCTTTTGTTGGCGAACCGCTTTAGCATCAACCCCTTCAACATGAATGAATGGTCTAAAGTCAACTTTTACTTTTTCCTTGTCAATTAGTCTGGAATATGGAGAGTTCTCCATTTTAGGTTCAGGCTGCGATACCAAAATCGTCTTTATTTTCATAAATCCTAGTCTTTTAGATAGCTTCCGATGAGGATAAACGGTGCAATTTCAAGAGCGCAAAGGTACAAAATAAAATAGAAAAAGTTGCTAGTAATGAATTTTTGATGATTCCTTAGAACAGTTATCCAACCTATCACATTAACCAAAAGAATTAGTATAATCGCTACATATACCACAACTTTTGAACCCATGAAAATGTAAGTTAGCATAACATTTGCCACGAACATGATCAAACCGCTATAGTTGAAATATGACAATTTCTTGAAAATTACCTCGGATATTAGTTTCTGCGTCCCAAAAATGAAACTATTACCCATTTGTAGGGATAATTTGATAATTAAGAAGAGGATTATTGATCCAATGATCACGGGAAAAACAAAAATGGATGAATTCGCAGATGAACCAACCAGAACAGTTCTTGCTAAATAAAGGAATAAAGATAAATTTATAATAAGAAACAGGCCGAAGAACAGATTGAACCAATTCATCAGCTTTTCTTTTTTGTTGTACATAAAAATGTACTTGTTGTTAAACGGAAGAATAATGAAATTAAGGAACCTTGTATAAAAAACACTTTTGGCCAATACCACAAACAATAAGCTGAGGAAGATTAGGATGGTAACCCAATCATAGTTTTCGATGTTTCTGAGAATGGGTTCCATTATTTGTTTAGTTTAAATGATTCGCTGTTCAACCCGTGCCGCAATCCGTTTTCTGAAATTACAATTTTAAAGTATGCTGGGGATTCTAATTTCTTTGCCTTTGGAAGGTTAAATGAAAAAAGAGCAGTGTCTTTTGCTTTTAGTGTTTTCGATTTGTCATCAATATAAACCAATTCTAATGGAACAAGTTCTTTAAATTGTTTGGAATCATTCAAATAAGCAATACTAAATTTCAATTTACTTTTGGCAATATCCTGTTTATAAGGGTTGTGTATTTTGGCTACCAGCTTCTTTTCTTCCAGTTGTATATTTTCCTCATCAAGGTAGCACCTAAGTCCTCTAAAAGATTCAAAATTATTCATGAAATGACCATAATAAACGGTACCACTCAATTTTGGAAAAGTAAATTCTCCATTGCTCATGTATTTTGAAACATAAAGTACTTTCTTGTGTTGAACGTTTTTTTCGGAACCATCAATTGTATATTGGTTTTGCCTATAATTTATATTGTTCAAGGAGAATGAGGTCTTACCGGTATAAAAAGCATACATTGGAGCATTGCGGTAAGAATTTTCAAAAACCACTGGATTATCACCCGCCTTGGATTGTATCTCAGACATCCATGCCTTATTACCATGCGACTCATAAATTACGGGAAAAATTGGTTCGTAAATCAGTCCCAGACGTAAAAAAAGTATAACTGCAATGTTGATAAGTCCCAGACGATAAATCCATTTTCGAATATTGTCATTCTCAATCATATAATTAAAAACTAGAATGGCAACAGGAATAGAAATTACAATAATCCATTGCGTCTGTACCCTTCTATTAAAACTTGAGATGAAAAAGAATATCAAAACGCCGTAAGTCAAAAATAAAAGTGCTCTGGTGAAGAGGCCTTTTGATCTAATCTTAAACAATGAATAATAAATAAATGGGAATGTAAGCCCGAAAATAGCAATTAGATTAACCAGAAAACCTAAAGTGTATTTATTAATGTCATAAGCTGCGTTAGGCCTTTCAAAAAGGTGATATTTTATTGAAACAAAATCATTCTCATACAACCAGATGAAATGCGGTGTGTAACATAGTAGTGATGTGATTACGGCAACCCAAGCGTATTTGTTAAAAACCAATTTCAAATTTGATAATAGCACAAAGAAAATCACCAAAACAGCATGGTACTTACTATACATGAGGGCAGCCATGGTTAGCCCCAAACCAATCGCCAATAAAATTGATGGTGCTTTTAAAAAATGTTTGTAGACTAAAAGAAACAACGCAGTGAAGAATAATAGTGGGGTGTCTGGCAATGTGAAAAAGCCATAGGCATTAAGCAGTGTCATTGAAAACACAAGTGTGAAAAAATGAGGCACATACTTTTCCTTATTTGTATTATCTATGGCTAACCATAAAAAAATAAAGGTGCCGGCAGATAATAAACAGCTCATAAAACGAACACCCAATTCTCCTTTGAAAAAGAAACTGCTGATCTTTATTAAAAACGCAACCATCGGGGGGTGGTCAAAATATCCCCAAGCCATATTCTTGGCATAGTGCCAATAATAAGATTCATCAAAGATCAGTTCAGTGAAATTGGCTTGCAAAAGGTTTAAGACCAATATAGAACCTAAAAGGATTAAAAATAACCTGGGTAACTTCAAAGGCATTGCTAATTATTAATTGGCGCAAAATTACGAATTATACCTTTTAATGAAAGGTTTAAAAAAATGATAAATACCAGGATCATATTCTTCCAGACCTATTAAAACACTATTTTTGTTGAAATTCTATCAAGTCTATGTCAGGCAGTTTAGTCATTATTCCCACCTACAACGAAATTGAAAACATCGACGCCATAATTAGGGCAGTTTTTGAGCTGAAAAAAGATTTTCACGTGCTCATAGTCGATGATAATTCTCCTGATGGTACTGCTGATCATGTAATCGGAATCCAGAAAGAATTCCCCCAAAGATTGTTTCTGGAAGTGAGGAAGGAAAAATCTGGTTTGGGAACGGCTTATATTCACGGATTCAAGTGGGCCATTGCAAAGAAATATGACTATATCTTTGAGATGGATGCTGATTTCTCCCATAACCCTACAGACTTATTGCGATTGCACAAGGCTTGTGAAAATGGTGCAGATGTAGCCGTTGGATCTCGGTATAAAAAAGGGGTTAACGTAGTAGATTGGCCCTTGTATCGTGTTCTGCTCTCTTATGGAGCTTCATTTTACGTTAAAATGATCACGGGAATGCGTGTGCATGACCCAACAGCTGGCTTTGTTTGTTATAAAAGACATGTTCTAGAGAATATAAACCTTGATTCAGTTCGCTTTGTCGGTTATGCGTTTCAAATTGAAATGAAATTCAGGGCCCATTTAAAAAAGTATAAAATTGAGGAAGTGTCCATTATTTTCCGTGATAGGGTAAAAGGTAAATCCAAAATGAGTTCTTCTATAATAAGTGAGGCCATTTTTGGTGTAATGAAAATGAAACTAAAAAGTATTTTTCAAAGAAATAAATTCTGAGTATGGGTAGAGTTTTGATCAAAAATGCAAAAGTGGTCAATGAGAATAAAATATTTGAAAGCGATGTTTTACTCGAAGACGAATTGATTATTAAGGTTGAAAAGGATATTAGTGATTCTAATGCCAAGGTAATTAATGCCGAAGGTAATTATTTATTGCCCGGCGTAATCGATGACCAGGTTCATTTTAGGGAGCCGGGATTAACTCATAAGGGAGACATAGCATCAGAAAGTAGGGCGGCCATCGCTGGCGGCATAACTTCTTTTATGGAGCAGCCAAATACCAACCCTCAAACTACGACTATCGAAAAACTCGAAAATAAATTTGCGAGGGCAGCAGAAACTTCTTTTGCGAATTATTCTTTTTTGTTCGGTGGAACCAATGATAACCTGGAGGAATTAAAAAGGTTGGATAAAAATGCCTGCTCAGGTGTAAAACTGTTCTTAGGTTCCTCTACAGGAAACATGTTAGTTGATGATGAGGATGTGATTGAGAAGATCTTTAGAAATACTGAAATGGTGATTTCTGCCCATTGTGAAGATGAGACCACCATAAAGAACAATTTGGCAAAGTACAAAGAGCAGTATGGTGATGCTATTCCTGTTAAATATCATCCCTTGATCAGAAGTGCTGAAGCTTGTTATCTTTCTTCATCCAAGGCTATTGCTTTGGCAAAAAAAACGGGAGCTAGATTTCATGTTTTCCATTTATCCACGGGAATAGAAACCGATCTGTTTAGAAATGATATTCCATTAGAACAAAAGAAAATTACCGCTGAGGTATGTATTCACCATCTTTGGTTTTCCGATAAAGATTATGATGAAAAAGGGACGCTCATAAAATGGAATCCCGCCGTAAAAACTGCCAAGGATAAAAGCGAACTTTGGAAAGCACTATTAGATGATCGCATTGATGTTATCGCTACGGATCATGCTCCTCATACTATTGAGGAGAAAGACAATGTATACACACAGGCCCCTTCTGGAGGACCTTTGGTGCAGCATGCATTACCCGCAATGTTGCAAAAGTATCATGAGGGCGTTATTACGATAGAAAAAATCGTGGAAAAGATGAGTCACAACCCGGCAAAACTGTTTCAAATAAAGAAAAGAGGTTTTGTTCGAGAAGGGTTTTACGCAGATTTGGTATTAGTGAACACCAATAATCCCTGGAAGGTTACAAAACAGAACATTGCTTATAAATGTGGTTGGTCACCTTTTGAGGAAAGCACGTTCAAATCAAAAGTGTCGCACACATTCGTAAATGGTCATTTAGCTTATGAAAACGGTAGCTTTTCATCAAATAGAAACGCAAAACGATTAACGTTCAATAGATAGTAATGAAAAAGGTTCTTTATATTCTGTTATTTGTATTCATGTACTCATGTGGTGAGAAACTAATGGAAAAGCCAGAAGATTTGATTCCTAAGGAAAAAATGATCAATATCCTTAAAGACTTTACCATTTTAAATTCGGCTAAAAATACCAGTGCTATAGTATTACAGGACCACAATATTGAAGCTACCGAGTTTATTTTTTCAAAATATGGGATAGACAGCCTACAATTTGTAACGAGTGATAAGTACTATGCCTCTCTTCCCAATGAATATGAAGCCATATATATTGAAATTGAAAAACGCATTAGCGTGCAGAAAGACCAAATGTCTGAAGCAAAAAGACTTAAGGACAGTATGGAATTGCGCGATAAACTAAGGGAAAGCCCTTTAAAAAAAGCGAAATCAAAAAAGCCTAAGAATAATCTTCCTTAAATTTTTTACAACTTAGGGTGATAACCTTATCCAGATCTTCAAATTTAAAATCAAGCGTATTAATGATCTTTTGATTATCATAGATATCGCGATGTACCAGAGAATGAATGGTCTTTTTCGTAATTTTTCTTTTGCTCTTTAGAACTAGATGTTTTAAGTAGTCAAAGCTTCGGGCTATTTTCAACTGCCAAATTTTCAATTCTTTGGTAGGCCCTTTTCTCCCTAATTCTTTAGATATTCTTGTTAGTATATCTTGGAAGGTAAGATTTTCTGAAACTGCAATGAACCTTTGATTGGTAATATCTGAATCCATAAGTCTCTTCATCATTTTAACAACGTCACCTACGGTGATAAATCCTGTGCCTCCAGGAGGATAAAAACTATATTCTTTGTTCGCTGTTGTAAAGAATTTTCCACTACCACTATTCCAGAATCCAGGGCCAATGATTACGCCAGGGTTAATAATGACGGTGACCAACCCTTCCTGAGATCCGCGCCAAACTTCCATTTCGGCCCTATGTTTTGTAAGGGCATAAACATTTACTTCCTGACCGTTCCACTCGTTTTCCTCAGTGGCCTCTTGATCATTGGTGCTTTTGCCAATGGCACCGATTGTACTTACATAGCAGAGCTTTTTTACTTTGTTTGACAAGCATAAGTTTACAATATTGGCCGTTCCAATAGCGTTGATTTTTTTTAATTCTCGATAGTCGTTTGGGTCAAATGAAATCAACGCTGCTGAATGGTAAACATAATCTACATCTTTGAATGCGATTTCCATCGCCGGGATATCATTAATATCTGCTTGGAACCATTCAATTTTGTTGAAGAGGTCAGAAGCATTTTCAGTATAATAGGAAAAGATTTTTTCAACCTGTTCTAAATTGCTTTGGAATCTATGAATTGCCCTCACAACGTTGTTGTTTTGCACAAGATTCAGCAAAAGATGCGCCCCAACCAATCCCGTACCACCTGTAACCAAAATCATGTTTCAAATTTAGGGAAATGACAGCTAATAAAACCATTTTCAAATAGGGAAAGGCAATGTAATTCCTTTTATATTTGCAGCTATTACCAAATAATACAAAGAATGCGCACAAATTTCGTCGAAGAGTTAAAGTGGAGGGGAATGTTACATGATGCCATGCCAGGCACAGAAGAACACCTAATGACAGGAATGCAATCGGCTTATGTTGGTATTGATCCAACAGCAGACTCATTGCATATTGGGCACTTGGTGGGTGTAATGATGTTGCGTCATTTTCAATTGGCAGGGCACAAACCATACGCTTTGTTGGGTGGAGCCACAGGTATGATTGGTGATCCCTCTGGCAAATCTGAAGAACGAAATTTATTGGATGAAGCTACACTTCGTTTAAATCAAGAAGCCCTGCGGGCACAGTTAAGTCGGTTTTTAGATTTTGATAGTGAAGATGAAAATGCCGCTATTTTAGTCAATAACTATGACTGGATGAAAGATTTTTCGTTTTTGGATTTTATTAGGGATATCGGAAAGCATATAACCGTGAATTATATGATGGCGAAAGACTCTGTGAAAAAGAGGTTGTCAGCTGAGTCTAAAGATGGAATGTCATTTACCGAGTTTACCTATCAATTAGTTCAGGGATACGATTTTCTCCATTTATACCAAAACAATAATTGTACCCTGCAAATGGGAGGTAGTGATCAGTGGGGAAATATTACCACAGGTACAGAACTTATTCGTAGAATTGGTGGGGGTAAAGGTTATGCCTTAACATGTCCTCTGATCACCAAAGCGGATGGCACTAAGTTTGGAAAAACCGAGGGTGGTAATGTTTGGTTGGATGCTCATAGAACTTCTCCTTATAAATTTTATCAATATTGGCTGAACACCTCTGATACAGATGCAGAGAAGTATATAAAAATATTCACATTTCTTACCAAGGAAGAGATTGATGGTTTAATTTCAGAACATCAAGAATCGCCACACTTAAGGGTCTTGCAAAAAAGATTAGCTGATGAAATTACGGTCATGGTTCATTCTCAAGAAGATTTGGACAATGCAAAAAAAGCAAGTAACATATTGTTCGGAAGATCGACCTCTGAAGATTTAAAAACGCTGGATGAAAAAACATTTTTAGATGTTTTTGATGGTGTTCCCCAAGCTAATATTTCGAAATCTGAATTGGAGAGTGGTTTGGATATGATAGGTGCGTTGGCTGCAAAAACTGGGTTTTTAAGCTCTAATGGGGAGGCAAGAAGAGAATTAAAGCAGAATTCAATATCTGTGAATAAAGAGAAGGTCAAAGACGATTATATGATTACCTCAACCGATTTGATCAACGACAGATTTGTGCTTTTGCAAAAAGGCAGAAGAAATTATTTTGTTTTAGTGGTAGAGTAGTCTATAATACCATGAGATTACAACCTCGAATGTCAGAATGGTCAAAACGTCCTAAGACTTCAAAGCTCCCGTCTTTGTATTTTTTACCCAAATCCTGGGTTGCGATAAATGAACATGAATTTATATTGGCAAGGTCAATGACATTTACCCCTCCACTTTTTCCATAATTTTGAAAAGTTAGGGGATCCTCCGTGTCCCGTATTAAGATTTCCATCCAAGATGGAGTTCTAAATATTCCATTTCCATTGGAGTAGGCTTGGGAAAGTAGTTCTGTCATTCCATATTCGGAATGAATGGTTTCAACACCAAATCCTTTTTGAAGAATTTCATGTAATTCTTCTCGAATCATTTCTTTTCTCCGGCCTTTCATTCCACCGGTTTCCATGATTATGGTGTTCTTCAGTTTTAGTTGATTTTTTTCAACCATATCCAATAGGGCATATGAAACACCAATGAGAATAGCCTTTTGGCCCTCGGAATCAAGTTTTACCAATTTCTCAGAAAGAACATCAATTTCGTCTAGATAAAAGCCACTTTCAGGATGCGAGCTTTTTTTAATCAGATCATCAACCATGTATACCAAAGAAGACCCACCGCGTTCTAAGTATGATGGCAAAAGAGCCAAAATGCAGTAATCGGAAATGTCGCCATAAAAATGATGAAACCCTTGCAAATAACTTTCTTGATACAGCTTTAAATCAGTTATGTAATGTTTACTGGTAACTTGTCCAGTAGTACCGCTGCTTGAAAAGATGGCCTGCTCAATATCAGTTGTTACAACGATTTTTTTTGACTTGAAGAATTCGATAGGTAAAAAGGGAACTTCTTTTAATTGTGTTACGTTTGATTTTGTCCTTCCCAGTAGATTGCAAAAATCGGTATAAATTGGATTATTGTCTATTTGAAACCTGAAGACATCCATTGCTATGGATTTAAATTCTTCTGTTGTAGAAATATCAAATATTTTATGAGGATCTATCATTAGCTTGGTCAGCACAAAGGTAATGATATGATGAAATGTTAGATTCTAGTGTCTTTATTATTTTACCACCAATTTGCGGGTAATGGTCTTACTATCTTCTGTTACTTGCAATACATATACCCCTGGGACTAGCCTTGATATATTTAAAGATCTGTTCAAGATGCGATCGGTAAGTACTATTTCTCCAAAAACGTCATAGACAGTTACCACTTTACGGGCATTTTTTTCAGTGGTAATATAAACCACATCATCGAATGCTGGATTTGGATAGAGTTTGAATCCGGAAATTTCTTCTTTTCGAGGATTATTAAAATCCACTGGTTCTTGCGCAGAAAGGGCAAAAGAAAACACCATAAGTAGGGCAAAGTAGATTTTTTTCATTTGTATTGATTTGGGATCAACAAAGTAAAGATAAAGAAAGAGGGTATTTATGGGATGAAAATGTTGTGAAATTCGTTAAAATGTAGGTAAATGATTTTGTATGTGCAGTTCATCGATATTTTTGGCAAATAAACGAAGTAAATACTATCAAAATCTTGAATGAAAAAGGAAAAATAACTACTTAATAATCAGCTTCCTGGTTGCAATTTTGTTTTTTTCATAGACACGAAGAACGTATACTCCAGCATCCAATTCAGAAACATTCAATTCTTCACGAAGAAGTGTTGTTTGCATTACCTGAGTACCTAAAACATCAAAAATTAAGATTTTCTTGGGTGCTTTATCGGCCGTCATTATGAAAACTTTGCCCATTTGTAACAGGATTTGGGTACAGTTTAAACCCCTCAATATCCCCATTTGGCTTCGCATCCTGTGCGTAGCTCAGCGAGATAAAAAGAAAAAGAAAAATAGAGTAAAATTTCTTCATATAAATTGGGTTGCAAAAAGCATACCGCAAATATAATAATTTTACCTTCCGATTGTAGGTGCTTTCTCTTCATTCGCAGAAAGATCGATGAAATGCACACCTGATAAATTCATAGACTCTTGTTTGTTAGGAATTTGTGTACTTCGTGTTATGTTAATGTTACCATTTAAGGTGATTTCCAAAGGTTTAGTCCTAATAGTGTTATATTTACTTTTACGATGTTTAAGAATAGTATTTAGTGATGAAAAAGAAGGATATAAAAATACTTTTGGTTGATGATGAACCAGATATTTTGGAAATCGTTAGCTATAACCTCTCTTCGGAAGGTTACCAAGTATTTACAGCTAATAATGGTGTTGAAGGTGTAGCAAAGGCAAAGAAAAAACAGCCTCATTTAATTATTCTGGACGTTATGATGCCAGAGATGGATGGCATTGAGGCCTGTGAAATAATTCGAAAGACCGTGGGGCTAGAGGATACTATTATTACTTTTTTGACAGCGCGCGGTGAAGATTATTCGCAAGTTGCTGGTTTTGAGGCAGGAGCAGATGATTATATTACAAAGCCAATAAAACCTAAGGTTCTTGTTAGTAAGGTTAAAGCCTTATTACGGCGATTTAGAAAAGATTCAAATTCCAATGATGATATTGTTAGTGTAGGTAATATCGTAATCAATCGAGAGGAGTATAAAATCATTAATGATGGTACAGAAATTATACTTCCTAGAAAAGAGTTTGAACTTTTGTCTCTACTTACGTCAAAACCAAATAAGGTTTTTAAAAGAGAGGTCATTCTAGACAAGGTTTGGGGTAACGAGGTCGTTGTTGGCGGTAGAACAATAGATGTTCATATTAGAAAATTGCGCGAAAAAATTGGTGATGACCATTTTAAGACGGTCAAAGGTGTAGGCTATAAATTTGTTTTATAGTGGCCATTCGATTAAAAAAATCATATAGGTTCGCCTTTAGGTCAGCGATATTGATTACGTTGATCTCCTCATTGATTCTTTTATCTTTATTATGGGTTTTTGATACGATTAATTGGCCATTAATCGGCATATTCACACTTACGGTTTTCTTACTTTCCTTTGTTGTACTTCAAATAAGAATCGAGAATTTTATTTATCGAAGGATAAAAAAAATATATGATGACGTTGCATTGCTGGAGTCAAAAAACCTTACTTCGGGACCGGTGACAACAGACATGAAAACACTTACAGAGGAAATTGAAAAATTTGCCCATGATAAAAAAATTGAGATTGATACTTTAAAAATCCGTGAGGAGTATAGGAAAGATTTTCTTGGAAATGTTTCTCATGAGCTCAAAACACCACTTTTTACTGTGCAAGGTTATATCTTGACTTTATTGGATGGCGCCATGGACGACAAGAACATTCGCAAAAAATATTTGCAGCGAGCCAATAAAGGTGTTGAGCGACTAATTTATATTGTTCGTGACCTCGATATGATAACAAAACTTGAGGTAGGTGATTTGAATTTGGAGTTAGTTGAATTTGATATTATTGAGTTGATTCAAAATGTTTTTGACCTCTTGGAAATGAAGGCCAATAAAAAGAAAATCACACTCACTTTTGATATGGATTATGCAGATTCTGTCCCTGTATATGCAGATCGAGAAAAAATTCAGCAGGTACTTACCAATTTACTGGTGAATTCCATTAAATATGGGCAGGAAAATGGTACTACAGAGATCAGTGTGGAGAATTTAATCAAGAACAAGGTTATTGTGCGCGTAACAGATAACGGTGAGGGTATATCAGAACAGCATATTCCACGTCTTTTTGAACGTTTTTATAGGGTTGACAAAAGTGGTAGCCGAAACGAGGGTGGTTCAGGTTTGGGTTTAGCGATTGTAAAACATATCATTGAGGCCCATGATGAAAAGATCTATGTTGAAAGTGCCGAAGGTGTTGGATCGGAGTTTTCTTTCACACTTGAAAAAACAAATGTTCATAACGATGAGCAGTTTAGCCTTACCAGATAAGATTTTACTAGCTTTGCCACGAAAAAAATAAACTGCTTTTCGTGGGAAGTAAAAACAAATTAAAAAGATTTAATGAGAATGCCACCTTCAAAAATGTGGTGCAACCTGCAAGACAGGAAATCGAGAATGGTACTTTTGCCTTAAAAGGTAAATGGGCAGAGCATTTTGGAAATGAAAACCCCATCGTTCTTGAATTAGGTTGTGGTAAAGGGGAATATACAGTTGGTCTAGCGCGATTAAATCCTGATAAAAACTACATAGGTTTAGACATAAAAGGAGCTCGGTTATGGCGTGGGGCCAAAACGGGTATAGAAGAAGAACTGAATAATGTGGCTTTTTTAAGAACACAAATTGAGTTAGTGGACGAAATATTTGAAGAAAATGAAATATCTGAAATCTGGATAACATTTCCCGATCCCCAAATAAAATATAAGCGGACAAAGCATCGAATGACCAATGAGGTATTTCTAAATAAATATGAGCAGATTCTAAATGATAGCGGTTTGGTTCATTTGAAAACCGACAGTGAGTTTATGCACGGTTATACGTTAGGGTTACTGCATGGTTCAGAAAGGGAGGTTATATATGCCAATCATGATGTATATAAAAATGAAGGTAGTCCAAAAGAAGTACTTTCAATTCAAACTTTCTATGAAAAACAGTATCTTGATAAAGGAAAACCAATTACCTATATAAAGTTTAGACTGAACTAAAACATGGAACACCCGCTCATTCTTTTTTTCGCCACCTTTTCGGCAGCCTTTATGGCCACTGTTCCGCCAGGGCTTTTAAATATGAATGCCGCAAAGACGAGCGTTGAAAAAGGAAAATTAAATGGTATAATCTTCAGTTTGGGGGTGTCTACCATGATTATGCTTCAAGCGGTGATCGCTGTTTATATATCCAAGTATTTAAATAATAATCCTGAGATTGTTGAGGTCTTATTGAAGATTGCAGTATTGGTGTTTGCCTCTTTAGCGGTTTATTTCTTTTTAGCAGCGAGAAACAATCGTAAAAAAGTGGTGAAAACCGTGAACATTAGCAAAAGAAATAGTTTTTACAAGGGATTGTTTCTGGCCGCCCTAAATCTACTAACCATCCCTTATTATAGTGGTCTTAACATTATGTGGAATGCTTCTGGGTGGATTAAATTTGAAGCATGGGATATTGTAATATTCGTGCTCGCAGCAGGTTGCGGCACTTTTTCTGTTCTCTATATGTACACCATTTACTTTAATAAGTTGGAACATAGAACCGATAGATTTTCCAAAAACTCCAACTATATATTAAGCGTTTTAATGCTGGTTCTTTTAGGAATAACCCTTTATAGGATTTTCAATTGATGAAAGAGGAGAACAAAAATTTTTTTCAAAAAGTTTATGAGGTTGCAAAACTCATCCCGTATGGGAGGGTCACTTCCTATGGTGCAATTGCCAAATATTTAGGAGCGGCAAGAAGCGCAAGAATGGTTGGCTGGGCCATGAACGGGGCTGGAAATTTACCCGATGTTCCAGCGCATCGTGTGGTAAACAAAATAGGTTTACTGACCGGGAAACATCATTTTGATGGAACAAACCTTATGCAACAACTATTGGAAAGTGAAGGAATTGAGGTTGTCGAAAATCAAATCATCGATTTTGACAAACATTTCTGGGACCCATGGAAGGAGTTACAATAACGTACTCATATAAGTATTAAGAAAAATTTAAAGTGAATAAGGTGTGCTCTTTCGAAATTACCTGAATACTACCGCCATGTAATCTCATAATTTGTTTTGAAAGACTTAAACCTATACCAGTACCGGTATTTTTTGTCGTGAAAAAAGGCACAAAAATTTCGTCAATAAGATCTGGGGATATTCCTGGACCATTGTCGAAAACTTGGATAATTTTTCCTCCTTTTTTATTGATCGCGGCCACAAATCTAATCGTTCCATTTTCTTGATTTGCCAATGACTGTTTGGCATTTTTGCCCAAATTCAAAAGTACTTGGGTAATCTGCTTTTCATCAATGAATAATTCTAATTCTATGGGGTCAACAATTGTTTCGATTTTAAGGTTGGTATGGTCGGCATCTGATTTCAATAGTAAGCGTATTTTCTCGAGCAGCTTGTGAGCAGATATCAATTCCTTATCAGGTTCCGGTATACTCAAGAATTTACGATATGATTGAACAAAACTCATTAAATCTTTTCCTTGGTCTTTAATTACTTCCAACCCTTTGACTGTGTTCTTTATTTCATGTTCTTCAAATGAGGTAAAGGGAATTATGGAATCACCTTTTCTAAAATATTTAAGAATGGATTCTGATATTGATGTTATTGGAGTAATCGTATTCATGATCTCATGGGTGAGAACTCGAATTAATTTTACCCATGAATCGGTTTCCTTTTCATCGAGTTCTTTATGAATATCATGAACTATTACCAGCAAAAGGCGACTGTCTTCAATGCTTAGTGAAGTACATTTAATAGATAATAGTTTTTTTTCACGTTCATTACTAAGCTCAAAAACGGTATTTTCAAAAGGTTCTATATTCTCAAATAATGCGTAAAGTCCCTTATCTACTTGTGTTAGTTGTTTTATGTGATTTAGTGGGTAATAATTGAGAAGGTTTTGAACCGTGGGATTGGCATAGAGAATGTGTCCTTTGGGATTAATGGTAAAAACACCCATATCTGCTTGCCGTAAAATTTCTTGGTAATATTGTTCCTGGGCCTGCTTTTTAAGATGAATATCTTGAATCATACTATTCAACATATTCAAGCTATGATTCAATTCCTCTAAAGATTTAACACTCAGTTTTTCAGGAAATCGTAAAGTGAAATCCTCGTTTTTAATGGCATCAAAAAAGTAAGCTATTTTTCTGTTGGTTTGGTTAATGTATTGAATCACAAAAATGGTTTGCAAAACCAATAACACCAAGAATAAAGAAGTAGCCAAATACTCAGATTTAAAAAAGAAGAAAGCCATTGCAATGGCAGTAGCGGTAATCAAAACGATCCTCAGAATTAACTGGAAGTAAATATTTCTACTAACCATATTACTTGTTCTCTTTTTTAATTTTATTGTATAAGGTTTGTCTTGATATACCTAATTGCTCAGCGGCCGCACTGTAATTACCATTGTTTTTGTTAAGAGCGTTTGCAATCATCAATTGCTCCATTTCACCCAATGTATTAGGTCCTTTTTGTAAAGAGATTGTTGTGTTTGTATTTAAAATAAAATCGTCTGGGGATAAAATATTTCCTTCAGATAGAATAACAGCACGCTCAATCGCATGTAATAATTCTCTAATGTTACCGGGCCACCCATAAGAGTTTAGTTTTTCTTCTGCTTTTTGATTTATTTTCAATTGGGGTTTTCCATATTTAGATGTAAATTTCTTCAAGAAAAAATCTGAAAGCACCAAAATATCCCCGTCCCGTTCCCTGAGTGGAGGAACCTCAATACTTATGGTGTTTATACGGTAAAGAAGATCTTCACGAAAAAGTCCGTCAGCAACCATTTTTTCTAAATTACAATTGGTTGCGCAGATCAAACGAATATCAACGGGTATGGTTTTGTTTGAGCCAACCTTTACAATTTCTTTGTTCTGGATTGCCGATAAAAGTTTGGCCTGTGTCTGCAGTGACAAGTTTCCTATTTCGTCCAAAAATAATGTACCTCCATTGGCCGCTTCAAATTTACCAATACGGTCTCCTTTGGCATCGGTAAATGACCCTTTTACATGTCCGAAAAGTTCACTTTCAAACAGGCTTTCAGAAATCGAACCCATATCAACAGGAATAAAAACTTCGTTTTCCCTAAGCGATAGATTATGCACTTCACGGGCAATGAGTTCTTTGCCTGTTCCGTTTTCCCCAGTAATTAATACGTTCACACTTGTTTTTGCTACTTTTCTGACGAGAGTGAGAACTGAATTAAGTGTCTTGGAATTCCCAATGATATATTCTTTATTATGGTTGATCACCTGTTTTAGACTGCTCTCTTTTTTTCTTAAATGTTTAACTTCATTTTGGGCTTTTCTTAAGTTAAAGGCTGTTTTGACCGTGGTAATTAGTCTTTCGTTGCTCCAAGGCTTTAAAATAAAATCGGAAGCACCTTCCTTCAATGCTTCAACTGCCAACTCAACAGCGCCATATGCGGTCATCATTATTACCGAAATATGAGGAGCTTTTTTTTTGATTTCCCGAAGCCAATAAAGCCCTTCATTACCTGTATTTACTCCAGCAGAGAAATTCATATCCAGTAGTATGATATCCAAAGCTGTAAAATCTGGATAAGAAGGAATCTGATTTGGGTTCGAGATGGTGTTTACACTCTTAAATTCAAACTGTAACAATATTTCCAGAGCGCTAAGCACGCTTTTGTTATCGTCTATCACTAAGATGTTTGCATCAATCATAATTAAATAAATAAAAAGGATGGTTAAATCTACGATTTGAAATTTATTTGGCTGGGAAAGTGTCCAAAAATTGGACAATATCTGTAAAATAATTTTACATTAATTTATGTGATAAATGTAGACGCTGTTGATAATGTATTGATATACAAATGATTGCAGTTGTGGCACAACAATAGTATATAGTTTGCCACATTCAATTAAGCATGAATAATAAAATAAAAACAACTTTACTAATATTTGCCATGAGCTGTTCTGGACTTATTGCTCAGGACACTTGGTCTTTGGATGAATGTGTGTCCTATGCCCTTGAACACAATTTAAATCTGAAGGATTTTGAATATAATGAGGTATCCAACAAAGAAAACTATCGTCAGTCAATTCGCAATTTATTGCCAAGTGTAAGCGGTTTTGCAGGATATAATAAAAGCTTTGGAAGGTCAGAGGACCCAAATACAGGAGGTTATGTGAACACTGATTTCTTCTCGAACAACTATTCATTGAATTCAACAATCGATTTATTTCGAGGTTTTCAAAAAATAAATACTATTAAGGTTTCCAAGTTCTTGCATAAGGCGGCCAAGGAAGATGTTGAACAACAGAAGTATTTATTGGCGTTTAGGGTGATGTCAGCTTATTATGAAATTAAATTTTTTGAGGGATTGCTTGCAAATTCCAAAGAGCAAAAAGAGATTTCTCAAACCAATTATAATCTTGTCAATAGACAAGTTGAACTAGGGCTCAAAGCTGGGGCAGATTTAAATGAAGCCGAATCATTATTGCTTTCTGATATCTTGACTGTAACTCAAAATGATAACAATCTACAAGCCTCGCGTATTAGTCTAATTCAGGAAATGAACCTTGAAGGGGTCTCGACAATAGAATTACGGCCAGTATTGGATAGTATTGACTATACTGAAGTTGCATCAAAAAGTTTGGACCAAGATTCCATTTTTAATAATGCAATAGATTTTATTCCGGTAATAAAGGCTCAAGAATTAAGGACTAAGGCTGCAAAAAAGAACGTTGCAGTTGCAAGAGGAAATCTTTATCCTTCATTGTCCTTCGCGGCAGGATATGGCACCGGTTATTTTGAGACCAATACGGATGATATGAACAATATAATTCCTTTTAGAACACAGATAAAAGACAACACTTCTAGGTATATTGGTTTTTCGCTTAATGTTCCCATAAGTGACAAATGGTCAAACCGCTCAAGGGTTAAACAGCAAAAAATAGCTTTATTAAGAGAAAAGAACAACCTGCAAATTCAGGAACAAGAACTCTATAAGACCATTCAACAGTTGGTGCAGGAGAGGAATTCACTCGAGGTTGAAACGACCCAGAGCAATATGAAAGTACAATCACAGCAATTGGCATTTACAATTGCCCAAAAGCGATACGAAAAAGGATTGATAAGTGCATTGGAGTTGGTCCAGGCCAAAACATTGTTCGCTACCGCTCAAAATGAGAACTTACAAGTGCGTTTAAGTGCAGAAGTTAATAAAAGCACTCTCGATTTTTACCAAGGACTACCAGTATTTAATATAAACAATTAAGATTTTTTACCTAAGATGGATATAAAAATAGAAAAGAAAAAGGGATTGAAACCAAAGCATTACGCATATATAGCTGGTGCGATACTATTGCTTTTTGTTCTTTATAAGTTGGTAATGAGCACGTCTGTTTCAACTTTTAGAGCAGAGAAAGACAAGCTGTCATTAGGGGAGATTACCCAAGGAAAATTTGATGACTATATTACAATAAACGGTAATGTTGCTCCAATAGCTACTATTTATATGGATGCCTACGAAGGTGGGCGTGTCAATGAAAAATTGATTGAGGAAGGTGCGATGGTTAAAAAGGGAGATATTATTTTGAAACTCGAGAATATGAATCTTTACGAGCAAATTTTAGCGAGTGAAAGTAACCTGGCCTTAAAGCAGAATGACCTTAGATCAACCAAATTAACTTTTGATTCTCGTCAAGTAGAAGGAAGGCGGTCTTTGGCTACTGCTAGTACAGATTTACAGCGATTAAAAAGAAATTTTGAACAAAATCAGGCATTATATAATGAGGAGTTGATTTCAAAAGAGACTTATTTATTGTCAAAAGAAAACTATGAACTTTCACAAAAGCAGCATGACATTGTAAAAATGCAAACTGTTAATGATGATGAGCTGCGCAAGACCTCATTAACTGGATTGGATGCCGATTTGGCTAGAATGAAGAAAACTTTGGGTATGGTGTATGAAAGATTGGACCATTTGAACGTTCGTGCCCCAGCCGATGGTCAACTTGGATTTTTAGATGCCGAAATAGGTCAGAATATTGGTCAAGGAGAAAGAATTGGCCAAATAAATGTTTTGACAGATTTTAAAATTGAAGCGGATATTGATGAGCACTATATCGACAGGGTTAAGCGAGATTTAAATGCAACTTTTGAACGAAATGGGCAAGAGTATGAATTAAGGTTACGAAAAGTATATCCTGAGGTTCGCAGTGGTAGATTCAAGGTTGATTTGGTATTTACAGGAGATAAACCTGAGAATATAAGAGCTGGTCAGAGCTATAATATAAAACTGCAATTGGGAGAATCTTCAGATGCCTTGCTATTACCAAAAGGTAGTTTCTTCCAAAGTACAGGTGGCCAGTGGATTTTTGTGGTTAATCAAAATGGCGGGGAAGCTTTGCGAAGAGATATTCGTATAGGTAAGCAAAACTCAAGGTACTATGAGGTACTTGAGGGTCTTGAACCAGGAGAACAAGTAATTACCAGTAATTATGCAAGTTTTGGTGAAGCAGAAAAAATAGTCTTAAAATAAAATCAACTGACACATCAGTCATATGATGTTGTCTATTATACTAACAAATAATTCAATCAAGAAATGATAACGATTCAAAATTTAAAAAAGAGCTTTAGAACGGAAGAGGTAGAAACCTTGGCACTGAATAATGTCAACCTAAATGTAGCAGAAGGCGAATTTGTGGCCATTATGGGACCCTCAGGATGTGGTAAGTCGACGCTTTTGAACATTGTTGGTATGCTAGATAACCCAACTGAAGGTAGCTACAACTTTGCGGGTAATGAAGTTGGTGGACTAAAGGAAAGTCAACGTACTCAACTGCGAAAAGGTAATCTGGGTTTTGTTTTTCAAAGTTTCAATTTAATTGACGAGTTAACGGTATATGAGAACGTGGAACTACCCCTTATATATCTTAAAATGAGTAAGAGTGAACGAAAAGAAAAAGTGATGAAAGTACTTGAGCGAATGAAAATAGCTCACCGCGCAAAACACTTTCCACAACAATTGTCTGGTGGTCAGCAGCAAAGAGTTGCTATTTCTAGGGCGGTTGTTACTAACCCAAAACTGATTTTAGCCGATGAGCCAACGGGTAATTTGGATTCTAAAAATGGAATAGAGGTAATGAATCTTCTTACTGAATTAAATCAGGAAGGTACAACCATTGTTATGGTAACTCACTCGGACAGGGATTCTCATTATGCGCATAGAGTGGTTAATTTATTTGATGGTCAAATTGTGACCGAAAGTCAGAATAGAGAAATTGGGGCATTGATTTAATCACATTGTTTATTAAAGGAGTTTATTCATCAATCAAAAATCAATAATCGTGTTTAGAAACTATTTGAAAATCGCTTGGCGAAACCTCTGGAAGAATAAAGTCTACAGTGCACTAAATATATTTGGATTGGCCATCGGGATTACCTGTGCCAGCCTAATATTACTTTGGGTGGAGGACGAGTTAAGTTTTGATAGTACTTTCGAAAAGCAAGATCAAGTATATTATCTTCCCACAAACCAGCAGTATGAAGGTGAGTGGAGTACATTTTTTCAAGCAACCCCAGGTCCTCTGGCCAAAGTTCTAAAAGATGAAATTCCAGAAATTATTGGAAGTGCCCGAACAAAACAAGAAAGCCTTCTGTTTGAGGTAGGTGAAAACTCAATAAGTAAATATGGGCGATTTGCAGATCCAGATTTTCTAAAAATGTTTAGCCTTTCTTTTGTTGAAGGAAACTTGGAAAATGCCTTTAACGATTATAATGGCATTGTTATTTCAAAAAAAGCAGCTACTCATCTTTATGGAGAAAATGAATCTGCTTTGGGCAAAGTTGTCCAGGTCAATAATGATACTAATTATACAATTACTGGGGTTTTTGAGGACTTGCCAACAAATGTGACCTATGTTTTTGATTGGGTTGCTCCTTTTGAAAGGTTTTCAGCAGGCAAAGAATGGATGAAGGAATATGGGAATAAATTTTCGGACACTTTTGTTGAACTTTCTTCGGAGGCTGACTTTGAATCGGTCAATTCCAAGGTGAAGAAAATACTTCCGGCAAAGACTGAAGATGATGAAACTTACGCATTTCTGCATTCGATGAAAGATTGGCACCTAAGATCTAATTTTGAAGGAGGAAAAAAAGTAGGTGGACAAATCGTTTATGTGCGCTTATTTGCACTAATCGCAATAATCATCCTCTTTATTGCATGTATCAATTTCATGAATCTTTCGACCGCTAGAAGCGAAAAAAGAGCTAGTGAAGTAGGTGTGCGTAAAGTATTGGGTTCTGGGAAGAGGGGATTGATTTCTCAATTTATGGCCGAAGCGATGATTACAGCGACTTTGGCAACTTTAGTAAGCGTACTTCTATTGGTTGTGATTCTTCCACAGTTTAATTCGTTGATTGATAAACAAATCGTCCTTCATTTATTTGCCCCAGTTCATTTACTGTCTTTGGTTGCCATCACAATAATCTGTGGTCTTATTGCTGGCTGGTATCCTGCGTTTTATTTGTCTTCTTTCAAACCTGTTCAAGTACTTAAAGGTTCAAGCCGCAAGCAAGGTAGTGCCCCCTTAATACGTAAAGGTCTAGTAGCTACTCAATTCATTATATCCATAGTATTTATAATTAGCACAATTATAGTATATCAACAAGTACAATATGTAAAAAGCCGAGATTTAGGATACGATAGGGACAATCTCATTAAAGTGCCTGTCAATGGTGATATAATCAAAAATTTTAGTCCTATTGAACAGGATATGCTTGCTTCAGGGATGATTGAAAATATTGGATTGAACAACTCAGAAATTTTATCAGGAGGTAATAATACATCAGGATTGGAATGGCAAGGTGGTACCGATACAGAAGATATTCTTGTTTCTGTTCGATATGTGAGCCCAAAGTTTTTGGAAACTGCGGGGATGGAGATCGTTGAGGGTCGAAAGTTTAGTTCTAATGCAGTCGCCGATAGCACGAATATTTTGGTTACAGAAAGTTTTGCTAAACTTATGGGTAAAGGCTCAGCGGTTGGCAAGAAAGTAATCAGCGGAGGTGGATATACTGTTATTGGGGTCGTCAAGGACTATTTGTATGGAGATATGTACGGCTCAAGCGACCCAGTAATATTCTTTAATTATAACCGTAATGCAAGATTCATGTATGCCAGAGCCAAGACCGGAGAAGATTTAGGGAAAACTCTCGTAGCTATGGAAAGCGTTCTTAAACAACACAATCCCGCTTTTCCTTTTGAATATGAATTTGTTGATGATGCATTCAACGCTAGGTTCAAAAGTGAAAAGCTCATCGGTAGCCTTTCACAACTTTTTGCATTGTTGGCTATATTGATTTCGTGTTTAGGCTTGTTTGGGCTTGCAGCGTTTACAGCAGAACAACGCCGAAAAGAAATAGGAGTACGAAAGGTTCTGGGATCCAGTGTTACGGGCATTGTTCAACTATTATCCAAAGATTTTATGCAGTTGGTGCTTGTTGCCATATTGGTCGCAAGTCCAATCGCTTGGTGGATGATGAAGAATTGGCTAGAGAGCTTTGCTTACCGTATTCACATTAAATGGGAAGTATTTGCAATTGCCGGAATTATTGCAATGGTCATTGCTTTACTGACCGTAAGTTTTCAGGCTTTGAAAGCAGCGTTGGCTAATCCTGTAGAAAGTCTAAGAACAGAATGAAATAAAAGAAGGGAACATCAATCTTAAAATCATGAATAATGTTTAAAAATCATTTGAAAATAGCTTGGAGAAGTCTAAAAAAACAACCTTTTTTTACTTTTTTGAACACTTTTGGCCTCGCTATAGGAATAGCAGGCGGAATACTTATTTCATTATATATCTATGATGAATTAAGTTATGATAAAATGTTCGCTGACGCTGATCGGATTCACCGAATTCATGCCGATATTAAATTTGGTGGGGAAGATCGCAAATTTGCTGTTACTCCAGCTCCTATGGCCGAGTCAGCTCAAAATGATTTTTCTGAAGTAGAGTTGGCCATGCGATTTCGTACGCAGGGTAGTATGTTAGTTCGCAAATCGGATACTGAGGCAAATATTAAGGAAATACAGACCACATATGTAGATTCGACTTTCTTCAAAATGTTTGGGTTGGATTTATTGGTTGGTGATATTAAAACAGCCTTAAAATCTCCTAATACCTTGATTTTGACTAAATCTGCTGCTGAAAAGCATTTCAGTGTCAATGAGGCTGTTGGCCAAACTCTGATTTTAGATAATGATAATTCTTATACGGTAACAGGAGTTATTGAAGATTTTCCCAAAAATTCGTTTTTAAGAGATCATACAGTTTTTATTGCGATGTCGGGTTATGAAGATTCTCGTATAGTGAATTGGGGGAGTAATAATTATCAAACGTATATTAAGTTGATACCGAATGCAAATATTAATGATATACAGGAGCCATTACGGGGATTTTTGGACAAGTATGTAATTCCAGGGGTACAACAGTTTATGCCAGGAATTACAAAAGAACAGTTTGAGGCTGCAGGCAATCATTTAATCTATAGTACCATGCCAATGACTGATATTCATTTGCATTCGGATAGGGTTGCAGAAATAAGTGGGAACAATGACATCCAGAGTATCTATATTCTATCGTTCATTGCTATATTTTTACTGGTTTTGGCCTGCGTTAATTTTATGAACCTATCTACTGCGCATTCTCTTAAGAGGGCCAAGGAAGTTGGGATAAGAAAAACTTTAGGTTCTAAAAGGGGGGAACTGATCAGGCAGTTTCTGATAGAATCTGGTTTAGTCTCCTTGGCATCTTTGCTGCTGGCTGTGGTTTTGGCAATAATATTACTTCCATTGTTCAATGATTTGGCAGATAAGGATATATCAATGCCGTATACAAATCCGTTTTTCTGGTTGTTGCTTCTTGCTGCAGGTATTGCCCTTGGACTTTTTTCAGGGGGGTATCCCGCCTTTTTCATGTCAAAGTTTATTCCTGTAAAAGTTTTAAAAGGCACAAGTAGTAATAGTATTGGCGGAGGTAAAGTTAGAAACGCATTGGTGATTTTCCAATTTGCTATTTCCGTCTTTTTGATTGTCGGAACATTGGTGGTCTATCAACAATTGGATTATATTCAAAACAAAGACCTTGGTTTTTCAAAAGATCAGGTATTAATAGTGAACGATGCATTTACACTCGGTAATAAATCGACTTCATTTAAAGAAGAAGTTAAAAAACTAAGCTATGTTAAAGATGCTACCTTGAGTAGTTTTTTTCCAACACCATCTTCCAGGTCTGATTCAACCTTTGCACCGGAGGAAGGACTAACAGATCAGGAAAACGCTTTGAATATGCAACGTTGGGGTGTTGATCATGATTATGTGTCCACCATGAATTTTGAGATAATTGCCGGTAGGGATTTTAATCATGATTTTAAAAATGACTCCACTGCAATTATTGTAAACGAATCTGCGGTATCCGTTATTGGAGGATCGCCTGAAGATGCAATAGGTAAGCGTTACACTCCTGATTTTAGTGCGGAAAATCCGGAGTATTTTACCATAATCGGTGTGGTAAAGGATTTTCATTTTTCACCCTTTAGAGCTGATATTGAATCCTTGAGCTTACACTTAAGTAATCGCGCCTATGCTCTTGCCATCAAATTAGAATCAGGCGAATTTACAAATGCAATATCTGGAATTGAAGGTATTTGGAATCAAATAGCACCAGGGCAACCATTTGACTATTATTTTATGGAGGATTCATTTAATGATACGTATCAATCAGAACAGCGCTTGGGTAGAATATTTTTCATATTCACTGCCTTGTCTATATTAATTGCGTGTTTGGGTTTATTTGGCTTGGCCGCGTTTAATGCCGAAAAGCGTACCAAAGAAATTGGCATAAGAAAAGTTCTTGGGGCAAGTGTTGGGCAGATTTCATATAAACTATCGGTTGACTTTTTAAAATTGGTAGGTGTTGCTATTCTAGTTTCTCTTCCATTGGGCTGGTTTGCCATGAACAAATGGTTAGAGGATTTTTCATACCGTATTGAAATTGGTATTTGGGTCTTTGTTTTTGCAGCGTTATTAGCAATTGCCATTTCAATTATTACCGTTAGTTATCAAAGTATTAAAGCCGCAATAGTAAACCCCATAAAAAGTTTACGTACAGAATAATCATCAATCAAAAATCGTCAATCATGTTTAAAAACTATCTAAAAATCGCATGGAGAAGCCTAAAAAGGCAACCTTTTTTCACTTCCCTAAATGTTTTTGGCCTCGCTATTGGTATGGCAGGCGGTTTGCTTATTTCATTATACATCTATGATGAATTAAGTTTTGATAAAATGTTTACAGATGCAAATCGAATATATAGAATAGATACTGATATTAAATTTGGAGGAGCTGAAATGAGAGCTTCAGAAGCCGCTGCTCCAATGGCTGCTGCAATGCAAAGTGATTTTCCACAAGTAGAAATGACCTTTAGGTTTCGTAATAGTGGAAGCATTCTGTTAAGGAAAAGTGACTCTGAAACAAATACAAAAGAATTGAATGCAACTTTTGCGGATACCAATTTTTTTGATTTTTTTGGAATTGACTTACTAGTTGGAGACTCAGATACAGCATTGAAAGAACCCAATACGGTGATATTGACCAAAACGGCGGCTGAGAAACATTTTGGAATACAGAGTGCATTGGGGCAAAGTTTGTTATTGAATAATACTGACACCTACACCGTAACTGGGGTTATTGATGATCTACCTAAAAATTCCTTATTAAGAAACCACTCTGTTTTTATGTCGATGTCTGGGTATCCTCCTGCTCATGAGAATAATTGGGGTAGTAATAATTTTGTAACGTTTGTTAAGTTGATATCCTCAGCAAATGCTGCAGATTTTGAGGTGCCGTTACAAGGTATGCTAGAAAAGTATATGCTCCCTTGGGCACAACAATTTTTTCCGGGTATCACAAAAGAAACATTCCTTGCAGCGGGTAATTATTTAGATTACCATACAATGCCCTTGACCGATATACATTTGCATTCCTCTCGTGATCAAGAATTGAGTGCCAATAGTAGCATGCAAAATGTTTACATATTATCGTTTATTGGACTTTTTCTTATAGTATTGGCCTGTGTAAATTTTATGAACTTATCCACGGCCTATTCGTTAAAAAGAGCAAAAGAGGTGGGTGTTCGAAAGACTTTGGGGTCTAATAAAGCAGATCTGGTACGTCAATTCTTGATTGAATCAGGACTCATTTCTTTCATCTCCTTGCTTTTTGCCTTGTTGGTCACTATTATGGCGTTACCGTTTTTCAATGAGCTTTCTGGCAAATCCGTTACCGTTCCGATTACCAATCCTTTTTTCTGGGGAATTTTACTTATTGCGACAGTTCTTTTAGCACTTTTCTCAGGAAGTTACCCTGCTTTTTTTATGTCGAAATTTGTTCCCGTTAAAGTACTTAAAGGAAGTGGTGATAGTAGTGTAGGTGGTGGTAAAATCAGGAACACATTAGTAGTTTTCCAGTTTGCCATATCGGTTTTTTTAATTGTTAGCACGTTGGTCGTTTTTCAGCAGTTGAATTTTATTCAAAATAAAGATTTAGGATTTGCCAAAGAACAAGTTGTTTTGATTGAAGATGTCTACGCCGCGGGAAGTCAAGCACAGACATTTAAGGAAGAAACTCAAAAGTTAGGCCTAGTGCAAAGCGCAACCTTAAGTGGCTTCATGCCCACGCCCTCCTCGCGCTCCAATAGTTCTTATTTTAAGGAAGGGGCAAGGGAACAAGAAAATGCAATTCAAATACAAACTTGGAATGTTGATGAGAATTATCTCGCAACATTGAATATGGAACTTGTTGAAGGGCGTAATTTCAACAAAGAGTTTGCCACGGATTCTACGGCGGCAATTATTAACGAGGCAACCTTGAAAGTTCTTGGTGTACAGCCCCATGAAGCTTTGGGGATGCGTATTTCAGACGATATTGAATTAGAAACTCCCCAATTCTTCACCATTATTGGTGTAGTTAAAGATTTTCATTACGAATCATTACGTGAAGATATTGGTGCCTTGGGACTCTTCTATAGAGAATCATCTGGAATGATGGCAGTGAAGTTAAATGCGGGTGATTTTTCGAAGGCAATTGCTGACATCGAAGAGGTGTGGAGCAAATTGGCCCCTGGTCAACCATTTAGTTATAGTTTCATGGACGAATCGTTCAATTCCACCTATGAGGCAGAACATCGCTTGGGCAAGATATTTATGATTTTCACCATACTTTCTATTTTGATAGCCTGCCTTGGTTTGTTCGGACTGGCTGCTTTTAACGCACAAAAGCGTACTAAAGAAATTGGTGTGAGAAAGGTTTTGGGAGCAAGTGTAGGTCAAATAACGTATAAACTTACCGTTGACTTTCTTAGGCTTGTTGGTGTTGCCATTCTCGTTTCTATACCCTTGGGCTGGTATGTCATGAACAAATGGTTGGAAGATTTTTCATACCGAATAGAAATTGGATGGGGAGTTTTTGTTTTTGCTGCATTTTTAGCAATAGTGGTAGCTGTACTGACCGTCAGTTATCAAAGTATTAAGGCAGCCATTGTAAATCCAGTTGAGAGTTTAAGAACCGAGTAAGAACAATCAAAAAAAGAATCGATCATGTTTAAAAACTATTTAAAAATTGCTTGGAGAAACTTAATAAAGAATAAGGCCTATTCCATCATCAATATTGGAGGCCTTGCATTAGGAATGGCAGTCACGCTAATTATTGGGCTTTGGATTCAGGATGAACTCACATATAACAATTATTTCCAAAACGAAACGAAAATTGCACAAGTATTTCAATCACAAACCTTTAATAACGAAACAGGGACCGGACCAGCTATACCCAGACCTTTAGAAAAGGCATTGCGAGAAGGGTATGGTGATAATTTCAAGCATTTGATAATGGTGACTTGGACCAACGACCGCTACTTGAAATATAAGGAAACCAATCTATCTCGATCGGGTAATTATGCGCAACGAGAGGCTCCTGAACTGTTTGAACTGCAAATTGTCAAAGGAGAAAAAGATGGACTCCGAGAAATCAATTCTATTATGCTTTCCGAATCAACTGCCAAAGCGCTGTTTGGTGATGAAGCACCTATTGGAAAAACTGTTCAAGTAGGCAATCGGGATGATTTGATGGTAAGTGCTATCTTCAAAGATATTCCGGTAAATAATTCTTTTAACGACACCGATTTCCTTATTCCATGGGAACAGTATCTGTCTACAACAGAATGGGTAAGAAACGCGGAGGATAGTTGGGGTAACAATTCTTTTCAAATGTTTGTTCAATTGGCTGATAATACAAATATGGGTATGGTTAGTGAGTCCATTCGCAATGTTAAGAAAGATTTGAATGAAGATACAGCGGAATTTAATCCACAGATTTTTCTTTTTCCGATGGAAGATTGGCATCTGCACAGCAATTTTGAAAATGGGAAACAAACTGGAGGGAGAATCAAGTATGTTTGGTTATTTGGTGTTATTGGAGCTTTTGTACTTCTGTTGGCGTGTATCAACTTCATGAATTTGAGCACAGCCAGATCTGAAAAAAGGAGTAAAGAAGTTGGAATTCGTAAATCAATCGGTTCTCAAAGAGGTCAATTGATTTATCAGTTTTTAAGTGAATCGTTCTTGGTGGTTTTGTTCGCTTTTTTCATTGCGTTGGTTATTGTATTACTGTCCCTTAACGGATTTAATGAATTGGCTCGGAAAGAGATTGTCTTTCCATGGTCAAACCCAATTTTTTGGGGTATTTCTTTACTATTTGTTCTTTTTACGGCATTATTGGCGGGAAGTTACCCAGCCCTGTATTTGTCTTCTTTTAAACCCGTTGATGTTCTAAAAGGAACTTTTAGATCAGGGCGATATGCCGGTCTGCCAAGAAAAATATTGGTGGTGGTTCAGTTTACGGTATCAGTAGCTTTTATAATAGGTACGGTCATAGTGATGCAACAGATTAATCATGCAAAAAATCGCCCTGTTGGATATGATAAAGAAGGGTTAATTCAGGTGCCGACATTTAGTCAAGACTTTAACGGCAAGTATGATTTGATGCGAACAGAGTTCTTAAGTTCTAATGCGGTTATTGGGATGTCATCTTCTAGCAGTCCGACCACCCGAATCTGGTCTAACAGAGGAGGTTTTACATGGGAAGGAAAACCTGAAGGGTTTCAAGAAGATTTGGCTTGGACGGAAGTATCTCCCGAATATGCTTCATCATTGAATTTGAAGATTTTAGAAGGACGAGATTTTTCAAGAGAATTCGCTACCGATTCATTAGGAGTGCTTATCAATGAGACTGCTAAGAACTATTTGGGAATGGCCGATCCCGTTGGTAAATTTTTAAAAGATGATGATGATGAAGATCCTAACCCGCCTTTAAAAATAATAGGTGTGGTTCAAGATATGATTACACAATCTCCTTATGAGCCTGTAAAACAGGGGGTTTATGTATATGACAGATTTAATAATTCCAGCTATTATAATCTAAGGTTAAATCCTGAGAAAAGTTCGAGTGAGAATATTGCAACCGTTGAACGGGTATTTAAAGAGCATTTTCCAGATATACCTTTCGAGTACGATTTTATAGATGAAGAATACGGAGAAAAATTTGCTTCTGAGGAGCGTATCGGTAGCCTATCTGGGATTTTTACGGCTCTGGCAATTTTAATCAGTTGCCTTGGTTTGTTTGGTCTTACATCATTTGTTGCGGAGCAACGAACCAAGGAGATTGGTGTACGTAAAGTATTGGGAGCTTCAGTTTTCAATGTTTGGAATATGCTTTCAAAAGATTTTTTGAAGCTAGTGATTATCTCATGTTTTATAGCCGTTCCAGTCGCGTATTTCGTAATGAATGGTTGGTTGCAAGAATACCCTTATCGAATTATTCTGAAATGGTGGATTTTTGCTTTGGCTATGGTCGGTGCAATGTTGGTGACCGTTATTACTGTAAGTTTTCAGGCAATAAAAGCAGCTAAGCAAAATCCTGTAAAGAGTTTACGAACCGAATAATTCAATTAACTATTCACAAAATATTTTGAATCATGAAAAGAAGAATTTCGATTTTAATAATGTTGTTAACGGTTACCATTTGGGCACAGGAAAAAACAATTAGTGTTGGGCATTTTGATAAAGTTACTGTTAACCCGCATATTGAAGCAACTTTTGTTCAAGGTGATAAAGAACAGGTGCAAATAGAGAGTTGTACAGTGTCAATGAATAAAGTAAACACTGAGATTAAAGGTAAAACACTTCGTATTTATCTAGATGGAGCAAAAGAAATAACCAAAAATGAGAAAGTAAAAGAGAATGGTTATAAAAGGAGTAAATCCATCTATAATGGCACAGTTCTGAAAGTGATAATCACATATAGAAACTTGGAAGAACTTTCATTGAGGGGTGAAGAGAAATTTGTTTGTGAAAGTCCATTGAATAGTGATCGGTTTCAATTGAAAATATATGGTCAATCACAAGTATATCTTTCCCAAGTTGATTTTAATGAATTGCAGGCATCTATTTACGGAGAAAGCTTTTTGGAAATTCAATCCGGAAGAATAGATAGGCAGAAATATACTGCTTATGGAGAAACCAGGATTAATGCACTGGGCATTAAAAATAATAGTACTAAAATCGTAGCCTATGGTGAAGGTAGTTATAGAGTGAATGTCTCGAAAAGATTGAAAGTTACTGCATACGGTGAGGCAACCATTGCCTATAAAGGGTCGCCAGATGTTGATAGGGGGATTATAATTGGTGAGGCCACAATTCAAAGTATTGATTAACAAGTAAATTAAAGACCATGTTACTACAACTAAACAATATTTTTAAGTGGGTACAATCTGGCGGACAGCGCATCTTCTTATTGAAAGATATAAATCTAGAAGTGGAGGAAGGCGAGTTCATATCAATAATGGGGCCTTCTGGTTCAGGAAAATCTACTTTACTCAATGTTATTGGTATGTTAGATTCTTTTGATGAGGGTGAGTATAATTTTATGGATGAATCTGTTCATACACTTAAAGAAAAACACCGCTCAAATCTGTATAAACAGTACATCGGATTTGTTTTTCAATCGTATCACCTATTGGATGACCTTACAGTACAGGAAAATTTGGAAATGCCTTTACTTTATAAAAAAGTCAAATCTTCTGAACGAAAAGCTAGGGTTGCCGATATGCTGGACCGCTTTAGTATTGTAGGGAAAAAGGACCTTTTTCCTGCGCAATTAAGTGGTGGGCAACAACAATTGGTCGGTGTGGCCAGGGCACTTATGGCGAACCCGAAACTTATTTTGGCAGATGAGCCAACGGGCAACTTAAACTCTACCCAAAGTACAGAAATAATGGAGTTGTTCAAAAAACTGAACCAGGATGGAGTTACTATTATCCAAGTGACCCATTCAGAACAAAATGCCGCTTATGGCTCCCGTATTATCAATCTTTTAGATGGTCGAAAAATCGTGTAAGTAGACTTATAAGACTGGTCTATAATACCATTCCACTTTTCAATTCAATAACTTTAGTTTCTTGCCCTTAAAGCGTATCTTTGTTGTTTAGAATGAATTTACATAGCGCATGAAAATTGATAAGAAAGATGTTTTAAAGGCATTGGAACATATTACAGTACCTGGAGAAGGCCAGAATATGGTGGAAAGTGGTGCAGTAAAGAATATACAGATTTTTGGTGATGAGGTTGAGGTAGATATTACCATCAAGAATCCGAGCCTTCAAGCACGAAAAAAGACCGAAGTCGAAATTCTAAAAATCATCCATAGTGAGGTCTATGCGAAAGCGAAGATAAAAATCAATGTAAAGGTTGATGCTCCTGCTAATCCTCCCATAAATGAAATTAAGGGGAAACCTTTACCTGGTATTCAGAATATTATTGCCGTAGCTTCCGGGAAGGGTGGTGTTGGTAAATCTACAGTTACAGCTAATCTAGCAGTTACAATGGCTAAAATGGGTTTTAAAGTTGGTTTGTTGGATGCCGATATTTATGGGCCTTCAATGCCAATTATGTTTGATGTTACCCATGAAAAACCACTGGCGGTCACTATCGACGGAAAATCAAAAATGAAGCCCGTTGAGAATTACGGGGTTAAATTATTATCCATTGGCTTTTTTACAGAACCTAGTCAGGCTGTGATCTGGAGAGGTCCCATGGCTGCGAAAGCATTGAACCAAATGATTTTTGATGCCCATTGGGGCGAGTTGGATTTCTTATTGATCGATTTACCTCCTGGAACCGGAGATATTCACCTAAGTATTATGCAAGCTATGCCAGTTACTGGTGCAGTGGTGGTTAGTACCCCACAGGAAGTTGCCTTGGCCGATGCGCGTAAAGGCGTTGCAATGTTCCAGCAAGAATCGATAAATGTTCCCGTATTGGGGATTATAGAAAATATGGCCTATTTTACTCCAGAGGAATTACCTGACAACAAATATTATATCTTTGGGAAAGAGGGAGCGAAAAACCTAGCTGAAGATTTAAGTGTTTCATTTTTGGGTGAAGTACCATTGGTACAGAGTATTCGTGAGGCTGGTGATGTTGGTAGACCAGCGGCCATGCAAACTTCTACACCTATAGAAGCTGCATTTGAGGAAATTACGAGAAACGCCGTGCAGGAGATGGTAAATAGAAATAAAACATTACCTCCAACCGAAGCAATTAAGATTACTACGATGGCAGGTTGTTCTACGGTAAATAAAAATTAAATATGACATCAACTGAGTTAAAGATCAATGTTGAAAAAGCCCTAGAGGAAATACGTCCTTTTTTACAAAGTGATGGCGGTGATATTGAACTAGTTTCAATTGACAATGATTCTTCTGTAAAGGTAAAACTTCAAGGAGCTTGTGTTGGTTGTAGTGTAAACCAAATGACACTTAAAAGTGGTGTTGAAATGACTATCAAGAAATACGCCCCACAAATCGAGGAAGTAATAAATATAGAATAAGATACCTTATTAAATCCTTGCTTGATAAGTAAACAGGTTATAATATCTGCCTTCTTTCGCAATTAATTCGTCATGTGTTCCTTGTTCGGCAATTTTGCCGTTTTCAATTACCAAAATCTGATTTGCTTTGCGTATAGTACTTAATCTATGTGCGATTACAAAAGTGGTTCTACCTTCAGTAAGTTTTGCTAAACTCTTTTGAATCAATGCCTCACTTTCGGTATCAAGATTTGAGGTTGCTTCATCTAAAATCAATACTCTTGGATTTGCCAAAACAGCTCTACCGATAGCAATTCGTTGTCGCTGACCTCCAGATAATTTTACTCCTCGCTCTCCAATAAGTGTATCTAGACCATCGTCAAAACGATCTGTAAATTCATCAACATAAGCAGCTTTAACGGCTGCTTGCAATTCTTCTTCAGTCGCATTTGGTCTCGGAAAAAGAATGTTTTCGCGTATTGTGCCTTCAAACAAGAAGTCATCTTGCAATACCACTCCCAAATGTTGCCTAAAACTATTAAGGTTTACCTTCGCTAAATCCTTTCCGTCAACGGTAATTGTTCCCGACTGCGGATTCAAAAAACTTGCCGCTAAACCAGCAATTGTGCTTTTACCTGATCCTGAGCTACCAACAAGGGCGACAACAGAGCCAGATTCTACATCAAAATTAATATCATGAAGAACTTCTTTCTCTTCTTCATATGCAAAGGAAACATTCTTAAAGGTCATATCACCTTTAATGGTTTCCAAATTTATATTGCGATCTTTCTCATCGGCTTCTGCTGTCATGTTCATAAGCTCCTCTGTGCGATCAAGGCCAGCAAATGCCTCAGTTAACTGGCTGCCTATATTGCTCATTTGAACAATTGGTGCCACCATTAGTGCCAGTAAAAAAGTGAATTCAAAATAATCCCCTGTAGATAATTGACCATTCATCATTTCTAATCCACCATAACCCATCAAAATGCCAGTGGTCGCAAGTCCTAAAAGAAACGTCGAAGAGCTCGTCATTACAGCAGTGGCTGTTAAACTTTTCTTCACATTCTGAAAGAGACGATCAACACCGGTTTCGAAAACTCTTGCTTCTTGTTCTTCGGCATTAAAACCTTTAATTACTCGAATACCACCAAGCGTTTCAGTTAATCTTCCTTTCACTTCAGCATTTATTTTTCCACGTTCTCTAAATACTGGACGAATTATTTTAAAGGCTTTTAAAGCAATAACGGCAAATATGACTAATGGGATTAGGGCCATTAGGGTCATACCCATGCTTATTTTAAGCAATAAGATCAATGAAACAACAGCCGTTATTGTTCCGCCGACTAATTGTACCAATCCGGTGCCTATTAAGTTTCTCACCCCCTCAACATCGGACATTATTCTTGAGACCAATGCCCCAGATTTGGTGTTGTCAAAGAACCTAATTGGCAGGGTCAATACTTTTTTTTGTACTTGAGCCCTTAATTCCGAGATCATGTATTGCGCTTGTACACTCAATACTTTGGTTAGTAAGAACGAAGTAATGGCTTGTACCAGAAATGAAATAACAACCAAGCTCACTAAGATTTTGAGAAAATCAATGTCCTTATAAGGTACAATGTCGTCCATTAGATATTTAAGTGATATGGGCGCTACAAAACTTGCAGCTCTACTTATAACAATTAATAACAGTCCAACAAAAACCAAATTTCTTCTCGGCCAGATGATGGTTTTAAATGCAGTTAGTATGCTTACTTTCTTATTTGACATATGCTGAGAAATTCAATTTTAGGAAGATGCAAGGTACAGTAAAATAATCTTGTTTTTTTAAATCCCTTGTACTTGAAATGAAATTTGAGGAAAAATTAGTATTTCTTTTTTAAGTCTGTTAATTTCACAGCATTGGCAATTATTGTCACCCAATAAAAAACAAGTTGTATTATGAAATATTTAATGCTTTTTCTATTAGTAGGGGTATTATCATGCTCCACTAATAATGAGCTTTCCGAACTTGATAAATGGCAAGCACAAGCTGAAAACATAACCATAATAAGAGATGATTTTGGAGTGCCGCATATTTATGGAAAGACCGATGCTGATGCTGTTTTTGGACTTTTATACGCGCAATGTGAAGACGATTTTAATCGTGTTGAGCAGAATTATATATGGGCAACGGGTAGATTGGCCGAAGTAGAAGGTAAAGAAGCACTGTACAGTGATTTACGGGCAAAACTATTTATGACCGAAGAAGAAGCAAAAACCAATTATGAAGAAAGTCCAAAATGGTTAAAAGAATTATGTGATGCTTTTGCGGATGGTATAAACTACTATTTGCATACACATCCCGAGGTTAAGCCCAAGTTATTGACCCGATTTGAACCATGGATGCCCATGTATTTCAGCGAAGGTTCAATAGGGGGTGATATTGAACGCATCTCGACCAGAAAAATCAAATCCTTTTATGAAAGCGACATGCAAATTCCGGAAATGGAAGAGTTGAAATTGAAACAGGAAAAGGAAATGACCGAACCTCAGGGCTCTAACGGTATTGCCATTTCTGGTGAACTAACGGAATCAGGCAATGCGATGCTTCTTATTAATCCACATACGTCTTTTTATTTCAGGGGCGAGGTACATGTGGTAAGTGAAGAAGGGCTCAATGCATACGGTGCAGTAACATGGGGACAGTTTTTTGTCTATCAAGGCTTCAATGAAAAAACTGGGTGGATGCATACCTCTACTTATACTGATGTAATGGATGAATTCAGAGAAACCATTGTCAAAATGGATGAAAAGCTTCTTTATCAATATGGTGAGGAACTTCGACCTATTGAAACTTCTGAAATCACTTTAAAATATAAAGATAGTGATGTACTCAAAGAAAAAATCTATCCTGCTTACCATACACATCACGGCCCAATTACGCATATGGTAAATGGGAATTGGACGGCGTCTGCAATGATGTGGGAACCTGTAAAGGCATTGGAACAATCTTTTGTGAGAACAAAGAAAAACGGGTATAAAGGATTTCGGGAGATGATGGATATTAGAACAAACTCTTCCAATAATACGGTATATGCCGATGCTGAAGGCAACATAGCTTATTTCCATGGAAATTTTGTTCCCAAGCGAGACACTCAATTCGATTATTCCGAATCTGTTGATGGTAGTAACCCTAAAACAGATTGGCAAGGACTGCATACGGTTGATGAGAATATTCTCTTATTAAATCCTGAAAACGGGTGGTTACAGAATTGCAATTCCACACCTTATACTGCAGCACTTGAATTCAGTCCCAAAAAGGAGAATTACCCCAATTATATGTCAATTGACAGGGAAAACTTTAGGGGAATTCATGCGATTGACCTATTAAAAGACAGGAAGGGATATACTTTGGATAATTTGATTGAATTGGCCCATGACCCTTATCTCCCTGCTTTTGAAAAATTGATTCCGGGGCTTATAAAAGCCTATGATACTCATGATGATAAAAACCCAAAACTTAGAGAGGCGATTGATGTACTTAGGGAGTGGGATTTCAAAACTTCAAAGGAATCAGCGGCGATGACTTTAGCCCATTTTTATGGAACGAAATATTATGCCGAAGGAGAATATGAAAAAGGATTAACACCCATGGAAAGAGTCACATTTTGGGGTAGCGAATCGCCGAATAGTGAAAAACTAAGAATTTTCGAAACCGTTGTTGACCAACTGAATGAGGATGTTGGTAGCTGGAATACTACTTGGGGAGAAGTAAATCGTTATCAAAGGTTGAATGGTGATATTAGACAAGCCTTTGACGATAGTAAGCCAAGTATTCCTGTCGGGTTTGCCTCCGGGCGTTGGGGGGCTCTGGCGGCATATGGTGCACGTTATACCAACAACACCAAAAAGATTTATGGTACTCGTGGAAACAGTTTTGTGGCGGTAGTTGAATTTGGAGAGAAGGTAAAAGCTAAAAGTATGTTGGCTGGAGGGCAAAGTGGAGATCCCAATTCACTACATTTTAATGATCAGGCACAACCTTATGCCGATATGCAGTTTAAAGATGTGCCTTTTTATAAGGAAGATGTTTTGAAAAGAGCTGTTAGAACCTATAAGCCTGGAGAAAAATAACCAACTATTCTTTAGTGATAATCAAAGTAGCTTTTGAACCTTCGGAAAGTAGCCATTTGTTGGAGTAAATGAGCTGACCGGTTTCATCGTAAACATCAACTTGTGCTGTATTTGGGCTTGCTGAACCTTCATTTAGTGCCTCAAAATCCAAGCGGTTAAATCCTTTATGTAAATCTACGTTAACACCTTTAAAACTAGAGGTGAGCAGCATGTTATGGTCTATTACATGACCATTGGTTGATATTTTTACACGATCACCATCTACATATTCGTGATCTCGGCAAACTATACCCACAAACTTGCCATTACTCTTGATGTCACCTAAATATTGATTCCCGAATTTCTCCTTTTTACCACCTTTTCTTTCAGACCTGCCAACTTTAGTGTCTAATTTTAAATCATGTCCTGCTTGCAATAGCTCTCTATTAGGCAGCATTTGAACGGGCATCCTTGTTAGGGAATCCTTTAAATTTATATTTGGCTTCTCATCTATTACAGAGGGAATATTCAATGCATTTCCCTGAGAAGTATTGTTATTTTCATCCGGAGTGGTCAATGTTCCAATTTCAAGAGGATTGTCACTAGGTAAGTCGGTCTGTGCATTCCCATAGAAGGAAAGCATTAGAATAAACACAACTATCGAGATTTGTTTTATAATCATCAGGGAACATAAATTTCGTCGTAAAGATAGCAATTACCCTGCCAGACGGACTTAAAGGCCTGTTAATTTCGCTGAAGTGATACAAAGGGAACGTTTTTCCGCTTTAGAACTTTACTGTTTTTTGTGTCAATCGCATGAACATACTTAATCTAATGCCGGCAATTGTCGAAGAAAATTAGAATAATTAGTGTTGTTCGGAAACAATTGAACAAGCTGTAAACCTATCTCTCTTGCCCTGTCAATTTCTCCGTATTTAGAATGGAAAAAAGCGAGCGTATATAACAGTTCTTCATTAGAGGGGTACACCTTAAGACCTTTGATAATAGCTTCTTTGGCTTTCTTAGTTTCATTGACGCTATCGTACAATAAACCGAGATTATAATATACTCTTAGATTTTCTGGCATGTGGGTCATGGCCTTTTCCAGTTGTATAATGGCCTCATTGTTTCTGCCGGTTTCTGCGAGTAATAAAGCTAAGGAGTAATAAGTTGGCCCATATTCCGGTTCTTGCTTTATAATGAGTTTAAAAGCAGTCTCTGCTTCGTTCAGTTTTCCATTTCTATAATAAAGATTGGCCAAACTTGTTCTCACCATGTTGTTGAGGTTGTCTATTTTCAAAGCCTTTTCATAATTATCAATCGCATTTGCCACATCTCCCTTCTTTAAATGATAATTGGCTTCCTTGGCTTTTCCGCCTGCAAATTCAGCGGTGGCCTCCAAGTATGTTAGAAACTCAGTTTTGACTTTTTGATATACTTCTTTATAGTCAGCAGGAACTTGGTTTTCTGTCAATCCTCCTAAAGCATAAAATGCTTTGACCCGTACAGATCTCTTTGGATCTTTTAATAGAGGGAATAAGTATGTAGTATAATCAGTACTGTTAATTTCACCCAAAACATCCAAAGTTGACGCTCTAACTACGGGGGACGAATCATTCAAGAATGTAATTAAGTTGGCAACATCATTTTCATTCATATAATATTGTAGCCCTCGAACTGCTGAAGCTCTTGCGATTTCTGGTTGCAGCGTATCATTCATTAAAGTAAGGAGCGATTCTTTTCCATGGGGGTCACCACTTAAACCTGAAGCCAAAAGTTCTGAAAAATGTTGATAATCAGGAACACCATATTGTTCTTGGAAAGTTTGCCAGGCCCACTCATCGTCTTTGTCGTCATGGCATTGGGTACATGCATTTGGCGTGCCATATTTTAAGCTTAAATCTGGTCTTGGAATCCTAAAACTATGGTCTCTTCTAAAATCATTCCCCATATAAAATCGCCCGGTCATATGGCAATTAATACATTGACCACCTTCAGAGACAACTTCGTGAAAATGATGCTTTGGAGTATCATATTGCTCGGGAACATGACATTGTGCACAGAGTTGATTTCCTTCAAATTTGAGCTCTAAGGAATGTGCATTGTGACAATCAGTACAAGTAACGTCATTCAAGTACATTTTACTCTGTACAAAAGAGCCGTAGACATAATCCTCGTCTAATATCTGTCCGTCTAAATGGTAGAGTCTTTCTGTTATCAATTGCGGAAAATAATGATCTAGCATGGTTCCTTCAAAATTGAATAATTCTGAAATCTGCTCCCTACGCATATGGCACCTTGCACATTGATCCACTAATTTCTTTGGCTGTGTTCCAGGTATCATTTGCATGGACCCAGATGCCTTGTAATTTTCACCTAATTTTGTAGCCTTATCAGCATGTTCTTTTCCAGGACCATGGCAGGCTTCACAACTCACATTAATTAAAGCGAATTCGGTATTATACCCGTTTGTTTCCTCTTTATAGTTCTTTCGAACATTGGTTGAATGGCAATCAGAACACATGGTGTTCCAGTTTAAACCTCCTCTTGACCAGTGCAACCATTCTGAATGCACGACCTTAAAATCAGGATATAAATCAAACCATTTGTTTTTTTCAGTGTCCCAAGCTGTTCTTAAACATTGAAACCTTCCATCAGGGAATTCAACAATATATTGTTGTAAGGGGGTTATACCAAATGTATATATGATTTTATAGTCATGGTAATTGCCATCGGGCCCTTCAGTATTCACGAAGAAGTCATCACCTTTGGAATAAAACTTTGACGTAATACCTTGACTGTTGAATTTTTCACCATCAAAGTCTGCCAAAATGGTTTCCCTTTTAGCCAATTGCATAGCTTTGTCATGGTGTGAACCCTCCCAATCCTTAAATTCAGCTTGATGGCATTGTTTGCATGCATCATCCCCTAAGAAATTTGCATCGGCAATTTGAGCTGTAGACGCAAAAATTGCATTTGGGTTTTTCTGAGGAACTTTTTCATATTCAGCTTTTTTGTCATCTCCACAAGAGAGTAGAACACTAAATAGGAGGGAAAAAGAAAATAGCTTTGAAAAACTCCTCATTTTAATAAAACTCATAATAGATAAAGTAGGACGAAATGTCCAATTTTGATCAATAAAGCACTAAAGTAAAATAATTAAGCCCTAATCAAGGATGTTCAACTGGTTTTTCCTCCGTTGTTCCAATATTGAGGGGAGGTGTCTTCGGTTTTTTGATTCCAATAGTCTTGGGTCACCTTATGACCGTCAAAGGTTTTTAATTTACGTTGGAAAATCCATATTGTAGGATTGAAAACCATATCGGTAACCCCTACTGTATATAGTTGAGGCACATCTTCGGAAGCTCTTTTTTCTTCTTGGATAACAACTTCAAAACCATTATGTTCCAAAAGTTTTTTAAGAAAGTCTTTTCTATTTTCCTCTATTTTCTTTTCAACAAAAGTTACCCTGGTTTCACCAATGCTTCCAAAAAGATGTTTTCCTGCGAGTGCCATAACGTCTAATTAAAAATTCCGCTTAATTCATATATATAATCATACAATGGGCTGTAAAGACCTAGCACCAGTATCCCAATCACTGTAATCAAGAGACCAAGACGCATGTAAATCTTGTTTTTAAAGAATGGTATGGGATTATCACTTTTTCTTAAGAACATAGCCCTTACAACGATGAGGTAATAATAAAGTGATATGGTTACATTGACAACAGCTAGAAATACTAATAAATAATATCCTTCGCTGGCCGCAGCAGTAAATAGAAAGAACTTTCCAAAGAAACCAGCAACCGGAGGTATTCCGGCCAATGAGAACAAAGCCAACATCATTATCAAACTTAGATTGGGATTAGTACGGTACAACCCTTCATAATCATCAATATTTTCTTTTCCTGTCTCCAAAGAAATTGCTTGAACTACACCAAAAGCTGCTAAATTCGAGAATACGTAAATCAACACAAAATATACTATCGTTGTCGTTCCTAATTGGTTTCCTGCGATTAAGCCCAGTAAAATGAAACCAGCCTGAGCAATCGATGAGAAAGCCAAAAAGCGCTTCATGTTTTGTTGTCTTAATGCGAATAAATTACCAATGAACATGGTTAGTACCGCCACCACATAAATTATGTTTTCCCAAACATGCATCAACGGTTTTAAAACAGTAAACAATAATATCATTAGGATGAAGACAGCTGCTCCTTTAGAAATTACTGACAAATAAGACGCTACACTAATAGGGGCACCTTCATAAACATCAGCCGTCCAGAAATGGAATGGGACCAAAGAGATTTTAAAACCCAATCCCGCAAAAAACAGTATCATCCCAAGAATGGTCAAATCAGTGGACGAAATCACTTGAATGATCTCATCAAAATAGATTGACCCCGAAGTTGCATAAAGCATGGAAATTCCAAATAAAGAAACTCCAGAGGCTAAGGCAGATGAAAGAATTAATTTGATGCCGGCCTCACTTGATTTTCTGTTCGCTGTTTCATAGGCGGACAAAGCTGCCACAGGAAGTGTTGATAATTCCAGTCCCAAATAGAACATTAAGAAATCTCCCGAGGATATCATAAAGTACATTCCCAATAAGGAAGAAAAAAGTAAGATGAAAAATTCGGTTCCTTTGTTTTGGACAACTATTTTTTCCTGAAGCCAATCAGCAGATTGGAGCAAGAGAATCAAGACACCGACATTGAGAACATTCTTGAAAAAGTGAATTAAACCATTGGTTCTGAACATTCCACCAAAAAGTGTTGTTTCGCCTGTAGGTAAAAATCCAATTAACGTGTGGACCCCAAACAAAAGAATGGCCAAATGAACAATACTATGTTTCTTTTTTTGAGGTATAAATATTTCAGCAACTACCAGCAACAATGTTATTGCCAAAAGAACTATTTCGTGACGCATCGATAAAAAGTTGCTAAAATCCATTCTTCTTAATTTATAATACTCCTTGTATAAAAGGTTGTAAACTATCCAAAATCATATCACTTAACCAAAGTGGTGCAACACCCATCCCCACTATAGGAATCAACAATAACATTATTCCTAATTTCTCATACCATGTGACCCTTTCCAAAGTCAAGTACTTCTCATTTGTAACAGGACCCATGAGCATGATGCCTACAACGCGTAAAATATAGACAGCAGTTACCACTATTGCTGAGACTGTAATTATTGTTGCAATCCTTGTGAACATATCGTCATGTTGAAACGCTCCCACAAAAATGTTCATTTCTGCAACGAACCCACTGAATCCTGGAAGCCCCAAGGATGCAAGACCGGCTATAACATAAATGACCGAAATAAATGGGATTACTTTGAGCAATCCACCGAGTTTGGTAACATCCCTAGTATGTGTCCTGCCATAGATCATCCCAATTAAAGCAAAGAAAAGAGCAGTCATGAAGCCGTGTGAGAGTGACTGTAAAATAGCACCGTTCCAAGCGGTTTTGTTCAACATCAATAAGGCAAACAATACCATTCCCAAATGACTCACTGAGGAATAAGCATTAATGTATTTTAAATCTGTTTGTTTGATGGCCGAGAATGCCCCGTAGATTACACCAATTGTCGCCAATATAATAAAGAACCAAGACCAGTGATGTGCACCTTCAGGTAATAAATACATCGCTACACGGAATACCCCATAACCCCCTAATTTCATCAATACCCCAGCATGAAGCATAGAAACAGCAGTTGGTGCTGAAGCATGACCATCGGGAGACCAAGTATGGAAAGGGAACAAAGCCCCAATAACCGCAAACCCTATGAATGCCAAGGGAAAGAATAATTTTTGAGCTTCAAGAGGGATATTGACTTTGGCGATTTCCAAGATATTAAAAGTTAAAGCCCCACCATCAGCATTAGAGTTGAAATAAATCCCTAAAATGGCAACCAGAAGAACGGCTGAAGCACCCATCAACATCAAGGTTAATTTCATCGCCGAATATTCTTTGGGACCAGTTCCCCAAATGCCAATCAATAAATACATGGGAATCACAGCAATTTCAAAAAACACGAACATGGTGAACAGATCAAGGGAAATAAAGAAACCGTAAACACCTATTGAAAGGACTATTAAAGAAACAAAAAACTCTTTCGGAAGATCATTCATTTTCCAAGAAATGAATACCCCAGCCAAAACAACAATCGCAGTCAATAATAAGAGGGCCACTGAAATACCATCTACACCTATATTGTAATGAATGTTAAAATCCTTGAACCAGACCACATCTTTGGTGAATACCATGATGTCATTATTCACGGCCTTTTCTTTGAAATAGACAAATACTAAATTGATGGCCATACCTAACTGTACAAGACTCCCAATCATCGAAACAATACGTGCTTGTTTCAAACCTTTGGTAAAGACCAAGGCGATGATGGTCAATATTGGTACAGTTATAAAGAGTGTTAGAATATCCATTTCAAATTTTTAATTCGTCCAGAAATAAATAAATACTAAGGCTATGACCACTATTCCTGCAATAAATGCGTATGCATAGTCTTGCACCTTTCCAGATTGCAGTCCTTTTATTTTCTCTGAGGTCAGTACCGTTTTGTTTCCAATCCCCACCATTGTACCATCAACATATTTCTTATCAAATTTGGCAATCGGAGCTGAAACTCGGTTGAACAATATTTTTTTGGTCACAAAAAGATAAATCTCATCGAAATAGAACTTATCACTGGTCCATTGATACAAGGGCCCAAAGAAATTCGCCATCTTATCTGCCAGATTGTTTTCCTTTTTATAGAATACCCAGGCTAGTACAATACCAATCAGTCCAACTCCCACTGCGATAGCTGCCAAAGGATAATTCAAGTGAGCCTCAAAACCTACTTTATCTGCGGAAACAAATTCACTGAAAGGGATAAACCCTCCAACTATACTCAATAATGCGAGAAACATTAAGGGAAATGTCATAGATATTGGCGATTCATGTGGTTTATGCTCATATTTTGTGTCTTTTCCCCAGAAAATGCCAAAGTAAATCCTGAACATATAAAAGGCGGTAAGACCAGCTACCAAGATTCCGACAGTGTAAATCAATTTATTATGTTCAAAAGCTGCGACCAATATTTCGTCTTTACTAAAGAATCCTGAAAAAGGAGGAACACCAGCTATAGCCAAAGCTGCTATCAAAAATGTAATGTTGGTAATAGGCATGTATTTTCGTAAACCACCCATGTCTTTTAGATAATTACTGTGCACAGCATGAATTACTGAACCTGCACATAGGAATAATAACGCCTTGAACATGGCGTGGGTAAATAAATGGAACATTGAGGCCATATACCCAAGCCCTTCATGACCTTCATAACCTGAAACGCCCAATGCCAACATCATATAACCTAACTGTGACATGGTTGAAAATGCTAGTACACGTTTAATATCAGTCTGGGTGATGGCAATTATGGCAGCGAACAGGGATGAAAAGGCACCGACATAAGCGACAATATTTAGGGCAAACCCATCTTCAACAAAATAGAACATAGGGAATAATCTGGCTACTAAAAATACACCTGCAACTACCATGGTCGCGGCGTGGATTAATGCTGAAACGGGAGTAGGACCCTCCATCGCATCAGGCAACCAAATGTGTAATGGGAACATTGCAGATTTACCCGCACCTCCTATGAATATGAGTATCAAGGCCCATGTTAGAACTGACAATCCCATAAATGAAGTTGATGCCCAATTAAGAATGGCATTTCCTTCCGGATTGTTCAAGGTTTCAAAATCATAGGTTCCGGTGTAATAACCCATTATCAATATACCTACTAGGAATCCTAAATCTGCAAAACGAGTTACAATGAAAGCTTTTTTGGCTGCAGAAACCGCAGATGGTTTTGTATAATAGTACCCAATCAATAAGTAGGAGGAAACCCCCACCAATTCCCAGAAAATATAGATTTGAAAGAGGTTGGTTGCCAATACCAATCCGTACATTGAAAAAGAGAACAGACCCAGAAAGGCAAAAAATTTGGTATACCCATCATCACCTTTCATATAACCTCTGCTATATATATGAACCATTAAAGAAACTATGGAAACCACAATAAGCATCATCACAGATATTGGGTCTATTTGTATTCCCATATCAATGGCCAGGGTGTCGGTGAAATTCATCCAAACCGTTTTTTCCACAAAAGTTTGATAAGCGCCATCGGTTTTACCATTAACAAAGAAGTACTGGTAGGCTGTATTGATTGACAATAATGTAGATATCAAAAGTCCTGCAACACCAATATATCCTGAAATACTAGGTTTGATTTTTTTATTGAATATTCCCAAAAGCAGGAATACTGCAAAAGGAATCAAGGGAATCAATATAATAGTACTAAAGTTCATTTCTTCAGAATTTAGTGTTTCATGGTTTCAATATCTTTTACTTCAACTGAACTAATCTGTCTATATAGCCCTATTATGATTGAGACAGCCAAAGCCGTTTCTGCAGCTGCAACTGCAATGATGAATAATGAAAATAGTGCTCCCTGAAGCATATCTGGATATAAATATTTATTGATGATTACAAAGTTCACAATAGAGGCATTCAAAATCAGCTCCACCGAAATCAAGATTGAAATCAAGTTTTTTCGTGTTATAAAACCATATATACCAATAAAAAACAGAATCGAGGTTACTGTTAGGATCTCATAAATGCTAATTCCTGGAATCATACCGTTTCGTTATTTTTATCAGTTAATTTTTTCCCTTTTGCAATAATGATTGCCCCAATCATGGCTGCTAAAAGTAAAACACTGATTACTTCGAACGGCAAAATAAATCCGCCTTCCCCATAACTTAATAATTTGGCTCCTATGTCTGCAGTTGTTGTGGTCAAGGCGTTTTCGACTACATTGAATTCGTGACCGTAAATAGTGGTCAAGAACACTCCCAGACCTAATAAACAAGCTACTGCAGTAAGAATCTGTTTTGAAGTTTTTGCAATTTCCAATTCCATCTCAATGTGATGAACAAGCAAAACAGAGAATATGATCAGTACAATAATACCACCCGCGTATACCGTAAGTTGAATCGCTGCCAAAAAATTATAGTCAATCAAGAAATAAATCCCAGCGATTCCGCAGAGTACAAACAACAAATAAATGACCGACCGTAACATTTTCCGGCTGGTGACCGAAGCAATTGCGAAGACAATCATTATAATTGCTAAAACGTAAAAAATTATTCTTTCCATTTTCTTAATCTTCTACTCCTGGTAATAATTTAGAGCCTGGTTTATTCAATACTCGTGTAAGAGCCGTTCTGTCATAGACCGAATTTTCAAAATTTTGCCCCCATTTTATGGCATCCGTTGGACAAACGTCAATACAGAGCCCACACATGGTACACATACTTAAATGGTATACAAACTGATCTATTTTCTTTTTCTTTTTGCCGGTTTCTTCATCAATTCCTCTGTCCCAGATAATTTCAATGGTACCATTTGGGCAAGCAATCTCACATTTTTGGCAACCCGTACATCGGTGCCTGTTCTCTTCATCATGCGGCATAATTACTTCACCACGAAACCGGTCGAACATTTTCAACGTTTCCCGATTATCTGGATATTGTTGGGTTATGGCCCCTTTCCTGGAATGTAGAAAGTACTTTCCAGTAACACTCATACCGGTCAGGAGTGTTTTAATGCCTTTAAAAATGTCTGAAAAATAGCTCATAGCATTAAAATCGTATTATTAGGTTTTGCCAAACAATTAAGGCCATTATTACTAAATTCATCAGATTCAATGGAAGTAAGTATTTCCATTCCAAAGTCAATAACTGATCTACACGCAGTCTAGGGAATGTCCACCTAAACCACATCATCAAGAAAACCAAAAACATAGTCTTGGCCAAAAACCAGAACACCCCTAGAATTGGAATAGATTCCGTGATTCCAAATGGAGATAACCATGCTCCAAAAAATACTGTGGTCGCTATGGCCGCAATAATGAACATGTTAATGAATTCTGCCAAAAAGAAATAAGCGAATTTCATACCCGAGTATTCAGTGTGAAAACCGGCACCTAATTCAGATTCTGCTTCGGCCATATCAAAAGGAGCCCTGTTAGTTTCTGCGGTACCTGCAATCATATATATCATAAAGGCAATTATAGCAGGAATGTGCCCCTGAACAATCAACCATCCACTTTTCTGAACCTCAACAATTTCGGAAAGCTGAAGAGAGCCAGTAATTAAAACCATTGTGAGCAGTGATAATCCTATTGACAATTCATAACTTATGGTCTGAACACCACTACGCATAGCCCCGATCAAAGCAAATTTGTTATTACTGCTCCATCCTCCCAGCAGAATTCCAATAACACCTATTGAGGAAATTGCGATGAGGAATAAGATTCCTATATTAATGTCAAATGCTTGAAAGTCTTGGGTAAAAGGGATTACAGCCAATGCCATTAAAGCCGTGATAATCACAAAATAAGGCGCCAGATTGTACAAAAACTTATCTGCCTTTACAGTCCCTGTAAGCTCCTTGGATACTAATTTAAGAGCGTCGGCCATAGTTTGTAACAACCCTTGAAAACCAACTCTATTTGGTCCTATTCTCAATTGAAACCAAGCGGCAACCCTACGCTCTATCAATACCAAAAACAAACCTGCAACAGCAAAAACTGCTAGATAAACCAGTGCAATCAATACCATTTCAACCACGTAGGCGACATTTTCGGACATTACGCTGTAAAGCCAATCATGAATACCTCTTGTTATGCTAAATGCTCTTATCATTGTATTATCTGTCAATATCAGGAATTACAAGGTCCAGTGTCGCCATGGTTGCCACCAAATCACCAATCTTACCGCCAACAGCTATATGGTTCAGCAAGGACAGATTTGAGAATCCGGGTGAGCGGAATTTCAATCGATATGGATTTTTAGTCCCTGTACTTATTATATATACCCCTAGTTCTCCTCTGGCTGTTTCAACTCTTTGGTAAAACTCTCCTTTAGGTAATTTTATGACCGCTTTGGTGTCTACACGAAATTCCCCTTCAGGTATGTTATCTATTAATTGTTCGATGATGGACATAGATTCCCACATTTCCTGAATACGCACTTGATAACGGGCAAAAGTGTCGCCCTCTGTATTAAGCGCTTCGTTGAACGTTACCTTATCCAAAGCACTATACGGGTGATGCTTTCTAACATCGCAAGAATATCCAGAAGCTCTTCCAACAGGACCAGATGCACCAAATGAGATGGCATCTTCTTTGGTCAATATCCCCACTCCCTTGGTTCTTTTATGAAAAATGACATTCCCGGTCAACAATCTATCGTATTCAGGAAGTTTGGTCTTAAAATGAGCAATAAAATCCTTGACCCTTTTAATAAAATTAGGATGAATATCGAACATTAATCCACCTGGAACGTTATAATTCATTGTCAAACGTGCTCCACAGGTTTCCTCAAAAATATCGTTAATCATTTCTCGGTCCCTAAAGCCATAAAAATATGTGGTCAGTGCACCAACATCCATTCCCATAACTCCCCACCATAAACAATGGGAAGAAATTCGTGTCAATTCCCCTATAATGGTACGTATAACTTTAACACGATCTGGGACTTCAAGTTCGAGGGCGTTTTCCACAGCTAAGCAGACCGCTTCATTATTTATGTTTGAGGATAGATAATCCATTCGATCCGTAAGATGAACTATTTGTTGATAGCTATCCCGTTCGCACATTTTTTCGATGGATCTATGTATATACCCTAAATCTGGCTCAACTTTTTTGATTATCTCACCATCAATGGTCAATAAAAGACGTAGAACACCATGTGTGGCAGGGTGCTGAGGTCCCATATTGATGAAATATTCCTCAGATTTAAAGTTGTTCGCTACAGTAGTTGTTTCCATGGTCAGTTATTTGATAACCATATTTATTTCGTCTTCATAATCCTTTCTCAATGGGAATCCGTCCCATTCATCGGTCAAGAATAGTCTTTTCAAATTAGGATGATTATTGAATTTTATGCCAAAAAAGTCATATACCTCGCGTTCGTGAAACTCAGCAGTCATCCATATATCACAAACAGAATCTAGAGTAGGGTTCTCCCTATCAGATGTTTTTACTTTTATCACTATGCTATGCCTGTGAGTGGTCGACTCCAAATGATATACGACCCCCAAATCAGTTCCCCAGTCTACGCCTGATAAGCAAAACAGATAATCAAAATGGGTATTTTGATCAATCTTCAATTGAGTCATCAAGTAATAAAACTGTTCGGGTTGAACTGTAATGTTCAAGAATTGGGAACCTTCTACACTGAATTCTAAAAGACTGGGATTAACTACTTTTACAGGTGTTGTTTTTTCTTCTGAATTCTCATCTGCGTCAGAAGCTTCCACTTGATTGGATTCCTTTTCAACATCTGGATTTGGATACCAGCTACTTATTAGTTCTTGTAATTCTTGGTTGGTCATAATTTCTTCGTCTAAATCATCATAGTCCTTCATCAAACCCTTCAATAGGATTCTTTTTATTTTTCATGCTCTCGGTGCGTATCTTGTCCTGCAACATTAACATGCCTTCCAAAAGTGCTTCTGGTCGCGGAGGGCATCCAGGCACATAAACATCTACCGGAATTACATGATCAGCTCCTTTTACCACCGAATAGGTGTTATAGAAAAATGGTCCTCCAGAAATGGCACAAGCGCCCATCGCAATTACGTATCTAGGCTCTGCCATTTGGTCGTACAAACGCCTTAAAACAGGTGCCATTTTATTCACAATGGTCCCTGCGATAATAATTAAATCAGCTTGTCGTGGGGAGGGTCTGGCCACTTCAAATCCAAATCGGGAATAATCATGTCTTGCCGCTCCAGTCTGCATCATTTCGATGGCGCAACAGCTAGTTCCAAAATATAATGACCAAAGTGAATTGGAGCGTCCCCAATTTATAATTTTATCCAACGAGGTGACGATGACATTTGCACCATTGCCCGCCGGAATAACCTTTCCTGGAAAATCTTCAGGTATTTCTGGTTTGTCTATTCCCATTTTAAAGCTCCTTTCTTCCATGCATAAAGTAATCCCAATCCCAAAATCACTAGAAAGATGAGGACTTCAATAAATGCGATTGCCCCAAAATCCTTGAACACTACTGCCCAAGGTATCAAGAACGCAACTTCTACATCAAAAATCAAAAACAAAATGGCAAATAAATAATAGCCAACCTTAAATTGCACCCAAGTAGGCCCAATGGTCTTCATACCACTTTCATAAGGTTCTCTTTTTGAAGGATTATCGGATTTGTGCGAGATTAAATTTGATAAAAAATTTGCTCCAGCTACCAATACAATTCCAGCAATGAGAAATACAATAATTGCTTCTGATCCCATATAGTATTTCTATAATTTAAAATACATTATAAATATCACCCGAAAAGAATAAATCGTCGGTTTTGGAAAAATTTGAATTTGCTTTTACCTGTTCGGTAAGTGCATCTTCTCTTTCTTCAAGAGTAACATCATCAAAACTTCTAATAATACCAGTAACCATTGGGTATTCGGAGCGAACCAACATTTGATGTAATGTTGGGTCTTCTTCCTTGGCATTATGAACCAATAAATCTTCTTCTTTTATTCCGTCTTCTCCAATGGTAACGACTTCAAGCTTGAGCCCATTTAGAACCAAACCTTTGTCACGTTGTTTTCCGAAAATCATCGGTTTTCCGTGTTCAACAAAAAGCTGCCGATCTTCCCGTACTGCCTTATCGGTGAATTTTGTATAACAACCATCGTTGAAAATAGGACAGTTTTGTAAAACTTCTATCAAAGAAGTTCCTTTGAATTTTTCAGAATCTATGAATATTTGGGTCATTTCTTTTGGGGTATTCCCCGAAATTCTCGCAAAGAATCTAGCTTGTGCCCCTAATGCCAATTCACCCGCAGAAAATGGTGGTTGGGTGTTTCCATAAGGAGATGATTTTGTTTTTTGACCAACTAATGAGGTTGGTGAAAACTGTCCCTTGGTCAGGCCGTAAATTTCATTGTTGAACAAAACAACATTCAGGTCAAGATTTCTTCGCAATACGTGAATAAAATGATTACCACCTATGGCCATTGAATCCCCATCACCTGTAATCACCCAAACACTTAAATCTGGATTGGCCAATTTTACTCCAGAAGCAATTGCCGGGGCTCTACCATGAATACTATGCATACCGTAAGTATCCATATAATATGGGAATCTGGAAGAACACCCTATTCCTGAAATAAAGACCACATCTTCTTTTTTGACCCCCATTTCGGGAAGTGCTTTTTGCATTGCACGTAAAATAACGTAGTCATCACAGCCTGGGCACCATCTAACTTCCTGGTCACTGGCAAAATCTTTATATGTATATTCTTTTACTGCTGCTTCCATAATTATTTTACTAAAGATTTAAATTTTTGAATCAATTCGTTATTCGCAAATGGTAACCCTTGAACTTTGTTGAATTGTAAGAAATCAAATCCGTCGAAATTGATTTTCAATATCTGTACAAATTGACCACGGTTTAATTCACATACTATAACCTTCTTGAATTTCTTCAATACTTCCTCCGTATTCTTAGGAAGTGGGTTTATGTAGTTAAAATGTGCAAAACCTATATTGTCATATCCCTCATCATTCATTTGTTTCACAGCAGAATGTAAACTGCCGTAAGTACCTCCCCAACCAATAATCAATAATTCACCTTCTTGGGCAAACTCTATTTCAACATCAGGTATATAATTTTTAACCCTTTCCACTTTTTCGGCTCTTATTTTAATCATATACTCATGATTTTCAGGCACATAAGAAACGTTGCCTGAAGTCTTGTCCTTTTCAAGACCTCCGACTCTATGTTCTAAACCTTCAGAACCTGGTATTGCCCAGCCTCTTGCCAAGGTATCTTCGTCTCGGTCATATGGATGCCAATTCTCGTCGACCTCCTTTACAATAGTATTATTTATTTCTGGCATGCTTTCTACAGATTGAATTTTCCAAGGAGCAGAACCGTTTGCAATGTAACCATCGGTCAACAAGACAACTGGTGTCATATGCTCTAAGGCAAGTTTTGACGCCATATATGAAAAATCAAAACAATTGGCCGGTGTACTTGCTGCTATAACGATTACCGGGCTTTCACCATTTCTACCATACATCGCCTGTAATAAATCAGATTGTTCCGTTTTTGTAGGGAGCCCTGTCGAAGGTCCTCCACGTTGTACATTAACAACAACCAATGGTAATTCTATCATCATTGCTAACCCCAATGCTTCACCTTTTAAGGCTAACCCGGGACCCGATGTTGTTGTAATGGCCAAATCACCAGCGAATGCAGCGCCAATTGATGAGGTGATTCCCGCAATTTCATCTTCTGCCTGAAAAGCTTTTACGCCAAAATGCTTGTGCTTCACCAATTCATGCAAAATATCGGTTGCCGGTGTAATAGGGTATGAACCTAAGAACAGCTCCAAACCTGACTTTTCAGCAGCTGCCAAAAATCCCCAGGCTGTTGCAGTGTTTCCCATTATTATTCTATATGTACCAGCTTCCATTTTTGCTGGCGCAATTGTATATGAATTAGGAATCAATTCGAGTGTATTCGCAAAATTATGACCAGCCTTTAATACCTTAGTATTTGCCTCAATGATTTGAGGTTTATTCTTGAATTTCTTATTGAAGAAATCAATTGTGTATTCTGTTGAGCGATCATACATCCAATAAACCATTCCCAAAGCAAACATATTTTTACTTCGAGTAATACTCTTATTATCCAATCCCTCAACTTCTTTTAAGGATTCTTTTGTTAAAGAGGTCATAGCTACTTCAATAACCCTGTAATTCTCTAGGCTACCATCTTCTAATGGGTTTGACTCATAAAGGGCTTTTTCTAAATTCTTCTTTGTAAAAGAATCAGTGTCAACAATTACTGTATGCCCAGGCTTGAGTGCATGTAAGTTGGTTTTTAATCCAGCCGGGTTCATAGCGACTAAAAGATCAACATTATCCCCTGGTGTACTGATTTCCACACTTCCTATATGTACTTGAAATCCTGATACACCGTATAAACTTCCTTGAGGGGCCCTTATCTCGGCAGGATAATTGGGGAAAGTGGCAACATCGTTACCGAACATTGCTGAAGTATCTGAGAACTGGGTTCCCGTCAATTGCATTCCGTCCCCTGAATCTCCAACGAATCGAATGATTACCGCTTCTAAGACTTCCTGATTTTGATTTTCTGCTATTAATGGAATCATAATAGGTAATTTTTTTTGTGATTAAATACCATAAACTTTTGGTATATTTAGGTGTTAAATATAAATTCACCTTTAGGAAAGAAACATGACATATATCATTAAAAGACAATGATCTTTGCTCTAATTTCGTTCGCTATATAAAAATAAGCAAAATGGCTATCATAATCACAGATGAATGTATAAACTGCGATGCTTGTGTATCTGAGTGTCCCAACAACGCAATCTACGAACCCGATCAAGAATGGTCTTATTCTGATGAAACTGCTTTATCCGGTACGGTTACAACTCCTGATGGAAGGGAAGTTGATGCCGATGAGGAAAATGAACCAGTTTCTGATGAATTCTATTTTATTGTTACTGACAAGTGTACCGAATGTAAAGGTTTCCATGACGAACCTCAATGTGCATCGGTTTGTCCTGTTGACTGTTGTGTTCCAGATGAAGATCATGTTGAGACTGAGGAGACTTTACTTGAGAAAAAAGCTTGGCTTCACGCAGAATAATCATTCTCTTTTAAATTTTAATAGACAGTTAGTGGGGGTTTGGATCCAAACCCCCACTAACTGTCTATAGTTTTACGTAACAATTATTGCAAAAATTGTTACGTATCTTCTTCTTGCAAATTTTCAGATTTCCAAATACAATTCCTTCTTATTAATTGTAAAATCCAAGGTTTAAAATACCTGATAAATGTCATAGTCTAGGGTATGTACTGTGCGTAATTTTAACCCAAATTTTAAACCCAATACCGCTGTAATTGTTGAGTTACATTCAATTTAGGGTTCTTTTTTCTCTATGCGCCCCGGTATTGTTAATTAGCAATATTTATCATGGAAAAAAAATCTGAAAAATTAATTTGCGACGCCAATGAAGCGGTTGCCAGAGTGGCACATAAAACGAATGAGGTTTGTGCCATTTATCCTATTACCCCGGCCTCACCTATGGGCGAACATGTAGATGTATACAGCTCCAAAGGTCAAAAAAATATATGGAACAATGTTCCCAGGATTGTTGAAATGCAAAGCGAAGGTGGTGCATCGGGTGCCGTACACGGTTCTTTGCAAGCAGGTGCTTTAACTACAACATTTACCGCATCACAAGGATTGTTGTTGATGATTCCTAATATGTACAAAATGGCTGGTGAATTGTTACCATCTGTTATACATGTAGCGGCGAGAACAATAGCAACGCATGCGTTATCAATTTTTGGTGATCATTCCGATGTAATGGCAGCGCGCCAAACCGGTTTTTCCATGTTATTTGGAGGTTCTGTACAAGAAGCGCAGGATATGGCGCTGATTTCACAAGTAGCCACATTAAAATCGAGAATACCATTCATGAATATTTTTGATGGATTTAGAACCTCCCATGAGATTTCTAAAATTGATGGTATTTCTGATGAGACCATCAAAGCGATGATGCCAGAGGATGAAATGATGGAGCATAGGAAAAGATCCCTGGATCCAGATAATCCTGTAATAAGAGGAACATCACAGAATCCAGATGTATTCTTCCAAGCAAGGGAAGCGGCAAACCTTTATTATGATAAAGTTCCTGGAATAGTAGATGACACAATGAAAAAATTCTACAAGCACACGGGAAGAAAATACAGTCTATTCTATTATGTGGGTCATCCAGAGGCAGAAAAGGTTGTAGTTATTATGGGCTCTGGCCAAGGTCCTGTAATGGAGGCTGTTGACACCATGGTGAAAAATGGTGAAAAAGTAGGAGCTATTATAGTACGCTTGTTTAGACCATTCTCTATTTCTCATTTTGTTGATGCCTTGCCAGAAACAGTCAATAAAGTTGCAGTTTTAGACAGAACAAAAGAACCTGGAAGTGTTGGTGAGCCTCTTTATCAAGATGTTGTTACTGCTTTCATGGAAAGTAACCGGGTCATGCCTGAAATTATTGGTGGACGTTACGGGTTATCTTCTAAAGAATTCGACCCAGCAATGGTTAAGGCAGTTTATGACGAATTAGATAAAAAAGAACCACTAAACCACTTCACAGTTGGTATAAATGATGATGTATCTTTCAAAAGTATAGATGTAGGAAGCAGATTGCATACAGTCAAGAACACTTTTAACTGTATGTTCTATGGTTTAGGTTCCGATGGTACCGTTGGAGCGAATAAAAACTCTATTAAGATTATTGGTGAAACAACTGATAATTACGTGCAGGGTTATTTTGTTTACGACTCCAAGAAAGCGGGAGCACAAACTGTTTCACATTTACGTTTTGGGCCTGAGCCAATTTACTCAACCTATCTCATTCATAAGGCAAATTTTATAGCTTGTCATCAATTTAATTTCATTGAAAAATATGACATTCTTAAGAACATTAAAAAAGGCGGAACGTTCTTATTGAACTCTCCTTTTGATAAAGATGCAGTTTGGGAAATCCTTCCTAAAAAAATGCAGGAAGAAATTGTTGAGAATGAATTGGAATTCTACGTGATTGATGCGTCTAAAGTGGCTCAAGAAGCAAATTTAGGTAAGCGCACCAATACGGTTTTACAAACGTGTTTCTTTGCCATTTCCGGTGTTTTACCAAAAGATGAAGCAATTCAGAAAATTAAAGAAGCCATTGTAAAATCATACTCTAAAAAAGGTGATGCTGTAGTTCAAATGAATTTTAACGCAGTTGATAAATCATTGGAAAACCTTCAAAGAGTTGATTACCCTAAACAAGTTACGAGTGATACCGAATTGAAACCAATGATGACTGGTGATGCAGACCCATTTGTGAAAGAGGTTTTAGGAAAAATATTAGCAGGAAAAGGAGATGAGCTTCCAGTAAGTGCATTCCCAGTTGATGGTACATTCCCAACAGGAACAACACAATTTGAGAAGCGCGGAATTGCCGATAAGGTTCCGGTTTGGGATGGTGAGGAGATCTGTACGCAATGTAATAAGTGTGTAGTTATTTGTCCACATGCCGCGATTCGGGCAAAAGTTGTTTCTAACGGAGAATTGGCAAATGCGCCTTCAACATTAAAATCGGTTCCCGCGAAAGGAAGACCATTTAATAAAGAAGAAGAATCGTATGTATTGCAAGTATCTCCACAAGATTGTACAGGTTGTGACCTTTGTGTGGAAGTTTGTCCCGCTGTAAGTAAAGAAGATCCAGACTTTAAAGCTATCAATATGCATAGCAAGCTTAAGGTAGAAGGTGCTGAAGATCCAAATTGGGATTACTTTATTGATCTTCCAGATTATGACAGAACAGAATTGAATATTACAAACGTAAAAGGTTCTCAGTTCCTTGAGCCATTGTTTGAATTCTCTGGAGCTTGTTCTGGTTGTGGTGAAACACCATACATCAAGTTGTTGACCCAATTATACGGAGATAGTATTTTAATTGCTAACGCAACTGGTTGTTCATCTATTTATGGTGGAAACTTACCAACAACACCTTATAAAACCAATAAATTTGGTAGAGGGCCAGCTTGGGCAAATTCATTGTTCGAAGACAATGCTGAATACGGTTTAGGAATGCAATTGGCACTTACTAAAAAACAGGAAATTTCCGCTAACCTATTAAAAGGATTAGAAGCTGAAGTTGGTACAGAATTAGTTGATGCAATATTGAACAATCCTGAAAAGACTGAAGGGGAAAAAGAAGAAAACTTTGCAAACCTTGATAAGCTTAAAGATAAGTTGGCAGGTATTGATAATGCCGATGCTAAAAAACTATCACAATTGACCGAGTACTTGCGTAAAAAATCTGTGTGGATACTAGGTGGTGATGGTTGGGCCTATGATATAGGTTATGGTGGTGTTGACCACGTATTGGCATCTGGAGAAAACATCAATATTATGGTGTTGGATACCGAGATCTATTCCAATACAGGTGGGCAAATGTCTAAAGCGACGCCATTAGGTGCAAGTGCTAAATTCGCAGTTTCTGGTAAACGGACAGGTAAGAAGAGCTTGGCATTACAAGCAGTATCCTATGGTAATGTTTATGTAGCTCAAATAGCGGTCGGAGCCAAAGATTTGCAAACACTTAAAGCTATCGAAGAAGCTCAAGCGTATGATGGGCCATCCTTGATCATTGCATATTCGCATTGTGGAGATCATGGCTACGATCTTAAAGATGGGGCTGTACATCAAGAAAAAGCTGTAGAAACGGGCTACTGGCCATTATTTAGATTTGATCCTTCTAAACCAAAAGGAAAGAAGTTTAGATTGGATTCGAAAGCACCAGCTGCACCTCTTGAGGAATTCATGTATACTGAAACTAGATTTACTAGAGTTGTTAAAGAGAATGCGGAGTTAGGAGCTAAACTTCTAAAACAAGCGCAGGAAGAGGTTGATACCAAATGGGAACGTTTGGAGCTTTATAGAGATATGTAATTTTAAATTGCAGGGTAGAAATACCTTAATAATTGACTTTGTTTTTTGAAACCATACATTCTGGGTTCTTGACGACCCGGGGTGTATGGTACAAAGTCTTAAATATTGGATTATGGATGTCAGAGCCAAAAACTTATACGCCGAAGCGATTCAAAAATTAAAGGAAGCCAACGATGAGTTGTGTAGACCAGAAGAGGATGTGGTATCATCTTTGGTTTGCCGTAATTCACATGATGCGATTGAAAAGTATTTGAAAGGATTCCTGATTGAAAATGGTACTGAGGCCAATAACGATGAATCTGTTGATAGTATGTATGAAAAATGCAAGAAAATAAATCCGCATTTTGAAGAGGTACATTTATCTGGTTTTGAGTGTAATGCCCATAAAGATGAATCTAGATTCTGCAATGAGTCATCTGAATTTAGTAGGTGCTTTGATATCGCCGATAGTTTGGATACCTTTTTAAGGCGTGAAAAAATTATCAGTTAGTTCTGATTCCCAAACCTATTTTGAGGTCCAAGTTTTTTGTAAAAACCGAAGGAAATTATTATGCATAATGCCATCAATGTCTTCTGGTGAATATCCCCTTTGTTGGAGCATTTTGGGAACCTTTTGCAAATCAGCGATAGTATCAAGATCTGATGGGCATTGTTCTGTACCAAAACCGCCATCAAGATCGGTACCTATACCTACATGATTTGCATTTCCTGCAATTTGACAAATATGATCAATATTGTCTATCATTTGCCTTAGAGTTACACTAAGACCTTGAGGGGTAGATAGCCCTCTTATCCAGTTTGAGGTCATCATCCATGCATCCAAGGCCACGCCAATAACGGCGTCTCTTTTGATAAGTTCTTTAATTTGATCATCAGAAAACTGACGGTTGTGCTCTACCAATGTGCGGCAATTATTATGACTCGCCCAAATAGGTCCATTATAATTATCCATGGTTTCCCAAAAACTATCGTCACAAAGATGCGTAGCATCGAGAATCAATCCTAAACGGTCTATTTCTTTTAATAATTCTTTTCCCTTAACGCCAATACCACCCGTAGCATTAGTTCCTTGAGCGTAGGTTCCTGGTCCATAATGTGCCGGTCCAATGGCCCTTAACCCTTGTTCGTAAGATTTCTCCAAATAATCCATGTTGATAATCGAATCTGCGCCTTCCAAGCTTAGAATATAGCCAATAGGCTTTTTATTACTGTTCGATTTCCATAAATCAAGGTGGTCCTTCAGTTCTTTACCATTTCTAATCTGCACCATTTCACCAATGTCTTCCATTGCTTTGTGCCAAGCGAGTTGCCCTTGGGTTTGGGCCCATGCTTGCTGAGGCGACTTCCAACCAGGAAGCGGATTGGCTTTTTTTGTATATCGAGCAATTTGCGTGGCTACACAAAGTCCAATATTCCCTTTTCTCATAGCATCTAAAGAAACCGTATTTTTAGAACGATCAGGTTTGTCGCTCATTCCTATTTCACTCTTACGAATTTCCTCAACAGTCCAGGTTAAATTCCGGTTCCATTCCAAGGCATTCATCGATAGGTCTAAATGGGCATCAAATATGAACATAATGTCAAATATTAATTTTTTGGTTTCTGGCAGCCACTTTCCAACTGCCAGCAATTTCATTGCTCAAAACAGTGAAAACTTCTTCATATTTAGCTACTGTAGGGCATATGTGCATGGGAATAGCGTAAAAAACATCACCAACTTCATGAGCGTCAGCATTTTCACATTTTACCACTAAATGCTCCTCACTATGGCCAATTTGCTCGCAATTCTCCAATCCAAAAATTTTCATTCTAGGAAACTCCATTTCAGGGGCAATAGATTTATGACCTAAATCAAAGCAAAGTAAGCCTTCTTTTGGTTTGCTGATCAATCGGGTGATCAATACAGCAGATGTAAGAAATTTCGACTCTGCAAATGAGCTACCATAACGCTCATCCCATAATAATGTTGTGCCAGGTGAGCATTCAACATCCTTTCTTTTGGAGTGTATCGGAAAAGATGGTGATCCACCCGCTACCATTTCAATGGGGCCAAGACTTTTTTCTTCTAAAAGCTTTTTGAACTCCAATACTGGCTTAAAAGTAGTATTGCATACATTCTCCCGTTCTGTGATTTGCTCATTTCTGATGTGACCATCATAAGTGTGTAGCCCTTTGGACACAACAAATGGGGAGTTGTTAATGACCTTGTAAATTGATAATGCCTCCGTGCCGACCTTTATTCCAGTACGATCCATTCCATTGTTAATATCCAACCAGAGGGATGTTTTCATTCCTCTTTTTTTAGAATGTTCAATAAATTCGTTTGCTGTTTTTTGATTATCAACCAAGGTTGAAAAGTCCGAAGATGAATATTTATCCATTAGTTCAAAATACCTTGTCATATTGGCTCCAACAGGTTGCATGGCCAATAGAATATCTTCAGCGCCACATTGGGCAAGTAATTCTGCTTCAGCAATGGTGGCACATTTGAACTTGCGAATACCATGTTGCATTTGCATATTTACGATTTCGGCCATTTTATGCGTCTTGATATGGGGACGTAAAAACTCTGTTCCCCCGGCCATTTTGACCATGAGTTGAATATTTTTTTCTATCCTATCGGGATACACCATTAAGGACGGCGAAATCACTTCTGCAGTATCTTTTAATCGATACCAATCCATAGTTTGCATATTTACTATTTATGTAATTCAAACATAGCCTCAATCTCAACAGGAATATTTCCAGGAAGCATCATACCAACAGCACTGCGTACGCCAACTCCGTTTTCATTGCCAAACACATCTGCCATCAACTCACTAAACCCGTTTATAACCAAAGGGTGCTGCCCAAACTCTGGAGTAGAATTTACCATGCCCAGAACTTTGACTACCCTTTTGATCCTATCCACTGAGCCAAAATGGGTGATGATAGTCGAAAGCATTGTAAGGCCAACTTGCTCTGCGGCCAATTTTCCTTGCCCTAGGTTTAAATCATCACCAACACGACCAATCATCAATGATCCGTCAGTTTTTACTGGGCCTTGCCCTGAGACATAGAGGAAATTATCCACTACAAGTACGGGTTTGTATACACCTGCTGGTGGAGGTGCCGGTGGTAATATGAGTCCCAGTGCTTTTATTCTTTCCGAAGGTAAATTTTCCATTATTATTATTTTAGATGAATATGTCCAATACTAGTACTCCAAGTAATCCCATTACACCGACCGTAGTTTCCATGACTGTCCAGGTTCTTAGTGTATCTTTGACCGAGAGGTTGAAGTATTCCTTATAGAGCCAAAAACCACCATCATTTACATGCGACAGCATTAAACTTCCTGACCCAATTGCCAAAACCATCAATTCTGGACTAACACCTGATGTTGACAATAAGGGAAGGGCAATCCCTGCGGCTGTAAGCCCGGCCACAGTCGCTGACCCAACACATACACGAATCACGGTTGCAATCAACCAAGCTAGAATAAGAGGAGATATTGTTGAGCCTTTAAGCATTTCACCAATATATTCGCTAACACCACTATCAATCAATACCTGCTTTAGACCTCCAGCCCCAGCGATAATAAGAAGCACCATAGTAATACCTGCTACAGCATGCGAAACAGAATCCATTACTTCTTTCATGTTTCGTCCCCGTTTTAATCCTAAGGTATAAACAGCAACTAAAACAGATAGGAGCATAGCGATAACAGGATTCCCCATTATCGAAGTAATTTTGTTCAGAACATGTTCTTCAGGAATCAATACATTCACTAAGGCGGCAATGCCAATTAAGATTACTGGAAGTAAAGCAGTGATAATGCTCGTTGCCGTGCTTGGCATTTCATCATCCTTCAACACTTTGGTGTTCACAAATTCTTTAAGCGGAGTTGCTTCTATATTCTTAATGGTTCTTGAGAATAAAGGACCAGCGACGACGATAGCAGGAATAGCAACAATAATTCCATATAATAGGGTCTTGCCAATATCAGCGTCGAACATTACGGCAATTCCTGTTGGTGCGGGATGCGGTGGCAAATAACCATGGGTAACAGAAAGAGAGGCCAACATGGGCAATCCTACATAAATCAATGGAAGGCCAGTTGCGGCGGCGACAGTAAAAACCAATGGTATAAGAATTACAAAACCTACGGTGTAGAACATAGGTATTCCCACAATAAAACCAGTTAGAACCACTGCCCATTGAATGTTCTTTTTGCCAAATTTATTGACCAATTTTGTAGTAATTCGCTGTGCGGCACCACTATCAGCTACAAGTTTACCCAGCATTGCCCCAAAACCAAGAATCATGATCAAACTACCTAAAGTCTTTCCTACACCATCTTGAATTGAACTGAGAACTTGAAGTAAATCCATGCCTTCGGCTACTCCAACTAACAGGGAGACAATGATGAAGGAAATGAAAGCATTGAGTTTTAAACGAGCAATAAGTAGGAACAGTAATACTATCCCTAGGATAACAATTAGTAATGGCATATTTAGGTTTTATTGATGCAAAAATCAATTCATTAAATATACCATAATTGTTCGAAAAAAAAAGGGGCGATACATCGCCCCTTTTCATTAGTCATTTTTTTCTGGAGAAAGGTATTTATAAATAAGTCCGGCCAATAAAGCTCCTATTATAGGGGCAACCCAAAATAACCAAAGTTGGTCAAGTGCCCAATCGCCAACAAACAGTGCCTGACTTGTACTTCTTGCCGGATTTACCGAAGTATTGGTAACAGGAATACTGATTAAGTGAATCAAAGTAAGACATAGTCCTATAGCCAGCCCAGCCAAATATTTTGGAGCTTTGGAATGCGTAGCCCCCAGTATTACAAAAAGGAACATGAAGGTCATGACCACTTCGGTGACCAAGGCTGCGGTCATACCATATCCGTCAGGAGAATGGGCGCCATATCCATTGGCTGCAAAGGTTCCAATAGTGGCTCCTGCTTTTCCAGTGACTATCAAATAAAGAATTCCAGCACCCGCGATGCCTCCCATTACCTGAGCTATAATATAAGGTACTAATTCTTTGCCGTCGAAACGACCACCCATCCAGAGTCCTATTGAAACTGCCGGATTCAAATGGCATCCTGAAATATGCCCTATGGCATAGGCCATGGTAACAACTGTTAAGCCAAACGCCAATGATACGCCTACAAAACCAATTCCAAGTTCGGGAATGCCTGCGGCTAGCATGGCACTACCGCATCCACCTAGTACCAGCCAAAGGGTACCAATAAATTCTGCTACTAATTTTTTCATCTTCAATGTTTTAGTTAATGATTATTAAATGTTAGTGTACCCCAAGATAAGAATTTTTAACATTGGTTTAACAATGTTGGTTAATACCACATGGCCTGTTGTATTTAATTGGTTTTCAGGTAACAAAATAGTTAGGTTTTCAGTATCTTGTTAGTTAATTCGAATTGGGAATTCTCTTTGGAGATTTCACACGGATTAATCTGCTTTAGAGGGCGGTTTTGATAGCTAATTGATTTTTTTGAACGACTAATTAAATTGAAAATGAAAAAAACTATGTTACTCGTATTTGGGTTCTTTTTCGTGTTAGGGTCTCTCGTGGGAACCGCACAGGATAAGACCGAATCTATTTGGGATGAAAAGAACTTTGAAGGATTAAAATTTAGAAGTATCGGACCGGCATTTATGTCGGGAAGGCTTTCAGATATCGCAATTGATCCTGCCAATGAAAATGTATGGTATGCTGCGGTTTCTTCAGGTGGATTATGGAAAACTATAAATGCTGGTACTACATGGAAACCTTTGACGGATAAAGAGTCTTTTTACGCCACAGGATGTGTTACCATTGATCCAAACAATAATGGGGTTATTTGGTTGGGCACTGGTGAAAACAACGGAGGGCGACATATTGGTGTAGGTCATGGAGTTTACAAAAGCACGGATGGAGGTGATTCTTGGAAAAACATGGGACTTAAAAAGTCTGAACATGTTTCCAAGATTATAGTGCATCCAGACAATTCTGATATAGTATGGGTGGCTTCCCAAGGGCCACTATGGAGTTCAGGTGGAGATAGGGGACTATATAAATCTATTGATGGTGGGAAGACATGGAACCAAACCCTAAAGATAAATGAATGGACAGGAGTCACTGATTTGATTATAGATCCTCGTAATCCTGATGTTATGTACGCCGCCACTTGGCAACGCCATAGAAATGTTGCTGCTTATATGGGTGGTGGTCCTGGTACGGCTTTATACAAAAGTACTGATGGAGGTGAGACATGGAAGAAATTGGAAACTGGACTTCCAAAAGAAGATATGGGTAAAATTGGCTTGGCCATTTCACCTATGCAACCAGATGTATTATATGCTGCAATTGAATTACAAAGAAGAACTGGCGGTGTTTATCGGTCTACAGATCAGGGAGGTAGTTGGACAAAAATGTCAGATACGGTATCAGGTGCTACAGGGCCTCATTATTATCAGGAACTTGTTGCTTCACCCCATGTTTTTGATCGTATTTATCTAATGAACAACAACGCTTTGATTTCTGAGGATGGTGGTAAGACCTTCGTCGGGATGAAAGAAGAAAAGAAACATGGTGATAATCACTCTTTGGCATTCAAGGCCCATGATCCCAATTATTTATTAATGGGTTCTGATGGAGGAATTTACGAAAGCTTTGACAATTCAGAGACCTGGAAATTTGTGAGCAATTTGCCAATCACACAGTTTTATAAAGTAGCAGTTGACGATGCCGCACCGTTTTATAATGTTTTTGGAGGTACTCAGGACAATAATTCAGAAGGGGGTCCGTCTAGAACATTTAATGAAAGGGGTATTGCGAATCAAGATTGGTTTGTTTTGCTAGGCGGTGATGGTCATCAGCCAGCAACAACACCAGGCGACCCAAATATTGTATATGCCCAATCGCAACAAGGGAATCTGCATAGGGTTGATCGTACCACAGGTGAGGCAGTTTATATTAAACCATATTCAAAACCAGGCGAGGAATATGAGCGCAATAATTGGGATTCGCCAATTTTAGTGAGTAATCACGATCCAAAACGACTTTATTTTGGTTCTCAACGTGTTTGGCGTTCCGATGATCAAGGCGATAGCTGGAAGCCTATTTCCGGTGACCTGACCAAGAACCAAGAGCGCTTGTCATTGCCAATTATGGGGAAAAGACAAAGCTGGGATGCCGTATGGGATGTATATGCAATGTCTACCTATAATACAATAACCTCATTGTCCGAATCCCCATTGGATGAAAATATCATTTTTGCAGGAACAGATGATGGTCATATTCAATACACAACCACTGGAGGTGATAGTTGGTCCAAGATCAATGTAAATGCGCTGCCAGGAGTTCCAAGCACAGCTTTTGTAAATGACATCAAAGCAGATTTGCATGATGCGAACAAAGCTTATGTGGTATTGGATAACCATAAATTCGGGGATTATCAACCTTATGTTTATAAAACAACCAATGGAGGTAAATCATGGAGTGCCATCAACAATGGGCTACCAAAAAATGAAGTTACATGGCGATTGGTCCAAGATCATGTAAATAAAAACCTTCTGTTTTTGGCCACTGAATATGGTATTTATGTCTCGTTTAATCAAGGGGCAAAGTGGATTAAATTCTCCAACGGATTGCCAACTATTTCTTTTAGGGACCTTGCGATTCAAAAACGTGAGAACGATTTGATCGGGGCATCTTTTGGAAGAGGTTTCTACATTTTTGATGACTATAGTCCGTTACGTGAGGTTTCTGAGGAAATGTTACGCAAAGAAGGTGTACTATTTAAACCAAGAAAGGCATTACAGTATACCCAAGAGTCAGGTAGAACTAGACAGGGAGGTGATTTTTATACTGCTGATAATCCGCCATATGGCGCAGTGTTCAACTATTATTTATCAAAAGCTGATAAAACTGATGCGGCAAGTAGAAAGGAAAGTGAGAAAAAATTAAAGAAAGCCAAAAAGGATATTTCTTTCCCAGGATGGGAAGCCCTGGAAAATGAAAAAAACCAAAGTAAACCTTCCGTTGTTTTGGTAGTGAAAAATTCTGATAACGCAGTCGTGGCCCGAGTAAAGGGACCTTTAAAAAAGGGATTCCAACAAGTTTCTTGGGACTTAACACAATCTATGAAAGCAACATTGTCAACCAAAAATGAACCTGAAAATCCATGGTTTAGAAGAACGGCGATGATTGATCCAGGAATGCATAGCGTGACCTTATATAAATCAGTTGATGGGAATGTAACACAACTTGGGTCTTCACAGAATTTTGAAGTTGAGCGTATACGTGAAAATGTACTTACTAATCCGAATGAAAGTAGCATAACAAATTACAAGAAAGATGTAAAGGAGTTTTCTGCTAAGCTAGAAGTGGCGTTACACGATTTTCAAAAAATGGCCAAGAGGGTTAAGGCCTTTGAAAAGGCGTTGAATTTAACCAATGCTGCTCCGGGGGCATTGGAAGAAGAGGTTGCCAAGTTAAAAAGGACCATGCATTCTTTGAATACCACCTTGTTTGGTAATTCTGCAAAAGCCGAAGTAGGTGAAAAAGAAGATCCTACTGTCAGTGATCGAATGATGATTGCACAACGCGGCTTTTTTGGAAATACGTACGGGCCAACAAAAATGCAGATGGAAAGTCTAGAGATGGCCAAGAAACAATTTTCTGGGATTATGCCTGAGTTATTCAAATTCATGGAAACTGATGTTCCTAGGGTTGAGAAATTATTGTTTGATGCTGGGGCACCACCAATTGTAGATTAAATGTATTAAAGAATGAAGCGCGGCAACTATTTTTTGACCGCGCTTCTTATTTACCATAATTCCAACAAGATCAAATAAATCATGAAGAAGAGAGACTTTCTAAAAAAAATGGGTCAGGCAGCGGTATTGTCCCCATTTTTACCAATGGGTTTACAGGCACAGTCCACATACAATGATGAACCCTATCCCAAGGACAATGATAAGGAGTTTTGGAAACGAATCAGGAAGGATTATGCCTTAAAACCCGATTACATTAATCTTGAAAATGGGTACTATAATTTTGCTCCACAGCCCACTTTGAACAAATTCATCGAACATGTAAAAATGGTGAATTACGAAGCATCACATTATATGCGCACCGTTCAGTGGGACAATAAGAACAATGTGGCAGCCCGACTGGCAAAAATGGTTGGGGTACAGCCAGAAGAATTGATTATTACTCGAAATACCACGGAATCATTGGATATGATTATTGGAGGATTTCCATGGGAAGAAGGTGATGAAGCCATATTCGCAGTACAGGATTATGGATCCATGCAAGACCATTTTAACCAGATAGCAAAACGCTACGGAGTAGTAAACAAGGTGGTTTCTGTGCCAAACCATCCTAAAAATGATGAGGAGATAGTTAAATTATATGAAGAACAGATTACCCCTAAAACAAAATTGATCATGGTCTGTCATATGATTAATATTACGGGTCATATTCTTCCAATCAGAAAGATATGTGATATGGCCCATAAACACGGAGTTGAGGTTATGGTTGATGGGGCGCATTGCATTGGCCATTTTGATATTAATATTGCCAAATTGAATTGTGATTATTATGGTTCAAGTCTACATAAATGGTTGAGTACGCCATTGGGAGCCGGACTACTTTATGTTGCCCAGGATAAAATTCCCAAAATCTGGCCCTTACTGGCAGATTATATCAAGAATGAAGACAAAATACAACGGTTGAACCACACGGGAACCCATCCTGTTCATACGGATCTGGCTATTAATGATGCTATTGATTATCTCGAAATGATCGGTATGGAACGCAAGGAAGAAAGAATGCGTTTTATTCAACGGTATTGGAGTGATCAATTACGTGATGTAAAGCATATTGTTATTAATACACCCATAGAAGAACATCGTTCTTGCGGAATCGCCAATGTGGGCATTTCACATATGAAGCCAGCAGATTTGGCAAAAACATTATTGGATGAATTTAAAGTGTTTACGGTCGCTATTGACTATTCCAATGTACAAGGCTGCAGGATAACACCCAATGTCTATACGACCATTGATGAAATGGACCACTTCGTTGCTGCCATGAAAACTATGGCAAGCAGGGCTTAGACAATTGTTCTATAATAATTTTTGAGCTCCTGCTTAATAATAGGCTCTTAGTTTCTGATTTGCTCCAGGTCCTTATTGCTTCCGGTCATTTGCCATTGTCCTAAAGAAATAGGGATATTACCAATCGCATTCAATTGGTCAAAAAAGTCCTTCATCAAAAAGGGTTCGTTTTTTGTTTCCTTCATTTTTGCAAACTCTGCCATGGTATTTTCAAGTAGGTATTTTCCGGTGATGTAACTACTGCCATAGCCAGGTTGACGTAGATACAGGTGTTGTTCAAACAAAAGGAGTTCTTTTTCGGTTTTCATCCATCCCCTCGGGGTATATTCAGAATGTATTCCACCAGCCTCTTCCATGGTCATTTCATTGGCATGGGCATAGAGGGAGCCTAACCCACGGGCAGCTCGTTGCGCTATCATGATATATACCAATTCGCGAGCTCTCGGGCTGTCTTCATACAATCCGGCATGCATGAACATTTCTTCAACTGCAGTGGCAGTACCTTCGTTGCGTGAATCAAAGATATTGTACAATAAGGGCCCACGGCGAATCTCACTTTTATGGGGTTCGGTATCCATTCGTGCCAATTCGAACCAATGATAAAAATGGGAATACAATGGTCGCTGATCATAATGGGTTACGATCCAGAAGAAATTACGTTTCTCGGCGGGAATGTATTTTCCCATATGGGGTCGTAACGCAGGTTCAAAATAATCCTTAACGGTGACCATTTCGTCCTTTTCAAGAAAGTTGAGAAAACTCTGGGCCGATTTTTCAGCCATTGCAGCATACATTTTCGGGGAATTGGCATCTTTTAGTTCTGGCAAATTTCGGTTTCTGTGTTCCTCAAGTTTTAAAGAGGACCATGCACGTGCCAGTTCCCGTTTTAGAATCATTACCTCATCTTCCCAGGTCAAGGGAACCAAATGTACATTTTGCAGATACCAGGTATAGTTTTCCTTACCAATTCCTGATGGGCCTGTTTTTGATGGTGCTTGTTTCTCTAACCAAACTACTAGGCTATCAGTAGAGGTAATGGCCGCTTGGATTGCCGATATTAGTTTTCTGTCGTTTTTTATATGTGGCCATTGTAGTAGTTGCTTTAGGTTTTCACTTTGGTATTTTATATCGCGTATACCGGCAATCCAAAGTTCTTTAGCGTTTCCAGTGAGGTTTATTTTTGCCTGTTCATTCAATGAGGGGATGACATTAAGGTCGTACAGCAATCTGGCTTTTTCGCTTTTGATCAAAGGAAATTCATACGTCCAGATTTCTGTGGTACCATGATGTGTGGGTCCTTCATGGGCAGGCACATCACTACGGGACATCCAGAGCGATTTGTAAAAGGCTGGGTCGCGCGCCCACGGCTTTAGTATGCGATGGTTAAAATCATACCCATTCATTTCAGCCTTTACAATATTCCAGTCTACCTGTTGTTCAATTGACCATTCGGAAATATCCATAGCGAGCAACTCACTTTGCAATTTCTTGAATTTGGGCCAGCGTTTTGCGAAAGTTTCAGCTGTATAATCCGGAGCGCTATCCTTCAATGGAGGGTTTTCAAAGGTCCGCCATTCTTTGAACAAGGCTGTCAATTCACCGTATTCGACAATGGACTTTGTTTGGCCCATCGCCAATTGAAACCCTACAAGGGTGATGATCATAAGTGAAATCTGTTGAATCGATGCTATTTTTTTCATGGGATAAATATACCTTTAGTGATTATAAACGTTGTATTGTCACGCTCCTCAGAGCGCCCTTGTCATTTTTCCAATATTCATTTTTTCGCCTTTATTAAAGTGAATCTCCCGAACCATTGTCATATCGTTCCATAGATATTTATGGCCTTTTAAACTACGGGTCAAATTCATGCGACGTTTCAAGGCCCTCATTTCAGTTTCGGTAGCTTCCCTACGCTTGCCAAGAGTACCATATAATCTAAAAGCAGGATAGGTTTTAAAGTGCCCTTTGAACAATGATTTCAACCAAAAAAGTTTGCTGCTGTTCACGGCCAAGATGCAGATATTGTTATTGGTTGTAGCATGCTTTGGTAGTGTAGAAACGAACTTTTCAAAATAAAACCCCGTCTGGTCTTTATTTAGGAATACGGTACCAACTGGAGTTACCGTTGGTGCGTTGTCCGCATCGACTGATGCTATAGCGACATGTAGGCTTGAACCAAAACTTTGGCTAAAATGTTTTCTTATTTTATCCCAATCCTTAATTAATTCCACTATAATTTCCGAAGCCAGATATTCCTGAATTGTGTTTTGTTCCCATGATCTTGTAGCTTAATAACGTCATCCCCGTGCGAATCAGGGTACATATGAAGCCCAATGTAATTGGTTAAACCGGCGATAGTGACATTGTTCTGTACCAAAACGCCATTGTGCAAAACTGTAATTCGGGCGGGTGAGTCCAATCGGCCATCTTCCTTGAATCTTGGTGCCGTGTACACCACATCATAGGTGTTCCATTCCAATGGGTTGCGCATTGCGTTCACCAAAGGAGCATGGTCTTTATAGATACTGGCGGCTTGCCCGTTGCGATAGGTTCGATTGTTATAGGAATCCAAAATTTGCAGTTCGTAGCGGTCCTGAAAAAATACACCACTGTTACCACGTCCTTGTCCGGCACTCTCTACCTTATCAGGAGCACTGAATTCTATATGTAATTGGATATCCCCAAATTTCATTTTGGTCTGAATGTAACCAGAACCCGGTACCACTTCCATAATATCATTATCTACAATTTTCCAAGGGGCAGGCTTTGTATTATCTATTTGACTTACCCACTGATCTAAGTTAGATCCGTCGAATAAGATAATGGCATCTGAAGGAGCATCACCTAAAACCTTGGCAGGGGTAACCACCGTAACTTCGGGTTCCCATATTTCAGTCATTTCCGGTTTCATGGGCATAGGGGAAACCTCTGGTGGCGTACTGGGGTAATTATGTTGTGCTTGCGTAGTGATGGTGAAAGTAATGGCAATAAGTGATAGCCAGACTAATTTAGATTTCATAGGTATTTAATTTTAGTATGTATAGTACCAAAGATATTATAAAAATAATTCACTTTAGTGGGTTAATTTCTGGAAGATTTTTGAATTATTTACCGTGAATCCCCAGCCCTTTTAATATCATTTGAAGTCCCCATTGCAATGTTTCTTTAGAGGCTTGGTCTGACAATTCACATACATCTTTGGTTACGATGAATGCTTCAATACCCATAAGAAGGGTGGCAATATTTGTAAGTTTGGTGAGTTCTGTCTTGTTTATATTAAATTGCTCGCTGTCGATGGCCAATTGCAAGGTATTCGTTCTTCTTGCACCTCTTTTTGCTTTTGGGGCGGCTGATGCTAAGACAACACTTAAGTATTTTCTAAAAGCGGCTTCATTGTCTATGGTTAAATTGTTGAAATACTCTTGAATTCCCAAAATCTTTTCGATGGGCCCTACATCTCGAAGTTGATTATTTATTTCTACTGGGCTTTGGGTATTTAGGTCTAATCCAGCTTCCGAAGAAAGTACATCAACATTTGAATAATAACGGTAAATAGTAGCTCGGGACACTTGTGCCTCTTTAGCAACATCTTCCAAAGAAAAATCGATTCCTTTTGTCAAGAATTGTTGAGCTGTGTTGAGAATGGAATTCCTTGTTTTGAGCTTTTGTTTTTTCCGGCCAGAATCTATGTACTTGTTATTCATAAGACAAATATCTTATAAGAATTTGGAAAATCAAAACTTGTTTTTATATTTGTGAGACAAAAATCTCATAAAATGAAACAATCAAACACGCAATGGGTCTTGGGGCATAAAGTTACTCCGTACGATACAACCGGTGATTATGATTTAATGATGGGGGAGACCCCTCCCCAAGTTCCTGGGCCACCACCTCATCTACATCACAGTTACAAAGAATCTTTTCTGATTGTAGAGGGCGAAATGGAATTTATGATGAATGGTGAAATTAAATTGGTAAGGGCTGGAGAAGCGATTGATATTCCGCCTGAAACCTTGCACACATTTGGGAATAAAAGCGACCAAATTTGCAAATGGGTGAATATTCATAGTCCAAAAGGATTTCGTAAGTTTTTCGAACAGACGGGAATACCTGTTGGTGATGATAATGCCCAATCAAAATCTGTGGACCCAGCTGTTATTCAAAAAGTGATTCAAACCGCTGCGGATTATGACATGCATATCGAAATTTAAATTTTACGGGCTACAACAATCATATCGGTGAAAATACGACCATCGGGCTCAGGACAGGCTTGTTTTATAAAGTGTACTATTTCAAAACCATTACGTTTTAAATTTTGTTTTATGGCCGCTGCTTGATGGTAATGAATATAGACTTTGTCGTCACCGCTAAATGTAGTGTTTTCAAAACCCGATTGGTTGTAATCACCTTCCATAGTACTTATAAAGAGTGTGCCGTTACTATTCAATAGAGAAGCACAATCCAAGATCAATTTGGCGGATTCCTCTAAATTCAAATAGGGCATAACAAAAGCACCAACAATTGCATCGAACTTTTGATTTAGGGTAGTAATCTCCCGACAATCCAACTTAAAAAACTCGGCATCGGGATTGTTTTTTTTGGCCAAAGCAAGCATTTTCGAGGCCAAGTCCGTTCCGGTAATATGAAGGTCGGGTCTTTTGTTCAGTACATATTGGGTTACATTACCAGGCCCGCAACCCAGCTCTAAGATGTTGGCGTTTTGAGGCAACAATTCTAGAAAAGCATCATACCATGTATTGTATTGGTCCACGGTTTCCACCTTTTCCCAATAGGCGTCGGCAGCCTTGTTGTAGCTATTTTCGGTAAATGACTTCTTATTCATTAGAAACCCTAAAGTTAGTCAACATTGTAGAATGTTATACAACTATTGCCCAAATAAGTAGGGTAATCAATGCTATGGAGACGATAAATGATAAGAGATAAAGGCTGATTTTTTGTAATCTGTCTTTTTTGGCTTGTGCGATGATTTTATCACGTATTTTTTTCCGCTCAAACTCACTGATGTTTTTGGTCGCCACAAAAGTATCCCCAGAGAATTTCACATACTTCTTTCTAAGCTCAGTGAAAGACCTGCTTTTTTTGAGCAAAGCCCTATTGGCTTTGATTACTTTCATAGGTTGACCTGAATACCCCATAACTATGTGTAGTGAAAATGAGGGTTTTGTTACAGGTATGGGAGTGGGTACTATTGTTCCTTAAGGTCTTGACCAATACCTACTTCATGAAGAATATTAAAGATCAAGCGGTATTCTTTCTTGTTTAATTCGCCATCAACACTTGCCATTTCATTTAGCACTTTGGATAGTGATTGCTTTTTTTCGAAGGTCATATTTTTAAGGATCGATAGACTTTCTTTGGCCGAAATACCACGGGCCTCCTCAACAAGTATACGATCAAAATTCAAGGTATCCATTAATTGGCTCATAAAGACCATTTCCTCTACGTCCACATTACCATCTACGTAGATCACTTCATCCACTGCCTTTACCAAGGCCAATTTTTCAGCTATACTAAATTCCATAAGGTTGTTTTAAGACAACTACTAAGGTAATTAAAAACAGTACACGCTTTTAATGAAAATTTGATAATTCAGTCTCGGTAGTTGTGAATGAAACACCAATAATTATTTTGACATCCGTTCTAACGAGAATAATTAAAAGCAAAAAAGACTCTTTGACCCTAAGGGGATTAATGCTGCACAAAACGTCACTTCGTGTGATTCTGAGCGAAGCGCAGTATTGGTTTGAGAAGCAACACATTTGATGCACTCAATACTAAAAACAGTATCTTGGCAAACATTAAGTAAACACTATATGCCGAAAAGTAACAGATCCAGATCTTGGATAGATATTTTGAGTGAATTGATTGAGGTCTTTTTTAAGAGCGCTGGCCGCAGCAAACGCGGTAGAACCTGGCACCAACATGTGGTACCCTATGAAGACGATTGGGCGGTACGTCGCGAGGGGAATAAACGTATTACCTCTAAACACCGGCGCCAGGATACGGCCATTCGTAAAGCAAAAACACTGGCCAGAAAACACAAGGCCGATGTGATTATTCATAGGTCAGATGGTACTATTAGGGACCGTATCAATTATGATTGATCTCTGGTCATTTAATGTTCCAAGGTTTGTACGTTCGAGCGCAGTCGAGAACTAAGGCAAACTGAAATTTAGGTCTCGACTACGCTCGACCTGACAATCTAAGTGCAAGTAAGAAGATTAATAGTAATAATAAGAGAAGGGAGTTTTTCATTGATGGTTTATTTGAACTTTTAATAAACTGCCAAGTCTTTTGAAAAGTACGCTTCAAAACAAAAAGACTGGCCCAGAAATACAAGGCCAATGCGAACATACAAAGAAAAGTTGGTAGTGAACACGATTGTATTTCTTCTGATTAAGAAAGCCATTTCAAAACTTCAACGCCAAAATGATTTTTTGATTCAATTTTGGGTTCCCTATTTCAAATCTGATAAAAGTCATATTAAGTATTCCCCAAGTAGCCTAATTTCGATATTTTTATAAATGAATATTTTTTAAATAGGTCATAACAAAGAAACCATGTAGTATGATAACAATTAGAAATGAAAAACAGCTGAAGAACAGCATGATATTGTTGCGGCTGTTCATAGGTTGGCACTTCTTATATGAAGGCATAATAAAACTATATAATCCCGATTGGACCTCTTTTGGGTACTTGGCATCGGCCCAGGGCCCTTTTCGTCCCTTATTTTTATGGATGACCAGCGATTCGCTCATAAGCATTGCCGATTGGGGCAATATGATCGCCCTAACCTTTGTGGGGCTCTCCTTGGTACTCGGTATTTTTGAAAAATGGGGTGCTTTGGTAGGTGCCTGTTTATTGGCATTGTACTATCTGGCACACCCTTCATTCCCCTGGGTAACCCAATTGAACGTGGAGGGTAGCTATTGGTTCATCAATAAAAACTTGATAGAACTTGTTGCCTGTGTCGTGATTTATCAAATACCCACTTCGCAGTTTTTTGGACTACAGCGAATTTTGTACAATAAAAAGGAAGAACCTAAACTTAGTTAACATGAAATTTACAAGAAGAGACGCATTAAAGGGTTTGGGAGGAATTCCGCTGATGGGAGCCGTATGGTGGGCAGGTGCCGCTAACACAGTTGCCAAGAAAAGAGAACGTTCCGCAATATTGGAACAATTGAACATACAACCCTCATTACCAACTGCGGTACCCGCCATTGGTGGAAAACCCATTCGAGTGGGTATCATAGGTTTTGGTATTCGTGGTGAACAACTTTGCCGTGCCCTTGGTTTTGCCACCAATGAATGGAAAGATGATATGCGATTGGCAGCAGAAGAAAACCCCAAACATTCGGCCTTGAAGGATTTTGAGGCGCAAGATAAATTGAACGTGCAATTAGCAGGTATCTGCGACATTTTTGACTATCGTGCGAACAGGGCACTAAGTTCATTCAATACGGAGGATAACAAAATGGAGCGTTTTAGAACCCATCAAGAGATGATCCGTTCCGGTAAGATCGATGCCGTTGTCATAGCCACTCCCGACCATTGGCATGCACCAATGTCTATTGATGCTTTGGAGAACAATATTCACGTGTATGTTGAGAAACCAATGACCCATACGGTTGAAGAGACCTATAGGTTGCGGGAAGCTGCACGCAATTCTAAAGCCACACTTCAAGTAGGGCACCAACATCGGCAAACATTAAGTTTTCAAACGGCGAAAGATATTATCCAAAAAGGAACACTGGGGCACATATCGTTGATACAGACCAATACAAACCGTAACGACGATAATGGCGCTTGGATGTATGATATTCACCCTGAGGCAAGTCCTGAAACCATTGATTGGGAACTATTCTTAGGCCCAGCACCCAAAGTACCTTTCAATAAAAATCATTTTTTTAGATGGCGTAAATGGTGGGCCTATGGCTCCGGTCTTTCCGGTGATCTTTTGTCCCACGACTATGATCGTTTGAACTGTGTTCTCGAAATGGGAATTCCGGATTCGGTGATGACCTCTGGTGGTATTTACACGCATAGAGATGGGCGTAATGTTCCCGATGTGCTTAATGTGAATATGGAGTATCCCAATTTTAGCACAGGAAGCAGTCAAAAGTCTGGTAAGGAAAAGGGGATGACCTTTGTTTATAGCGCCACTTTAGGAAACGGTTTTAGCCGTCCTACACACCTTATGGGTCATGACGGAACCATGGAACTTGGCAATCGTTTGACCATTTGGCCCGATAGCAGGTCTACCCGATATGCTGATATGGTAGAGGAAGGAAAAATGAGCCCAGGGGTTCCTATTTATCAATATGACCCCAGTGCATCTTCTCCTGATGCCGTAGCATCGGCCACATCGCAATATTTTGCCGATAAAGGTTTAATGTGGACCTATATTAACGGGGCACGGGTTGATTCTACTTTCTTGCATATGCGTGAATGGTTGAGCAGTGCCCGTAACGGAGGAAAACTGAGTTGTGGAATAAAAGAAGGTTTTGAAGAGGCAATTGCTTCCCATATGGCCGGACTTTCCTATAAATTGGGCAGGCGTATCGAATGGGATAACGAAACAGAAACTTTAAAATCTATAGAAGGTATTGACTTTGATGAGGCACTTCTTGCTTCTATTTAATTTGTGGTTATTGCATCACAAATGATTTGTTGAATTCGAAAAAAGCGGACCCATGGGTCCGCTTTTTAGTTAATCAGATTATTTTTTCAAGCAATTGTTGGGAATGTTATTTCATTTGATGCTTTTTTTTGATAATACAACCGAAAACGTTGGATAATTTTCATATTTCCAGAAAAGTGCCCAAAAATTATCATTTTGAAAAAAAAGACCCATTTAAACTGACAAATGTCATATTCAGTGCTCAAATACCGCCGTAAATTTGGGTAATTCATAAAACAAATGTCATGCAAGTTAAGAAGAACCCAAACGTTGATTTAAATCGCAATAGTGGCCTCTATTTTGTTATTGGCCTAACCATGGTCCTTTTTCTCACGTGGAGAGCCTTGGAATATAAATCTTATCCTAAAAACGATCAGATTGTAGAAATGATGAACGTGGTAGAAGAGCTTAAGGAAGATGTTCCGATTACCGAACAGATTAAAACACCGCCTCCGCCTCCGCCTCCGTCAGCACCGGAGATTATTGAGATTGTAGAGGATGCCGCAGAGATTGAGGAAACAGTTATTGAAAGTACTGAATCCAGTCAAGATCAGATTGTAGAAGAGGTAGTTGATGTTGATGATGTTGAAGTAGGAGACGAAGAAGAAGATATTTCAGTTCCGTTTGCAATTATTGAGAATGTGCCAATTTTTCCTGGTTGTGAAAGTGCAAAAGGGAATGCCGCACGTAAGGCTTGTTTCCAACAGAAAATACAACAGCACATCAAGAAAGAATTCAGTTACCCCCAAATTGCTGCAGAAATGGGTATTCAAGGACGGGTATTTGTTCAGTTCGCTATAAATTCAAAAGGATATATAGACGGAATTAGGACAAGAGGTCCAGATCCAGGGTTAGAGAAAGAAGCTGCTCGTATAGTTTCTTCGTTACCAAAAATGACACCTGGTATGCAAAGGGGTAGAGCGGTAACTGTACCTTACAGTATCCCCGTAAACTTTAAGTTGGCGATACAATAAAAAAAATACTAACCAAAGAATTAGGGCCTGGGATTATTAATCCTGGGCCTTTTTGTAATCTATCAATTTTTGAGGGCCTTCAAGTAAAATACGAACAATTTGCAGGGTGCCATCATCCTTGGTGGCAATTTGCCATTTTATGAGGGAAATGGTTCCATTCTCAATCTCTATTCCCGTTATACTTCTTGGGTGAACGCAACTACCATCATTAAATAGAGGAATGTCGCCTGGTTCAGGAAAACGCGGTCTATGGGTATGGCCTACAACGGTCATCATTAACTTTTTGCTCAATATCCAACGTTTGATCCGTCGCTCTACTTTAATAAGTTCTTTGTAGTTTTTTGCCGGGCTTGTGGGATCGGCAATTCCCCAGACCTGTAGCGGTTTCCATAGAACACGAACCAAAAAACGGCCCCATCGCCAAAAGGTATAGTTCCACCAGTCTGCCTGGTGCCCATGGGTAAGAAAAATTTCTTGATTTGTTTCACTGTGTTTTAAGACCACACCTTCATGGTATTGAATACCTTCAAAAAGCTCTTTGTCTTTTTCATCAATGGGTTCAAAGTAATGCCATAGATTCTTTTTAACATATGCCTGGTCTTTGTAAACCATGTCGTGGTTTCCCCAAATCATATGCAATCTATTCTCTAAATGGTATTTTCTCAGTAATTGAAATACATTTTTATGGGCATCAAATATTGATTCGAAAGAACGATTTTCCCATAGTTCGTCGCCATCACCCAATTCACAATAAGAAAAACCATTGTTATAGTAGTGCTTTATAGCATGAAAATAGATGTTCCTGTTATTGGCAAAGTCATCTGCAAAACTGTTGTCTCCCCTGTGGCAATCACTAAATAATATGAATTTGGTCTTGTCATCAAAAGGCACCACTTTGGCATTTTCGTATGCTCTGGATAGTCTGAAGTTTGATGACATTTTCGAATTTTTTATAAATATCCAAAAAAACGAGGAATACCCTTGGTTTTCCATTAACAAAATTCTACGGAATGTTTTGTAATTTTACAGGTCCAACATAGACCAATATAAAGGTATGGGTAAAATTAACGAAGAAGATTTTCCGTTACAACGCTTGATCAGTTTTCATAAACTGTTGGAGGAATATGATCGCATGGCTAATGGCGAAGACGAGTTTTTGGCTAAAAGGGCGCAGCAGGTTTTGGACGCCCAAGCGCCTTATCCTGAATTACGTGATGGCTTTTCCGATGTTTCATTAGTAAAGAAACATGAGAAGGTAATTAGGATGATTTTACAGGATTCCTTTGCGAACGTACTAACCAAAAATGAGATTAAAACGGCATCATTACCTTATTATGATATCATCTTTAACAGCTCTGACCGTTTTGAGGAGATTTTGGCTGCCGCAGGCGAAGATTTTGAGCTGAAAGCGCGGGGTGTTCCTGAAAGCTTAAGTTATATAATGGGGTGTACCGTAATCCTTAATTTCTATTACGGCTATAGATTGGACTTTAAACGCCCTCTTTTTTATGATATTCCTGATGAAAAAGGAATAATGAAGCATTACCGCATTTTATATAATGCCGATTTCATTGAATTGATACCCACAGATAAAGCAAAGGATCTAACACAAAACGATGTTGATGAATTGCTTGAAAATTTTGATGATATTGACCTTTGGAAAGAAAAGATACCTCCTGGAAGTTTTATTTCAAAAGGCTTTGTTATTTCAAATATGTTCGATGCGACCACGGAACATTCAATTTCTGAGATAAAATCGAACTTAATAACTAACGATAAACGAGCCAACGATAATTTTGTTGAGAACCTCCAAAATGTTTTTAGGTCTTTCTTTAATATTCCGGATATTAACGTAGGTTTTGTTACTTATAATCCTGACGAGCATAAGTTTGAAAAAGTGCATGGAAAACAGATGAAGAGTTACCTTCTGCACAACAAAGAAATGGAATCCTGCAACAGTACCTTGTGCCAAGGTTCCTATGAGAAATTACTCAAAGAGAAAGACTATTTTGCTATTGCCGATGTGGACAAATTTTTTGAAATGTCAGACGGGCATCCACCTTACAAAGGGTTAAAGGCCCAAGGAATAAAAAGTGCAATTTTTGCACCTATAGCAAACGAAGGTAATTTGCTTGGTGTTCTAGAACTTGTGTCCAACAAAGTAAATGACCTCAATAGCATAAATGCACAAAAGTTGGAGGATATAATGCCTTATATCGTAACTGCCGTTCTTCGTTCTGCGGCTGAAGAGGCAAATTTGATTGATGCTATTATTCAACATGAATGTACAACGGTACATTCTTCGGTCTATTGGAAATTCAAAGAGGAAGCAAGACGATTTATTGTCGATGACCTTAGTGGGAAGCAACCCTCTTTCGAAGAAATAGTTTTTAAGAATGTTTATCCTCTTTATGGTCAAATTGACATCAAGGATTCTTCGAGGGCACGTAATGCGGCCATACAAAATGATTTAATGATTCAACTTTCAACTATAAGCGCAATCATCACTGCGGCTAGGAAAAAGAATGAATTGCCAATTTATGAAGAACTACAATATAGAGTGAACAATCTTCTTGAAGAAATCAAAGAAGTTCTCAATACCAATAGTGAACAGGCCATATTTGATTTTGTAAAGGAGGAGGTGCTACCAGTGTTGGATCATTTGAAAAATACAGATTCTGATCTAGTGGAGAGGATTGAGGCATATGAGGAAGGTATTGACGCAACTACCGAATCGTACTATGACCATCGCAAGAATTATGATGAAAGCGTAATGCGCATCAATAAAGAATTGGCCTTGGTAATTGATCAAAGGCAGGAAGAAGCTCAAGCAATGTTCCCTCATTATTTTGAACGTTATAAGACTGATGGTGTTGAGCACAATATGTACATTGGTGAGGCTATTTCAGGACATTTACCATTCAATCAATTGTACTTACACAATTTACGATTGTGGCAACTGCAGATTATGTGTGAAATGGAAAATACACACTATAATTTAAAACCTGATCTCACCGTACCTTTGGATGTAGCATCTTTATTATTGGTGTACAGTACATCGCTCTCTATTCGTTTTCGTATGGATGAAAAACGTTTTGATGTTGATGGTACCTACAATGCCCGATACGAGGTTATTAAAAAGCGAATTGATAAGTCGTACATAAAAGGTACCAACGAACGTTTAACACAAACAGGGAAGCTTGCCATTGTATATTCCCAGAAAAAGGATGAGTTAGAATACTTGAGGTATATAAGTTTCCTAAAATCCAAAGGTTATTTTACCAATAATATTGAAATAGTTGACCTTGAAGGTCTACAAGGGGTAACAGGTCTTAAGGCCATTAGGGCCGAAATTCTTTATACAAAAGGCAAAGAAAAAGAGCAGACCTATACCTATGACGATTTAATGGAAGAACTTAAAGCCTAATTATAAGGGCATACGATCTGGTCCGTAATATTGAAAAGCAACTGCAAAAGCTATTACAGATAGTACAGTGCCAATCATAAATATTGTATACGTCCACCGTAAGATTTTGTATTTACGATTTAGAACCAATCCTAGAAAGTAGAGGTCTTTTGTTAGACTGGAATAAATATATTCCTTGTCCTTTACAAGTTCGCTAATAGCCCATTGGTAATCCTCGAGTTTCATTTTATGAAAATTGCCAAAGAACAATAAATTCACTTTTTTGTTTTTTACATCTTCCTTTGTAAACTCCCCACTCGTTACATTTGGTCGGGTTGCCAAAACTGCCAAAATCATTGATATTACCGAAAAAACCACAAAAATCACGCTAGGTACAATAAGATAATGGTTTGACGGGTTGTCCAATTTTGGGATGAGGTTCGACAGCGCCAACGAAATTATAATCGCGTTTACCGATAAAAGAATATTTGCCTTGGTGTCAGCTATATCACTTAAGGTTAAATGATTCTTTAAGGTGACCCTGAAAAGGGTTTGTATTCCGCGATCAGGACTTTCACTTTTATATTTTGCCTTCAGGGCTTCCTTTTTGGCTATTTGTTTTTCTGCTTTCTGTTCTTTTGCCAATTTTTTTAGGTTTTTATCTTTTTTGGGTTGCCAAAATTCTTTTGCATAGTCGGTATAATACTTATGTTCCTTACCTAGCATTTTCATATTGGCCTTTACCCATTCTTTTTGCGAATATTCAGCGAGACCTAGTTGTGAAAGTTCTGAACGTAACAACTCACAGGTTTCCGTATAACTTTTTTGAGCAAAATGAGAAGCATCTGCATCTCTAATAATCTCCTCTTTTAAGTTGCTGGGTGAATGATACCGTTTTGTGGATAAAATGATGTTAACCACATCCTTGATCCGCTCACTATCATAATTCTCATTTTCAAGATATTCCCGGGCAATTGCACTACCGGCTTCCTCATGGTTTTCGCTCCCTTTGATATAGCCTACGTCATGCAGCCAGGCTGCTAAAACAAGGTCTTCACTATCCTTGAGGTCAAGATCCAAAGAGTTAATGATTTCTTTAGTACTTTTAACTACACGTCTGGTATGGGTAAGATTATGGTATAAATATCTACTATCCAGCTTAGTGGTCAATAAATCTGATACAAAAGATTCAGTTTTGGCAATTATTTCCGACATAAGGAGCGTTTTATTGAATACACAAATTACAAAATTCAAATCTTATATTATTAATATGCGTAAATATTACTCCTGTCTTATACTATTGTTTTTAGTTAGTAGCTGTGCTACCCATAAAACAAAATACGCCAATTTGGAAAGCACCCACGATGTGCCTACAAGTAAAGAGGTTTCCCATACTTTTTATCTGATTGGTGATGCGGGAAAATCACCCATGGGCGATATGAACCCTGCCCTAAAATTGTTTAAGAAACGATTGGGTCAGGCTGAGAAGAATAGTACTGCGATTTTTCTTGGGGATAATATTTACCCAGCAGGTATGCCTGATAAAAAGGATTCTACCGAAGAATACGAACTCGCAAAGAATCACTTGAAGGCTCAAATAAACACGCTCGACGATTTTAAGGGTAAAACGATTTTCATTCCTGGAAACCATGATTGGTACAACGAAGGTCTTAAAGGGCTGGAAAGACAGCAGAAATACATTGAAAAGAAACTGGATAGCAAAAAAGTATATTTTCCTCAGGATGGTTGCCCAATGCAAAAAATTGATGTGAACGATGACGTTGTCGTAATTGCTATTGATACAGAGTGGTACCTTACCAATTGGGATAATCACCCAACAATGAATGATGATTGTGAGATTAAAGACCGTGAAAAGTTTTTTGAGGAGTTGGAAGGTTTAATTAAAAAGAATGCAGACAAAACAACGGTTTTGGCTTTGCACCACCCTATGTTCAGTTATGGTCCGCATGGTGGGCAGTTCTCTCTTAAAAGGCAATTGTATCCTAGTGCAGGAAAAGTGCCACTACCTATTATTGGAACCTTGGTTAGTTTGCTTCGGGAAACCACTGGAGCCTCCCCGGCCGACCTTCAAAACAAAAGATACCAACATATGAGGAAACGTATCATTACGTTGGCCCAGTATTCTGAGAAGGTGATTTTCACTTCTGGCCATGAACATACGTTACAGTACATCGTTGAAGAGAATACCCCGCAGATCATTAGTGGGGCAGGGGCAAAAAAGGGTGCCACGCGATTGCTGAATGGCAGTAAATTTTCAACAGGACATATGGGATATGCTACATTGGAAATTTATACTGATGGTTCATCCAGGGTCAGATTTTATGGGGTTAAAGATGATGGGTCGGAAGAGTTTTTGTATACAAGTCAAGTATTGGAAGAGGAGAAACAAACCAGCAGTGAAGAATACTCCAGTGAATTCCCTGCCGAAGTAAAAGCTTCTATTTACACAGAGGATGAGGTAGATAAAAGTAAATTGTTCAAAACCATTTGGGGAGAGCGTTATCGTGATGTTTACGCAACCAAGGTTACGGCCCCAACAGTTGATTTGGATACCCTTTTCGGAGGCCTGAAAGTGATTCGTAAGGGAGGAGGGCATCAATCAAGGTCGCTTAGGCTTGTGAACAATGAGGGCAAGGAGTATGTCATGCGGGCAATACGGAAAAGCGCAGAGATTTATTTACAGTCAATGGCATTTAAGGAGCAGTATGTTGTGGGTGAATTTGAGGATACATTCACCGAAAGCTTACTAGAGGATTTTTATACAGGATCACACCCCTATGCACCTTTTACCATTGGAAGATTATCAGATGCGGTGGGTATTTACCACACCAATCCAACCCTTTATTATATTCCAAAACAAAATGTGATAAAGGACTTTACCGATGAATTTGGAGATGAGCTTTATATGATTGAGGAACGCACGGATAGCGGTCATGGAGATCAAGAGAGTTTTGGTTACTCGAATACTATGGAGAGTACTGATGATATTCTTAAAAAACTTAGGACCGATGAAAAGTATGCAGTTGATAATACGGCATATTTAAAAGCCCGCTTGTTCGATATGATGATCGGTGATTGGGACAGGCATACAGATCAATGGCGTTGGGCCAGATTTAAGGACAAAAAGAATGATAAAATTCTTTATAAACCCGTTCCCAGAGATAGGGATCAAGCGTTTTCAATAATGGGTGATGGCCCTTTAATGAATTTAATTACCCGCATTATTCCTGGCCTTACACTAATGGAAGGATTTAAGGATGAAATAAGAAGTGTTAAAGGTTTTAACGGATCTCCCAAGACCTTTGCATTGGATATGGTGCTGCTGCCGGAAACCACTCTTGATATCTGGAAAGAACAGGTTGTTTTTATTCAGAAGAATATTACCGAAGAGGTTATTGATGATGCTTTTAAGGCTTTTCCGGAAGAGGTTCAAGATGAAACAATCGACGAAATAAAAAGGGTTCTTTTGGCCAGAAGGGATAATCTGCTTGGTACAGCTGAGGAATATTACAAACTGTTGAATAAATATGCAGTGGTCACTGGAACCGATAAGGACGATTATTTTACCATCACCCAATTATCAAACGGCGCTACCAAGATTGTTGGTAATAGAATTAAAAATGGAAAAAAAGGTGAAGTGTTCTTTGACAAGTCTTTTGATCAAAACATAACCAAAGAGGTTTGGATTTATGGGCTGGATGACGATGATCAATTTGAGGTTAATGGGAAAAAAGGAAGAATAAAGCTTCGCTTGGTAGGTGGTCAAAATAATGATGTTTATGACGTGGTTGACAGTAAGGGAGTATATGTCTATGACCATATATCAAAAAAGAACACATTCAAAAATATCAAAAGTGCCAAGTTGCGTTTAACAAACGACTATGAAACCAATACGTACCAACCAATAAAATTGAAAAGCAGTTCAAACCAACTAACACCGTTAATTGGATCCAACCCGGATGATGGTTTTAAAATAGGGTTTACGAACATTTACACATTCAACGGTTTTAAACAGAACCCTTTTACAAGTCAGCATACGATTAACACCTCTTTCTACTTTGCAACCAATGGTTATGATTTTGGTTATAAAGGTGAATTTGCCCATGCCATAGGAAAAGCCAATATTGAGTTGGATGCTAAGTTCACTAGCCCAAACTACAGTGTAAATTTCTTTGGGTTGGGGAATGATTCTGAAAATCTGGATGATGATTTGGAGCTGGATTATAATCGTGTGAAATTAGAGACTATTAAGGTTACACCATCTTTGGTTTGGCGCGGTGATTTAGGTTCTAAATTTCGTTTAGGTATAACATATGAGAGTATTGAAGTTGAAGAGACGGAAGATCGATTCGTAAATACTTTTTATGTGGCCAATGGGGAGGAGAGTAGTAAAGATTTTGTAGGAGCTGATGCCCAGTATACCTATTCAAATTTTGATAATGCCGCATTCCCAACCATGGGTATGGCCACTTCTCTTCATGTTGGTTATAAAAGCAATTTGGAGGAAGGAAGACAGAACTTTGGTTACATAATCCCAAGTTTATCCTTTGATTATAAGTTAGTGCCCAGCGGCAGGTTGGTGCTGGCAACAAAATGGAAGGCCCACTTTAATATTGGCAATGGATTCGAGTTTTATCAAGGCGCCAATATTGGAGGCGTGGATGGATTACGAGGCTTTAGAAACCAACGTTTTACTGGGAAAAAAGCATATTATCAAAATACCGATTTGAGGTATAGCCTTAAAAGAATGAAAACTGGGTTGTTGCCGGTAACCTTTGGCGTTTACGGGGGCTATGATTATGGTCGCGTTTGGATGCCAAACGTAGATTCCGATTCTTGGCATACGTCATACGGTGGCGGGTTCTTTTTTAATGCTTCTGAAATAATGTCTTTGACCTTTGCTTACTTTGATAGTACAGATGGGGCCAGGTTTACCTTTGGTTTAGGTTTTGGATTTTAGAGGTATTATTTAATTTTTAGAGAATATAGATTACCTCCGGTATTAGCTCTTTCTTCATCAGAAATCAATAGAATACCGTTGCTCAGAAAACAGATAGATTCAAGTTGGGTGGTTGCCCCAAGCTCTATGGTCTTTAAAGTTCCTTTAGAAAAATCATCATTCTTAAAATCAGTAAAAATCCATAATTTACCATACCCAAGAAGGGCGATGGTATTTTCATCTTGTGATATATCCGCGGCTGTTATTTGGCAGATGACTTCTTCTTTACAAGTTATGAACTTTCCGACCAGTTGTGCTTCGTATTCGCCTTTGACAGCTGGGACTTTATAAATAAAAGCCTCACCCGTAAACGGAATGGTCCTATTTTTTGTAATAACATAGAGGAACCCATTTCGATAAAAGAAAGCCTCAGCATCAAAATTTAATTTTGAATTCTTTGGAGGAAATGTGGTTTGCTCGGGATATCGGAACTTAATTTTTTCTGCATCAATCTTATCGCCTTTTTCATTTTCAGGATTGGGTAGTTTATAGATGACCAAATCTTTCCTGTTATTATGGTTATTGCCAAAATCACCGATGTATAAATTACCAGCTTTATCAGTCGTTAAATCTTCCCAGTCCTCATTTTTGGCATTCTTAACATTGAATTTCTTGATCAAATTACCCTTGAGGTCAACTTCAGAAATGTTATCATTATTGCCATGATCTTCAATTACCCATAATGTGGAATCGTTAAAGGTGGCAATGCCTGAGTTTTCACTTAGTTTTTCAGGAAGTTTTGTTAGATAGGTGAGCTTGCCATAATTCTTGCACCCTACGGCAAAAGCGAAAACCAATACCAATAAAAATTTGATCTTCATATGGTTAAGATAAAAGAAAAAGAGTTGGATAACCAACTCTTCTTTATCGTTTCAATATTTCTTAATTCCAAAATAGGGAATACAACACTACCAAAATAATCATAACGGCAAAAGAGCCAATATTAAATAGTGGACTAGTCTTGAACATCTCTTTGCTTATTTCAATGCCTTTTTCATCATCTGCCCCTTTGTGTTGTTTTAAACTGTATAAAATAATCACAATCATGGTCAAAATCAGAGTGTATCCCATCTGATCCATAAAAGGTACATCAACAAAGAAAGAATTTGTGGATATTCCTTTTGGTGCAACTTTAAAATACATTGCGATTGGAATGGAAGATAATGCTCCCACAATGGCAGCCTTGTTCGTGGTTTTTTTCCAGAACAATCCCAAGAGGAACACGGCCAATATACCTGGACTTACAATACCGGTATATTCCTGTATAAACTGAAAAGCTTGATCAATTCCTCCTAAAAGCGGAGCCATAATGCAAGCAATTATCAATGCAATTCCAGCTGATAGCCTCCCTGTATTTACGGTGGCCTTGTCACTGGCATCTTTATTTATATACTGTCTATAAATATCCATTGTAAAAATCGTAGATGTCGAATTTAACATAGAGGCCAATGAAGAAACTATTGCTGCAGCTAGAGCCGCGAATGCAACACCTTTTAATCCAGTTGGCAGAAATTGTAAAAGCCACGGATAGGCCTTATCGGCTTGCTCTAATGAAGGCAGGTTCATTAGGCCTGCATCACCCAATCTTGCCATGATCTCAGGGTCATTTATCATAACATATGCAGCGATTCCTGGGATGACTATTATCAACGGTATTACTAATTTCAAGAATGCTGCCAACAAAATTCCTTTTTGTGCCTCTTTCAGTGATTTGGCCGCTAATGTTCTTTGAATTATATACTGGTTGAACCCCCAATAATATAAATTAGCAACCCATAAACCTCCTACCAATACAGCAATTCCGGGAAGATTTTTATACTCGGGGTTAGACTCATCAAGAATCATTACAAACCGTTCTGGCGAGGCCTCATAGATTGTTTTAAGACCGGCGAAGACGCCTTCTCCACCAGAGACAGTATTCAAGGCCAAATAGGTGGTTACCAAACCGCCCAAAACCAAGAAAACAACTTGGATGACATCTGTCCAAGCAACTGCCGATAGACCTCCGTATAAGGAGTAAGCTGCTGCAAAAAGGGCAAGACCAATCACTCCATATATCATTGGAATACCCATTATAGTTTCCAAAGCCAGGGAGCCTAAATATAATACTGAGGCTAGATTTACGAATACATAAAGAGCAATCCAGAAGACTGCCAATATGGTTTTTAAATTTGTGGAAAATCTTTTTTCGACAAATTCTGGAATCGTGTATATTCCTTTCTCGATAAAAATGGGAAGGAAATATTTACCTACAATAATTAGGGTCAAGGCTGCCATCCATTCATAGGATGCAATTGCCAATCCAGAAGCAAATCCTGACCCTGACATTCCTATAAACTGTTCTGCTGAAATATTGGCAGCAATCAAAGAAGCCCCAATGGCCCACCATGGGAGTGATTTACTGGCTAAAAAATAATCCTCTGCATTTTTTTGATGCCCTTTTTTATCTCTTGATACCCATAATCCTACTCCGAGGATTAAAAGGGCATAGGCAATAAAAATGAAATAATCCCAAAATTCGAAAGCTGTGGTCATAATTATTGTAATTGGTTGGTTGAATAAACCAAAATAAACGTTTTTAAATAATTAGACTATCTAATTTGGTTAATTTTAGGCAACAAATGGTAAATATTACAGTAAAAGCCACAAATGTTATTAAATTTTCAATTGTACTTCACTAGATGATTTCAAGTTTAATAAAAGGTCAGACTACTTTCTGCCACTTTAAAAGAGTTTTATTACCACATGAGTTTCCTGGTAATGTCGTCGTTCACTAATTTTTCATCTTTATTTTCTTGTTGAGTAGATCACCAATACTGCGCCCTTGACCAACTCCAATATCTACTGCAGCTCGATAATGAATTCCGCCATACATTCTGCTAATAGCGGCTTCATCGGCAGCTTTGTTGAAGGAAGAAAATTTTCTTATAGGCAATCCATAAGGTAATTCGGTATCATCCTCAAAGGCGAAGTTCTCCCCAAAAATAGAGGTCAAGGCAACACCAGCTGCCCCAGAAACCACGCTATGTCCACTTGTATATTCTGGAAATGGAGGTGTTTGTAATATTGGTTGCCAATTTTCATCTATATGTTGATTGATCAAGGTCTCTGGCCGTATTAGGTTACTTCTATATTTTTCATCCCAACAACTAATAAAAGCATCAGCAATGGCAATTGAAGTTTTGGCATATGCGAATACCGCTTCACCAAAATCACTATTGGTCTTTCTACTGGCTATTTTTGTAATGCCTATCCAATGCGCTCCTGGGGTAATCTTTTTTGTCGCAAACATTAGATGTCCTCTAGTTACCGAGACGTAAGGGTTGCAATCCCAGAATTTGGCAATGGCTATCTCTTCGGAATCATCACCATTTACTGTTATTTTCTTGCTAATGTCATACACTTCTTTTAGTTCCTGAAAAAATTTTGAACCGGGCTCCATGGAAAAAGGCGGCGGGGAAACAGGCTTAAACTGTGCGGCAGAATCAAGAAAAAATGGACGTATTTTATTCCAATGAGGTTCTATACCATCCATGTATGCAGGGGGAGTAGGTTGCCATCTTGTGGGGTCATCAGTGTCAACCGAGTATTTAGGCATGGTACGGGTTTGGTTATAGTTGTCCTTTTCCATCCAGTTTTTAATATGGTTCGCTACCTGGTCGCCATAAATTTTTGAGGCTTCAAATTCTTTTTCATTCAGAGCATTCCACTTGTTAAAAAGACTGTCTTGAAGAACATCAAATTTATCTTCTGAAAAAATCAATTGCTTGCTAATATTCATATGGGCTATTAGTGCCGCTAATTCTGGATTAACGGTTGGGTCAGAATTTGCGGGAATCGCCGTTAGCTCGTTTACTTGTCCGGCCAGGGACTTGTATTCAGGATGCTCTTGGGCCATGATTTCGTAGGCTGCAATATTTGGATAGGCAAAAATTCTACTGGCAACCGGAGGAGAAAAAATGTCATGTATCATTATCTCCACAACTTTATCAACTACGGTATGTAAATCTTCCTGAGTAAGTTCAATGTGCTCTTCTTTTTTATTACAGGAAAAAATAAGTGAACCAACACACAAAAACATTAGTATTCTCTTCATCGGGTTTCTATTTAGTAGTATATTATTTAATCGATTTTAGGTTTATTTTAATAGCCGTATTATTATTACTAATAGCTATGAATTGATCATCGTTGATCTTAATTATTTTTCTAAATTCAAAACTTTTGGGTAAATCCAATTCTTTATTCGTATTGAATGAAGTGCCATTAAAATTGCTGAGTATGCCACCAGGATTACCATTATTGTTTCCGATTTCGGTAACAAAACCAAAATAGTTTCCAAGATATAGAACACCATTTTTAGAATTGACAATATCATTAATTGTACTGGACTGAGCCATCTTAGGTAATGGATGGCCTTTAAGCGATTCACCTGAATTCATGTATATCATGGATCTTACTTCATGGATTTCCTTGGATATATTTATTTTATTTTTGGGTACACCGGTAAGATCCTCGATATTCTTGACTTTTGAATACTGTTCATATGTTTTAAATCTTTTAGCTAAATAGGGTAATTGTGCATTAAGAGCGTCACGATTACCGAAAGGAACGTATTGGTCGAATAGGGGATAAAAAATTATAGGATCAGGTTGGCCATTTTCATCAAAATCATGGATGTATAATTTCACCGGCAAAGAATCACTTGCCTGCCATTTAAAATTTTCACCAACATTACCAGCAATGATATCGGGAAATCCATTATCATCTATATCTGCTATTTCAATGGTATTCCAAAGACCAGCTGTTTTGGTTAGACCAAGATTTGGGGTGTCGTATTTGAACTTCCCATTTTTTTGGTTCATTAGTATGCTAATGGGCATCCAATCACCTACAATGACAAGATCAAGGAAGCCGTCTTGATTTATATCCGCCCACTCACTATCGGTCACCATACCCATTTGGTCTTGGGCCTCAACCGTGAAACCTCCTTCACCAGTATTTTTAAGTATAAGACTTACAGGAGGTACTCCATACGCACCAGGCATAGATCTGCCACCCACAAAAAGATCCGTAAAGCCATCATTGTTATAATCCCCGGCAGCTAAACTACCACCATTGGTTGTTGGCAATTGTGCTTGTAATCTTTCAAAATTCCCTCCGCCTAGATTTATATACATACGATCCTCAAATAATGGATCTCCTTGGGGCATATCATTACCGCCACTTTGCACATACAAATCAAGGTCACCATCGTTTTCCAAATCAAAGGCAACGGCGTCTATATCTTCATAGCGCTCATCGCCACTGAATGCTGGAACATCGACCAAAGCGAACCCATTGTTTTTTTCGCCCTTAAAAAAGGTGGGTTTTGAATACCTGGCTCCACCAATGAACAAATCCTTAATGCCATCACCATCTAAATCCTCATAAACTGCAGCCGGACCTTCGGTTGATAGTTTTTCGGGCATTAATGGTTCCCGAACATAATCTAAATAATCATTCTCAAAATGCAGGAACGGAAATTTTTCTTGAGTATTTGTAATTGCCGTTTTTAAAGGATTAAAAGTTATGTTACTTTCCTGCTTATGAATTGTTGTTTTTGAGTTGATCCTAATCTTGTTTTCAGTCTGTACTGTACCATCTGGCCAGAAAACTTGTATTGAATCAATGGTTTCCGTTTTACCCAAACCAAAATGTAGGATTCTTGTCGAGGAAGATTGAAACCCCCTGCTTCCGGCTAGTTGTTTTTCTTGTATGGTAGAATCGGAAAAAACATGAATTTTAACTCCTAATGCATTGGAATTAAGTTGATTATTGGCAAATTGGAATTGGACATAATTGCCATCTTCATTTGAGGACGTTTTATTTTCCAATATAGTTGCAGACTCATTGATATTGTTTACTACAAGGTCCAAATCTCCATCATTATCTAAATCAGAATAGGCGGCACCATTTGAATAAGAAGCTTTTAATCCAGCGGTTTTGCTCATTTTTTCAAATGAATAATTGCCTTGGTTCATAAACAGGAAATTGGGGAGTTTTACCATTGGCATTTTGTCAATGAGTTTTTTCTCAAGACCTGATTGTTCCGATTCACTGAACTTGGCAAAATCTGTCGTACTTAAGTATTTAACATAATCAAGGTCATTTGGACGTTTGTAAATCCCATTCGTTACGAAAATATCATTGCGGCCATCATTATCAAAATCCTGAATCAATGCGCTCCAACTCCAGTCAGTGGCATGGGTTTTTGTTAATGGGGCTATATCGGCAAAACCATTACCCTTGTTTATTTGCAAAGTATTTCTGGCATATTGGGTATGATATCCAAATTTTGATTTTATCTGAGTCACCTTGTCTGTGTCTTCACCAGCAGATTTTAAGTGTATTTCCCTATCATAGGGCATCATATCCAAGGTGAAGATATCTGGTTTGGTATCACCATTGATATCACCTATATCCATACCCATTGAAAATCTACTTGTATGTCCAAAAAAATCTTTGGAGCGTTCTTGGAATGTAACCTTCTGTGATTTGGGATCCCGACCGTTGTTTATATACAGGTAATCGTTTTCATGAAAATCGTTGCTTACATAAATGTCAGTTAAACCATCACCATTTACATCAGATGCATTAATACCCAAACCATAGCCAAGAGCACTGGAATAGATACCTACATCATCTGTAATATTCACAAAGTTTAATTGGCCTTCGTTCAATTTATTTTCATAGAATTGATCACCAGAAAGACTGTCTTTTACTTTTCTGCGATCTGTATTGCCATAACTTCTCAGGGTATGAACGGCATGGTTGAGTAAATACATATCCATATCCCCATCGTTGTCATAATCCAAAAAGGCAGCTTGGGTACTGTAGCCTTTAAATCCAAGGCCTATTTCCTTGCCCATTTCCTTGAATTTAAGATTACCTTGATTTATGTATGCAAGGTTTCGTGAATTTTCATGGAACACCCCTACCTTGGAAACATAAATATCAATAAGACCATCATTATTGATATCCTCCATGGTTACTCCCGTAGACCAAGTGGAGTCTATTTTTACCCCAGCTTTTGCCGTTATATCTTCAAACTTTAGATTACCCTTGTTCAAGTATAGCTTATCCGGCAATTGATTGCCAGTAAAATAAATATCATCTAGGCCGTCATTATTAATATCTCCTAAGGCAACACCCCCACCATTGTAATAATACAGATAGTCTATTATATTAATATTTTCCACATAAGTTAAAGTGTTGGAAAAATCAACATTACTATGATCTAATGGAACTTCCTCGAAAAGAGTGGTTCCATTAAACTCGTTATTTTTACTCTTATCCTTGGTACATGATAAATGAAGAAGGAATAGTACGAGAATGAAAATTATATTTTTATTGTTTTTTTCCATAATTGATTTGTACCACTGAATCATTATTTCTTGCAACTAGAAGTTTGTTCGAATTGGGTATTTTCTTGATACTTCTTATTTCACCATCAATAAAGAATCCCTTATTTGACAAATGTGTTTGAAACTTAAGTTTTCCTTTGTTTTCAATATATAAACCATAAGAGGCATCGTAACGACCCACTTCAGGTTTGGTTTTATATAGATTTCCACCCATTATTATATCCATGTCCCCATCTTCGTCAAAATCAACAGTTTCTATGGCGAAAATTGGAGTTAATTGTGCTTCGATCGGTAATTCCAGACTACTAAATGTGAATCCGCCTTCATTTATCAATAGGGTAGTGGCCAATGTATTTGCCTCTAAAATAGTAACGCTCTGCATTTGTGCCTCATCAAACATATCATTGATTGTTGCATCTTGAAATGAATCATAATCAGGAAATTTCTTTTTGAGCTCTTTAATCTGATCAATTAGGTCGTGACGCAATGCATAAGGATAGTCTTTACCGTTTTCGGATGTAAAGGTCATAATAGGATCAATACGACCATTGTTATCAAAATCGTTGACATAAAGCTTTGTTGGGCTTTGCGTAGTTGCTGTGAACCTACTGTTTAACCCATGATTACCAATAATTAGGTCTTGGTCGCCATCACCATCAATATCTGCACTTTCCACAGTGTTCCACCAACCTGAGAGTTGAGGAACTTTGTCTTCTGATATTTTTTTAAAGCTACCATTTTGATTACTGAAAATACTAATATCCATAAACTCGCCTACAACCACTAAGTCTAAGAGTTCATTCCCATCTAAATCAACAAATCTGGCATCTGTGATCATTCCCATATTGATTAAATCAGGTGCTAGGTCAATAGTTGACTCTTTAAAATTTCCTTCCCCATCATTCACTAGAATAAAACCGGATGCCTTAACGCCATATTTACTTGGGATAACCCTTTCCCCAACAAAAAGGTCAATATCACCATCAAGGTCAATATCTGCAGCGGTAACTGTACTCGAACTATTATGTGAATTCTCCTGAGGTAGTATTTGGTCAGAAAGGTCAAATTTACCATGGCCATCATTAATATATAGCCTATCATGATAATTGGATGAGAAAGGGGTGAATTCTACACCGCCACTACAAACATATAAATCCAGGTCATTGTCCTTATCTGCATCAAAAAATACAGCATTAACATCTTCAGAGGCCGAGTGTTTTATAAATGCGGGTTGATTACTTTGAACAAAGCCTGATCCAGTTCCTAGAAGTAATGAAGAAACCTGACCTTTTGCTCCCCCAATGAAAACATCTTCAATCCCATCATTATTAATATCGCCAACGGCAATATTGGGACCTTCTGTACTCATCATACTGTTCAACAGACGATCCCTATTAAAATCAACATAATTATTTTCCTCATGAACAAATGGAATTTTTGTGCCATCAGTTTGGAAAAGAACCATTTCATCTTCAATTGGTTTCTTATAGTTGTTCAAGGCCTCATCTTGAGAAAATGTCAATGTCGAGGAAGTGTTCACATTTTCACTCAATGTAGTTTTCCCGTCGGGCCAAATGATTCTTACCGAAGCACTTTTAGCACTGCCAACACCTATATTTGGACGAAGATCCATACTTGATTGGAATCCTCTTATAGGCTGTTGCTCATAATACAATGTGTCATTTGGTAAATAGACCTCTATCTGTGATCCAATTGCGAAAGGATTGCCTTCAGTCCCCTTCAATATTAATTTTAAATAGTTGTTTTGATATATTTCGTTCGCGTTGTTCTTATATAAGAACATTTCTGAATTAACATTATTGACCACAAGATCTAAATCACCATCATTATCAAGATCGCCATAGGCCGATCCATTGGAGAAACTTGGCTCTAACAATCCAGATTCTTTATAAAGGTCAAAACTTAATTGGCCTTTATTATGATAAGCTTGATTGGGTACTTTATTCGAAGGGATGATTTCAATTAATTTTTTATAATCGATCTCATTATTGATTACAATACTTTTTACAATCTCTTCGTTCGAAATATAATTCAAATAGTCCTGGTCGGTTAGATCTTGGTACACTCCATTAGCAATATAAAGATCCTTTAAACCATCATTGTCCATATCAAAAAAAAGTGCTCCCCAACTCCAATCAGAAGCCTCAACGCCGCTAAAACGACCAATCTCACTAAAAGTACCATTACCATTATTACGCTGTAACATATTTCGTGTGAATTGATGATAATATCCATTCTTAACGTTGTATTGGTATTTGTTCCAATCTTCGAAAGTGGTGACGGTTTTAAGTCTCTTGTAATCACTTGGTAACATTTCGGTCACAAAAATCTCTTTATGACCGTCATTGTCAACATCTGCTAAATCGGCTCCCATAGAAGCACCACTTAAAGATTTTATTTGATCAACCAAAACCTCTTCAAAGGTTCCATCTTGCTTGTTAAGGTATAAATAGTCTCTTTCAAAGAAATCATTGGATACATAAATATCTTCCCAGCCATCATTATTTGTATCACCAACGGTTACTCCTAGTCCAAACCCGATAACACTACCATAAATGCCGGCTTTTTCGCTAACGTCAACAAATTTCCCATTTCTGTTTTCCATGAGCTTGTCGCCACCTTCCTCATCACGTTTTGGCCTTTCGTTTTTTCTGAGATTAAAACTACCGATCGCCTGATACGAATTATTCAAAAGATAAGCATCTAGATCGCCATCCTTGTCATAATCAAAAAATGAAGCATGTGTAGAATATCCTTTATCGGCAAGGCCGTATTGTTCAGCACTCTCAGTAAATGTGAGGTCACCGTTATTTATGAAAAGTTCATTTTGCTTGTTGTCGCCTTTAACATCACCAGAATTACAAACATAAATGTCTAAAAATCCGTCAGAATTAATGTCTACCATGGTTACTCCCGTAGACCATGCTTTGTTCCCTGCAACTTTGGCAACATTGGTAACGTCTTCGAATTTGAAATCACCCTTATTCAAAAACAATTTGTTTTCAGTTGCATTGGCCGTTAAATACATATCTATTAAACCATCATTGTCAACATCGCCTAAAGCAACTCCACCGCCATTATAATAATTGCGATAGGTATACACATTAAAGGCATTGTTAAAAGGAAGGGTATTGTTAAAGCTAATTCCTGAATCTTCAGAATTTACTAAAGAGAAGAGGGGTTCATTAACCGATTTTTCTTCTTCTTTTTTTTGATTGCATGACAAGAAGAATATGGAAAAAATTAAAAAAAACAGCGTATTGTTATTACAATTCCTTCGCATCGTATTTATTATTTAGATTTTCAATTTGAACTGAAACGTCTTTATTGTTGGGGTCATTATAAACCTTTATCTGTCTATTGCCATCAACTTTTATATGTACTATTTGTCCATTTTCAAGATTCACTTTGAGAAAGTCGTTACCTGGGAACCAAGTTAAAAGAGAGTCCTTTACTTTAGGCGCTAGCACATAGTTGTATAATTGCTTATTCCATGGGGCCCAACCAGAATGGTAAAATTTAATGTCCATACCATCTATGATGCCATTATCTTGATTGGTGGCGTAGAAAAGCATGATTATATTGGTGCTGTCGGCACCTGGTTTTAGGTTATATTGGGCATATTTATTGCTCGGCCCTTGTATTACGAGACCTTTCTTATTTAATTCTAAGCATCTATCAAAAAAAACTTGCTTGTGATCCCCAAACTTTAGACCGAACAATAATGAATCTTTTTGTATTCCTTTCTTTAGTTCGGTTTTCACCATTTTACTATAGTCAGATTGGCAATTAATTGTAATAATTGCCAAAGAGCATATTAAGATTGTTTTTTTAATGAGATTCATACTGGTAAAATTTTACTTTATCATTGTTCAGTACAACGATAATTGTTTTTCTTTCGGCTTCTTTTATCACTCTCATATCTCTAATTTGACCTGAAACACCTAGAATTTCAGGCTTTTGGTATTGAATGGATTTGACGTCAGGATTACCAAATACCAACCATCCTTTTGAGGCATCTAATTTACCAAATTGGGGCTTGACGAGCTCTTGGTTTCCTCCTAAAATTAGATCTAAATATCCATCATTATTGAAATCTGCACTTTCGATAGCGTAGATATTACTATACTGTATTTCTTTAGGTAAACTCATTGTTTCAAAGACGTCACCATTATTAATAAAGACAGACGTTTCTGTAATATTTAATTCGGCGTGATAAGACTTGGAAAATATTTCTGGATCTATGATTTCTTGTAGATCAAAATTTGCATAGTCTTTATAGTAAAGTAATTTCTTTTTAAGGGAAGGCAGTTGCGAAATAAGTTCATCTTTATCTAATAATGGAAAGTACTTTCCATTTACATTTTGACAAAGAATTTGTTCCGATTTACCATTACTGTCAAAATCATTAACAAAGATTGAAGTCCCTTTTTTATAGACATAATTGTTGCCGATATTACCTGCGATTATATCAAAGTCTCCGTCTTTATCAATATCTGCGATATGTAGGGAAGACCATATGCCGTTGGTGTCTTTGAGACCATATGAATCAGTGGCATTCGTAAATGTGCCACTTTTGTTGATGAAAATGGATATTGGCATCCATTCTCCTACCACGATTAAATCTAACCAAGAATCCTTGTTGATATCTACCCAATAGGATGATGTAATCATTCCAAGATTTGAGAATGGTTGGGAATTATCCAATTCAAACGTATTGTCACCATTATTCTTTAACAAATAACCATTTACAGGCTCTCCGTAAGAATCTGGATTAAAACGCTCCCCTACAAATAGGTCAAGGTCACCATCTTTGTCATAGTCAGCAGCACTAACTGTAGATGAACTTATTGTTTTTTCAAAGGGCAACTTAATACTCGCTTCTACAAAATTCCCTTTTCCTTCATTAATATAAAGGCGGTCGTTAAGTTTGCTGTCGTATTTTGAAAATGATTTGCCGCCGCTACATACATAAAGATCCAGGTCACCATCATTATCACTATCAAAAAAGATTGAGTTCGTGTCTTCACTTCCGATATCTTTGGCAAAAGGGTTTTCTTTAGCCTCATACCCCTTAGAAGTGCTAATGAATAATTTGCCGCCTTTTCCTTTTGAACCACCTAAAAAGTAATCTTGTTTTCCATCCTTATTAATGTCTGCAATGTCAAAAGCAGGTCCTTCATTGCTCACCATGCGATCTAATAGTTGTTCCTTTTTAAAATCGATGGCATTGTTTTCAATGTGAACATAATCAAAAAGAGGATTTATTTCTTTAACTACATTTTCGGTTTCTTTTTGGAAGTTGAAATTTACGGGCAGGGCATTACTTTGCTCTATTACCAGTGTTGTGTCGACAACTAGATTTAATAAGTTGGTAACGTCATCACTTGGCCAAATTATTTTTAAACTATCAATGGTCTTGTTTAAACCCAAACCAATAACAGTTTCTGCAGGGGTAGAGCTTTGAAACCCTCTAGAAGAATAATTCTCAGAAAACACTACCGATCCATCTGGGCAATAAGCATAGATTTTAGCCCCTATGCCCTGGGTATTCTTATTTAGACCTTTGAATCGAAGCTTTATATAATGGTTATCAAGCTTTTCGGAGTTGTTTTCATAAATAAAAGACGGCATATTCACATTGTTTACAACAAGGTCTAAATCACCATCATTATCTAAGTCGCCGTAAGCGCTACCATTACTAAAACTTGGTTTTCCAAGACCTAAAGAGTCGGAATTCTGTTTAAAAACCAAATTCCCTTTATTGAGAAATGCTGCATTTGGGATAGCCTTTGACGGTATTAAGTCTATCATTTTCATAATAGCTTCGCTATTATTTTCCATTAACGCTTTTACCGTGTTGGTGTTCGACATATAATTCAAATAATCCCGATCAAGTAAATCCTTATAAATGCCATTACTGATGAAGATGTCTTTTAACCCATCATTGTTCATGTCAAAAAAGAGTGTGCTCCAACTCCATTCGGTAGCATCAACACCCGTTATTCTTGATAGTTCAAAAAAACCATTGGCACCCATATTTTTTTGAAGAACATTTCTAGGGTATTGGGAAGCATATCCATTTTTAACGGCTAAGGAATGTTTGTCCCAAGATTCAAATGTGGCTTTGGTCTTTTTTCGTGCCTGGGAGGTTGGCAGCATTTCGGCTACCATTATTTCAGCTAAGCCATCGTTGTCTAGATCACCGGCATCAGCACCCATACTTCCCATAGATTGGGATGTAAAAGAATCGTCTGATTTTTCATTGAATTTAACACCCTTGTCATTGAGGTATAAATAATCTTTTTCAAAGTAGTCATTGGAAATGAACAGATCGGTCCAATTATCATTATTGAAATCTGAGAGTGTAATCCCAAGGCCAAAGCCAATTGCACTCGAATAAATACCTTTCTCCGTAGAAACGTCATAGAACTTTCCATTTCTGTTCTCCATAAGCTTATTGCCATTAGGGGACGGGATTTCTCGCTGATCTTTTATTAAATCATATCCGCCAACAGACCGTATGGAATTGTTTAAAAGGTAGCAGTCCAAATCCCCATCTTTGTCGTAATCAAAAAAAGCGGATTGTACAGATAAACCAGTTACATCCAAGTTGTATTCCTTACTTTTTTCGGTAAATGTAATTTGTCCTGAGTCTTTGGATTGACCATTGTTGATAAATAGCTCATTGTGTCTATTTATTCCTCCTGGCTGTCCAGATTTACAGACGTAAATATCTAAAAGGCCATCGGCGTTTATATCTACAAAAGTAGCGCCTGAAGACCAAATATTCGGACAGGCAACCCCAGCGGCACTTGTTATATCTTCAAATTGCCAGTTGCCTTTGTTTAAATAAAGTTTGTTGTTTACGAGATTTCCTGTGAAGTAAATGTCCAATAGGCCATCGTTATTGATATCTCCTAGAGCGACTCCGCCTCCATTGTAAAAATTCCGATAAATGTAAGGATTGAAATTTTCGGTATAAGTAAGCGTATTCTCGAAGAGTATACCCGTTTCATTGGTATACAGTTTAAACAAAGAACTGGGTATTTCTTCCTTTTTGCACGAAAGTATAAACAAAAGAATTGTAAAAAGAAGAAGGGAATGGCGCCTACACATTATCAACCATTTAAAAATACAAAGAGGGTAACTTATAAAAGTGACCCTCTTTTAAATTTATGAATATTATTTGATTAGTACCCGGGGTTCTGGGTCAATGAACCACCAGCTGCATCAATTTGATCTTGCGGAATAGGCATTAACTCAGTATGAGCACCAGCATCAACTGGCTTTTCCCACCAGGCATCAGCCCATTTCCCAAAGCGAATTAAATCTCTTCTTCTTGTTGTTTCCATGAACATTTCTCTTCCTCTCTCGGCTAAGAAACTATCGGCATCAACACTAGCTAATGCAGCTACACCTGCTCTTTGGCGAATTATGTTAACATCAGCCAAGGCCATAGACCAATCGGCAGCGTTACGAGCGGCAGCTTCTCCACGAACCAAGTACATCTCACCTAAACGAACTATAGGCCAGTCGTTGTTCATTTCGTTCTTCCCATATTGTTGGAAACTGAATTTACCCAAACGGGTACCACCATCTCGTTGAGCATTTGGTTCCAATTCATTTACATTAGTTGTATAGTTAAGTGGTGGATCTGCAGAATCTGAGTAATCCACAATTTGGTTACCACCTGCATCTAGTTGAGGCCCTGCTATAAAGTTAATGGACTTTCTAGCGTCACCATCTTCATATGAATTGTAAAATTCTTCTAAGGCCACATAACCATTCCAAGGCTGAGCTTGAAGATTCCATGAAAACTGACTAGAATAATGTAAGGTCATTTGAGTATAGTTCATACCGCTAGCAGTAACATCATCATATTCTATTGACCAGATTATTTCTGGATTGTTTTGATTGTTAGGTGCAAAAACCGTCGCATACCCACTAAGCATTTCTGGATCCGTGTCAACACCAGGGCGTTTTCCTAAGTTGTTCTTTTCAAAACTTGAATCAACCAAGGTATAACCACCATTACTAATAATGTAATCAGCTGCATCGTGAGCTTCTTGCCAACGAGCAGTACCCGTATATACTTCAGCATTCAGGTACAATTTTGCCAAAACACCCAAAGCAGCAAATTGATTGATACGATATTTGTCATCAGCTACAGTTAAATCACTACCCGATAAGTCCATTGCTGGGCTAACTGAGGCTATTCCCAATGTACTCAGTAATTCGCTTTCAACGAAAGCAAATACCGCAGCTCTATTCGATTGAGGAGCATCACCACCTGGAGTAGTTACTATTTTAACGTTACCATATAGATCACAAAGTCTTAGGTAAAAGAAAGCACGTAATGCTTTAACCTGAGCTAGTTCATTAGCGTTTAATCCTCCGTTTGCAATTTTGTCATTACATTCTGCAACACCACCATAAAGGTTACCCCAAGCACCACCAATTGGTCCGTTAGTTGGTCCTGCAGTGTGACGGTGAACATCTAACCATATACCACCATCGTACCAGTCACCACCTTTTTGGGTAATTGCCATCTCGTCGGTTGATACTGATTGTACTGACCAGTAACCACCATGGTTCGCACTACCATCACGTAGTTTTGAATAAGGGCCCAGCAAAGAAGCTGATCCACCCCCGTTACCACCATTACCATTACCTTCTGCACTCGCAGCATTGCCGTCTACACTAAATTGTTCTGTTATCTCGTTTTGTAATTCTTCCTCTAAATCAGTACATGCTGCACCGAAAACCAAGAGACCAGAGACCAACCCCTTGAGAAGTATACTTTTATTTGGAAATTTCATTTGTTTATTTTTTAGAATTTTCATAGCTATATTAAAACTTTGCAACTAGACCCAAACTAAAGGTTCTTTGGGTAAAGTAGTTGTTACGCCGGTCGATACCAGGAGTCAAAGGATCTGCATTGGTGCCTGGATCACTGCCATTATCAGCATTACCAACATCTTGCAATGAAGCTTCAGGATCATTACCTGTATAGCTCGTAATCGTAAACAAGTTCTGGCCAGCTACATTTGCTGTTAAGCTTTTAAGGTATTTAGACAAGTTTTCACCTAAATTGAATGAGTAAGAAACGCTGAGGTTGTCCAGTCTAAAGAAATCAGCTTTTTCTACATAATGAGAACTGAATTTAGCTGTTTTGATGTTCTCATCTGCCAACTCGGTATTAACAAAATTGTAACCGGTTTGTGATCCAACTCTAGGCTCAAAGAAAACTCTATAGTTGTTTACTAAGCTATGGCCAAACTGCCCTCTAAAGAAAGCGTTTACATTCCAATTGCCTACGGTCAGTTGATTCGTCCATCCTAATTCGAAATCTGGAATACCGTTACCTAATACTGCTAAATCACCATCGGTAAAGTTTTCTTTTGTTTGATCAGTTTCGATTGTACCATCACCATCAACATCTTCGAATATCTGGCTTCCATCTGCATCAACTTCACCTGACCATACCGAACCAACTATTTGACCAATTTGCTCACCTTCCTGCACTAAAACAACCTCGGTGTCATTTTGACCAGGAGCACCTAAGCTTCCTCTTAATTCAATAGGGTTAAGATATTCTTTAAGAGTAGATTTGTAAGATGAAAGAACAATTCCTGAATTATAATTCAACTTATCATTTTGGATAAAATCATAATTGGCAGCCAATTCAACACCATTTGTTTGGATTTTTCCTGCATTACTGAATTTAGTTCCAGAAGGATGTTCTGAAGCTTCAATAGTAAATGGAATAATAAAATCTGTATTGTTTCTGCTGTAAACATCAACAGTCGCACTTAAACGGTCAGTAGCAAATTCAAGACCAAAGTTTATTTCTGCTTTTTCTTCCCATTTTAAATCGGGGTTTGGAGCACGCCCACCGTCAAAGGTTGTAGCCCATCCCGTTTCAGAGCTATTACCTGTATAACCATAGATTTCACGAGAGTACCCATTACCACCAGGTAATGCTCCTGTGACACCATAACCTACTCGAAGTTTTAAGAGATTTACGTTAGGCAATTCTAGATAGTTGTTCAAGTCTACACCTAAACCTACAGCTGGGAAGGTACCCCACTTGTTTTCTTCACCCAATCGTGTAGAACCTTCATGACGAACAGATGCATTTAAGAAAATTGCATTATCCCAAGTATAGTTCACACGACCAAAGAATGCGATGATCCTATCTTCCGGAGATAACCAACTACCGCCACCGATTCTACTTGCACCACCAAGCTGAAAAGCACCGGCAATACCATAATTATTTGACCAATCTATCGCATCGTTTGGAAAATCACGTAAAGTAATGCTGTTATTTTGCCATACTTGCTCCTGCCAAGAATAACCAACTGTTGCAACCAAGCTAGAGTTGCCACCTAATTGTGGAGTGATTGTGGCATAAGCTTCAAACAAATCAGACTCATAGTCATCACTCATAGTCATCATTAAATACGTCTGCTCTACCTTTTATTGTTGATGCCGCCTCACCTCTAAAGTGCGAAGTAGGAGAGTAATACTGTCTGTTATTATTTCTATTAAGTTGTTTTGAATATGTCGCAGTCAATGAAATATTATCAGTAAGTGCATATTTTAAATCAACTCCCGCCAAGAATTCGGTTCTTCTTCCAGTATTTGAATTTTGCTCAACAATAGATACTGGGTTAAAAGAATCAAACAATCCTAAGGCTTCGAAGTAGCCCCCGAATTGTGCAGCGTTAAAAGCAAAAGGTGAATCAGCACCATTAACTGGAGCCGTTGGGTTATACAATACACCATATCTTAATGCTTCATAAAAGCCAAATTCACTTTTTCTGTTGGTCAACGAGCTATTGAATCCAATTTTTAATTTGTCATTCAAAATAGAAGTCGAAATATTCGCACGTGTATTGAATTGATCAAATCCACTATTTTGTAATATTCCATCTACATTTCTGAAGTTGGCAGAAACACGGTAGCTGGTATTTCCTGATGATCCAGAAACAGCAAAATTATTGACGTAAGTAGTTCCATTTTGTGTCACTAAATCTAACCAATCATTACTAAAACCTAAATCTACACCACCTGCAGCTCTGAATTCAGCAGGAGTCATTACATCCACAGTTTTAGCTACTGATGATACTGAAGCTTGACCACTGTATTCAAAACTAGTAGCTTCTCCGGTACCTTTTTTCGTAGTTACCAAAATTACACCACTTGAACCACGAGAACCATAGATTGCAGCGGCAGAACCATCTTTAAGTACGTTGATATTCTGAATATCATTAGGGTCTATATTGTTTAATGAAGCACCAATAACTCCATCCACAACAACTAGAGGCTCCGTGTTGGCACCAATAGTGTTCAAACCTCTTAAACGAATAGTACCGTTCGAGTTAGGGTCACCACCTCTGTTAGAAATTGTAAGACCGGCCACTTTACCTTGAAGCAATTGGGCTGGTGAGTTAACAACACCTTTGTTGAATTCCTCAGCATCCAATTGGACAACTGCAGAAGTGATTTCTTTCTTGTTCTGAGAACCATAACCTACAATTACAACCTCATCCAATGCCTGGGCATCTTCTTGGAGTGTAATATTGATTGTAGATTGTCCATTCACGGCAACTTCTGTAGTGCTGTAGCCAATATAGCTAATAACCAAAGTCGCATTGTCACTAACAGTTATGGTGAAATTCCCATCAAAGTCAGTTTGAGTTCCATTTGTGGTTCCTTTTTCCACAACACTAGCTCCCGGTAAGGGACCATTTGCATCAGAAACGGTTCCTGATACTTCTTGAGCTTGAGCAATACCAAAGCATAAAAATGCTCCGAAAAGCATAAAGCTTTTTAGCAATGTAATCTTCATAAAGAGTTAATTTTAGTTGAGTTAAATTTAATTCCAAGTTTTAAAAATATATAAAAAAATGTTAACACACACGTTTGAACCTGTTAATACCTTACGAAAACGGTTTCGTGTTAATAAAAACCAAACATTCATGTAAGAATTTCACAAAAATATGCCAATATTACTTGTGATTAAAATCGTATTTTGTCAAAAACTGATATGATTTTAGGGCTATTATTTACAAGCTCCGGTATTGAAAGTTGAATTGTAGAGCATATCTTTGCATTCAATTCTCATGGTTCATTGAGATGGAGTACATTTACTGATATATGTAATATATCCAGTTTGGAAAGAATGCTCATTCTTCGATTATTGAGGTGTATTCAAATAATAGAAAAGGATGATGAAAAGAAAAATAACGTTAAAACACATAGCAAGAGAGTTGGATGTATCTATTTCAACGGTTTCCAAAGCACTTAAGAATAGTCCAGAAATAAGTGTTGATACAAAAGAAAAAGTTCAAGCCTTTGCAAAACTTTATAATTATAAGCCCAATAATGTAGCGATTAGTCTTAAAAACAAGCGTACCAAAAACATTGGGGTTATTATTCCGGATATTGTACATCACTTTTTCACCACGGTATTTAGGGGAATAGAGCAATACGCGAATAAACTTGGTTACAATGTTGTTGTTTGCGTCTCAGATGAATCTTTTGACAAAGAGGTAATAAATATGGAGATGTTGGCCAATGGGAGTGTTGATGGTTTTATCATGTCATTGTCCGCAGAAACACAAAGGCTAAACGACTATAATCATTTAAAGGAAGTTACCGATCAAGGAATACCTTTAGTATTGTTTGATAGGACTACCGATGTCATACAATGTGACAAAGTAATAATAGACGACAAAGAAGGAGCCAAATTAGCGGTTAAAAAGTTCATTAACAATGATAAAAAAAGAATTGCCCTTGTTACCACTGAGAATTATTTTAGCGTAAGCAATGAACGTGAAGCTGGGTATAGAGAAGCACTAGGTGAGGCGAAAATTAAAATAAACGAAAATCACATATTAAAGTTGCCAAATATGGAGGTTGATGAAAATGCGATACAGGAATTTTTCAACACTCAAGAAGTTGATGCAGTACTTTGTGTAAATGAGATTTTTGCAATACACTGTATGAATTTAGTACAAAATATGGCAAAGAATATCCCCGGGGATATTTCATTTATAGGATTCACCGATGGTATTTTATCGAAATACGCGAATCCAGGTTTAACATCAATTGCCCAACATGGAGAAAAAATGGGTGAAGTCGCTGCTCGCATGCTCATAGAGAAAGTAGAATATGAAACTGAAGATGAAGAAGAACAAGAAGTTTATCATACTGAGGTAATCAACTCTACTATAATAGAACGAGGCTCAACAATCAATTAATTTACTGTTAAATGCATAAAATTGGATTTATTTTCGATTTGGATGGTGTCATAGTGGATACAGCCAAATATCACTACCTCGCATGGAAAAAACTTGCAAGTGATTTGGGATTTGAATTCACCCATGAACAAAATGAACTGTTTAAAGGAGTGAGTCGAAAACGATGCCTTGAAATATTACTCGATATAGGTAAAATCAAAGCTACCAAGGAACAATTTGATAAATGGATGGTTGACAAGAACAAAGATTATCTTGAATATATAGATAGGATGGATGATTCTGAAGTTTTACCTGATGTTCAAAGAATACTTGATTTTCTGAAAGAACGAGGCATCCCAATAGCTTTGGGCTCTGCAAGCAAAAATGCCAGGCCAATATTGGAAAAGGTTAATTTGTTACCCTATTTTGACAGTATTGTAGACGGCAATAATGTGACAAAGGCAAAACCTGACCCTGAGGTTTTTTTGATTGCAGCTAAAAATTTGAATGTAGAACCAAACAACTGTGTCGTTTTTGAAGATGCCTTGGCAGGCATAGAGGCTGCAAACAATGCTGGCATGACAAGTATTGGGATCGGTGATGCCAATGTGCTTACCCATGCCGATTTCAATTTTAAAGATTTCACTGAGATTAAACAGGGTTTTTTAAAAGAATTAGTATAGATAAATATGAATCAAGAATATATAAAAGCGGATAGTTGGTCCATTATTGAGGAAGGGTTTGATCAAGAAACGGTCAAATCTTCCGAGAGTTTGTTTAGCCTAGGAAATGGTGCTATGGGTCAGCGCGCGAATTTCGAGGAAACCTATTCAGGCCCTACATTTCAAGGTAGTTATATTGCAGGTGTTTATTATCCAGACAAAACACGAGTAGGCTGGTGGAAAAATGGTTACCCAGAATATTTTGCCAAAGTTTTGAATGCACCAAATTGGATTGGTATAAAAGTATTGATAAACGGTGAGATGTTAGATTTGTTCACTTGTTCAAAAATTACAGATTTTCGTCGGGAATTAAACATGAAGGAAGGTTGGTATCAACGAACATTTAAGGCAACCTTGCCAAATAAAATTGTTCTGGAGGCTAAGATCACTAGGTTTTTAAGCCTTGATTTGGATGAATTGGGAGCCATAAAATATGAGGTTCGTTTAGTCAATACGGATGCCGAAATAACATTTATTCCGTATTTGGACAGTTCCATCACAAATGAAGACAGTAACTGGGATGATAAGTTTTGGAATACAACTTCGGTAAGTTCAGAGGGTAGCAAAGCTTTTATAGAGGCCCATACCATGAAGACGAATTTTGAGACCTGCACTTATATGGATTCTCAGTTATTTCTTGATGGAGAAAAAATGGAAACCCCTAGAGAGGAAATAAAAAAAGATAGTTGGATTGGCCATTCTTATTCATATTTAGTGAAAAAAGGACAGACTTTATCACTATGCAAGTATGGCGGCTATACTGTTTCAATAAATCATAAATCAAGTGAGTTGATAAGTGCATCGAAGAATGTGCTTACAAAGGCTTTGAATATGGGCTTTGAAACCTTGTTGGAAAACCAGAAAGAGGCATGGAAGTCTATTTGGGACATGAGCGACATTACCATTGAAGGAGATGTAAAAGCCCAACAAGGTATTCGTTTCAATATTTTTCAATTGAATCAAACTTATTTAGGGAAAGATTCTCGATTGAATATTGGGCCAAAAGGGTTCACGGGAGAAAAATATGGTGGTAGTACGTATTGGGATACCGAGGCTTATTGTATTCCATTCTATATGGCTACCAAGGATCAAAAAGTGGCAAGAAACTTATTGAAGTATCGCTACGAGCATTTGGAAAAAGCAATGGAAAATGCCCAAAAATTGGGATTTGGTAATGGAGCAGCTCTTTATCCAATGGTGACCATGAATGGTGAGGAATGTCATAACGAGTGGGAAATCACCTTTGAAGAGATACATAGGAACGGAGCAATTGCATTTGCAATTTATAATTATTACCGGTTTACAGGTGATTATTCATACATCCCGGATATGGGATTGGAAGTTTTAATAGGAATTTCCCGGTTTTGGCATCAGAGGGCCAACTATTCTGAACAAAAAGAAAAGTTTGTAATACTTGGTGTTACTGGACCTAATGAATATGAAAATAATGTGAATAATAACTGGTACACTAATTATCTGGCCAAATGGTGTATTGAGTATACTATAGAACAATTACAAAAGGTTAAAGATGGTTATCCTGATGATTATGCGCGAATAATTGGTCATACCAATTTAACGTCTAATGAAACTGATGAATGGAACAACGTTGCGAAAAAAATGTATTTCCCCTATTCAGAAAACTATGATGTTTATTTACAGCAGGACGGTTTTTTGGATAAGGAACTTACTACGGTTGAGAACTTGGAAAAATCTGAACGACCAATCAATCAAAAGTGGAGTTGGGACAGAATCCTTAGATCCCCTTATATAAAACAGGCGGATATTCTTCAAGGCTTTTACCTTTTTGAAGACCGCTTCACCTTGCCTGAGCTACAAAAACATTTTGATTTTTATGAACCTTTTACGGTCCATGAATCCTCGCTTTCACCATGTGTTCATAGTATACAGGCTGCTAAGTTAGATAGGATGGAACAGGCCTATCAGTTTTACCTTAGAACTTCAAGGTTGGATCTAGATGACTATAACAAGGAGGTTGAAGAGGGACTTCATATTACTTCAATGGCAGGTACTTGGATGAGTATAGTCGAAGGCTTTGGAGGAATGCGGGTTCTTGAGGATAAACTATCATTTACTCCGAGAATTCCCAAGGAATGGGACTCTTACTCTTTTAAGGTGAACTTCAGGAATAGAATACTTAGAGTCAGTGTTACTCCAAAAGAGACCAAATTTGAATTAGAAGGCAGAGAGGAGATGTCAATACGTCTCAATGGCAAACGATTGGAATTACGACCGCATGAGGAAATTTCAGCTTAATGATAAATTTCAAAGTATACCCCCTAATTTTTACAGTCTTGATTCTTCAAGGATGTAATTCCATTAAAGAAGATTCCAACATGACATACCAGAAAGTAAAAAAGAAAAAAGATGTTATTTATCAGGTGTTTCCAAGACTCTTTGGTAATACCAATACAACCAATAAACCTTGGGGAACAATTGAGGAAAACGGAGTGGGGAAGTTTTCTGATTTTTCAGAAAAAGCGCTAAACGAAATTAAGGACTTGGGTGTAACCTATATTTGGTATACCGGTGTGCCCCATCATGATGTGATTACTGATTATTCGGCAATCGGGATTTCAAATGACGATCCTGATATTGTTAAAGGAAGGGCTGGGTCACCTTATGCAGTAAAGGACTACTATAATGTAAATCCCGATTTGGCAGATAATCCAAAAAATAGGTTGGCCGAGTTCAAAGATCTAATACAGCGAACGCATAATGCCGGTTTAAAATTACTTATTGATATTGTTCCAAACCATGTTGCAAGAAATTATGAAGGCAAGACAACCCCAGACGGTTTTTTGCCATTTGGTGTAAATGATGATACGACATTGGAATATGAGAGGAACAATAATTTCTATTACATTCCAAATGAGCAATTCAGGGTTCCTGAATGGCAAAATAGCTACAAGCCTTTAGGAGGCAATCCACATAAACTGTCCGACGGTGAATTCGATGAAAATCCTGCAAAATGGACAGGAAACGGCTCTCGTTTGGCACAGCCCAATATGAATGATTGGTATGAAACTGTAAAAATCAATTATGGCGTTCGACCTGATGGTTCCTATGATTTTGATACCTTGCCCAATGACTTTACAAGTAAGGATTATAATGAACACTTCACTTTTTGGTCAAACAAAGACGTGCCAAATTCATGGGTAAAATTCAAAGATATTGCCCTTTATTGGCTTGATATTGGTGTAGATGGCTTTCGTTTTGATATGGCCGAAATGGTTCCCGTTGAGTTCTGGAGTTACATGAATTCGAATATTAAAATGAAAAACGCTGATGCATTTCTATTGGCTGAGGTTTATAATCCTCAACTATATCGTGACTATATACATAAAGGAAAAATGGACTATCTCTATGATAAGGTTGAGATGTATGATTCTTTAAAACATATAATGCAGGGGCATGGGTGGACAGATCATATTCCCGTTGTGAAGAAAGGTCTAAAAGATATTGAACATCATATGCTTCATTTCCTCGAAAATCATGACGAACAGCGAATAGCCAGTGAGGATTTTGCCGGTAATGCGAAAAAAGGGAAACCGGCAATGGTGGTTTCGGCAACCATGAGCACTTCACCGACCATGATTTATTTTGGACAGGAGGTAGGAGAGCCAGGAAACGAAAATGCTGGATTTGGACAACCTACGCGTACATCAATTTTTGATTATGTCGGGGTACCGCATCACCAACGTTGGGTAAATGACAAGAAGTTTGATGGAGCCCAATTGTCAACTGAGGAACAAGAACTTCGCGATTTTTACAAAAGACTACTAAATTTCACCATTAATAGTGATGCCTTAATGGGCAGTTATGAAGATATTCATTACTATAATAAAGATAATACCCAAAATTATAATCACCGAGTACTGTCATATGTTAGATGGTCAGGAAATGAAAAACTTATCATTGTCTCCAACTTCGATTCGAATGACAGCTATACATTTGATTTGAAGATTCCTCAAGGGATTATTTCAAAATGGAAGTTGAAAGACGGGTCCTATGAAACAACGGATCAATTGTATAAGGTGAACAATAAAACCTTGACCGTGACAAATGGTATTGGTAAAATGAATGTTGAAATTAAACCTTTAAAATCTTTTATATTCAAACTTAAGTAAGAAGTCATAATAGTCGATATGATTTTTGTAAGTACTATCCTTTTCTGATTATTAATAAAGGGATAGTATTGGTTTTTTCGCCCTTTTAGCATATATCATATCTAGTTTTGTTCGTTTATTCTCAGCTCTGTGTTTTATTGAATTTTCAAGATTATTATTCCCTTTGTATATTTGACCTTAATTTAATTAAAATATGAAAAATCCTACAAAAATAATTATAGTTTTGCTTTCCTTTTTTTTATTTCAAAACTGTGAAATGATGAATAAAAAACCTTTAGTGATAGGCCATCGCGGTGCTATGGGTCATGAAACTGAAAATACATTGGCATCAGTTCAAAAAGCACTTGATTTAGGTGTTGATATGATCGAGATTGATGTTTTCAAGATAAAGAGTGGAGAGATTGTAGTTTTTCATGATGAACTGGTAGATCGTTTGGCTAATGCCACTGGTAAAATTGAAGAATATGACATTTACTATGTCAAGCAAATGGTGCTCGATGGCAATCATTCGATTCCGCTTCTTCAAGATGTTTTGAAACTTATTGATAATAAAGTTCGATTGAATATTGAATTGAAAGGGGCAGGGACAAGTGATAGGGTCAATCACATTCTTAAATATTATATAGATAAAAAAGGATGGACCTTGGATAATTTTTTGATTTCAAGTTTTAAATGGGATGAATTAAGGGAATTTAGAAAATTGAACAAAGAGATTCCAATTGCCATATTAACAGAAGATAATCCTTTGGATGCTATTGAGGTGGCGGAGGAGTTGAATGCAGAAGCCGTTAATCCCAATTTTAATAAAATTGATTTGGAAATCGCAGAAAAAATCAAAGATGCGGGATTTAAATTGTATACATGGACCGTTAATGAACCGGAAGATATTGAAAAGGCCAAATCGTGGTCAGTAGATGGCATAATCACTAATTTTCCAGAACGCGTGAATTAATGTTTGATGTAATTATTGTAGGAGGCGGAGCATCGGGATTTTTTGCGGCAATTAATATAGCGGAAGCTGATCCAAGTCTAAAAATCGCAATTTTAGAGAAAGGTAAAGAAGTGCTTCAAAAAGTCAGGATTTCAGGAGGTGGTCGTTGTAATGTAACAAATGGAGAACCTGATCCGCTAGAACTGGTTAAGAACTACCCACGTGGTGAAAAAGAACTTTTAGGTCCACTTTACACCTATGGCAGTCAAGATGCCATTCATTTTTTTGAGAGTAGAGGCGTAAAGCTGAAAATAGAAAAAGACAACAGGGTTTTTCCAGTATCAAATTCTTCTCAGACTATCGTGGATTGTTTTTTGAATGAAGCAGAGCGATTAGATATTAAGATATTGAGGCAAAGTTCAGTAACAGCAATTGAAATCCTGAGCAATAATGATTATAATTGGAAAATAACTACAATTAAAAGCACATATATTTGTAAAAAGGTTCTGATGGCAGCCGGAAGTAGTCCGAAGATTTGGAAGCTCATGAATAGTTTAGGCCATAAGATTATTCCTCCTGTAGCATCTCTATTTACTTTTAAAATTAAGGATGAACGAATTTCGGGTATCCCAGGCGTCAGTTCGTATGTAAAAGTAGATATTCTCCCTAAGCACAGGTTTAGACCGGAAATTACTCTAAAGTTAAAAAGCGAACAGGCTGAAAAAACTTTGCTGAGTGCAGAAGGACCTTTATTGATTACGCATTGGGGATTGAGTGGTCCTGCAATTTTAAAATTATCTGCATGGGGAGCGATCTTGTTGAATGATTTTAAATATCACTTTCCTATTCGAATAAATTGGCTACCAGACTATCATAAGGGTTCTATTTTTTCCTTGTTGATGGAGATAAAAGAGATTGAAGCAAAGAAAACGGTGTTAAGGACCAAAGCAGTAGAAATACCAAGACGACTTTGGACTAATTTGGTAAAAGCTTCCGGCATAGCAAAAGACGAGAAATGGGCAGATGTCACAAAAGAGAAACTTCAAAATCTTGCACATGAGTTGACCAGCGGTAAATATATGGTCGAGGGGAAAAGTACTTTTAAGGAAGAATTTGTAACCGCAGGCGGAATCGATCTTAAAGAAATTAACTTCAAGACGTTTGAAAGCAAACTGCATAAAAATTTATTTTTTGCAGGAGAAGTAATAAACGTTGATGCTATTACAGGAGGGTTCAATTTTCAAAATGCTTGGACCAGTGGTTATATTGCGGCTCAAGGAATAGCCAACAACGAAACGTAGATGACTACTTATATAGCGCTTTTAAGAGGAATAAACGTAGGTGGCCACAAGAAGATTAAAATGGCAGACCTAAGGTCTATTCTGGAAGATTCTGGTTTGGAGAGGGTTAGGACCTATATTCAAAGCGGTAATGTTGTTTTCGATTCGGAAGAAAAAAACACGCAAAACCTTGAAATACAAATTTCTGAAACCATAAAAGAGCATTACGACTTTGAAGTGCCCGTATTGATAAAAACGAGAAATGAAATTTTACGTGTTTTAGAAGATAACCCGTATACGGACAGGAATGAACTTTCTGAAAACAAAATATACTTTGTACTCCTTCAGGATTCACCTGAGGAGGATAAGGTAAAAGAATTGTCAAATTACAAATTCGAGAACGAGACATTTACCTACACTCCCAATTGTGTTTATCTAAGATGTGCATTAGGCGCGGGTAAGGCTAAGTGTGGTATTGGTTTTTTTGAATCAAAACTAAAAGTCTCGGCAACTTCTAGAAATTATAGAACTTTGCAAAAGTTAATTGAATTATCGTCCAATTAATTCAACTCCCAGATCTTATAATTCAGTATCGTGGCAAAACACACCCAAAGAATATAGGGCAAAAGAAGCCATGCGGCGGTTTGGCTCACAATTTTGAACCATCTAAAGGTTAAGCATAGAAGTATCAAAAGACAGAGAATTACCATTAAGGCCCAAAAAGGTTCCTTTAAGCCAAAAAACACCATACTCCACGAAGCATTCAATAGCAATTGAAAGACAAAATGATATAAAGCTGTTTTTACCCAAAGGTGATGAAAACCTTTTGCCCAAACAATTCCGGCCGAAATTCCCATTAAGATGTAGAGTATGGTCCAAACCGGAGCAAAGATCCAATTAGGAGGATTAAAACTTGGTTTGTTCAATGTAAAGAACCAATCATTTACCGAACTTTGGGTTGCGAAGCTGGATAAAAAGCCAATGACCAAACAAACGCTTACAGATATAACGATTTTTACTAGTTTCTTTTTCAAAGGTTTGGTGATTATCTTTCTAAAGTAATGAATAAATACAATGAGAGGTATACTAAACCACTTAAAAACTATCTTTGCAAAAATTCTGTTTAATGACGATTAATGATTTTCTTCCAACTAAATATAGCCAACAGGTAGAAGAAGGTAAGGTAACTTATAAAGCGCCAAGTAATATTGCTTTAGTAAAATATTGGGGGAAAAAGGAAGACCAGATTCCTGCCAATCCATCAATCAGTTTTACATTGGATGCCTGTGCCACAACCACCACAATATCCTATTCAAAACTTAAGGAAGAAGCAAAATCATTCTCTTTTGAATTGCTTTTTGAAGGCAAATCCAAGGAAAGTTTTAAACCCAAAATCCGAACTTTTTTTGAGCGCATTGCAAAGTATATGCCTTTTTTGAGGGACTATCATTTAAAAATTGTAACATCAAATTCTTTTCCGCACAGTAGTGGTATTGCATCTTCGGCAAGCGGAATGTCCGCAATGGCATTGTGTCTCATGCATATTGAAAGTGAATTGAACCCAGAAATCGACAAAGAATACTTTAATAGAAAGGCATCATTCTTGGCCCGTTTGGGATCAGGTAGTGCTTGTCGTAGTATAGAGGGCGATTTAATCCAATGGGGAAGCCATGGGCCAACAAAAGGAAGTTCCGATTTATTTGCAATAAAATATCCATATAACGTTCATAACATATTTCAAAAATATCATGACACGATATTATTGGTAGATAAAGGTCAAAAGCAAGTAAGTAGTACGATAGGTCATGATTTAATGCATGGTCACCCTTTTGCGGAACAGCGTTTTACCCAAGCCAACGACAATCTGTCAAAACTTAAGAATGTCTTTGCCTCAGGTGATTTAGTGGAGTTTATAAAAATTGTGGAGAGTGAGGCTCTGACACTTCACGCAATGATGATGGCAAGTATGCCCTATTTTATTTTAATGAAACCAAATACGCTCCAGATCATTAACAAAATCTGGGAGTTTAGGAAAACGTCCAATACCCATGTTTGTTTTACCCTAGATGCAGGTGCCAATGTTCATGTACTTTATCCAGAAAATGAGAAAGAGACGGTTTACCAATTTATTAAGGATGAGTTGGTTGCATTTTGTGAAAACGGACAGTATATTTGCGACAGAATTGGTTTCGGGGCTAAAAAAGTGTAACTTTTAATCATAATTTGATGTTTAGAACGTTTCATTAACAGTTCTGAATCTTTAAAAAACCTATGAAAGGACCTTTATTTTATTCTAAAATTTTACTTTTTGGTGAATATGGCATCATTAAGGATTCTAAAGGACTCTCAATACCCTATAATTTTTATAAAGGAGCATTAAAAAAGGATGAAAACCTTTCTCAAGTGGCAAAAAAGTCGAATTCTTATTTACAGGATTTTGTTAGTTATTTAGAGGATTTAGAAGTTGAGGAGCCAAATCTGGTCTCTTTTGATTTTGACTCTTTAAAGAATGATGTAAATGCCGGAATGTACTTTGATAGTTCTATTCCCCAAGGTTACGGGGTGGGTAGTAGTGGAGCTCTAGTAGCAGCAATTTATGACAAGTATGCTCTTGAGAAAATTACGGTTTTAGAAAACCTTACCCGTGAAAAGCTATTGAAATTGAAATTCGTTTTTGGAAAAATGGAATCTTTTTTTCATGGTAAATCTTCAGGACTTGATCCTTTGAACAGTTATTTGAGTTTACCCATTTTAATAAATTCACAGGACAATATTGAGTCAACAAGTATTCCTTCACAAAATATGGAGGGAAAAGGGGCTGTCTTCTTATTGGATAGTGGTTCGACTGGTGAAACTGCGCCTATGGTCCAATTGTTCATGGAAAAGATGAAACAGGAAGGTTTTAGACAAATGTTGAAGAACCAATTCATAAAGCATACCGATGCTTGTGTTGAAGATTTCATTAATGGAAATGTCAAATCTCTTTTTGGAAATCTAAAACAACTTTCCCATGTGGTTCTGGATAATTTTAAGCCCATGATACCAGCTAAGTTTCATCAACTATGGAAACAGGGTATCGAAACCAATGACTACTATCTAAAACTCTGCGGTTCTGGTGGAGGAGGTTATATTCTTGGGTTTACACAGGATATTGACAAGGCGAGGAATGTACTCAAGGAATATAATTTAGAAGTAGTTTATAACTTCTAGAATTTCACAAATGCTTAGCAGAAAGAACAAGCTCAAACTATTAAAGATATTGAGCCTATTTTCAATTGTTAGGGGTTACAATGTATTGATGATTGCCTTGGCCCAGTACTTGGCGTCAATTTATATTCTGGCACCTGATCTGCCTTTGAGAAAAGTAGTTCTTGATCTCAACTTGTTTTTTATAGTCCTATCCTCCACTTTGGTAATTGCCAGTGGTTATATAATCAACAATTTTTACGATTCTGAAAAGGATTTGATAAACAAGCCCAGGAAAAGTATGTTGGATCGGTTGGTAAGCCAGCGAACCAAGTTGTCTGCTTATTTTGTTCTTAATTTCCTAGCAGTTTTTTTTGCTAGTTATGTATCCTTTAGGGCAGTTTTCTTTTTCTCAGCATACATATTTGGTATTTGGTTCTATTCCCATAAACTGAAAAAAGTACCGTTTTTAGGTAATTTTATTTCAGCAACCTTGGCCATCGCTCCTTTCTTTGCGGTATTTGTGTATTACAAGAATTTTGAAACGGTAATTTTTGTACATGCTATGTTCCTATTTCTTTTGATTTTAGCACGTGAAATGATTAAGGATTTGGAGAATATCGTGGGTGATATGGCCCAAGATTACAAGACCATTCCGATATTGTATGGGGCAAACTTCTCTAAAATATGTATTACAATTTTAGTTGCTCTAACACTAATTCCCTCTATACTTCTAATCGAAAAATTTGATATTGGGTATATGAATTTCTATTTTATGGGAAGTATAGTATTACTCGTGGTTTTTCTTGTTTTGCTTTGGAGGTCAAACGTCAAATTGCATTATGTAGGACTTCATAATATCCTGAAAATGATAATAATTTTGGGGGTTTTTAGTATTTTACTGATTAATGTCGATCTTGTTTTAAATCGAATCTTATAATGGAAAATCTATTAAAAGTGGCACTGGCCCAAATTGCCCCAGTTTGGTTGAATAAATCGGCAACGATTGAAAAAATAGAATCGGCTATCAAAGAAGCGGCAAGTGAGAATGCAGATTTAATCGTTTTTGGCGAAGCACTACTACCGGGTTATCCTTTTTGGCTGGCTTTGACCAACGGTGCCGAGTGGGATTCCAAGGTCAATAAAGAGCTGCATGCTCATTACGTTCGAAATTCCATTCAAGTTGAAGCAGGGGAATTAAATTCAATTTGTAAATTGGCAAGGGAGTATAAAATCGCCATTTATTTAGGTATAATTGAGCGAGCCAAAGATCGTGGTGGCCATAGCATTTACTGTTCCTTAGTTTATATTGATGAAACTGGCAAAATTCAATCCGTACATCGAAAATTACAACCAACTTATGATGAACGTTTAACTTGGGCTCCTGGTGATGGCAACGGTCTACAAGTGCACGCCTTAAAACAATTTACCATTGGCGGACTCAATTGTTGGGAAAATTGGATGCCTCTTCCAAGAACGGCCTTATATGGCTTAGGAGAGAATCTGCACATTGCAGTATGGCCGGGAAGTGAGCATAATACCAAGGATATTACTCGGTTTATTGCTAGAGAATCTCGAAGCTTTGTAATATCGGTTTCTTCTTTGATGAAAAAAGAAGATTTTCCATTGAATACACCCCATTTAAAAAGTATTCTAAAAAAAGCACCCGAGGTATTGGCGAATGGAGGTTCCTGTATTGCTGGTCCAGACGGAGAATGGTTGTTAGAACCAGTTCTTGATGAAGAAGGTTTGATATACCATATATTGGATTTTAATCGTGTGTACGAGGAGCGTCAGAATTTTGACCCTGTTGGCCATTATTCAAGGCCCGATGTTACCAAACTTACCGTAAATAGAGAGCGACAATCCATTGTAAACTTTAAAGATTGATTTTTATTACTCATTCCTTCAAGGGCGGGTTTTCAATTCATTACATTTGCAAAAAATTACGAAACAATGGGGAGGTCAGATTCTAACAAGGACAGAAAAGGAAATTCTAGAGGAAAATATAAAAAACAGGATTTTAAAAAAGGTAAAGCCCCTTTTAAAAAGAGAACTGAACCTCAAAAACCTTCAAATCCGGATTTGATTCGTTTGAACAAGTATGTGGCCAATTCTGGAGTCTGTTCACGTAGAGATGCCGATATTTATATTTCCGCAGGAAATGTTACCGTGAATGGCAAGCCTATTACTGAAATGGGTTATAAGGTCAGGAAGACAGATGAGGTAAAATTTGATGGCAGGTTGCTGAACCCTGAAAAGAAAGAATATGTACTTCTAAATAAACCAAAGGATTTTTCCACTACAATTCGGGATGAACGTGGAAAACGCAATGTTAATGGTTTAATATCCAGTGCATCCAATTCAAAACTATTGCCAGTTGATAAAATGGATAAGAATGCCACTGGCCTTCTTCTATTTACCAATGATGGTGATTTAACCAGAAGACTGAAAAGTCCAAAGAACGGACTTCGTAAAATCTACCATGTAGTTTTAAACCGGGATTTGCGCAGTGCTGATCTAAAGAAAATTCAAGAAGGGGTTGTGTTAGATGAAAAGCCGGTACGCGTACAGGAAGTAAGTTTTATAGACAATGCTCCAAAACGAGAGGTCGGAATAGAAATTTACAGTTCAAAAAATAAGGTTGTCGAGCGTATTTTTGAAGAACTGGAGTATGAAGTTGCCAAAATAGATAGAGTTTCTTACGCCGGACTTACCAAGAAAGATCTTCCTCGTGGTCATTGGCGTTTTTTGACTGAACAAGAGGTTATTAATTTGGGTATGATCCGTTAATCAATGTTGTTTGTTTAATGCTCAAATAATAACCAATAGTTGGGGTCTAAAAGAACAGATGAGGGTTTCTCCACAGTTTTAAATTTAAAAATTTCATTTGCGGATTCTACATTGACTTTTTTTACTATCAACTCATCGTCCTGAAGCAAACCAATTTCCAAAGGAAATTGAAAAACATGATGGTTTTGGATTTGATTTAGATTGATGATTACATCCCCTTTCCGATATTCCCAATTCCATTTTATTTCTGGATGCCCTTTGGTAAATAGCCATTGGTTAAAGAATTGACCTAAGTTTTTCCCTGATACTTCCTCCATAACCTGACGAAAATCTTTGGTCATGACATTTGAATCCCGATAGGTTTTATAGTAGTTTCTTATCCCTTTCCAAAAAACAGCATCACCCAATTCATGACGAAGCATATTCAAAACCCAACCTCCTTTTTGATAGCTGTTTGGGCTCAAAACCTTCATGGGGTCTTCGATGGTTAAATCAACGATTGGTGATGGATTTTGTTTGTAATAGTCAATGACTTGTTTTCTATCTAATGCTAACTCGTCCTTGCGTTTCTCATTGCCATATATATGCTCTAAGTATAAGATTGAAAAATAAGTGGCAAAGCCTTCACTGAGCCATACATGGTTCCAATTGTTCTCGGTGGCCGAATTACCAAACCATTGATGGGCAATCTCATGGGCAATTAACCCTTCGACCGTATTCTTACCCGTGACCGAATCTTCAAAATACGCGATGGTGCCAGCGTTTTCGAGACCGCCCCACTGTGTTTTAGCCTGCATATTTGCCAATTTGGCAAAAGGGTATGGACCAATATTTTCAATGAAATAATTAAGGACTTTTGAAGCCACGTTATAATCGGAAAAACCATCCAATCTATTTTCGGGATATACCCAAGCGGTAACGGGAATATCATGTACTACATCCAATAATTTACTGGCAAATTTTGTAACTCCAATAGTTACCACTTTCATGGCAACAGGAGTATTTTCCTTGTAAGTGGTTATCTTAATGCCATTTCCTAGATTACTTTCCTCAATTTTCTTGCCGGTGGCAACAACATCGTAGTCTTCCGGCGCTGTAACCCTAAATTCTATTGATGCTTTATCGTATGGGTGGTCTATTGAAGGCAACCAATGCCTAGCCAAGTTGGGCCAATTATCCCCGAAAAAAGAACGACGGCCAAATTTTGTGGTATCTATTACCAGTCCTTTACGGGGAACACCTTTGTAAACCACTTTAAATGTCCTGGATGATGTGTCATTGTTCGATAGAGGGATAACTATTTTGTTATTTAAATGCGTGTAATTCGTAATACTATCCCCTTCATAAACTTGGGAAACAGACATCCCAAAATCACCTGATTTGCCGATTAGGTCCAATACAAATTTTTGTGTCGAGGATTTGAAATCAACATTGATGATGGTTTCACCTTTTATTTCATTGCTCTCGTCGTTTAAGGTGAGGTTGAATATGTACCCTTTTATATCAACAGATTCTTGTTTTTGATATTGGTCTTGGGCGTATCCAATTGAAATAAAAAGAAATATGATATGACATAACTTATTTCCAAATAATTGATTCTTCATTTTACAATGTTTTACAAATAAAGATAAGTAACTAAAGGCTATTCTTAACCTTTCATCTTCCTCCGAATCTCATCCAAACACAAATTGCCCAAACTACCTTCATGCGTATGGTTGATATCCCTTTTTGGGGTAAATGTACCTTCGTTGATTTCCATCCCCATTTTTTTATAGGCATCACGAAAAGGCATTCCGTTTTGTACGAGTTCATTCAAAGTATCCACACTAAAGAGGTAATCGTATTTAGGATCTTCTAAAATATTCGTATTCACTTTAGCTTCTTTTAAGCTAAATGTCAAAATTTCAATACATGCCTTTAAATCTTGAATCGCGGGAACAATTATCTCTTTTACCAATTGCAAATCTCTGTGATAGCCGCTCGGAAGATTATTGATAATCAAAGTGAGTTGACTGGGAACCGCCTGCAGTTTATTGCACTTTGCTCGAACCAGTTCAAAAACATCGGGATTCTTCTTGTGTGGCATTATACTGCTGCCAGTGGTCAATTCATCTGGGAAGGAAATAAAATCAAAGTTCTGGCTCATGTACAAACAAATATCCATGGCCATTTTAGACAGTGTTGATGCAATACTGCTCATTCCGAATGCAGTTGCTTTTTCCACTTTACCACGGCCCATTTGAGCAGCTACTACATTATATTTCATGGTTTCAAAGCCCATTTCTTTTGTTGTGAATGTCCTATCTATATTAAAAGAACTTCCATAACCGGCAGCACTGCCCAGTGGGTTTTGGTCGGCTACTTTATAGGCTGCATCAATAAAATAAAGGTCGTCTATCAAACTTTCGGCATAGGCTGAAAACCAAAGTCCGAAAGAGGACGGCATGGCAATTTGTAAATGGGTGTAGCCTGGTAATAAAATATCTTTGTTCTTGTCTGCTAAATCCATCAAAAGATTGAATAGTTCAATCGTCTCACTTTTTATTTCGGTCAGTTCATTTTTTAAATACAAATGCACCGCTACTAAAACTTGGTCATTTCTTGATCGAGCGGTATGTATTTTTTTTCCAGTGTCTCCCAATTTTTCAGTCAGGATAAACTCAATTTTTGAATGCATGTCTTCAAAGGAATCCTCGATGGTAAATGAACCTTCTTCGATTGTTTTGGTAATGTTGTTCAATTCATTGACCAATGCTTCAGTTTCTTCAGAAGTGAGCAATCCAATCTTCCCCAACATTTTGGCATGTGCCTTTGAGGCGATGACATCATATTTCGCTAATAATAAATCTAACTCGCGGTCGTTACCTACCGTGAAATGGTCTATTTTTTTATCTGTACTGAATCCTTTATCCCAGAGTTTCATAGTGTCAAATTTCAAGTTGAAATTTCAAGTTCAAATACAAAAGCCTTGAGTTTGTATTTGATTCTTGAGTTGAGTTTATTTTTTTAAAAACCCGTTTAATAATTGAATATACAAATCAATTCCTTCTTCAATTTCATGCACATAAATATATTCATCTGCAGAATGCGAACGAGTACTGTCACCAGGCCCCAATTTCATAGATTGACAAGTCAGCGCTGCTTGGTCAGATAGGGTTGGTGAGCCATAGGTTTTACGACCTAGATCGATTCCCGATTTAACCAATTCGTGATTCTTGGTTATCGAAGAAGAATTCAATCGAAGTGAGCGTTCCTGAAGTTCACAAGGTGCGTCTTTTTTCAACATTTCAGCCACTTCTTTATTAGTATAGCAATCGTTTACTCGCACGTCGATCACCAAATCGGTATGGGCAGGAACTACATTGTGTTGCGTACCAGCATTGATTTGGGTAACAGTTAATTTCACCTTGCCCAAAGATTCAGATGTTTTGTCAAATTTGAAATTCTTGAACCAATCCAATACCTTAATCGTTTTATAGATTGAATTATCGTCATTTGGATGTGCAGCATGGGAAGGTGTGCCTTTAACCACGGCATCAAAAACCACAAGTCCTTTTTCTGCAATAGCCAATTGCATTAATGTAGGTTCACCTACAATAGCAACATCAATTTTTGGGAGTGAAGGTAGGAGGGCTCTAAGACTTTTAGGCCCTGCATTTTCCTCTTCGGCAGAAGCTACCATCAAAATATTATGGTTGAGGTTATCTGAGGAATAGAAATGGGTAAAAGTTGCTAATAAAGACACTAAAGCACCACCCGCATCATTACTGCCTAGACCAAAGAGTTTCCGGTCTTCAATTTGTGGGTCAAAAGGGTCTCTGGAATAAGCTTTGTTTGGTTTCACCGTATCATGATGAGAGTTTAAAAGCAGCGTAGGTTTACTATCATCCCAATGCTTATTCTTGGCGAATACGTTGTTGTTTATTCTTTCAAAGGGAATATCAAACGCATTGAACCAATTTTCGATGACTTCTGCGGTATGATTTTCCTCTCCTGAAAAAGATTGAATGGATATCAACTCTTTTAATAAATTTATTGCTTTTTCGGTAAGTGCTGCTATGCTCATTTTATTTTGTTATTGTGGTATATAATAATGTTTCAGAATCAATCATTGAAACATCTCCGATACACACTTGGTCTACATTCTTATCCAGTGCATGAAAGCAATTCTCTAATTTGGGAAGCATACCATCTGCAATGATCTTACTATCCAACAATTCCTTATAAATTTTTGAATTAATATGTTTTACGACTGAGTCTTCATTTGTTATATCTCGTAAAACACCTTTCTTTTCGAAACAATAGTAAAGAGTGGTCTCGAATTGCGAACTCATTCCAATAGCGATTTCAGATGCTATTGTGTCTGCATTGGTATTCAGTAATTGCCCATTTCCATCGTGGGTCATTGCACAAAATACGGGGACCAAATCAGCATGGAGCAATGTACTAATCGTTTTATCGTTTATACCATCTACATCACCCACAAAACCATAGTCAATTTCTTTTAGCGGTCTTTTATGAGCTTGAATGGCATCGCCATCGGCACCACTTAAACCAATTGCATTTGTGCCCAAGGCTTGTAGTTTTGCCACAATGTTTTTGTTGGTGAGTCCGCCATAAACCATTGTAATAACCTTTAAACTTTCCGCATCAGTAACTCTTCTTCCATTTACCATTTTAGATTCGATACCAAGTTTGGACGCCAATTGCGTGGCCAACTTACCGCCGCCGTGCACCAATATTTTGGCACCAGAAAGTTTTGAAAAATTGGTTAGGAATTTGCCTAACTCTGTTTGATTCTCAATCACATTGCCGCCAATTTTTATGATGGATAATTTTTGTTTCATTTCTACTGGTAATGGTTTAAATGTTTATTATTCCGCCATCGATGGTAATTGCACTTCCTGTAATCCAAGACGCATCCTCAGAAGTTAGAAAAAGGGCAGTTTTTGCTATATCTTCTACCGTTCCCAACCTTTTAAGAAGGGTCATGTTTTTAGCATTTTCTATTGCCTTATCTGGATTTTCAAAAGCTTTTGCTGAATCCCAAAGTAGTGGAGTGTCTACAGGACCGGGACAAATGGCATTTACCCTAACTTCAGGAGCATATTCAACTGCCATTTGTTTCATTAACGCCAATGACCCTGCTTTTGAAGCACAATAAGCTGGATGGTTGGGAAAACTCTTGAAAGCGGCAATTGAGGCATTTATTAAAATATTCCCAGAATTCGACTGCGCTAAAAATGGCAAGGCATATTTTGCTAGATAAAAAATTGAACTAAGATTGGTTTCTAAGGTTTTGTTCCATTCTTCAATACTTAAATCAACTACATTGCCAACCCCTAAGATTCCTGCATTCAATGAAATAAAATCAAGTTTTCCATACTTCTCAATGGCTTTGTTGACCAGTAATTCGTTTGTTTTAGGAATGCTAATATCACCCGATATAAAAACGGAATCATTTAACTGACTTTCTAACAGGTTTCCGCTTTCGATATTTCTACCTGAAAGCACCAATTTGGCCCCTTCATTGGCAAAGTTCTGAGCAATGGCTTTACCCATCCCGCTGGTGGCTCCTGTGATTATCCCGACTTTGTTTTTCAGCTTCATAAGTTCTCTACTATTTTCTTTAGTATAATCTGTGCTGCAAAAGTTCTATTGTTGGCTTGTTCAATCGTTAAAGACTGGTCACAGTCCAAAACAGCATCTTCTACCACAACATTTCTTCTTACAGGTAAACAATGCATAAATTTCGCATTCCCCAACTTTTCCTTGGTCATCATCCAAGTAGGGTCTTGATTCAAAACCTGGCCGTATTCAGCATAACTACTCCAATTTTTAACCGATATAAAATCAGCATTTTCTAATGCTTTTTCTTGATCTGTTTCGATAGTGATTCCGTCAGTTATTTCAGGATTCAATTCATATCCTTTTGGATGTGTAATGACAAATTCAGCATCCTGTAATTTCATCATTTCCACAAAGGAATTGGCAACTGCGTGTGGTAATGCTTTTGGATGAGGAGCCCAGGATAATACTACTTTTGGTCTCTTTTTAGTATTGTTTTCTGCAATAGTAATGGCATCAGCTAAAGCCTGTAGTGGATGCCCAACTGAACTTTCCATATTCAAGATTGGTACAGAAGCATATTTTTTAAATCCGTTTAACACAACTTCCGACTCGTCCTTTTCTTTATCAGTTAAGCCTGCAAATGCTCTAATCCCGATAATATCGCAATACTGGGAAATTACCTGAGCTGCTTCCTTAATGTGTTCTGAGGTTCCTTGGTTCATAATAGTACCATCACCATATTCTAAAGCCCAGCCTTCACTACCAAAATTCATAACAATAACCTCCAGCCCCAAATTCATTGCAGCTTTTTGAGTACTCAAACGGGTTCGTAATGAATTATTAAAAAACAAAAGTCCTATCGTCTTATTTGTTCCTAAATTTGAAAATGCCCTTGGATTTTCTTTAAGTGCCTTTGCCTCTTCCATCAAAGTGGTTAGTGAATCAATATCGTTTATGGAAAGGTAATTTTTCATGCGATTATTTTTGTAAAATTATTGGTATTATTTAAAGCATTCAGGATAAAACTGTCCTGGAGTCCGTTCACAATCCAAGTTTCTATTCCAACCTTTTGGGCAATAGTTGCGGCTTCGATTTTGGATTGCATTCCGCCGGTACCATGACTCGATTTTCCTATGCTTACCTCGTTGCTCAGGGATGCCAAATTTTTCACAGAGGTTATGGTTTCAGGAGTGTTATTTTTAATTGAGGCTTTGGTGTAAATCCCATCAGTATTGGTGGCAATTAATAACAAATCAACTTTGAGTAAAGATGCAGTAAGTGCTGCCAATTTATCATTGTCCCCAAATTTGATTTCATCAGTGGCAACCGTGTCATTTTCGTTGATTATGGGAATGAAGTTATTGCTCACCAATACATTGATCGTGTTCTTTATATTTATTTTTGACTCTTCTTTTTCAAAGTCGGAATAGGACAATAAGCACTGAGAGGTAAATAATCCTAGTTCCCTAAAGTTTTCCTGAAAAATGCGCATTAGATGTGGTTGACCAATTGCAGCCAAGGCTTGTTTTACATTGATTTCCTCACCGTTATGTTCCAACTTCACGAACTGTTTTGCTGCAGCGATTGCCCCGGAACTCACGATAATAAACTCGTAATCATCCTTTAAATGGGCAATTTGTCGACCAATATCCTCAATCTTACCCCTAGAAATATGATTAGTTTCTTTGGTTAAGGTATTGGAACCTATTTTAAGTAAAATTCTCTTTTTCTTCATGGCTATCTAGTTTGTCCTTTTCCTAAAATGTACCATTTATTAGTTACCAAATGTTGTAACCCTATTGGCCCTCTTTGGTGTAGTTTATCTGTGCTGATAGCCAATTCTCCGCCAAGTCCAAACTGCCCGCCATCTGTGAACCGTGTTGAGGCGTTGTGATAAACCGCGGCTGCATCAACAGATTGCATAAAGGTATTAGCTTTATCTTCGTTGGAAGTGATAATAGCTGCTGAATGCCCACCACCATATTTGTTGATTTTTACAATCGCATCTTCTAAAGAAACAGTCTGACCAAGAACTATTTTATAATCCAAAAACTCTTCATACCAAGAACTTTCATCTTCAATAGGCGATGTTCCATCAAGCGTTGAAAATGCTTCATCAGTTAGTATCTCAACATCACGCTTTTTTAACTCCAAAACCAATTGTTGGATGAATTCTGGTTTTCTTGGAATATCTGAAGCAATCAGTACTTTGTCCAAAGCGTTACAAGCCGAAATCTTAGTGGTTTTTGCATTCACAATAATGTCTATTGCCATCTGAAGATCAGCCTCAGAATCAACATAGACAAAATTATTGCCTCTTCCACTGATAATCACAGGACATGTTGCATGTTGCTTAACAAAAGCAATTAATCTTTCACCTCCTCTGGGAACAATCAAATCCACTTTTTGGGTTGGATTTTCCAAGAACTGCTGTGTCTTTTCTCTATCAAACTGCAAATAAGTGACCCAGTCCGTACTGCAATTTTGGGATGCTAAGGCTTTATGCCATAGATCAACCAAAGCCAGATTACTGTTCAATGATTCCTTTCCACCTTTCAGTAATATTTTGTTGCCTGATTTAAAAGCGATTCCTGCGGCCTCAATGGTCACATCTGGTCTGGATTCATATATGATCAGAATTGTACCAAATGGTGCTGTTTTATTGCTCACATTTATACCGTTCTCATGTGTAAAAGCGAATCGTTCAACACCCAAAGGGTCTTCTGCATTTGCCAATTGCTGAAGAGATAAGACCATTCCGTCAATCTTGGATTGGTCAACTTTTAATCGGTCCCGCATGGCTAAATCATCACCAGAATATCCAGTTATATCTTTGCTATTGGCTTCCAAGAGTACTGTTTTGTGCTGTACAATTAAATCGGCCATTTTAAGCAAAACAGCGTTTCGGTCTTTTATGTTCAATAGAATGCTCACTATAATTCTGCTTTAAGGGCTTTAAAAAACAAATCGATATGTTCTTTGGTACAATTCAATGCTGGTAAAAAACGGAGTAGGTTTTTATTCGTTGCACCACCAGTAAACATATGTTGGTCGTAAATCATTTTTTTGCGTAATTCTCCAACTTCGAAATCAAATTCAATTCCTAGCATCAAACCTCTTCCTTTCACATTTTTGATTTCTTGTACCTCTTTGGCCTTTTCTTTAAAATATGCTCCAGCTTCTGTAGCATTTTCAATAAGGTTTTCATTTTCTAAAACCTCAAGAACGGCCATGGTTGCGGCACAAGCTAAATGATTTCCTCCAAAGGTTGTTCCTAGTTGTCCATATGAGGCTATAATGCTTTCATGAATAAGAATACCTCCAACAGGAAAACCGTTGCCCATACCTTTTGCTATGGATATGATATCGGGATCTATATTATGATGCTGAAAACCAAAGAATTTTCCACTTCGCCCAAAGCCACATTGTACTTCATCAGCAATCAGTAGAACCCCGTTATCTTTACATAAACTGGCGACTAGCTGAAAAAATTCAGTAGTGGGTTCATCAAGACCTCCGACACCTTGAATAGCTTCAAGAATAACAGCACAAACATCTCCTTTTGTTATTTCTTGGGTAAATGCGGTAAAATCATTAAACGGTAAGATGGTGACATTTTGCTGTTGGTTCAGTGGTGCATTTATTTTTTCATTATCCGTTGCGGCCACTGCTGCAGAAGTTCTTCCGTGGAAACCATTTTTAAAGGAAATGACCCTGGATTTTCCAGTTTGAAAAGAGGCCATTTTCAATGCATTTTCATTGGCTTCAGCACCTGAGTTACATAAGAACAAGTTGTAATCCTCACAATGTGATAATTTTCCTAATTTGGTGGCAAGTTCAACTTGTAATGGATTTTGAACGGCATTGCTGTAAAAACCAATTTTGTCTAATTGGCTCTTTAGCTTTTCTATATAATGTGGATGTCCATGACCAATGGAAATTACGGCATGTCCTCCATAAAAATCCAAATATTCTTGCCCCTGGTCATCTACAACCACCATTCCCTTGGCAGAAACTGGCGTTACATTGTAGAGGGGATATACATCAAACAACTTCATAATTGGCCCTCTTTTATTTTATTTATTTTTTCATAGGAGGCGACAATTCCTTGAATCAACGAAGAACTTAACCCTTGGTGTTCCATTTCATTCAATCCTTGAATAGTACAGCCTTTAGGGGTAGTCACCTTGTCAATTTCCTCCTCAGGGTGTCTTCCCGATTCTATTAAAAGACCTGCAGCACCATTACAGGTGTGCATAGCGAGTTCCTGCGCTTCTTTGGCATCAAACCCTAACTGAATTGCACCCTGCGTGGTAGCCCGGATTAGACGCATCCAAAATGCGATACCACTGGCACATATTACGGTTGCTGCTTGCATCTGATTCTCAGGAATCTCAAGACTATGCCCCATTCTATTGAATATAGCCTTGGCCAAATCGATCCTCGATTTTCCTTTATTGTTGCTGCAGATACAGGTCATTGATTTGCCAACTGAAATAGCCGTATTGGGCATACTGCGAATAATGTCATGGTCCTCTCCAATGATATTTTCGATCATTGAAATACTAAAACCAGTTATGGTTGAAATCACCACATGGTTCTCAGTCAGGAGATCTTTGCAATTTTCAAGAATAGCTCCAAATTGACTCGGTTGAATGGCAAAAATGAGAATGTCTGAATTTTTAATGGCCTCCCGATTGTCTGAAGTTATAGTTACATTCTCATATTTCGAAAAAGCGGTAATTTCTCCAGTATTCCTTTTTGTCAGATACATGCTGGTCGCTCCGTCAGAAGATAAAATTCCCTTGGCGATTGACAACCCTAAATTTCCTGCTCCTATAATTGCTATTTTCATGTGCTTATTTTTTTGTTACTTCTTGTACTTCTAAATTCGTCTCTTAAAACACTCCTGCTTTCAGATTCAGTCCAGCTGTTTCTTCAAACCCGAGCATTAAATTCATGTTTTGAATCGCCTGCCCCGAAGCACCTTTTAATAGGTTGTCTACGGCAGATGTAACTAATAGCGTATTTTCATGTTCATGCAAGTGAATGTGACACTGATTCGTATTCACTACTTGTTTCAAGTGAATGGGCTCTTTCGTAACGTGGGTAAATTTGGCTTCTTTGTAAAAATCTTGGAATAACGAAAAGGCATCTTCCAAACTCCCTTTAAACGTGGTGTAGGCAGTTGCCAAAATTCCTCTAGAAAAATTACCACGAATGGGTAAGAACATTATTTTTCCTGGATTTTCTTGTAGCGAAGTCAGACTTTCATTGATTTCTCCTAAATGTTGATGGGTAAAGGGTTTGTACCAAGAAACATTATTGTTTCTCCAACTAAAATGTGTGGTTCCGGATGGGCTAACACCAGCACCTGTGCTTCCAGTAACCGCATTTACGTGGATATCTTCATTAAGTAGTCCGGCCTTTGCCATGGGTAAAAGTGCTAATTGAATTGCTGAAGCAAAACAACCAGGATTTGCTATATATTGAGCCTTTTGAATTTTGGATTTAAAAAGCTCTGGCAAACCGTATATGAATTCTTTCCCCTGAAAAACTGCATCGTCATTAAGCCTAAAATCATTGCTTAAATCAATGATCTTCGTGTTATTTGAAAACGAGTGATCATTCAAGAAATTGGTAGAATTACCGTGCCCTAAGCACAAGAAAACCAAATCAACCGTGAGATTAACATTTTCGGTAAACTCCAGATTGGTCAACCCGGTTAAATCTGCATGCGCAGACGAAACTTGTTTGCCGGCTCTTGTGGTACTGAATACAAAATCAATCTCAGCATTCGGATGGTTCAATAGTATTCTGATGAGCTCTCCACCGGTATATCCAGAGCCTCCAATGATTCCTACTTTAATCATGACTTTGATTTACATGGTTTGCTATTTTACTGGAATTCGAAAGAATTTTGATAAACCCTTTTGCATCGGCAGCAGTCCAACCTTTATGCATTTCACCATAACTTCCGAAGGAGGCATTCATCAAATCGTGTTTAGATGAAATCCCATTCAATCTAAATTGAAACGGATATAAACTAACAAATACATCTCCAGATACGTTCTTTTGGGTATCGGTTAAGAAAGCTTCAATATTTCGCATTACTTCGTCTAAATAGTTTCCTTCATGCAATAACATTCCGTAGAAATTACCTTGTTGTTCTTTCTGGTATTGCTGCCATTTACTTAGTGTGTGTTTTTCCAATAAATGGTGTGCTTTAATTATAATCAAGGCGGCAGCAGCTTCAAAGCCAACTCTTCCTTTTATTCCAATAATAGTATCGCCCACATGAATGTCTCTGCCAATGGCGTATTTAGAGGCCATTATTTCAAGCTTTTCGATATTTGCCACAGGGTTATCTTTTTTTCCGTTTATAGCAATCAGTTCTCCCTTTTCAAAAGTTAGTTTTACTTCTGAAGGTTCTTTCTCTTGTAATTGACTTGGGTAGGCGCTATCAGGCAATGGAAGGTTCGAGGTCAAGGTTTCATCACCGCCAACAGATGTTCCCCATAGCCCTTTGTTAATAGAGTATTTTGCTTTTTCCCAAGGATAGTCCACTCCATTTTTTTGAAGATATTCTATCTCATATTCCCTAGAAAGTTTGTTGTCCCTGATAGGGGTGATGATTTCAATTTCTGGAGCGATTATTTGAAAAATCATATCAAAACGTACTTGGTCGTTTCCTGCTCCCGTACTACCGTGAGCGATATAATCTGCACCCATTTTTTTTGCATGATTCACGATTTCAATTGCCTGCACAATTCTTTCAGCACTTACCGATAGTGGGTAGGTGTTGTTTTTTAACACATTACCAAAAATCAAGTATTTCACGACTTTGTCATAAAAGATTTGAACAGCATCAATTGAGGTATAGGTGGTTGCTCCCAATTCTATGGCTTTAGAATTAATTTCGGATATTTCTTCTTTTGAGAACCCACCAGTGTTCACACTAACTGCATGTACTTCATATCCCTTTTCTTTAGATAAATATTTTGCACAGTACGAAGTATCCAAACCTCCACTATATGCCAAGACTACTTTATTCATTTTTTCTTTCTTTTTAGAAATAATTGTTCCTTGATGCTTTTTAATCGTTTATACGATTTACTATTTATTTTTTCTTTTTCTGTGTCTTTTTCCTTTTTCTTCGGGTCATACAACATGCCTGTACAAAGACACATTTTTTGCTCGGTTCGGGTAAGAATATCAAAGTTCTTACAAGTTTGGCAACCTTTCCAAAATTGAGGGTCATCAGTTAATTCTGAAAACGTTACTGGCTGATACCCTAATTCATAATTGATTTTCATTACAGCCAATCCTGTGGTAATTCCAAATATTTTGGCTTCAGGAAATTTTTTAATGGAAAGGTCAAAAATGGCTTTTTTGATTTTCTTCGCCATTCCTTTATGTCTATAATTGGGATGTACTATAAGACCTGAGTTGGCAACGTAGTTATTATGTCCCCAAATTTCAATATAGCAGAACCCTACAAAATTACCCTCATCCAAAGCGATGACCGCATTACCTTTTTCAAGTTTGTTAAGGATATAATCAGGTGTTCTTTTGGCAATACCTGTTCCTCGAACCTTAGCAGATTCGGCAATGGTATCACAGATGATATCTGCGTATTTAAAATGGGATTCGTTGGCAATAACAATTTCCATTGTTACTTCGATTTATAAAATTATAAGAAAAGACTTGATTGTTTTTGCGGAAATGGACTCACCTATTTCCATACTATATGACACCCTTACGGGCGGCGACGTGTGGGTGCAAACGAACGATTGGGAGCTACTGCCCAATTAGTTGTAGATATATATAGTTCGTTTTTCATTATGAATCAAATGTACAAATTAAAATGAAATAGCAAAGTTTGGGTCTTAATTTTTGCGAAATAGCTGTTTTATACTCTTTAACCTGAATATTTCGAAAAATATAAATCCGAATACAACTAAATACTCAATAGATAGGATGCCAAGATGTTCAACGAAACTATCTTGGGAATATGCATAATAGCTCAAAACCACTACTAACGACCAAGCTAAAGAATACCTGTATTCCGTGAATATGGTTAGCAATACCAGAAATACAATGTACCAAGGATGAACTGTGGCGGCAAGTAAAAAGTATGCTGTTAGGACCCAAAGCATTGAGGTTATCAAAACTGGTAATTTTTGATTTTTCCGAAGAAAAGTGAATAAAACAACAAGGGAGATTATTATGAATGGTGTGATTTTCCCATAGGTTTTTATCAACTCCCATGGTTTTGCCTCAAGCTTTATAGCTATGAATTTAATGGCATTGTATATGCCCGCGTTAAACTCAAAGTTTGAGAACCAGAGAGCAATCGTACCAGTGTAATTCGAAATAAATTCGGAAGAGAAAAAGGGAGCAAATAGCAGTACTGAAACGGTTGTAACTATTGAATAAAAGAGTAAACTTTTTTTAAGCCCTAGATGTTTATAAAATAAAGGTAGAAACATCAAAGGAACTAATTTAATCGAGATTGAACATGCCATAAGAACAGCGGCTAATTTCCACTTTTGAATGGATAGGAAATACAATGAAATGGTAAAAAATGAAAGCATAACACCTTCAAAGTGCAGGTTTCCTGTTAGTTCTAAAATTACAAGCGGGTTAAGAAAATACCAAAATATAAGATGTGGGGAGAGGTTAAGATTTTTTAATAGTTTTCTTCCGAAATAGAATATACCAATATCAGCAAGAATTATAAAAAGGCGCATTGATACTACTGAGCCTAGGATGGTGTTATAACCAAAAGTGGTGCTTAATGCAAATATGACCTGATTCAAAGGGGGGTAATTGCTATAATTCCTTGCACTTAAATCACCCATTCCTGCAAAGGTTTCATTTAGTAAAGGAATACTGGGCACTCCATCTTTGAGAAATCCATTGGGCGTAAAGAGATAAGGGTTGATAAAATTACTGACTAATTCGCCGTCCCAAATAAACCGATAAAAGTCTTGCGACAAATGTGGTTCATGAATTAAGAAAACTAATCTAAAAAGTATACCTACAAACAAAAGGAATTTGAAGTTCCATTTTTCAAATTGAATGAGTTTGTAGCACAAAAAAAACAATGCTCCGAAAAGTGAGATTAGCCTTATAAAATCGGTTCGTTCAAGATAATAGGCAAATGTGTAGTAGAACCCAAGACTTATAATCACCAATAATATTGAAACCTTGTGTAGTTTCCAATAAGTTATGATTTGATTGGGCATTGGTCTCGGCTGTTAGGAGTACTACAAATAACCGAAAAAAAGCGAAATAAAAAAGCTATTTTATTTAAACCGAGTCTCTAACAATAAAAAGGTTTACGCTCTTGCAGTAAGCGATTTGTAAAAAACAAAGCCAAAACCAGCGAACAACATGAAGTGGAATGGGAATAAACCAAAATCGTTTAACGGAACTGCACTATACATTCCGAAAAGAAAGTAGCCCATAAGAGCGAATTCCAATATCATGTTACGAGATAATTTTTTCGAAAGGTATTTATTGCCTTTCCAGCTATCTGTGATATTGTTGAGGTTGAATTTTGGAGTTCTTACGAATTCACTTCTCTTGCCCATATGCCCTTCCAATACAGCGATTGAATTGTGTAAAGAGAATCCTAAGGCGACAGAGAAGAAAGTAAAGAAGAGTTTTATATAATCTACAAAATTGTCAAAGCTGCTGCCCTGAATACTTTTGTAAGTGAACCAGTAGCACACAAATAGAATTATTGTACTTAAAACAAAGAAGCTCAGCACATGGAACACCCAGTCTAATTGCGGATAGATTGCCTTAATGTACATCGCCGGAATACTCAGTAAAGAGACCAGGAAAACACAAAGGAACATTGAGCTGTTCAACAAATGCATTACACCATGAAATTTTGTTTTAAAAGAAATGTTTTTTGCACTGACTACGCTCCAAACAGATTTTCTAAAGTTCTCGGCACCACCTTTATTCCATCGAAATTGTTGTGAACGAGCAGCACTGATTACAACAGGTAATTCCGCCGGTGTTTCAACATCTTCCAAATATTTGAATTTCCAGTTTTTCAATTGTGCTCTATAACTTAAATCCAAATCTTCGGTCAAAGTATCTCCTTCCCAGTTACCTGCATCGAGGATACAATCTTTACGCCAGATGCCGGCAGTACCATTAAAGTTGATGAAGTGGCCTTTGGCATTTCGTCCAACCTGTTCCAAAGTAAAGTGAGCATCAAGTGCAAATGCCTGTATTTTGGTTAATGTGGAATAATCTCTATTAATATGGCCCCAACGAGTTTGAACCACACCAATTTCCTCATCTTTAAAATATATGACGGTCTTTTTCAACCAATCCGAATCGGGTAAAAAATCAGCATCAAAAATGGCAATGAAATCACCTTTGGCAGTCAATAATCCTTCTTTTAGCGCTCCGGCCTTAAATCCTTGACGATTTTCTCTTCTAATATGTTGAATATCAAGACCTGTTTCTTGTAGGGCCTTTACTCTTTTTGCAGTATCATGAACAGTATCGTCTGTAGAATCATCCAATACCTGGATTTCCAATTTACTTTTTGGGTATTCAATTTTAGCGATATTTTCCAATAAACGCTCCATTACATATTCCTCGTTGTACACGGGAAGTTGAATGGTCACAAAAGGGATTTCCTTTGGGTCTAATAAATTAAATTTTGGGGCGCTTTGATTTTGTCTTTTATTGCCCAAATAATTCACCAATAGGTTCAATTGCGCAAGGCTGTAGAAGAAAATCAACAGCAGTGCAATGCTATAAATGGCAATGATTATATAAGAGATTATAAGACCCATAATTATTTAAAACTGTATTTGAAAATCCAACCTAGGATTTTAATGCCCGCAAATATACTACCTTTTACTGTACCTGACACTTTTGAAAATCCAATTCTTTTTTTGTAACGTACTGGTACTTCGGTATATGTCAGTTTATTTTTCAACGCCTTAAGCTGCATTTCCACTGTCCAGCCATAAGTCTTATCTTCCATTTCAAGTGTTAATAACTTGTCATACTTTATAGCCCTAAACGGGCCTAAGTCGGTAAATGTTGCCTTAAAGAGTAATTTCATAAGAAATGTGGACAGCCAATTGCCGAAAATCTGCTGAGGTGTCATGCTTCCTTCTTCTCTGAGTTCCTTTATCCTTGCTCCAATAACAAGGTCGATGTTATCATCAAGGATAGGTTGAATGACTTTGGTCAAATCTTCAGGATAATCTGAATAATCACCATCAATAAATACGATAATATCGGGTTGTTCAGATTGCTGGGCAATGTAGTTCATGCCACAGAGACATGCATATCCGTATCCTTTTTTGTTTTCAGTTAAAACTGTGGCTCCGGCTCTTTTCGCATTTTCAACAGTGGCATCAGTGGAATTGTTGTTTACAACAATGATTTCATTGACAAATGTAGGAATTTCATTCACCACATGCGCAATTGAATCAGCTTCGTTAAAGGCCGGAATGATAACTTTGATTTGCGCCATTATTTTAAATCGGATAGTTTATTTTCCCGTCGAAAACCGACAAAGCTAAACCATTCTTTGACTTTTGTGCCATTTTCATACTTTTCTGCCGAGATCAACTTTTCATTTTTATATTTTAAACAGTACCCATTTTTCTTTCCGTTGTATAGTTGACACTTATGATTGACTCTTCCTTGAGTATCATAGAATATCCACCAATTGGCCATTTCCCCATTGGAATAACCACCTTCTTTTATTCGCATTTTATTAGGATTGTAAAAATGCCAATACCTTTCTCTTACATCTTTTTTGAAATGGCCCTGTTCAGCAATTTTTCCGTTTTTATGATAGAACTTCCAATAACCATTTTTTATTCCATTTTCTAGCCAACCCTCAGACTTTGTTCTGCCAGATTCGTAGTATTCTTTATGATATTTAGCTTCATTGTTCGAGCCAATACCCCAAAAGAGCAAAATTAAAATTGGAAGGGATTTAATCGACATTTTCTATTTTTTGTTCACCAATTCCATAAGGTCAACATCATTACCTAATAACACTTGAGTCGGGTTTATCCTTCCCTTTTCCGGGCCATTTTCCAATTTTAGAACTCCCCTTGGACAAACCGCTGAACAAACACCGCAACCCACACAACTAGAACGTACAATATTCTCTCCTTTTTGGGCATACGCACGAACATCGATACCTTGTTCACAATAAGTTGAGCAATTTCCACAAGAAATACATTGACCGCCATTTGTAGTGATTCTAAATCTTGATTTAAAACGTTGAACGAATCCTAAATAAGCAGCAAGAGGGCAACCAAAACGACACCACACACGATTTCCGAAAATTGGGTAGAAACCTGTTCCAATAACACCTGCAAAAATGGCCCCAATTAAGAAACTATAGGTGTCCATAATACTTTGGACTTTTATGCCAAGTACTGTGCCTGTTTCTGCAAAGAATCCATATAGCGTAAAACCTGTCATTACTAAGGCAAACACGAGAACCCCATGAATCAACCATCTTTCTACTTTCCATGAAAACAATGATTTACTGGAATGCTGACGATATGGGTCGCCCAAAGTTTCGGCCAATCCCCCGCATCCGCATACCCAAGAACAGTACCATCTTTTTCCAAAGAAATATACCATTACGGGCACAATGACCACTGTTAATAAAATTCCCCAAACAAGAATAAATATACCTAAACCACCACTAGCCATAAGTTCTTTTAAATTCCAATTGAAAAAGAAATCATAATCCAGTGGGAACGCATTTTTAAAATCATACCCTTTCGAATATGAAAGTTGCAAGCGAACCATAATCTCAGGAATAAGAAATGCGAATACAATCTGAAAGAACAAAACCGAAGTGGTCCGTACCATTTGGTACATATTATGACGGTATTTGATATACATGCGAATGGCCATTACTGTCATTACCACACAATACATAAATCCGTATACGAACCAATGGCCGGCAGAATTTCCACTTAAGCTTTCACTTATTGGGTCTACCAAATAAGTCCAATTAACTGCAAACTCAGATTTGAAATATAGAATCAAATAAAAACTGACAAGAAATATAAAAACCAACCATGCGATCCAACCTCTATTGGTAGAGCTCTGGTGATAAATATGGTCGTTTTTAATTCCTTTTTCACCAAGTGTTATCACCTGAGGAAGTATGAACATGAGTGCTCCAAAAATGCCTAATCCAAAAGTCAAAAACCACATCAAACCTTTGTTCTCGGGGATAAATCCATACCCTGATTTCTTTCGAATTGAGGTTGCCAAGTCGGAACTACTAGTATATACTTTTTTACCCCATTCTTTGTTTTTGGTATGTACCGCGTTTGCTTTTTCTTTAGATTTCTTTACTAATGGAGCCAAGGACTGAAACCCTGTAAAATCTTCATCTACAAATTTACTTTGCAAATCCTCAATGAAAATTTCACTTTTGATTCCTTGATTGGATATCATTTCATCAAAAGTGCCTTGATCTAGTTTAAAATTTCCTAAAAAAGGTAGTGCAGTGAAAATGCCCAAACCGACTAAAAATATGGCTATGCCAATGTTTTGAATTGTTTTCATTCTAGTATAGGGTAAGCGTTACTGAATATTCGTTTCCAACTTTTCTTTTTCGGCGTGATATTGGTGCCCGTTTCAGTGTTGAATCTGTTTACTATATCCTTCTCGTATTGAGCATAAAGCTCGGGATCGAAATTCGCATCCTTTAAATGTTCCATCACGTATTCAACGGTTCTGTTTTCGGTAAGCCAACGGTCAAAAATCTCATGACGCATGCGAATGCCAAACGTATTGATTCCCAAAAAAGCTTTTGTGTCTTTATGATAGGAAACTGTAACGCATATTTTTTCTTTTGAATGACGCCAATGAAAATGGGTTTCATATTCTTTCATGCCCCGCTCACTAAATACCCATCCATAGGTTTGGTATTCAATATCCAAAAACTTGGCAGAATTAAACCAATGCCCTGGTTTATATTCTGTTTTATTGTTGCAGATTGTCTGGGCCACAGTTTCGCCCATCATTCTACCTGTATACCAAACGGCTTCTATGGGTCTTCGATTACCAATGGCGTCATGTTGTTCAGCACAGTCACCTATGGCATAAATGTCTGGGATATTCGTTTCTAGATGACGATTTACTTTTACTCCTCGTCCTAAGGTGATTCCGCTTTCTTTTAGAAAATCAATATTGGGCGAAACACCAGCGGTTAGTCCAACAAAATCACATTCAATTGTATCACCTTTTTCTGTAGTAACCGCTTTTGCTTTACCATTCTCATCTGATAATATTTCTGTCAAATTCGTTGCCAAATGCAAATCAATGTGATGCTCCCTAATATGTTCATTGATCATTTCCGATTCACCGGCAGGTAAGACACCATTCCAAAAACTGTTTTCCCTAACCAGGAAAGTAACAGGAATATCACGGCTACGAAGTATTTCGGCCAACTCAATTCCAATTAATCCGCCACCAACGATTACGGCTCTTTTGCAAATTTTGTTGTTTGGAGCGTATTTTTCTACTCCTTCTAAATCTTGTTTGGAGTACAATCCCTGAACGCCATCTAGATTTTGGCCAGGCCAGCCAAATTTGTTGGGTTTAGAGCCCGTGGCAATAATCAATTTATCATAAGAAATGCGCTGTCCCGCTCTCAACGTTAGAATTTTTTCTTGATGATTTACATTTTCCACATACCCCTTTACGAGCTCAAACCTATTTTTTTTCCAAAACCAATTTTCATAAGGCTGAGTGTGTTCGAACTTCATATGTCCCATATAAACGTACATCAATGCTGTGCGAGAAAAAAAGTATTCCGTCTCGGCAGAAATAATGGTAATGCGTTTATCTGAGAGTTTGCGAATATGCCTTGCTGCGGTTACTCCAGCAATTCCATTGCCAATGATAACGATGTGCTCCATAGGATTTTAGTTGATTGTCTTGACTTATGTCGTTACTAAATATAGGAACTTAACATTTAGATAAAATTTAATCCGTTATAAATATGTGATATCTTTTGTAGTAATTTGGACTGTGAAGGAATTGTAAGCTATTCTAGGGTAACTCGACCTAGGTTTGGCAAATCATTTATAATTGGATATATATGTATAGGAAAATTTTGGTTCGAATTACGTTTTTACTCGCTGTGGCCACTGCCTTTGGTCAAGATAAAGAATCTTTTTTTTCGGACTCGAATAGCTTTTTCAAAACCAATGTTGAAAATGGAAGGGTAAACTATAAATCAATATTGGATAACCCTTCGGAGTTGAATGCAATTTTGTTGTTGGCCAAGGAGATTAGGGTTTCGAAGGAAGATGCAGATGAATACCAGACATTTTGGATTAATGGATACAACCTCTTAGTAATTAAAAGTATAATAGATAATTACCCGGTGAAATCACCTCTGGACAAAGCGGGTTTCTTTGATGTGACGTCACATGATATAGGAGGGGAGCAAATCACCCTTAATGATATTGAACATAAAATGTTAAGGGCTGTTTTCCCTAATGAGCCTAGGTTTCATTTTGTACTGGTATGCGCTGGCTTGGGTTGCCCACCTATTATAAATAAGGCTTACCTGCCAAATACTTTGAATTCCCAATTGGAAGAACAGACGAAATACGCCTTAAATGATCCAAATTTCATTCGGATAAACAAAAACAAAGTGAAGATCTCACAGATTTTCGAATGGTATAAAGGTGATTTTACTAAAGAAGGAAAGAGTTTATTAGATTACATTAATCAATTTAGAACCAAAAAATTACCTGAAAAATCTAAGGTGTCTTACTATCCATATAATTGGGCATTGAACGAAATCAAATAAGAAATAAAATCAATATAACTTTTATGAAGAAATCAATACACATACTCGCACTACTTTTGGCGTTCATTGGATACGCTCAGGATAATGATCAAGCTCAACCACAAAAAAGCAATATTCAGCAGTATACCCCGTCAAAATTAATAGGTGAAGGGCAATGGGATTTAAAATGGTTCAATAATCTGTATACTGAAACTAGAAGTACTTTTGAAGATGGAAGAATTCCTAGGGCGACGTTTTTTACTTCGACATTGGAAGTGTATACAGGTGTAGGTGATGGTAAAAGATGGAATATCGGAGCTATTGTCGAAATGCGAAGTAATGTGATAAAAGACCGTAAGGCTCTTGATGTATTTAAATTTGATGGGGAGGAAGGTTCTGCCCGTTCGGGAATTACATCCATAGCACCATCGGTTAAGTTTGTTCCTATTCCAGAGGTGGGTAACTTTTCCATTCAGAGCTCATTTTTTATTCCACTAGTGGATAATGAGACTGAGAATGGCGTATTTCTTGACCAAAAAGGATATACTTGGCAGAATCGGTTTTTTTACGACCATACTTTTCCTGGTGATAAATGGCAATTGTTTACTGAGTTGAATTCGGAGCTGCATTTTGGTGAGGCAGGGGAGAGTTTTGCAAATAACAGCCTGATATTGGCACCTGGATTGTTCTTAAGTTATTTTCCAAGTTCCAAGTTTACTGTATTAGGGCTGATACAACATTCTCAGCGCTTGGACCTGGGCAATAATTTTGATCAAGATTATACGGCAATGGGCGGTGGAGCAAAATTTCAATTGACAAGTGCATTGAATTTGGAACTGCTCTATACCAATTTCCTTAGAGGAAGTAATACGGGATTGGGGCAAACCTTTAACCTCGGTTTAAGAGCTATTTTCTAGCTTTTCACACAAAAACAGTACATTTAATTACTTAATATCAGTTGAATGAGGACATTGGGTGTATTGCTTTTCTGTTTTTTACAGTTTTCCTGTGCTAGCCAAAAGTTTGAAAAAATAAATGGCGTCAGTTTTGTTGCTTCCCGCGATAAAGTTGGTCAACATCATATAGATGAAATTTTAAAAGTGAATGCCAATCACGCTGCTGTAATGCCATTTGGTTTTATTCGTGAAATCAATTCTCCTGATATTATTTTTGATACTGATAGACAATGGTTTGGTGAAACCAAAGGTGGTGCACGCCAGTATATTGAAATGTTGCATAAAAATGGAGTGAAGGTAATGTTGAAGCCTCAAATTTGGATATGGCGTGGAGAGTTTACAGGAACCTTGGAAATGCAGTCAGAAAAAGATTGGCTAAAACTCGAAGCTTCCTATGAAGATTTTATTATGGCCTATGCACAATTGGCCCAAGAAACGAAAACAGACCTTTTATGTGTTGGGACCGAGCTGGAGAAATTCGTTAAAAACCGACCTGACTATTGGGCAAAACTTATCGAAAAAGTAAGAACGGTTTATTATGGCCAGATAACCTATGCAGCCAATTGGGACGAGTTTCCAAGAACTACTTTTTGGGAACAGTTGGATTATATAGGTATTGATGCTTATTTTCCCTTATCGGAGGAGCGTACACCTTCTGTTGAGCAATTAAAAAAAGGCTGGAAAAGACATAAAGAGAAAATAAACTCACTTTCTAAAGAAAAAAATAAGCCAGTTATATTCACAGAATACGGTTATCGTAGTATGGACTATACTGCGAAGAAACCATGGTTGGTAGATCGCAATGAAGAGCAGGTAAATTTTGAAGGTCAGGTAAATGCCAAGAAAGCCATTTTCGAGGAATTTTGGAACGAAAAATGGTTTGCAGGAGGGTATGTCTGGAAATGGTTCATTCATCACGACAAGGCAGGTGGGTTGAAGGATAATAGGTTTACCCCTCAGAATAAACCAGCTCAGGAAGTTATCAAAGAGTTCTATAAAATGTATTAGAATGACAAGATTTTACCTCATTTTATTGTCTATGGTTTTTGTGGGGTGTTCTGCCGACAAAGTGAATGATACAGATGTGTTGAATGATTTTTTGAATGAAAAAGAATTGGTGTTCGACAATGTTATTGCCTGTGCTGCCAGTAATTTGAATGACCAAAAAGTTAGTGTATTTTTTTACCCAAGGACTGGAGCCATGAATTTTCAATATTTTGAAACTGAAACCTCTTTAAGTGACAAAAATGACTTGGAAAACTACATTAAGAAAGCCTATCCATTGAAAGAGATTTTTAATGGGTATTTAATGAAATTTGAAATTGAGGCTGAAACAGAAAAATGGGCGATTGTTACCTATGAGGAAGCAGGAAAAACCCATTTGTCGAATCCAATACGACTAAAGCAAATTTCTAAACCAACAGAATACTTGCCTGAAAATATAAGTATAGGCACCGCCTCTGAAATGCCATTGTTTTCTTGGCAAGATGGGGTGTATTCTGACACTAAAATTTATTTTCAAGTGGTATCGGATGTTGATGATAATTTACTTTCTGGCACTTATACTTACGATAAAATGTTTACATATTATGAGCTGGATAATGTGGTATTGAACATTACCAAAACTGTGCCGCCAATACTGAAAACAGGTGATTCATATAATTTCACATTAATGGGTGTTAGTGAAGATAACTGGGTAAATCAGTTTTCAATAGTTGATTTTGAAATCAGGTAAGAGGTTCATTTTGTGACTATTTTGTAATACTCAATATGTATCTTTGAAACCTTAAGCATATTGCTTCCATTATGTCAAAGACACTTTTGTCATTTATCCTTTTATTGTTTATTGCTATTGGCTCTGCGCAGGAAACTAAGGTGAGCACTATAGAAATCAACGGGACCAAAAGGTTAAAAACATCCTTTATTAAGAGATTGATTAATACAAAATCAGGTCAAATTCTTGACTCTTTGGGACTAGAAAAAGATGTAACACGATTGAAAAGACTGCCGGCGGTTTCAAACGCCAAGTATCAAGTTTCTGAAGCAAATAATGGGGAAGTAGATATAGTAATAAATATTGAGGAAAATTTTACATTGATTCCTTATGCGAATCTTTTTAGTTCTTCAAATGATGATTTCGCATTTAGAATTGGATTACAAGAGTTTAATTTATTGGGCAAGAATATTAATATTGGCGCATTTTATCAATTTGATGTATTTAGCTCTTATGGATTAAATTTAAGAGCACCATATTTATTCTCAAACAAGCTTGGTTTATCATTGAGTTACAATGATTTTGAAACCCAGGAACCCATTTTTTTCAATAATACCACTGCTGATTACAAATATGGAAATCAAGGACTTGAGTTAATGGGTCTTTACGAAATTGATTTCAAGAATAGGCTCGAATTGGGATTTAGTCTGTTCAACGAAAAATATAAATATTTGGCTGGTGCAACCCAAGAAGATATACCGCAAAGTTTGAATGTAAAAAAGCATTTGTTTAAACTGATCTATAATTTTGAAGATATTCAATATCATTATCAGTATCTGAACGGATTTAGAAGTACGTTGAATTTTCAATACGTAGGGAGCTCGGATGAAAACCTTAGAAAATTCTTGATAGGTTTCAACGATTTTGTTTTTTATAAAAGAATTGGGAATAGAGGTAATTGGGCAAATAGATTTAGATTGGGTCTGGCAAGTAATTTTGAAACGCCATTCGCTCCATTTTCTGTTGATAATAACTTGAATATTAGGGGAGTTGGTAATACAATCGATAGGGGAACCGCAGCAATTGTATTTAATACTGAATATAGGCACACTTTAATAGATAAAGACTGGTTCGTACTTCAGAGTAATGTTTTTATAGATGGAGGGTCATGGCGTTTGGCAGGAGGAGATTTTAGTGATTTTACTGATGAGGGCAATCTTAGAGTTTATCCAGGAGTTGGTCTAAGGTTTATGCATAAACGTATTTTCAATGCTATTTTCAGGATAGACTATGGTTATGGGGTAACTAAAAACGGATCTAATGGAATAGTATTTGGAATTGGACAGTATTTTTGATAAAATTTGTATAAACCATCGGCTCGTGACTTTCAATAAAATTATTTCAGCACTTTTATTTACCTGTTTTTCAGTCTTAACCTTAATTTCCCAGGAAGTTCAAAGCACTGTCATTGCAAAAAGCGGAGACGGTATTTTCTCACTTTTACGAAATGAGGGAATAGAAATAGCTAAGTATTACGAGGAGTTTATAAAATTGAATGAAGATAATATCAAAAATGGAAGTCATCTCATCGTTGGCCAGGAATATAAAATTCCGTTTGCACCTGATTCATTCAAAAATTCGGGGGTTCGGCTTCAATTTCCAGATGAAAATGAAGAAGCTATTTTTAAAAATGAGTTGGCCTCCTTGAAGCGGATTGATAGTACAATGCGCAATACTGTTTATTATTTAATCACGAATTCCGGTGACTCAAATAATGTGCAAAATGAAATTGCCGAAAGAATGGCAAGAAAATTGCTTCAACGTAACGCAAGGGTTTATTTGATGAACTTTAAAAGGAGTGATTCGTTAGACTTATTGGATCTGACAAGTGTAATCAACAAAAAGTTTTTGAAGCACAAAGGTCATTACCAAAGAGTATTGGTGTTGAATACCAAAGGCTTGGCATCTAGTTCTAATACCAATGTAACTGTATATCATAACGCCAAAAGTAAGGAGGGCCGTGAATTGGCAGATAACTTATTGATGGTAATTGGAAAAAATAGAATTAAACAAAAATCCTTGGACGAGTATGTTGGTGTTTTTAAAGACTTTGAGAGTGTTTCATTTGCAAAGAATCTTTTGCCAACACTGACGTTTGTCGAGATGGGAAAAAAATCAAATTCTGACACTAAGAGTTTAAAAGTGTCTTCAAATAAGAAAAATATTGCCAACCTTTTGACCAATGGTATATTATTGGATTATTCCAAGTTAGATTTTGAAGAGAATTAAATGGGTGTATTGAAATATAAAGGTGTATTGTTTATTGTAGTGTTTTTGGCTTTTTTTATGGCTACTGCGCAAGATTCCTATATCTCTGTAAAAGCAGAAAAAGGGGATGGTATTTACTCTCTTTTGCGAAAGCAAGGAGTGAATCCGTATGAGAAATTTGATGATTTTATCACCCTTAATCAGGGGAATTTGAGGGACAGTGTTCATTTGTATGAAGGTAGAGCTTACCTACTGCCGAGTTATGATTCCATTTTAAAAATTGATGAACCTGTTTCTGTAGAGAGCAAATTGGACATGGGAACGGCCTATGCTATTTTTGGGAAGAAGCATGCTTATGTAAAACCTAAAAGTTCAAAATTAAACAATGCAGTATATTATCTGGTTTCGGGACATGGTGGTCCTGATCCTGGAGCTATGGCGAATTATGAAAATAAATCAATTGCGGAAGATGAATATGCCTATGACATTACATTACGTTTGGCTAAAGAGTTATTGGCCCATGAAGCAACCGTTTATATAATCATTAGAGATGAAAATGACGGGATACGTGATGAACGCATTTTAAAAATAGATCATGATGAAGTTGCCTATGGTGGAGAGAGAATTCCATTGAATCACCTTGCACGTTTAAAACAACGTGTTGATATTGTCAATGAGTTGCATAAAAAGCATAGGGGACAATTCCAGAGACTGATAGTAACTCATGTTGATAGTCGTAGTATAGGCCAGAACATTGATGTGTTCTTTTACCATCATGCGAAAAGCAAGAACGGAAAAAAATTAGCTGAAAGCATTCATAAAACTTTTCAGCAGAAATATAGGAAGTACCAACCCAACCGAACTTATACAGGAACTTTTGGAGATAGAACTGAACTTTATCTAGTAAGAAAAACCCATCCCGCGATGGCTTATATAGAAATTGGGAATATTAGAAACAGTAAGGATCAGAAACGAATATTAGTCCCAGATAATCGCCAAGCACTCGCCAAGTGGATTTCTGAGGGTGTTATTATGGATTTTGAAAGTGGTGAGATAGGGCGTATTCGTTAAACAACTATTTTTCTTTTGTAATAATCATATAGCTTATCTGGTCCTGCGCCTAAATAGTTCTTTAAGTGTATAATCCCAAAATGGTATTGAAGTTTTATAGTTCCTAGTTCATCATATTTTCTAGCTGATGTCCGTACGTATTGTGGAAGAATATTAAAACTGGTTTGTTGGTATAAACGACCAATAAATTCATTGTCTTCGAAAATAATGTAGTCCTCGTTAAAACCTTTGGTTTTATTAAACAGCTTTTTGGTAATGAACAAGGACTGATCTCCACCTCTACAAAGCTTATAATTATATCTGGTAAACCAAGCAAAGAAATTCAAAAACCAACTTTTACTGTCAAATTTCATTTGAAAACAACCAGCTTCATATTTTGTTGAAATGGCATTCAAAATATACTTATCAAAGTCGACAGGGGGAGTAGTGTCTGCATGAAGAAAATATAGAATTTTACCTTTCGCCTTTTCTGCTCCTAGGTTCATTTGCCTTGCTCGTCCTTGAACACCATTAAAAACTTGTACTGCTTTCTGTTGGGCAATATGTACTGTAGCATCATTACTGCCACCATCAATTATTAAAAGTTCTGTATTTATTGAGTTGCTGAGGTTTGCCCTTAAGGTATCTATAAGTTGGCCAATATTAATGGCCTCATTCAAAGTAGGAATGATTATACTTAAGTCAACATTATTTTTCATTCAAGCGCCAGTCGTAGGTTAGGTATTCAATATCCAGGTCATCAGAGAATTCAATATCGGAATACTTTTCAATATAATCAATTAACGAGTTTTTTTTGGTGAAATCGCCTTTGTACCATTTGAAGATTTTCGATAACGAAACAGTGTTCTGGGAAATCTTGTTTTTTGAAACATCATTTATGAATTCAAAAGTGGCCCTTTGCAATTGCTTCTCCATTTTAGAAGCCGTATAGGCTTCGTTTAATAGTTTTGGACAGGAAAAGGAAGCGCAATTTATGGCAAAATGGATTCGTGGCTCATTCATTTTCCTAAGAATGTCATGCTCAATTTCACCTAAAGAATACTTGTTATCTCCAATCACAAGCCTGTCCTTGCCCCAAGGCCTAAAAATATTTTTAATGCTCTCCAAAGGATAGTGTTCAAGAATCAACTGTACTGTTCCAGCATTATATAGGTTTATGTAATAAGCCAATCGCTCTTCTTTTTTTGCGGTTCTCGAAATAGGATTCTTGGAAAGAAAATCAATATAACCATTCAATTGCTCAGCATCTTCTTTAAAACGTTTATAATCAACATTGCCCTTATCATCTACATGCTTTTTTACAAGTTGGTCCCAAGCATCATGATTCAATGATTGTACTAAATTACCTGAGACTTTAATCGGTTCATGTGATTGTGGTGGGCAACCCAATAACAAGAGAAAAAAGGAATATAGAAATGTTAAATATAGATTGATATTCATAATCATATAAGGTTAAACAAAAGCCTCCAATAACTTAAAAACAAGTGCACTGCTTAAGGCAGCTATTGGTAAGGTCAGAATCCAAGATAAAACTATCTTGGAAATCATTTTAAAATCAGATTTTTTGGTAACAGAACCAATACCAAAAATAGAACCAACGGAAACATGTGTTGTTGAAACTGGTAATCCATGAATACTTGCAGTTGTAACCAGTAAACCAGTTATCATATTGGCAGTGAATCCTTGACCGGGATTCATGGGGGTTATTTTTTTACTCATTGTAATTCCCACTTTTTTGGCGTTCACTAATCCGCCGACAGCCATGACCATTGCCACAGCGATCATGCCCCATTTAATGTCTATCGTGTTTATTACTAGTAATAGGCCTACTATTTTTGGAGTGTCATTAAGCCCTCTTGCGAAGCTGACGACCCCGGAACTCAAATAGTGCAAGGTGTCAAGAATCCTTTGTGAAGAAACTCCAAGCAAAACGCCATTATAGCTAGTGCTTATTTCATTGTTTAAAGAAGCTGTCATTACATCGTGGGAATCCATACGCATTTTATTGTCTGAAATGGATACAAGGGAATTTTCAACCTTTTGAATGGTAAAACCATCATTTTTCGTAATGTCTAAAACTTTACGCAAGTATCTAAAAAACAAATAAGCAATAAGACTAAGAACAGCAGCCATTAGCGGACTAACAACTAAAGGTATTAGAAAGGTCTTACCCAATTTTAAAAAATTGAAATCACTCCCAACAGCCATGATACCTGCTCCAAATAAAGCTCCCACCAAACTGTGTGTAGTAGATATGGGCATACCAATTTTTGTGGCGAGGTAAACGGTTATGGCAGCACCCAATGCAATTGCAATCGCAAAATTTGGTTCAAGGATAAGTTCGTTGGGTACAAGGCCCTTACCTGAGAAATTTTTAACAAGTTCCTCTGCCAAAAATATGGCTACAACCGATCCTAAAAAGGTGGTTATTGTAGCCCAACTTATTGCTTTTTTGTAATTGGTAATACCACTTCCGAACAGAGTGGCCACTCCTTTGAAGTTGTCGTTGGCACCGTTGCTATAAGCCAAAAAACAAGCACCCAGAATTAAAAGAACAAAAACTAAACTCATTAAATGAACTTAAGGTTAGACCGTTCTTTTGACGTATGCTTATGCCTATGCTTACAATATTTTGGTTTTATGTATTGTAATTTAACAACAGCCCCCGCCATTATAATGCCAAGTACTTTCACTAATGTGAATTTGGTCGCTGGCCTGGGCTAATTGTCTTGCAGTTTTATCACATATTGCCAAAGGCTGGTTCTGCATGAGAACGTGACCGGCATTATCGTCAAAATACTCTTCATCACCATAATAGATTGCTGTTTTGCCTGTGAAAATACATGGGCCGTCTTTCGGCATAGGGTCTTTTATTGCGGCAATCTCAATAGATTCAATAAAAACCAATTCATCGGTCGGATAATGATTGGGAGATAAAACCCTATATGATTTTCTTGACCTTATTTCAATTGTACCAAAACCAGCATCGGTCAATGCCTTTACATAGTCTTTAATGGGGATACTTCCACTAAGACATAAGGCCCTAAGACTATCATCATTTCTTAAAGTTTCGTTCATGGGTTGCTCACAAGTTGGGTCACTCATCACCAATCTACCATGAGGCTTAAGTACACGGTACATCTCGCTTATTGCTTTCTTAAGGTCCTCAGTCTTAAAAATGTTGAATAAACAATTTTGTGCGGCCACATCTATACTTTCATCCTCAACGGGTAAATTCAATGCATCACCTTTTACAAGATTAACAAATTCACTCTTGAACCAATCATTTTCTTCTTCCGCCAGTTTAAAGTTCTGTTTTGAAGCTTCCAGCATTTCATCAACTACGTCTACACCGGTTACCCCACCTTTTTGTCTTGAGAAATAGGAAAATTGCAATAGTTCCATACCGCCTCCAACACCCACATACAATACTTTGGGGTTGTTCACAAGGTCTTGGGCAGATACTGTACTGCCACAACCGTAATTCATTTCTTGCATGATTTTTGGAATTGATAGACCTGGGAATTGCCATATGGGATTTGTTGTACAACATAAACCCACATCAGGAGTTAATGCAGCTTCTTTATATAGGTCGTTAGTGGCTTCTAAATAGCTCATATTTCTTTTATTAATTCTTTGAAAAGTTTAATCATCTTTGGTTCGGTCTTTCCGGCGATTTCAATAATCTCCTGAATATTAACTGGTTGTAGATCCTCAGGGTCACATTCATCGGTTAAAACAGACACAGCTACGATTGGTAGTCGTAAATGATTGGCGACAATTACTTCTGGTACAGTGCTCATTCCCACGGCATCTGCACCAATAATCTTTAACATTCGGTATTCTGCTTTGGTTTCCAACTGTGGCCCTACTACTGAGGCATAAACACCTTTTTTAAGTTTAATCTCCTCCTTGGAAGCAATTGCTTCAATCTTCTGTCTCATTTGAAGATCATAAGGTTCGCTCATATCAACAAAACGATCTCCAAAATTGGCAACATTTCCAAATGCCAGAGGAGAACTTCCTTGTAAATTTATATGATCTTCAATAAGCATTATGTCCCCTTTTTTAAAATCAAGGTTAATGGCACCTGCGGCGTTTGAGACGAATAATTTTTTAATTCCCAATCTATGCATTACTCGAATTGGGTAGGTCACGTCTGTAAAATCGTAGCCTTCGTATAAGTGAAAACGACCTTGCATGACCACAACTTTTTTGCCTTCAATGTTCCCATAAATCAACTTTCCAGAATGAAATTCCACTGTTGCCAATGGGAAAAATGGAATGTTATTGTAATGCGCGGTAATAGGATTTTCTATAGCTTCAACTAGTTGCCCGAGACCAGTTCCCAGTACAATTCCTATTTCAGGCTGTTCGAACCCCTTGGTTTTAAGGTAATCCGTAGATTCTTTTAATTGTTTTTCTGATAATCTCATAGTTTTTGTAAAAATGGCTGAAAAGCCTTTATATCCTTAATGTCATCAAAAACATCAATGTCGTTCTTTGTTTTTAAAAGATGTGTTTTTTCGATTTTAAGATCAGTCATTGTTTCATTGAAAACACTATTGGTTCCCCATTTTTTGTTTTTGAACACCGTTTCATTATAAATGTTCATTCCCAACAAATAATATCCCCCATCTTCTGCAGGGCCAACTACAAAGTTAGATGTCTTGAGTTGAGTAAAGGCCTCGGTCAAGTCTTTTTTACTGAGGTCATACATATCGCTTCCAATGACAATGATGTTTTCAAATCCGGATTCAAATCCTTTTCGAAAGGCAATTGACATTCGTTGTCCTAAATCTTCGCCATTTTGAAGACATTTTTCGAAAGTCTCGTTTGACCAAACGTCGTCATCCCAAACCTCTTCTGAGTAATACACCCGTTTGTGCACGTTTAGGTTGTTCGTAATTTGAGAAGTATGTTTTAAAAGAAACTTGTAAATGTTGAGGGCCACTTGATCACCAACTTTTGCTGCTAATCTGGTCTTACAAGCGCCTAGTATAGGATTTCTGGTAAATATTAATAAAAGATCTTTTGAATTGACCCTTTGGTAATGAATGACATTCTCGTCCTTTTTTGGGGAATTACTTTGTGTAATGCTCATTGATTTGGAAAAACTTATTCGTAGACCTTTTCACCTTTTGTCAACAATTTCCCCCAAAGCTTATCATAGGCATGTACTTTTTCGGTCTCTTTGTTTTCTTGGTCGAAAACAGGATAACCATCATTCTTCCATTTAAAGATGCCGCCGTAAAGATTCCTCACGTTTGAATATCCCATTTCTTGAAGCTTCTCGCCAATATCTTCAGAGCGTACTCCGATTGAGCAGTAAACTACAATAGGCGTGGTTTTATCTGGTACCGAATCATTGATAATTTGAGAGTCAAAAGAATCATAACCCACCCAAATAGCATTTTTGATATGGCTTGTTTCAAACTCATTTATTTCCCTTGTATCAAGAAATGTAATACCATTTTCATTCACAGCTTTGGAATTCTCGAGGTAAGGTACTGTCTCATTGTTCAATGTTCGTAAAGTCCTGTCCAGTTTTTTTTGGGCGACAGTTGAAAAGCACAAAAAGAGCACAATATTTAATGTGAAGAGTATTCTCATGTAAAATTAAGATTGGGTGTAAAGATACTATTTTAGAAAATGAAGATTTGTAACCGCAGTTACTGGAAAACAAAAAATCCTTATCATACGATAAGGATTTTTTTGTGGTGCCTCCAGGAATCGAACCAGGGACACATGGATTTTCAGTCCATTGCTCTACCAACTGAGCTAAGGCACCATGCCTTTTAGGCGGGTGCAAATATAATTTCAAATTTAGGATATACAAACAAAAACGAAAAAAAAGGTGATTGTTTTTTTTCATTTGTAGATCTTTGTAACATGAATCTAATTATAGATGTCGGAAATACCTATGTAAAGCTAGCTGTTTTTGAAAAAGACAATCTTTTATTCGATGAAGTTGGTGACACGAAAAATCTGGCGGAAGAAGTAAAAAAGATTTTTAAGAAGTACACTAAAATAGACTGGGCCATAATTTCTTCAGTTGTTAGTTTGGACATTGATGATATTAAGGCATTGACCACTTTTTGTAACCTTCATGTACTTGACCATTCATCTAAAACACCTTTCAAAAGCCAATATGCCTCTCCAACAACCTTAGGGGTGGATCGCATTGCCTTGGCTGCAGCGGGATATTTTCATAATCAAGATAAAAACACCCTGGTCATTGATGCTGGCACATGTATAACTTATGATATGGTAACTGGCCAAGGAGATTATTTGGGAGGAGCTATTTCTCCAGGAATAATGATGAGGTATAAAGCTTTAAACAATCAAACTTCAAAACTCCCTTTATTGGGAAAGGAACCTCCAATTGATTTGATTGGCACTACTACCGAAACAAGTATCCACAGCGGTATTATTAATGGCGTTTGCGCAGAAATTGATGGAATAATTGAGCAATATTCATCTAGATTCGAAGATTTAACAGTTATTTTAACAGGAGGTGACGCCCAATTTTTGTCTAAACGGTTAAAAAATACCATATTTGCCCATTCCAAATTTCTACTAGAAGGATTAAATTATTTGCTAGACTACAATAAGCGTTAAATGATCAAGAAAATTGTTATCACATTAGTGTTCATGGCCTTCTTTGGCATGAATGCACAAAATGGTTCGGTGTCACCATATTCTTATTTTGGTATAGGTGAAATACAGTCTAAAGGGACCATGGAGAACCAAATGATGGGTGGTATTGGAATGTTCGCCGACAGCATTCATATTAACCTGAAAAACCCAGCAGCTTTAAGTAAATTGGGAGTAAAGTATGGGGAGGATTTTGGTATCACAGCTTATTCTGCTGGTCTATCATATAAGAGCTTAAGTCTTGAAAATAGTACTGAGAGTCAGAGTAATTCTACTACTAACCTTGAATACCTATCTGTGGCCATGTCAGTTAAAAAAGGCTTTGGTATTGGTTTTGGCTTATTGCCTTACACATCTGTCGGGTATAATTTGGTATCGCAAAGTGTTAATGACAATGATGCTACGGTAACTAATCAATTAGCAGGTGAAGGAGGGTTGAATAAAGTGTATTTTTCCGCGGGGTATGAATTAATAAAGGATTTAAGTCTTGGTGTTACCGCCAATTTTAATTTTGGAACTTTGAAAAATGAAAGAGTGCAAAGTGTGGAAAATGTTCAGTTTGGCACTATAGATAAAAGAAGCTCCAAAGTAAACGGAATGGATTTTAACTACGCCCTTAATTATACACCTACTTTTAATGATAAATATAACCTGTTTGCATCTGTGAGGGTTAATACACAGGCTAACCTTACCTCCAAGAATAATAAGAAAATTGGCTCTTTCTCAACAACGACACTTCAAAATATCGAAGTTGTTGATGTGGATTTAGATGCCTTGAACCTTAGGAATACTGAACTCAAAATACCTACGATCACTACAATTGGGTTAGGTTACGGGGAAGAAAGAAAGTGGTTTCTTGGTGCCGAGTATAGTTTTCAGGGTTTAAGCTCATTTTCGAACGATTTTATAGGCGTTGATAATTTGGAGTACGTGGACGCCAGTTCTATCGCTGTCGGTGGTTTCTTTATACCAGATAATTCAGCCTTTTCAGGCTATTTTAAGCAGATAACCTACAGGGCGGGATTTCGCTTGGATAAGACGGGTATGATAATAAATAATGAGGAGATCAATAACTTTGGCATAACTTTTGGATTTGGGTTACCAATGCGCGGAAGTTTTTCAAATCTCAACCTTGGTTTTGAACTTGGGAAAAGAGGAACAACTAAGGCTAATTTAATCGAGGAAAACTACATTAAAGTCAACGTAGGTCTATCCTTGAACGACATTTGGTTCAGAAAGCGTAGAATTAATTAAGAAAAATTAGTACATTAACCACTTTAAACTTAATAATATGAAAACGAAACTTTACTTCACAGCTATAATGCTTTTAGGGTTCATTGGAGTAAGTAATGCACAGGCTCAAAATCAGGAGTGCATGACCAATCTTTCTATCTACGTAGAGCATGCAAAAGTTAAAAATTATGAAGCGGCATATACGCCTTGGAAAATGGTATATGATAACTGTCCTGACATCAACTGGGCAAACTTCGCTTATGGGGAACGTATTTTAAAGGATAGGGTAAAGAACTCTTCAGGAGCCGATAAAGATGCCAACATTCAGGACCTTCTGTCATTATATGAGAATAGTGGAAAATATTTCCCTAAGAAGGCTCCCTTGGCAGATGTGCTGATTGATCAGGTATTGTTGAAGTATAATGAAAAGATGATTGAAAATCCTGAAATCTATGATTTGTTAAGTAGAGCATTCAAAGAAGACCTTGAGAACTTTAAAAACCCAAGAGCTTTATACCTTTATTTTTCAAGTTTAGTTGATTTACACAAAGCGGGAAGCAAAGAATTACAGGAAGTTTTTGATGTATACGATGATGTAACAGAAAAAATCGAAGATGAGAATATTAAACTTACAGACAGGATTTCTCAGCTACTTCCAAAGGAAGAGGCTGGCACATTAACCTCTAAGGAAAAGAAACGGCTTAAGGCTGCCACTACTAATTCTAAATCTTTTGGTAAAATTGCGGGTAGTATAGATACTAAACTAGGTGATTTGGCTGATTGTGGAAACTTAATTCCATTATACCAAAAAAGTTTTGATGCTAAAAAAGGAGACCTTACTTGGGTTAAAAGAGCGGTAGGAAGAATGTTTGCCAAAGAATGTACCGATGACCCTTTATTTAGTAAAATGGTAGAGGTTCAGGCAGAACTTGATCCTTCAGCTGATGTATATGTTTATTTAGGGACTCTTAAAAATAAGAAAGGTGATACCAAAGGTGCGGTTGCTGATTTCAACAAAGCTTTGGAATTGGAAACCGATGCTAGAAAAAGATCTAACATTGCTTATAAAGTAGCAACGATTTATAGAAGAGGTAGTAAATCAACGGCAAGAAGCTATGCGCAGAAGGCCATTAATGCAAACCCGTCTAACGGAAAAGCATATTTGTTAATTGCTAGTTTATATGCTTCAAGTGCAAACCAATGTGGTACAACTCCTTTTGAAAAAAGGGCTATTTACTGGAGAGCAGCTGAAATGGCAAGAAAAGCAGGAAGAGTGGATCCATCATTAAGTGGAAGAGCAAATCAATCTGCGGCTAGTTATTCGGCAAAAGCGCCTTCTAAGACAGATATTTTTAATTCTGGTATGGCAGGTAAAACAGTATCATTTAAATGCTGGGTTGGTGGTAGCGTAAAAGTTCCGAACTTATAGGATGACACAAACTTTTAGATATGATTTAAAAAGCATTGCCCTGGTTTTAACTGGGGCAATGCTTTTTTTTTCATGTGCTGATAATTATAAAAGAGTGGGTGATGAAGCATTGCCAGTAGTTTTTCCACAAGGTGTTGCCCAATATTTTTCAATGACATATACTGAAAGTGCAAAGTCTTTGGAAAATGAGGCAGTTGATACAACAAGGGTGATTTCCGTTTTGTCCGGGCCGGTCACTAAGAATTTTGAAAATCTTGAATTTCCGTATCGTACCTTCCCCGAAGGATTGACAGTTGATATTTACGATGAACAAAACAATAAGAATGTAATCAAGGCAGATTATGGTATTAGGTACTCTAGCACTAGCCTAATAGATTTAAGGGGGAATGTTGTAATTGAAACACATGATGGCAAAAAATTGGAGGCACCGCAATTATTCTATGACCAATCCAACGAATGGGTATTCACACAAAACAAGTTTAAATACACCAATCCCGAAGAAGGAACGATAATGGATGGAGAAGGAATGGACTTTAATAAAGATTTTAGTTTTTTAAATGCACATAAAACCTATGGTCTTATGACCATAAAAGAAGAAATAAATGATTAAGATTTTAAGATATACAGAATATTTGTATTTGGCAGTGGCATTTTTCTCACTCTATAGAATATATACAGATTGGAATATAGATAGACAAAGCACTTATTTGTTCATGTTTTTTGCTGTTGTTTCCGTAGGTATGTTTGCCTTTCGAAGAAATTATAGAAAAAAATTCGAACAAAGAAAAAAGGATAACGAGCAATAGAAGTGGATACACCCCTCATAATTATAATTCTTTCCTTACTCTTTTCTGCTTTCTTTTCAGGAATGGAAATAGCCTTTGTGTCCGCGAATAAAATTCATATAGAGATTGAAAAAAAGCAGGACGACTTTTTGGCTAAAGTCCTTTCTCGTTTAACAAAAAGACCATCAAAATTCATTGCTACAATGCTCATTGGAAACAATATTGCATTAGTGATTTATGGGCTTTTTATGGGGGAATTATTAATGATTTGGTTTATTGGAATGCTTCCGGCAGAAAATGGTTTTGTTTCTTTGATGTTGACTGATTTTAGTTTACTTACCCAAACAATAATCTCAACCTTTATTATATTGATTACTGCCGAGTTTTTACCCAAGGTCTTGTTTCAGATTTATGCAAATAGCCTTTTGAAAGTGCTTGCTGTACCTGCATATTTCTTCTATATATTGTTTTCGGTTATATCGGAATTTGTAATAAAAGTATCAGATTTTATCCTGAAGACCTTTTTTAAAACCGATGGGGATGAGACTCAACTGGTGTTTAGCAAAATTGAGCTAGGCGATTATATAACCGAACAAATGGAAACAGTTGAAGAAGAAGACGAGGTTGACGCGGAAATTCAAATTTTTCAAAACGCCCTTGAATTTTCTGCTGTTAAGGCTAGGGAGGTAATGGTTCCCAGAACTGAAATCACGGCTGTTGAATTGCATGAAAACCCAAAAAATCTAGCCAAGTTGTTCACCGAAACAGGGTATTCTAAAATACTTATTTATAAGGATACCATAGACAACATTATTGGGTACGTACATTCTTATGAGCTTTTTAAAAAACCTAAAACCATAAAAAGTATTCTAAGACCTGTTGAATTTGTGCCAGAAACGATGCTAATTCACGATATCATGAACGTTCTGACGAAGAAGCGCAAAAGTATTGCCGTGGTATTGGATGAATATGGAGGTACTTCGGGTATTATGACCGTAGAGGATATCGTCGAGGAACTTTTTGGGGAAATTGAAGATGAACATGATTCCACCGATTTATATGAAGAGCAATTGGACGCTGGTACATATAAATTTTCTGCCCGGCTTGAGGTAGATTACGTGAATGAAAACTACAAATTGGAACTACCTGAGAACGATGAATATGAAACATTGGGGGGTCTTATAGTAAACGATACTAGTGAGATACCTGAGCAGGGTTCCGAAATAAAAATCGACAACTTTGTATTTACCGTTTTAGAGGTGTCCAACACAAAAATAGATTTGGTACAGCTTCAGGTAACCAATAATGACTAGGCCTTTAAGAACCTCGTTTTAAGCCCATTTTACTTTTTATTATTTCAAAAGAAAATGGTAATTTCGCAAACTGATTTTAAACATTCCACATAATGGCGATTTTAGAGAATATAAGAAAGAGAACCACCGTACTGATATTGATAATAGGTATGGCACTTTTTGCATTTGTAATATCTGGTGTATTTACCAATAATGATTTTGGAGGGGGTAAAATAGGTTCTTCGGTGGCAGAGATCAATGGAAATGAAATCTCTATAGATGATTTTAAGAGAAAAGTGGAAACTGCTTCTAATAGATTTGGGCCAGCTGCCTCAACGATGCAAGTTGTTAATCAAGTTTGGGACCAAGAGGTTAGAAATTCGATATTAAGCCAACAATTTGAAGATTTGGGAATTGATATTGAACGTGATCAAATAATGAATTTCATCAAAAATATGCCTTCCTATAGTCAAAGCCCTCAATTCCAGGATGAGAACGGGATTTTTGACGAAAATAAATTCAGGAATTTTATCGCTGACCTTAAAGTCAATAGTCCTTCACAGTATAACCTGTGGTTGCAGGATGAACAATCAATCATTCAAAATGCAAAGCAGCAGGCGTATTTCAATTTAGTAAAAGCTGGTGTTGGCGCAACTTTGAAAGAAGGAGAATTGGATTATAAATTGGCCAACGATAAAGTTGATATTAAATACGTGAGAATACCTTACATATCTGTTCCTGATAGTACTCTTAACATAACCAAGAGCGAAATTCAATCTTACATCAATAGTCATAAAGAAGATTTCAAACAAGAGGAGGCAAGGGATATTCAATATGTGTATTTTGAGGAAAAAGCATCCGCTGAAGACGAAAACGCAGTGAAGGATGAAACCATTAAATTACTGGAGGATACAGTTGAGTACAGAGAACAGACTGATAAAATGGATACTATAACCGGGTTTAGAACCACTTCTGACATTGCTGATTTTCTAGACAGAAAATCCGATATTAAGTTTGATACCATTTACAAGGCAAAAAGAGATTTATCTACTGTTTTTGCCGATACCTTGGTTACGCTTAAAATGGGAGAAACTTATGGGCCATATAGAGATGGAGATTTCTTCAAGGTTTCCAAAATGGTGAACAAGAAAACAAATGGTTCTGCAAAGGCGAGCCATATTTTGATTAAATGGAAAGGTGCTGAAAGAGCTGAAGCAACAGTAACACGAAGCAAAGAAGAAGCTGAAGAAATGGCGAAGGGTATTTTGGCGGAGACAAAGAAAAAAGACGCTGTTTTCGTGGAATTGGCACGTGATAACTCTGAAGGGCCATCGGCTCCCAATGGAGGTGATTTGGGTTATTTTCAAGAAGGTAGAATGGTTGCCGAATTCAATGATTTTGTGTTCAATAACAAGGTTGGAACAATTGATTTGGTTGAAACTGCATTAGGGTACCACATTGTTAAGATTGATGACAAAGAAGATATTTATCAAATAGCTACATTGGCTAGAGAAATTGAGCCTTCTGAAAACACAATCAATACCTTATTTACCAATGCAACAAAATTTGAAATGGAATCTATTTCGGGCGAAAAGGCTTTTACAGATTTGGCAAAGGAAAGCGAGTATGTTGTGCGTCCTGTGAATAAAATCAAAGCAATGGATGAAAACCTACCTGGACTTACCACCCAGCGTAACATAGTTCAATGGGCGTTCAAAGGTGACACTAAGGTTGGTGACATAAAAAGATTTAATTTAAACAATGGTTATGCTATTGTTCAAATGACGGCCGCTTATCAGGAAGGCTTAAAAACAGTTGAAGATGCTTCAACCACGGTACTTCCTATATTAAGAAAGGAAAGAAAGGCGGCAGAATTGATAGCCGCGAATAAAGGCAAGTCTATTGAGGATATCGCAAAGGATAATAGTGTATCCGTTTCTAACGCTTCAGCTTTAACTGTGAAAGCACCAACTGTTCCAGGCGCCGGTCGTGAGCCAGCAGTTGTGGGAACGGCATTTGCAATGAACGTAAATGACACTTCTGAACTTATCGAAGGTGAGAGTGGGGTTTTCATGATTTCTGTTACGAAGAAAGAGGAAGCGCCAAAACTGGATAATTACAGCACTTTCGCAAATACACTTAAAACTTCAAATGCGGCTAGAGTAAACACAGCCGTTTATAATGCGTTGAAAGAAGCTTCAGAAATTGAGGATAATAGAGCAACGTTTTACTAGTAGGTAAAGTCTAAAAGTATTAGGAGGCCCTAACGATTTGTTAGGGCTTTTTTTATAAAATCATATCAGAGAATGAAATAATGGTTTTATAGCCTTTTTCATAAAAAAATTCAATTGAAGACTCATCTCCGGCTGCTAAAATAAAGTCGCCACCCCATGCTCCTAGGCTTTTAATAGCTCTAGGGTAATTCGAAAAGAGTCTAGTTTTGATAGGTGGTATTTTCAATGCCTTCGAAATCTCATTTTCATGCCTAGACATTAAGAGCTCGAAATCATTTATTGAAGTAGAAGTGATCATACTATTTGTGATTTGACTTATCGTTTTTGATAACTCCTTTCTATCAAATTCTTCACCGTAGTATTTTTTAATGGCTTCCCTACTGTTCTGTTTCTTATTTAGATATATAAAATATAATTGGTCTTTAAAGGTAGCTTCAAAATGTATTTGTTCAACAATCGGCTTTCCATTTTCAATTTCATATAAAATGGGAAAATTATTCATGGCACAGGCAATGTCATAACCGCTGCCACCAAAAGTACTATCCAATAGTTTATAGGGGCTAACATTTGCCCATTGGGCAATATTATAGATTAGTGTAGAGGAAGTTCCAAGTCCCCATTCTTTTGGGAATGTCAATTTAGTTTCAACCTCAAATCCTGATCCATTCTTCAGGAAGTTAGGGTTCAATTTTTGTGCTTCAACAAATATTCCTAGTAATGTTTTCGAAATTTCAGAGTTGTTTGATGAAATCTGGACCATAGATTCCAAATCATAAATAGATTCAAACCAGACTTCGTTTTTTTCGTCAAGACTAATCCATCTGATTTGTTTGGATTTATTTTCCAATACAGACAAGGATTGTCCGTATTTAGTTGGCATTGCGAAAGCCTTCGCCCCATCAAGAACAGCATATTCCCCAGTGATTAAAAGCTTCCCATTACTGTAGAAATTTTGTTTCATCAATTAGCTCCTTAACTTTTCAAAGATTTCGACAACTGCACTATGGGTCACCGGGTGATTTTTAAAATAATCGATTATCGTTTCTTTTTCTTTATCTGTCGCATGTAATTGGTTCAAGATATTCATCAAATGCATTTTCATATGACCTTCTTGAATACCTGTTGTAACCAGAGAACTGACCGCAGCGAAGTTTTGTGCCAGACCTGCGACAGCTACTATACGCATCAATTCCTTTGCAGAAGGTCTCTGAAGAATTTCAAGTGCTAATTTTACCAAGGGATGCAAATTTGTCAACCCGCCAACGGTACCTAGTGCAAGGGGTATTTCAATCCAGAAGCTAAATATTCCATCTATAATAGAGGCATGAGTGAGGCTCTTATAAGAGCTATTTTTAGCAGCATAAGCATGAACACCTGCCTCAACTGCTCTAAAGTCGTTACCAGTGGCAAGTACTACTGCATCAATACCGTTCATGATGCCTTTGTTGTGTGTAACCGCCCTATGGGGTTCTACATTTGCAATTTGAATGGCCCTTACAAATTTCTCCGCAAAATCTTGAGACTCAATCGTTGAGTTTACTTTTAATTCATCTACAGGACAGCTTACACTTGCCCTCACTAAGCAATTGGGAACATAGTTTGAAAGAATACTCATGACAATCTCAATCTTCTTTTCATGTTCTTCAAACTGATCAAAAACCAATGCTTTTGTTTTGAAGGTCAAAGCAAATTGCTCAAGACACGAATTGATGAAGTTTGCACCCATGGCATCAAGTGTCTCAAAAGTGCAATGAAGTTGATAATAATTCTCTAACTCGGCAGTTTTATCTCGCAACTCAATTTTAGTGATTCCTCCCCCTCTTTTTTCCATGTTTTTGGTCAAAGGTTTAGCTTCTTCAAGTAATATAGGAAGTATATGGTTGAAGAATAGCTCCAGTTTTTTGGGATTTCCTTTAAAAATAAAGTGGACCTGTCCTATTTTTTCAGTACCAAGGACCTTCGTACTAAAACCTCCATGGTCTAACCAAAATTTTGCGGCTTTGCTCGCGCCTGCAACAACAGAGCTTTCTTCTATTGCCATTGGTATGGCCATTAGTTGTCCATCGATTAAAAAATTAGGAGCGATGCCCAATGGTAAATAATAATTTGAAATGGTATTTTCTATGAATTCATCGTGTAATTTTTGCACCTCTTTTTCACGGTTCCAATAACGTTTTAAAATGTTTTTGGTCTCAATAGAATTGTGAGTGTAATTCTCGGCGATCCATTCAATTTTTTCTTCTTTGGATAGTCTGGAGAAACCCGAAATGGGAGTTTTCATACCTTGTTAGTTTGGTGTTTCAAAGATAGTCAATCAACTGGTAAATAGGCATTCGTCAAAAGCCTTACAAATAGGAGGCTTTTTAACGGTAAAGTTTAATTAATTGTAAAATATTCACTAAACTTGAAAGATTATAACATTTTTGGGAATAATATGATTAAACGACACATTCTTTTGCTTTTTTTTGTTGGTTTGGTTACCACCGTTATTGCACAACAAAAAAAAATTACTGTAGAGGAAATTTATCAGGGAACGTTTAGAACTAGCGGGTTGGAAGTATTGCGATCTATGAAGAATGGTAAACAATATACGGTTTTAAGTCGCAACCAAGCAGATAAATCTACAAGTATTGACAAATATGATTACAAAACCTTGGAAAAGGTAGAGACGATTTTAAGTTCTGCGAATAACGACGAAATACCGGCCTTTAGTTCGTATTCTTTCAGTAAGGATGAGAACAATATACTTCTTGCTACAGATATTGAACCGATTTTTAGACACTCAACCTTGGGTGTCTTTTATGTTTATAACATAGTTGACGGTTCGGTAACCAGAATCTCAGAGGATAAAATTCAAGAGCCATTACTTTCACCTAATGGAAAGCAAGTGGCTTTTGTCAAGAACAATAATCTTTATGTTTTTGATATTGATTCTAAGCAAACCAAACAGATTACGACCGATGGTGTAAAAAATAAAATCATAAATGGTGTGACCGATTGGGTTTATGAAGAGGAGTTTGCTTTTGTTAGGGCTTTTGAATGGAATTCAAATGGTACAAAAATTGCCTTTTTGCGTTTTGACGAAACCAATGTTCCCGAGTTCTCAATGGATGTTTATGGAGCAGAATTATATCAAAAACAAAACGTATTCAAATACCCAAAAGCAGGAGAAGAAAATGCATTGATTACTCTTCATATGTACGATACGGCTACTGCTAGTTCCGCTAAAATAGATTTGGGAAATCCTTATTATATACCTCGTATTAAATGGATGAATAATGCCAATTCTCTAAGCGTAACAACTCTTAATCGGCATCAAAATCATTTAAAGTTGATTGAAGTAAATGCGAAGGAAAATTCAGTCCGTTTATTAATGGAAGAAAGGGATAAAAGCTATGTTGATATCACTGATAATTTAACATTTTTACCTGATGACAGCTTTATCTGGACCAGTGAACAAGACGGTTGGAACCACATATACAGGTATAGCAAAGAAGGGCCGTTGATGAATCAGGTAACTAAGGGAGCATGGGAGGTGACCAATTATTATGGCTATGACCCAAAAAAGGACAAAATATATTATCAGTCCACCGAAAATGGCTCAATTAACCGAGGAGTCTACAGCATATCAAGCTCAGGTAAAAAGAAAAAAGAACTTGCCGTTGCGGCAGGGACAAATTCTGCTGATTTTAGTTCAGATTTCACCTATTTTATAAACACTTTCTCTAGCAATAGTACTCCTTATAGATATACTTTGAACAACACCCAAACTGGTAAAAAGATAAAGGAAATTAAAAACAACAATGACTTGCTTAATAGGCTAAAAGGGTATGATGTTGCTTCAAGGGAATTTTCTACTATTTCAATCAACGGGAATGACTTGAACATGTATATGCTCAAGCCTACTGATTTTGACGCAGCAAAAAAATATCCATTGTTCATGTACCAGTATAGTGGTCCCGGTTCACAGAATGTGACCAACCGTTGGATGGGAGCCAATGATTATTGGCATCAAATGCTGGTTTCAGAAGGGTACATAGTTGTTTGTGTTGATGGACGTGGTACTGGCTTAAAAGGAAGGGATTTTAAAAAAGTAACTCAAAAAGAATTAGGAAAATTCGAGGTCGAAGATCAAATATCTGCTGCCAAGAAATTAAGTGAGTTATCCTATATAGATGAAGAGAGAACAGGAATTTGGGGTTGGAGTTATGGAGGCTTTATGTCTACGAACTGTCTTTTAAAGGGGAATGATGTATTTGAAATGGCCATTGCAGTAGCTCCAGTGACCTCATGGCGTTTTTATGATACCATTTACACAGAGCGTTATATGCAGACCCCTCAAGAAAATGCCTCTGGGTATGATGATAATTCACCTTTCAATTACCCTGAATTGCTAAAAGGTAAATATTTGTTGATTCATGGATCTGGAGATGACAATGTACATGTACAAAACAGCATGCGAATGATTGAGGCATTGATTCAGGCGAATAAACAATTCGACTGGGCAATTTACCCAGACCGTAATCATGGTATTTACGGCGGTAACACCAGAATACAGTTGTACAACAAAATGACCAAATTTGTAAAAGATAATCTATAACCAAACAAAATAACTTATGACAGCAATTGATAAACCAGCAGAACAGAAAGAGCTTTTTGGGCATCCAGTAGGGCTTTATGTACTATTCTTTACTGAGATGTGGGAGCGTTTCTCTTATTACGGAATGAGAGCTATCCTCGTTCTATATTTGGTAACGAAAACCACAGACTCTAATCCGGGATTAGGTTGGACCAACAAAGAAGCACTCGTTCTTTACGGTTGGTATACTATGTTGGTTTATGTGGCCTCAATTCCAGGAGGTATTATTGCAGATAGGATACTTGGTCAAAAAAAGGCCGTAATAGTTGGGGCAATACTCTTGGTTATTGGGCACAGTGTATTGGCCATAGAGCAAATGTGGGCATTTTATACTGGTCTCGGTTTTATTATTGCCGGGGTTGGAATGCTTAAGCCAAACATTTCTACAATGGTTGGCGGACTTTATAAGAAAGGAGATATTAGGAGGGATAAAGGGTTTACCATTTTCTATATAGGTATTAACGTTGGTGCTTTCTTGTCCAGTTTAATTGTTGGCTATGTTGGTGAAGTTTATGGATGGCATTATGGATTTGGTCTTGCTGGTATTTGTATGCTTTTTGGTCTTATACAATTCGTTTATGGTCAAAAGTATCTCAAGGGAGTAGGTGGCTACCTAGGCAAATCAGAAAATGAGGAAGATAGAGAAGCGCTTAAAAGACCGCTCACCAAAATAGAGAAAGATAGGGTAATTGTATTGATTCTTTCCTTCCTTATGGTGATTGTGTTTTTTGGAGCTTTTGAGCAGGCAGGCGGTCTAATGAATATCTACGCTAAGGATTATACAAATAGAATGTTAATGGGATGGGAAGTTCCTGCTTCTTGGTTTCAATCATTAAATGCATTTTTTATCATAACCTTGGGTACTGCGGTGGCGGCCTATTGGGCAAATCGCAAACTGAAAGGAAAGGAAGCTTCTTCACTCTTCAAGATGATAATGGGTCTTATAATAATGGGTATGGGCTTCTTGTTTATGACAGCTGCAACAGCTGAATACCAAGGTTCAGGTTCATCGGCTATGTATTGGTTGGTTTTAGCATACTTGTTCCATACTGTAGGGGAGTTGAGTCTTTCGCCAGTATCTCTATCGTTCGTAACTAAATTAGCTCCAGCTAAATATGCATCTTTAATGATGGGTCTTTATTTTGCAACAACAGGTCTTGGAAACAAAGTTGCTGGTCTATTGGGAGAATCAGCGTCAGAATTTGGAGAATACACTGTTTTCACGGGTATTGCTGTTTTCTGTATTTTATTTGGTTTGCTAATATGGCTATTTATCAAAAAATTAAAGGCTTTAACGCATGGTGCTGAGGATAATGAACGAAAAATGACAAGTGAGGATTTGGCATAATTAGAATATGTTAATCAAGAAAATATGCTCCCTTTTCGCCAGTATAGTGAAAAGGGAGTTTTTTATTTATACAAGTCCTTTTCCACCGTTCAATATAGGTTTTGTAGTTGCTTCCGTCTGCTATAAGCATTTTAGGTTGGAGCGAATCTAAAATTCGGTCAAGGTTTATTTTTGGTGATTTGGTAAGAAGCAAATAATCAACAGTTTTGATGCCATTTGCAAATACTCCGGTAGAATCTATCACTAAAATTTTTTTGTTTTTATAAGAAAAGGAATTCTCAATACCTTGATGTTTGATTTGGTCAATTCTCTCAGTGATTTGATAATTGTTTACAATCCTCATTGCCGCAATACTGTCCGACGAAAACACATCCAATTCATTACCTTTTTGATGACTAAGAATAGAGTTTTTAGTTTGATGTCCAATAATCAAAGCTTCTTTATTAGATGTTTTATTTAATGTATAAATTGACCATCCTTGTAAAAGGACAATACAAGTAAGAAAAGCTGCCATTTTTCTAAAAGTTGGTTTTGTCAAAGCAATTATTAAAGAAAAAATTAGGGCATAGGTAAGTAGCAGTTGAACAAAATCGAAGGAAATATTTTTTAAAATAAAGGTTTCTTGTTGCGATACCCATGCTATAACCGAATTCATCACTCCAATCAATAAATTATAAAGCTCGATTAGAGAATTTGGAGCAAAATCCAGTAGTATTAGGGCAATGACCATAATACCTAATCCTAGGATTAGTCCAAGAAATGGAACAATTACTAAGTTGGAAATAAAAAACAGCCCAGGAAATTGGTGAAAATAATAGAGACTTATAGGTACAACACCAATTTGTGCGGCAATACTTACTGAGAGTAATTGCCAACCTTTGTTCAACAACCAGTTTTTGGGATACCAGAACCTTTGCAATAAGGGATAAATCCAAACTATGGCAAATACAGCAGCATAACTCATTTGAAACCCAACATCGAAGACCAAGAGGGGATTAAATACCAATAGAATGAAAAACATTGATAGGGCCAAAATGTTAAAAGTGTTTTGAGGACGGTTTAAATACATAGCATATGCGACAAAGGAGAACATGGTAACAGCTCGCACAACAGAGGCCGACAAGCCTGCCAAAAAGGCAAATCCCCAAAGAAATATCACAATCAGCATTAGTTTAATAGACTTTCCTTTTGGTAATCTTTCCAATGGCTGTAATAGAAATTGAAGAAACAATAGTAAAATACCAATGTGAAGTCCAGATACAGCCAATATGTGAACAGCGCCCGCATCTTTGTAATTAGAATAGGTGGTTTGTGAAATATCATCCCGATGGCCAAGGAACAAGGCTTGGATAATACTTAATTCATCTTGATCAAACCCTGCAGAATTAAGTTTTAAAATTATTTTATTTCGTATCTCCGATGCCAATCCTTTTATTGTTCTTGTATTGGATTTAAGGAAAAAATGATTGTTTTGGCTTAGGTTCAATTGATGTGCTATACCCTTTTGTTCGAGATATTTTTTGTAGTTGAATTGGTGTGGATTCAGCGGGGAATTAATCTCAACAATTTCGGACAAAACCATCAATTCATCATCTACTTCAAGTGAACTGTATTTAGGATCAACTGTGCAGTTCAACAGCAATTTTCCTACGGCTTTTTTGCCCTCATAGTGTTGGACTTTTGCAATATATCGTAAAGAAAAGTCTGTAGGTTTCAGTTTCTCTTGGATTTTAAGAACTAAACTTACTTGGTTATCTATAGCATAGTTTGAGTAATGATGGGAATAACTTCCTGGTTTGGCTTGTGCTGAAATAGTAATCCCCAAAAGTATGGTCGTAAGGACAGCTAAGCTTCCAAATAGGTAGCGGCTATTGTCTTTTGTTTTCAAGAATACTAAACCTAAAGAAAGGGTGCTGATTAGTAATGCCAGAAAAGCAAATTTGAAATTTAAGTTGAAATTGTAACCTATTAGAATACCAAAAACCAATAATATGGTTAGTTTAATGGGAACGAATTTCAACAAATTCATCTTATAGGATTCTTGTAGCTTTCACGAAGGCATAATTCCAATAACCTTCTCTTAAAGAAGACACAATTACACCTCTAGATGAAGAGGCATGAATAAATTTTATTTCGTTGTTTTCGACGGTTACTACCATGCCTACATGATTTATTTTTTTTCCTCTTCTTGTGGTTTTGAAAAAAAGAAGGTCTCCTTTTTCAACTTGGTTAACGCGAATACGTTTGCCTTTGTTGGCCATTTCGTGTGAAACTCTAGGAATAGAAACATCGTGTTCTTTAAATGACACATACAATAAACCAGAACAATCCATTCCCTTTTTTGTGGTGCCACCGTATTTATATCGTACTCCAGAAAAGGTCAATGCCGTATTGATAATGTCATTGGCTTTCGAATTTGTTTTAATGTTTTCTTTTGGTTGAATATTAACTAATGTTGAATCTTCAGCAATAGTCGAGGGCGTATCTGAGGCCTCAACGGTAACCTTTCGTTCTTTGCTATAGGTCGTCCTTTTTTTGGCAATACAGCCACCTAAAAAAATAAAGAGTAAGAATAATGGAAGTATTCGATTCATCCAAAGCGAGTTACATGTCCTTGGATATCAAAATTAAGCATTTTCTACAATTAGCTTGGCAGCCTTTTCACTTGCGCCCTTTCCACCAAGTTTCTTGGTCAATGAATCGTAGGACTCCAATTGTTTATCACGTGTTGGTCCGGCAAGGATTAAATCCAATTCTTTTTTAAGGTTTTTTGAACTCAGTTCACCTTGAATCAGCTCCTTCACCACCTCTTTTTTCATGATTAAATTCACTAAGGAAATAAAATCCAATGTGATTATGCGTTTGGCGATTTGATAAGAAATCCAATTTGCCTTGTAACAGACTACTTGTGGAACTTTAAAAAGTGCAGTTTCCAAGGTTGCTGTGCCACTGGTTACCAAAGCCGCATGGGATATATTCAAAAGGTCATATGTTTTGTCATTTACAAAGCCAACGTTGAAATCCTCTAAGAAAGTGTTATAAAAATCCCGTTCTAGACTGGGAGCGCCAGCAATTACAAATTGATGTTGAGGATAATCATTGATTACCGAAAGCATTGTAAGAAGCATTTTTTGCACTTCTTGTTTTCTGCTCCCAGGGAGTAAGGCAATAATTGGTTTGTTGGTGTCAAGACTATTCTCTTCTCTAAATTGTTTTTCATCGATGGTCTTTCGTTCTGAAATAGCATCGATTAGCGGATGGCCTACAAAATGAACAGGAAAACCATGTTTTTTCTCGTAAAACTCTTTTTCAAACGGAAGGATGACATAGATAGCATCGATATCTCTTTTTATTTTGGCAATACGTCCTTCCCGCGATGCCCAAATCTGTGGAGATATATAATAATTTGTTTTAAAATTGTTTTGTTTGGCCCATTCGGCTATTCTAAGATTGAATCCGGAATAATCAATAAAAACAATCACATCAGGATTAAACTCCCCAATATCCGATTTGCAAAACTTAATGTTTTTAAAGATTTTATTGAGGTTCAGAATAACTTCCAAAAACCCCATAAATGCCATTTCCTTATAATGCTTTACTAGTTTACCGCCCGAGTTTTGCATCAAATCACCACCCCAACACCTGATATCGGCACTTGAATCCTTCTTTTTCAAGGCCTTGATTAAGTTAGATCCGTGAAGATCGCCCGATGCTTCGCCTGCGATAATGTAGTATTTCATTTTAAAATACTTTATAATAAAGAATTGCCAACGCAGTAAGAATGGTGGCAATTAAAACTCCTTTGGCCCTCTGGTCTCTTCGCAATTTCAAAAACCCGAAAAAGGCAACGAGATTAAGTATTGCCCCAAGGGCAAGTAAACTTCCTATATGGCCCTGTTGCACAGCAGCTTGGAAAGTTTCAATTATTCCAAAATCAGAAAATAGAAGGATATAGATTAAAGTACCAATCGTATTCGCAATGATGCCAACTATAAACCCTATAATAAGCTCTTTTTTAGTATTCATTTAAATTCCAATTATTTATATGTTGAATGGCATGGTGGGCGGTAAGGTCAAATTGCGTGGGTACTACGGAAACATATCCATTTGCCAGAGCCCATTCATCGGTATCTTCACCTTTGTCCAACAATTCAAATTCACCTGTTAACCAGTAGTAATCTTTCCCCATTGGATTTTTTCTTTTATCAAATTTTTCTTTCCAATTGGCTCTAGCCTGTCTACAGATTTTTATTCCCTTCAATTCTTCTTTTGGCAATTTGGGAATGTTTACATTAAGAACAACACCCTTGGGCATACCATTTTTCAATGCTTCCAGAACAATACTCTTTACCGCCTCGCCGGTAGCTTCGAAATCGGCGTTCCAACTGTAATCACATAAGGAGAAGCCTATGGCGGGCACACCTTCTATACCAGCTTCAATGGCCGCACTCATAGTTCCAGAATAAATCACATTTATGGATGAATTTGACCCATGATTGATACCGCTGATACAAATATCGGGTTTGCGGTCCAATAACTCCTGTAAACCCAATTTGACACAATCTGCGGGAGTTCCACTGCAACTATATTCGGCAATGACGCCATCATTAGAGTCTATTTCAATTTTGGAGGAATATAAAGTACTATCCAAGGTAATAGCATGACCCATACCTGATTGTGGACTATCAGGAGCTACAACGACAACATCCCCTATTTCCGCCATAAAACGCACCAAAGACCTTAGTCCAGGAGCGGTAATCCCATCATCATTTGTTACCAGAATAAGCGGTTTATCCATTTAATATACTTTATTAGGTAAAAATACGTTTAAAAAAAGATATGTTCCCAAAGGCTGTTTAACAAAAATTTAATGCCTGCCACCCAAGCAATGGCATGGTTTTTTCAGTATATTAGGGAATTAGTTATGTTCTAGAAATGTAACAAGCGAGTTTAAGACTTGAAAAAAGTAAAAGTTATTAATCAATAACAACGAACATTTTATGAAAAGGAATCTAGCCTACGCTCTAATTGCCATGCTTGTTGCTGTAGCTTCATGTGGTTTTACTAATAAATCTTTTGAGAACGATGACAAGGATAAGTTGTTGTTGGATTTAATCACTTATGTCTTGGAAAGAGGGCATTATGAACCCAAAGACATCAATGACGATTTTTCTGTTAATGTGTTTGAAGACTTTATTGATGTTCTTGATCCAACAAAAAGGTATTTCTTAGAAGCTGATATAATGGATTTTGAACAATACAAGTTTCAGATTGATGATCAAATCAAGAATACCGATATTACTTTCTTCAATTTGGTCTATGATCGGTTGATGACAAGAATGCAGGATGCCAAGGTTATTTATAAAGAAGTTTTGGCTGATCCGTTTGATTACGGTGTTGAAGAAAGTATAAGTATAGATTATGAAAAAGAACTTTTTTCTGCCTCTAGATCTGATTTGAAGGAAAGATGGAGAAAACAATTGAAGTATGCTACTTTGGGTACATATGATTCGAAGTTGAGAAAGGTAAAAAAGACTAGTGACACCAAAACGGTTGTTGTAGATGGTAATGTAATCAATGAACTTTCTACGGAAGAAAAGTTTGCCAACACCAAATTGGAAGAATCAAGGACTCCAGAAGAGGCTGAAATAGAATCAAGGAAGTCTACACAAAAAACCTTGGATGAGTTTTTTGACTTTGTTGATGATCTTGAACGAAAAGATTGGTTTGTTCAGTATATCAATACCATAGTTGATGAGTTTGATCCACATACTTTCTATTTTGCACCAGAGGATAAAGAAAAGTTCGATGTGAGCATGTCTGGTAAATTTGAAGGAATTGGAGCTCGCTTGCAAAAAAAGCCAGAAGGCGCTAAAATCGTAGAGGTAATATCAGGAGGTCCAGTTTGGAGAGATAAAAGATTAGAAGTAGGTGATGAAATCATTAGGGTTGGTCAAGATGGCAAAGACCCGATTGATATTGTTGGAATGCGATTGGATGATGCAATTAAATTGATTAAGGGCCCGGAAGGTACCGTTGTAGATCTTACCGTTAGAAAAGTAGATGGTTCTGTCGAAGTTATTTCGTTGACTAGAGACATTGTTGAGTTGGAAGAATCGTATGCGAAATCAGCTAATATCATCAAGGATAATCAACATTTTGGACTTATAAATCTTCCAAAGTTTTATGTTGACTTTAATGATTACTCTGAGAGGAATGCCGCGACCGATGTTGCCAAAGAAGTAGAACGATTAAAACAAGAAGGTGCTGAAGGATTGATTCTTGACCTTCGAGATAACGGTGGTGGATCTTTAAAAACTGTTGTTGAAATGGCCGGTTTGTTTATTAAAGACGGGCCTATTGTACAAGTGCGTTCTGGTGGTAAGAACAAAGATGTTTATGACGATAAAGATGAACGAATTCAATGGGATGGACCCTTGGTTATTTTGGTGAATGAGTTGTCAGCTTCGGCTTCTGAAATTTTGGCTGCTGCAATGCAGGACTATAAAAGGGCAATAGTAATCGGAAGTAAACAAACCTTCGGTAAAGGAACTGTGCAGAATGTAATTCCGTTAGATAATATTGTACGCAGTAATGAGCATGGTGATTTAGGTGCTATTAAATTGACTACTCAAAAGTTTTATAGAATAAATGGAGGTTCAACACAGTTAGAAGGTGTTAAGAGTGATGTCGTGGTGCCAGACAAATACAGCTATATTGATTTAGGGGAAAGAGACCAGTCCAACCCTCTAAAGTGGGATAAAATCACTCCAGCGGAGTACGATTTATGGGATGGGTATATAGATTATGAACAAACCATAGCCAATAGTAATAAAAGAATGGAGGCTAACGACCAGATAAAATTAATTGAAGAAAATGCCAAATGGATAAAATCTGAGCAGGACGATAACCTAATTTCTTTGAACTATGATATCTATAAGGAAGAAGAAAAGAAGGATAAGGCCAAGTCTGATTATTTTAAATCGCTTTCGGAATATGATTCAAAATTAACTTTTGAATCTTTAAAATATGAGGAAGAGTTATTTACCAAAGATGCAGATTTAAGAGAGAAAAGAAATCGTTGGCACCAGGACCTTGCCAAAGATGTTTATATTGAAGAGGCGGTGAATGTTTTGCAAGACCTTAAAATTAACAATATTAAACATGCTAAATTGGCCAGTGTAAAAGGTTAAAAGCTTATAAAGAAAGAATTTATTAAGAACCCTGACCTTAAGGTCAGGGTTCTTTGTTTTTAATATCCTAGGGTTTTGTTTTGAGCTTGCCCAATTCATTTCCCAAACGGATTAAATAAATGCCCGACTTTATTAAAGCCGGGCATTATACGGTTATTAGAAAAATAACCAGTATTATCATTTTCAGTGAACGCCTATTTTTTTTCGAATAGGGCTTCCATTTCTTCTAGAGTTTTACCTTTCGTTTCAGGGATATATTTGTAGACGAAAACGATAATAACCACAATGAAGGCTGAAAATATAAAATAGGGTAGGGCATTGTTCCATGTTCCTCCATCCATAATCAATCTATTTGCATCACTTTCAACGATCATTGGGAATGATTGGGAAACAAAATAGTTGGCCAACCATTGTCCGGCAACCGCAACTGCCATAGCGGCACTTCTAATTTTATTAGGAAATATCTCAGCCAATAAAACCCAAACAATTGGGCCCATTGACATGGCGAATGAGCCAATGAAAATCAAAACGCCTATTAAACTAATTATGCCCTCTGCTGAAGAAATAGTTGGCATTCCTGCAGAATTGATTTGTGAGTAATCACTGAAATATAGCGTGAAGCCCATCATCAAAAACCCTATCAACATTCCGAAACCACCGATAATCAATAAAGGTTTTCTACCTAATTTATCAACGGTGAACATTGCAATAAATGTAAATAGTAGGTTGACAGTAGCCAATAGAATTTGTTGCAATAGTACATCGTCCTGTCCAAACCCTAGGGCCTGTTCAAAGATGTCGGCACCATAATATAGAACCGCGTTGATTCCTGTAAATTGTTGTAATACTGAGAGAACTGTTCCAATAATTACAATAGGTAACATTGTTTTACTGAGAATTGAGGCTTTTACTTTGGTGCTTTCAGCTTTGATATTTTCTCTAATCTCCTTGATTTCCTTACTAGCTACTTCCTCACCGTGAATTCGTGTCAATATATTTTCAGCTTCTTCCTCTTTACCTTTTATCATTAGCCATCGCGGACTTTTTGGAACAAAGAACAACAAGATTAAAAATAATCCAGCTGGTACCAATTCGGACCAAAACATATTTCTCCATCCAAACGCGATATTTTCACTCTCACTTAATTCGGCACCAATAAAATACGTGACTAGAAAAACAACAAAAAAGCCAATAACAACTGCCAGCTGATAGAAAGTAACCAAAACACCTCTATTCTTGGCAGGGGCAATCTCTGCTATATACATTGGTGCGTTCATAGAAGCCATTCCTATAGCGATACCACCTATAAGCCTAAAAATCACCAACAATGTGGTCGATTCTGGCAGCATACTTGGTAAACCTGATCCCCAAGCGGAAATAAAGAAAAGTATGGCCGAGATAATCAATGAATTTTTTCTCCCAATGGACTTGCTGATAACCCCTGCCGATGCAGCACCCACCAATGCACCCAAAAGTGCACTACTGACGATAAAGCCTTTTATTGCTCCAGTCAATTCAAAATACTTTGAGAAATAAAACTGGGTTCCATTGATTACTCCAGTATCATATCCGAACAATAATCCACCTAGAGTAATAACAATAGTTATAAAATAGATGTTGATTTTCGTTGTCTTCATTTTACCCATAATTGTTTTGGTTTAAGGTTGGTATTCAAATTTTGGTTGAAATTTAGATAAAGCAAAAAAAAATCGACCTGTTTTAAACAAGGTCGTTTTAAAATCCTCAATTTTTATTTTGAACAAATGTCGTTCAGTTTAAATTTAAACCATCTCAAATATAGCTTTTTGTTCGGTATTTATCTGCGTTGATTCTCATAAAATATGAAGAATTTGATGACTAAATGAACTTTGGAAAATAATTGAGGATAATATGTTGCATAACTTGCTTTTATTTTTTAGTTCATTGGTTTGGCAAACTTATTAAGAACTACAAGAGAGCATTGAACAACCAACTTTGTGTCTGGCCCATTCAGGGCGTTTTGCAAACCACTTTTTATATTTAGGCTGCTCAGAATAGGGTTTTTTGAGCAAAGTATATATTTCCTCTATTAATGAATAATTTCCCTTATCAGCGTTATCAATGGCCATTTGAGCCATGTAATTGCGCAGTACATATTTGGGGTTTATGCTATCCATTTTTTCTTTGCGTTCAATTTGTGTGACTTCTACCCCTAACTTGAGGCGATTATCATATCTTAAGAACCAATCATCCCATTTTTTTCTAATTGATTCATTAACATCAGAAAGTTTATAAAATGCATCTGAAATAACTTTTATCCCTTCATCGGGTTTTCCAACTTCGTAATTGCCAAGATTCCTAAAGAATATGGTCATATCGGTTTCGGATAGCTGTAAGATGTCCTCTAATTCCTTTATTAGAATTGAATCATCATTCTTTGATTTAAAAAGGCCTAATTTAGAACGCATCATATTCTGGTAATCCTTAGTGAATGATGACCTATAATCTGTAAGTATAAGGTCTAAGGTTTCTGTTTCTTCAATTAAGGGATAAAGCGCATTGGCTAGTTGATATAAATTCCAAAGAACAATATCTGGTTGATTGTCAAACCTGTAACGTTTAAATTGACGATCGGTGGTGTTAGGGGTCCAATCTGGGTCATAACCTTCTAACCAGCCATATGGTCCATAATCAATTGTCAATCCCAGAATAGACATATTATCGGTATTCATGACGCCATGAACAAAACCAACACGTTGCCATTCAATAACCATTTTTAAACTGCTGTCTGCTACCTCTTTGAAAAACTGTAAATAAACTTCTTTTGATGGTTTGCCTAAATGAGTAAAGAAATGTTCAATCGTATAGTCAGTTAATTTTTTAAGTGTGGAAATCTCGTTTCTTGCTGCTAAAATCTCAAAATTACCAAACCGTATAAAGGATGGTGAAGTTCTACAAACAACCGCCCCTTTTTCATAGGCAGGATTACCATCATACATGACGTCACGTAGCACTTGGTCTCCTGTAAGGGCCAGTGAGAGTGCCCTTGTTGTGGGGACACCCAAATGAAACATGGCCTCACTACACAAATATTCACGAATTGATGATCGCAAAACGGCCAATCCATCCGCCGTACGGGAATAGGGTGTCTCACCTGCACCTTTTAATTGTAATGCCCAATGTTCGCTGTTGTGTTCAACCTCACATAAATTTATGGCCCGACCATCGCCTAACTGTCCAGCCCAATTTCCAAACTGGTGGCCACCATAGCACATTGCATATGGTTTGGTATTTGGTAAAACCTCATTTCCGGTAAAAACCTTCAAGAATGAATTGTTTTTCACGTCTTTTTCGGTGAGCCCAATCTTTTGCAACATATCATTTGAAACATGAAGCAATTTTGGATTTGATGTTCTTCGTGGAGTAACTAAAGAAAAACAAGCGCCTCTGACCTGCCTACGGCTATTTTCCAAAATTGGATCCGCTGGTAACTCAGTATTGAAAGTGTCTTTAATATTCAGTTTCATAAGCGAGTATGATCTAGGTTCTTAATATCGTGAATTAATTATGATCTATTAGGAATTAATTTGTTCAGCCATTTTTCAAGATCATTAACATTAGGGTTTCGCAATTTCTTTTTTCCAATTGTAATTGTTGGAAAATTAAGTTTGCCATTCTGATATAAACTACGTAATTCCTTGGCATAATTCTCGTTTATCTCAACATCCAAGAATTTGTAGGATAACTTAGTCCCATTCAAGAACATTTGATAATATTTCGTTTTATGACAGCCGGAAGCACCATATAATTTTATTTCGGGAACGTTCTTCATTTAGTGAATCGTTTTTAAAAATGCAATCGCCTTTTCAACATTCAGATGAAAATCATTGAATACAACATTGTTCCTTTGATCAATAAAAATGAACCAAGGTGTTCCTCCGGTTCTATAATGCCTCATTATTTTAGAAATGTTTCCCGAGCCTTCATCCCCTGGGTCATGGCCAAATGGTATTTCAATCTCATATTTTCGTTGAATTTCGGTTATTTTATCATATGTATTCTCGTCATGACCTTCAAAAACAGTTTGCACAGCAAGAAACGTTACATTTTTGTTGCTCTTTAATGCCTTCGACATTTCCTGTAATGCAGGGAACCCTCTACTGTGACAACCTGGGCACCAACTTTGAAAGCAATAAATGACTTTGAATTTTCCTTCGAAATCAGATAGTTTTATTGGGGAAGTGATTTTACCTTCTTCATCTATCCATTGGTTCACCCCGAATTCATGTGCTTTAAATCCGTCTATTCCATATTTTATGTCGTTTTTCATAATTATTTCTTAGTTAAAATTAGTGAATAACAATACTCAGGGAGAAATCAACTCCCTGAATATAAATTATTTATGTATTTGATGTTTATGCTGAAATTTCCTTCAGCTTATCCGCGTGCATTTTGCGAAGTTTTGCCAATTTTGGTGTTATTACCGCACTACAATATCCTTGAGAGGAGTTGTTTTTATAATAATCTTGATGATAATCTTCTGCTTCGTAAAAAACACCTAACGGACTTATTTCAGTAACAATAACATTTTCATAATAAGGGGCTATTTCCTTTGAAACTGCATTTGCAATCTCTTTCTGATTATCATTATGATAATAGATTACGGAACGGTATTGGGTTCCTGAATCACCTCCTTGGCGGTTCAAAGTTGTTGGATCGTGACTTGTCATAAAAATAATCAACAAATCTTCGTATGAAACAAAGCTTTGGTCAAATGTTATTTGAACCACTTCTGCATGACCGGTTAGTCCGGAGCATACCTCTTTATAAGTCGGCTTTCCGGGAGCTGTGCCTCCCGTGTATCCAGAGACAATCTTTTCTACACCTCTTATTTCGTTGAAAATAGCCTCAATACACCAAAAACATCCACCACCTAAGGTTGCCGTTTTTAAATTCTTATTACTCATTTTAAATCCTTTCTTTCTTGTCTGCCGCAGCAGGTTCTAATTTCATTGACTCTGAATTAATACAATAGCGTAAACCACTTGGTTCGGGGCCATCGGGAAAAACATGACCCAAATGTGCATCGCAGGTGTTGCACATGACCTCTACCCGAACCATGCCAAAAGCCGTATCTTTTTCATATTTAATTGCATTTTGTTTTACGGGTTGCGTAAAGCTTGGCCATCCAGTTCCAGATTCAAATTTAATCGTTGAATCAAAAAGAGGATTGTCGCAGCAAACACAATTGTATTTACCAGATTCATGAATGCTGCAAAGTGTACCTGAATGAGGAGCTTCAGTACCTTTGTTACGGGTAACCCTAAATTGTTCAGGGCTGAGAATTTCTTGCCATTCCTCATTTGTTTTCTCAACCCTTCTATCGGGTTTTGGATTGCCTTTTACAGCAAAATTGATAACCTCTTTCCATGTAAGCATGGTGTGTTTCCTTTCTTTTTTAAAAAATTTATTGAATTGCTTTTTAATCAAACTACTCTTTTCGTTCAGTAATTTGTGAAGTCCTTCCTTTAGTCTGAAAAACATCACAAACCTTACAAAACCAATTAGCAATACTACGACTAATTTAAACTAAATTTGGCCTATGAGCCAAACTAAGAAAAACAGAACTATATATACCGTTTTATTCTTGGCATGTATTGTAGGTTTTTGGTTGTTTGAGAATTTTTATACTCCAGCTACTTATTCCACTCAAGAAGATAATGGACTTGAGACAAATATTCCTTCCTATTTTCTTCCTGGTTCTTCGACAGGAAATATCGTAATCCATGACCATTTTTCGCTGTCTTACAATGAGCCATACGAGCAGGCTGAATGGGTTGCCTATATGTTAAAGAAAAGTCATTTGACTTACGATGACCGTAAACGTCCTTATTTTATTGAAGACCCAAAGGTGAAATCTAAATCCGCTGATTGGCGAAATTATAAGGGATCAGGATATGATCGAGGCCATTTATGCCCCGCTGGTGATCGTCGCTTCTCTGAATATGCTTATAATGAAACTTTCTATACAAGTAATATTAGTCCGCAAGATCGTGATTTTAATGCTGGAGTATGGAATAGATTGGAAATGCAAGTGCGACGATGGGCAAAAAAGTATGGCGATTTGTTTATTGTAACTGGAGGTGTTCTTGAAGATGGTCTAGAAGAGATAGGAGAGGAAGATGTTGATGTTCCGAAGTACTACTATAAAATTATTGCCAAAGGGGATAAAGACAATTTAAAAGTTCTTGGTTTTTTAATGCCTAATCGCGAAAGTTCTGAATCATTGCAAAACTTTATTGTTCCCATAAACAAGATTGAAAAGGTTACCGGTTTGGATTTTTTCCAAAATCTTTCTGATGACAAAGAATCTGAAATAGAGAGCGGATCCAGTATTTCTGGATGGAAATTTTAAATTCCCTCTTTCAGCCGGTTTGAATCTAGCTTTAAAAAAATGAAAAGTAGTATGGTGAAAAACAATAATCCTGACCCGCCATAGCTGAAAAATGGTAGCGGAATGCCAATGGTAGGCAAAATACCAATTACCATTCCAATATTGATGAAATAGTGGATTAATAGAATAGAAATAACGCCATAACCATACATTCTCGGAAAGGCAGTTTTTTGCCTCTCAGCCAAGTATACAAGTCTTAAGAACAGTAAACTAAAGAGTAATATTACAGAAGCAGTGCCGAGAAAACCCCACTCCTCACCAACCGTACTGAAAATATAATCTGTATGCTGCTCAGGAACAAAATCGCCTTTTGTCCTTGTTCCTTCTAAAAAGCCTTTTCCCCAAAATCCACCAGATTCTATAGCTTTTTCCGATTGATAGGTATTGTAACCAATCGATTTTCGTATTTCTTCCAACTTATTTGGGTCTTTTTCCAAACGTAACCAAAGGCTAAAACGATCACGATGCCTTTGTTCAAAAACATTGTTGAATACAAAGTTTACTGAAAGAGAAAAAAGAATTGTCAAAACAACGACGGAAACAAGGGGTACAAAGGGCACTTTGAATTTCTTTTTTTTGAGGAGGAAAAACAATACGATTATCAAACCCAATACTATTCCTATCCAGATTGTGCCAAACATTAACGTAGCCACAAAAACCAATATTGTGAGTAAACCTATAACTAAATAATACAGAGGTAAACCTTCCCTAAATATAACGAATACAAGTGCAAAGAATACCAAAGCACTTCCAGGGTCGGGTTGGGGTATTATTAAAATTGCGGGTAATAAGATTATGCCAATAGCATAAAGCTGGTCTTTTCGCCTTTTAATATCAGTTTGAATATCATTTAAATATTTTGCCAGGGCCAATGCTGTGGCCACTTTCGCAAACTCTGAAGGTTGTAAATTAAAAAAGCCAAGATTATACCATGAAGTTGCTCCTGCAATAGTTTTCCCGAATACAAATAAACCCAACAGAAGAACAATTGACGTCACGTACATTAAACTGGAAAATCGCTCATAGAAACTGGCCTCAAGAGCCATAATTACAATTATTGCAATAACACTTACTCCAAAAAAGAAGAGTTGTTTGCCATGCAGCGTTCCAAAATTAAAGATAGATGGGTCAGCATCAGTGAATGTACTTGAATATATATTTACCCATCCTATTGCCACTAAACCGAGGTAGATTAAAATGGTAAGCCAATCAATACGTTTTACGAGACTCTTACCAGACATATTCGTTTATCTTGAATTCCTCCCCACTATAGGGTTTGGCATATTCATGTTCCAAAGTTTTCTCTAGCATACGTTTCTCCAAGTCCTTTCGAGTAATTTCTCCTTTAATATATTTTTCGATCATCAAGGAAGCAATATGCCCCGCATATCTACCACCATAATAGCCGTTTTCAATATAAACGGCAATTGCGATTTTTGGGTTATTTACTGGAGCGAATGCAACAAAAACAGAATGATCGGTAAGTTGTGTTTTCACGCTGTCTATGATTGTAAAGTTTTCAACCGTACCTGTTTTTCCGGCAATCTCTATACCAGGGATTTTGATCCATTTCGCCGTTCCTTTTTCATAAACATTGGCCATTCCACGAATTATAGGTTCAAAATGTTTACGGTCTATTGTTGTTTGTTTTAATTCAGTGAATTCAGGAAAAGTAATTTCTTTTCCGTTAACTTTTTTAATAATATGGGGTGTAAAATAGTGACCTCGATTGGCAATGGCAGCTGTCATGTTCGCTAATTGAATTGGCGTTGCGGCAACCTCTCCTTGTCCAATAGAGTTTGAAATTATAAATGAAGATGTCCACCTATTATCACCATACCATCGGTCGTAATATTCTTTCGACGGAATTCTTCCACGTCTTCCTGTATGTAGATCAGAGCCTAGATAATCACCAAGTCCAAAACTACGCATGTGTTTTTCCCAAACATCCATACCTTCATCTGTAGTTTCAAATTTATCGTAGATGCTTCTGAATGTATGCGCAAAATAGGCATTACATGATTTGTAGATGCCACTATTCATGTCTCTAATACCTCCTCCACAATGACATCCTTTTTTTACTTTGCCCACATAAAAACCATTGTAACACCTTACTTTGGTATCTGTGGTCATAACGCCTTCTTGAAGAGCGATAAGGGCATTCAGTGTTTTAAAAGGAGATCCGGGGGAGGGTTCTGCTAAAAGAGAGCGGTCCCAGGTGGGCTTGGCTATAGAATCATAATAGAGCTTGGTATAATTTTTTGAACGCTTTCTCCCAACTAGTAATGATGGATCGTAAGTTGGACCTGAAATCATGGATAGTATCTCACCTGATGATGGTTCAATTGCAACTATTCCACCTCGCTTTCCATGCATTAATCGCTCACCATATTCTTGAAGTACTTTGTCTATTGTGATACTAATTTCCTTTCCTTGCTCCGGAAGGGTATCCATTACACCATCTTTGTAAGGTCCAATATCTCTATTGAATCTATCTTTTTGAATAAATTGAACTCCTTTTCTTCCTCTTAAAGTATCTTCATACGTTTGCTCAACACCGGTTCTACCTTTTAGTTCTCCCTGAACGTAATATGGGTTTTGAGCTAAATCGCGTTCATTTACCTCGCTAATATAGCCTAATACATTTGCCGCGCTTTTGGTATCATAATATCTAAGAGAGCGCTTTTGAATATAGAAGCCCGCAAAATGCCTCATTTTTTCTTGAAGTTTGGCATAATCCTCTTTTGATAATTGTGGCACCAATACCGATGGTAACCGCGGGGAATAAACTCTGGCTCTTTTCAGTTTTTGAATAAAACTCTTCTTATCCAAGCCAATAAGGCTGCAAAACTCCAAAGTATCTAATGGTTTAACTTCTCTAGGAATAACCATTACATCATAGGCAGGATCATTACCTACCAATAGTTTCCCATTGCGATCATAAATATATCCTCTTTCAGGGTAATTATGAATTCGTTTTATGGCAGGATCCTCTAAAAGCTGATCGGTAGAAAAACTGAATATTTGTAGATAAGACAACCTACCAATAAACGTTATTCCTATAATCAGAATAATAGATGATAAAAGAATCTTCTTCATCGAAGATGATATTAAATTTTAGGAACTACATCCCTTATGTTGAACAATTAGTTAAAGAACGGTTTTCGCTTATTCTTTCCAAATCTTCAAAATTAAACAAACGGTTGAATAAACATCTGTTATTCTTTGTTCACACTAAATAATGAGCCAAACAATAGGCATAAAATAAGTGAGGCAAGGCCAATTGACAATACTTTTTTAACAATTAATAATATATTGGCAATACTGAAAATTTCTAATGAAAAGTAAACCAAATGGTGTACTAATATTAATAACGCTAAAAATGTAAATTGTTGTGCCCTGGTGGTATTGCTTAACTTAAAACTTTGGATCTCATAGTTTATTCCGAACACAAACCTCATTATAGCCGGTCTTAAATACGCAATGGTAATCGTTGAAGCGGCATTTAGTGCCATGGTATCTGAAAAAAAGTCGATAGAGATACCCAATAAAAAACTTAATCCAATAAAAGCTGCCCTATTTTCTTTAATTGGATACCAGTATAAAAACAAAATATAGACCATGGGATTTATAAATCCGAAAAAATTAAGTCTATTGAAAACCAGTACCTGCACCAAAACAAGTAGAACAAAACGAATTATATTTATAAAATAACTACTATTCATTGCTGGTTTCCCCTTCCAATTCTAAAATTTCCTTTCGGTTTACGTTGTTGATAATGTAAATGTTTTTAATATTGGTCATATCGTTGAAAAGAGTAACATCTATTTGATAAAAGCTCTTTGAAACGTCTAGATCAAACTTCTTTATTGTTCCTATAGGAATGTTCTCTGGAAAAATACTGCTCATGGCTCCCGTGACAATAGTGTCACCTATGGTTAAGGGGACTAATCTAGGAATGTCTACCAACTGTACCACATTATAGGTTTGAGCATCCCAAATCAATGACCCAAAATGGGTCGTGTTTTTAATCTTGGCATTGATATTCGAATTTTCATTGAGAATACTCTGAACCGTTGCAAACTTATTCGAAGTATTCTCCACAATGCCTAGAACTCCTAAGGCGGTAATAACCCCCATATCTTGTTTAATACTGTCTTTTTCACCTCTGTTAATTGTAATATAGTTTCGATGATCTGCATAACTGTTCTTTATTACCTGGCCCGAAACAATAGTGTATTTTATATTCGAGGAGTCTATTCTTACAGGGGAAACTAACTCTTTGTTGAACAACTGATCTCTCAGCCTTTTATTTTCTTGAAGTAATTTTTCATTTTCTTCGTCCAAAGAAAAATAAGTAGTTATGCCATGGGAAAAGCCATAGATATTACCAGCTATCCAATTTGAAGAATTAAAAAATTTGGATTGATGATACGAATGTGATTGAATTGTAAATCCTAATGAAATAATCAACAGAAAGATATAAAGCAAAAAGTTTTTATATCGAATTATAAAGTTGATTATCTGCTGCATTCACTGTTCGTTTTGTGAAGCCGGCTATTGAATAACCGAACCTATTTGAAACATCTCTTATCGAGCCATTTATTTAATCAAAATGCTCTTATACCGTTCCAAGTTTTTCAAAGCAATCCCTGTACCTCTTACAACTGCCCTCAAAGGGTCTTCAGCAATATAGACGGGTAAATCGGTTTTTTGAGAAAGCCTTCTATCCAATCCTCTTAACATTGAGCCACCACCGGCAAGATAAATACCAGTATTATAAATATCAGCTGCTAATTCTGGAGGAGTCTGCGACAATGTTTCCATAACCGCATCTTCAACCCTTAAAATAGATTTATCTAATGCTTTGGCAATTTCTCTATAAGAGATCTGTACTTGTTTTGGTTTACCTGTTAGAAGATCACGACCCTGTACCGATTTTTCATCAGGTGGGGTCTGTAAGTCTTCGGTAGCAGAACCTATTTCAATTTTAATTGCCTCTGCCGTAGTTTCTCCCACATAAAGGTTATGCTGAGTTCGCATATAGTATATAATATCATTGGTGAAAACATCACCTGCAATTTTAACTGATTTATCACAAACGATACCACCTAATGCGATAACAGCAATTTCTGTTGTACCACCACCTATATCAACAATCATGTTTCCTTTGGGTTGCATGATATCAAGACCAATACCGATTGCTGCGGCCATTGGTTCGTGAATAAGGTATACCTCTTTTCCATTAACACGTTCTGCAGACTCTTTTACTGCACGCATTTCAACCTCAGTAATTCCTGAAGGAATACAAATGACCATTCGCAATGCAGGTGGAAACCATTTTTTCTTTAAGGCCGGAATGTTCTTAATGAACATATTGATCATCTTTTCAGAAGCATCAAAATCGGCAATAACCCCATCTTTCAATGGCCTAATGGTCTTTATGTTTTCATGTGTTTTACCTTGCATCATGTTGGCTTCTTTACCAACAGCGATAATTTTACCTGTGATGCGGTCTCTGGCAACAATAGATGGACTGTCAACGACTACTTTGTCAGCGTGAATGATGAGGGTGTTTGCCGTACCTAAGTCAATAGCAATTTCCTCGGTCAAGAAATCAAAAAATCCCATTTATAAGTATTTGGTTTCGGTTAAAAGGTGCATTTCATCGACAAAAGTAGTAAAATTAATGCTTAAAATGACGTGTGCCTGTCATTACCATCGCAATATTATTTTCATTACAATAATCAATGCTTAACTGATCCTTGATAGAACCACCTGGCTGTATAACGGAAGTTATACCGCTTTTATGCGCAATTTCAACACAATCTGGGAAGGGAAAAAATGCGTCGCTGGCCATGACCGCATCTTGCAAATCAAAATTGAACGATTTAGCTTTATGAATAGCTTGGTTCAGTGCGTCAACACGTGATGTTTGACCTGTTCCGCTAGCACAAAGTTGCTTGTTTTTTGCCAGTACTATAGTGTTGCTTTTTGTGTGCTTACACAATTTAGAGGCAAAAATAAGATCCTCAACCTCTCTTTGTGACGGGCTGTTATTCGTAGCGGTATTTAAATCCTCAAGAGAGTCTGTCTTGTGGTCTTTGTCTTGTAGTAAGACTCCGTTTAAACAAGTGCGAACTTGATTGTGAGGTAGCTCAACATCATTTTGAATCAAAATGATTCGGTTCTTTTTGCCTTTCAATATTTCAAGAGCATCATCAGCATAGCTTGGAGCAATGACAACTTCACAGAAAAGTTTATGTATTTCTTCAGCTGTGGCCTTATCAATTTCTTTGTTACTGATAAGCACTCCGCCAAAGGCAGAAACTGGGTCTCCGGCCAAAGCATCAACATAGGCTTGATGTAAGGTATCTCGCATAGCTAGACCACAGGCGTTGTTATGTTTTAGAATGGCGAAGGTAGGGTCGTCATTTTTAAACTCGTTCATGAGGTTCACTGCTGCATCAACATCCAATAGGTTGTTATAAGAAAGCTCCTTACCATGAAGTTTATTGAACATTGCGTCAAAATCTCCAAAGAAAAATCCTTTTTGGTGTGGGTTTTCGCCATAGCGAAGAACTTTTCCTTTTGTTTCACTTATTTTAAGTGCAGCCTCTTCATGATTGGCATTGAAATAATTGAAAATAGCAGAATCGTAATGTGAAGAAACGTTGAAGGATTTTGTCGCGAATCGTTTTCGGTCTTCAATTGTGGTTGAGCCATTTCCATTGGTAATCAATTCCAAAACCTCAGCATAATCCTCCATAGAAGAAACGCATAGAACATCTTTGAAATTTTTTGCTGCAGCACGTATCAATGAAATCCCACCAATATCTATTTTTTCGATTATATCTTGTTCAGATGCGCCACTGGCCATCGTTTTTTCAAAAGGATAAAGGTCTACAATGACAATGTCTAATTGCGGAATTTCAAATTCTTCTAGTTGTGCAACATCACCATCATGATCCTGTCTATTTAAAATTCCTCCAAAAACTTTCGGGTGTAGAGTTTTAACCCTTCCTCCTAGGATCGAGGGGTAGCTTGTCACATCTTCAACCGGAACAACATCTATTCCAAGGTCTTTGATGAACTTTTCGGTACCACCGGTAGAATAGATGGTTATTCCGAGTTCATTGAATTTCTTCACTATGGGTTCAAGACCATCTTTGTGAAAGACAGATATTAAGGCAGAGGTGGCTTTTTTGGTGCTCATTTTTTTATGAAGTGAGTTTAACGTTCTAAGCACACAAAAGTAATTTTTTTGATAGTAGGAAATTGGTCATGTTATCAACAAAACGCCTAAAGTTTTAAAGAATTTTTGCCACTTCCTGGTTTACGAATTCCAAAAACTTTTCATCATCAGTTGTAAAAGGATCAGGTGTATTGGAATCGATGTCTATCTGACCTATGTTTTCGCCATTAAGAAATAGTGGAATTACAATTTCAGATTTTACGTTAATACTGCAAGCAATATAATTGTCTTGGGCTTCAACATCTGGAACAACAAAATTCTTGTTGCTTTGGGCAACTTGTCCGCAGATTCCTTTGCCAAACGGAATAATCTTATGATCAGTTGGTGCACCGGCATAAGGCCCAAGCTTAAGTTCTTCTTTTTTTCCATTTTTAAAATAAAACCCCACCCAATCGTAATAAGGAACACTTTCCTTTAGGAAATTGCAAATTTGTTCTAATCGTCCGTCGATATCTGCATTTTTATCGCTCAATATAGATTTGATTTTTGGGTAAAGATCCTTCAACATTTCTCAAAAATTTTGGCTAAGATATTAAATTCGAAAAAACCTATAAAAACTTTTTAGTGGTTGATTTTATGCCTAAAGTTTAGTTAATCATTTTAATGTAAGTGTCTGAAAAATGAATAATTTGTATTTTTGTAACCGTGAAAGCTTTTTTACAAAAATTCGTTGCATTTTCAATGGCATTATTGTTATTGGCATCTACTACTTCTTGGAAAGTAGAGAAGCATTTTTGTATGGGTCATTTAATTGATGTGGCTTTCTTTTTAGATGTTGAGGATTGTGGTATGTCGACCGATTTAATGAAGACAGATGATTCAGCAGCACAAATAGAAAGTTCTTGTTGTAGCGAAGATGTCATATTTGTTGGCGGTCAGGATGACCTTACACTTACATTTGATAGTCTAGATTTAGAACAGCAATCATTCTTGGTTGTATATGTTCAATCTTATATTGGAATGTTCGCGGGGACAACTATTCGGATCACTCCCCATGAGCATTATCCTCCTCCCATTTTGGTCAAAGATCTGCAATTGCTTGACCAAGTTTTTTTAATTTGATTTAAATTCGAAATTACTGGCTTCTCAATTAGGTATTGGGGAATCTAAATGTATTCCATCTTGTGATGGAAAAGAATTTAAAACAAATAATAATGAAACATACATACAACATTACAGGGATGACGTGCAATGGATGTGTTGCAAGTGTCAGTAGCGATCTTATCAGGATAGAAGGGGTTCTTAAAGTAGATGTGAGCTTAGAAAATGGTGAGGTTTACATTGAGTCTGATCGGCATATTCTGTTAGGGATTTTACAATCTGCTATATCTGAAAAGTATAAAATATATCCAAAAAGAGAATCTTCTGAACAGTCATTAATTGATAATGGTGAAAAGTCAAAATGGCGACAATTAAGGCCGTTGTTTCTTATCTTTATTTATTTATTTTCGGCCGTAATTCTCTTAAATTTCAAGAATTGGAATACTGTGAATGCGATGATGGATTTTATGGGCTTATTCTTCATAGTCTTCAGTTTTTTCAAGTTGTTGGATTTCAAAGGTTTTCCTGACAGTTTTAAAATGTACGACCCCTTGGCAAAGTTAATTCCTGCATATGGGTGGGTTTATCCATTTATTGAACTGGTACTGGGCCTCATGTTCTTAATGCGTTTTCAAGTGACAATAGCCCTTATCGTCACGATTGTAATATTGGGATTGACAACAATTGGGGTTACTAAGGTGTTACTTGATAAGAAAAGTATTCAGTGTGCCTGCTTGGGTACAGCATTAAAACTACCAATGACCGAAGCTACCTTTATAGAAAATGCTATAATGCTGATTATGGCCCTGTCAATGTTGTTCATGAATGTTGTATAAGCAAAAGAAATGAAGAATATAATAATAGTATTAAGTGTAATTATGTTTCCAGTCCTTGTACTTTCCCAGGAAAAAATTGAAGGCATGGTTATGGAAGTCAATGAGCAGAACAAACATATTGGTTTGCCTGGAGCTAGTGTTTATTGGATGAATTCCCAAACAGGGACAATCACCAAAGAGGACGGGACATTTTCTATTCCTTATTCAAAAGAATATGATAAGTTGATAATCAGCTATGTTGGATTTGAGTCTGACACTTTGATTATTAAGGAAGTCAAAAAAGTGCATCATTGGTTAAAACCGTCCAATGCATTGGACGAAGTTGTGGTGGAGCAAAAACGTGAGGCAACCCAGAAAGCTTATTTCAGTGCGCAAAACGTAGTCACTGTAAATAGTGCGGAACTGCTAAAGGCAGCATGTTGCAATCTATCGGAGAGTTTTGAAACGAACCCAGCTATAGATGTAAATTTTTCAGATGCTTTGACCGGGACCAAACAAATTCAAATGTTGGGCCTAACTAGCCCTTACCTATTGATTACGCAGGAGAATATTCCGATGGTTCGTGGTGCCTCGCAAGCATTTGGGCTTACTTTCACTCCAGGAACTTGGGTTGAGAGTATTCAGATAACCAAAGGAGCAGGTAGTGTGGTAAATGGGTATGAGAGTATATCTGGTCAGATAAACACCGAGTTAGTAAAACCTTTGACAGATAAATCATTATTTGTTAACGGTTATGCCAATAAAAACGGACGGTTGGAATTGAATACGCATTTGAATCACAAACTATCTGATAGGTTGAGTTCAGGGTTATATATCCATGCAAATAAAAGAAGCCAAAAAGAAGACAATAATGATGATGGGTTTTTAGATGCTCCTTTGGCAAATCAGATTAATGTCATGAATCGATGGCAATATCAAAATCCTCAGACAGGTTGGGTTAGTTTTTTAAATGTGCGTTTCCTGAATGATGAAAAACAAGTTGGGCAAACAGATTTTAATCCGGCCATAGACAAATTCACTACTAACGCTTGGGGCAGTGAGATAAACACGCGAAGGTTTGATTCTTCTTTAAAATTGGGTTATGTCTTCCCTGAGCTTCCTTTTCAGAGTTTTGGGTTTCAGACTTCCTACAGTAATCATAAGCAGGATTCTTATTTCGGGTTTAATCAGTATGATATCACTCATGAAAGTATTTATTCCAATTTGATTTTTAATTCAATCATAGGTGACACGCAGAATAAATTCAAAGCCGGGGTTACTTTTGCATATGATGGATATAGTGAACTCGTAAATTCAGATAATTACGATAGAATTGATAACTCTGCCGGTGCTTTTTTTGAGTATAGTTATGATAATTTAGAGAAGCTCAGTTTAACTGCAGGCATTAGGGTAGATAAGCATAATAGGCTAGGTGCTTTCATTACCCCAAGATTTCATTTGCGATATACCCCCTGGGATAAAGCGAGTTTGCGAGGTTCGTTTGGACGGGGTAAAAGGGCTGCGAATGTTTTTGCTGAGAACCAACAACTCTTTGGTTCATCACGGCAGATACGCTTGGTTGATGATGGAGGAGAAGTTTACGGATTGGATCCCGAGGATGCTTGGAATTACGGAGTCAGTTTTCTCCAAGGATTTCTTTTATCCGAGAGAAAAGGAAATGTAACATTGGACTATTACAGAACGGATTTTAAAAACCAGGTTGTAGTAGATTGGGAGAATCCCAATGAAATCTCATTTTATTATTTAGATGGAAAAAGTGTGGCAAACAGTTTTCAATTTGAGGTAAACTACGAAGTTTTTAAAAATCTTGATTTGCGAACAGCATACAAGTATTATGATGTAAAGACCGACTATCAAACAGGGCTGTTGCAAAAACCTTTACAGGCCAAACATAGATATTTTGCAAATATTGGCTACGAGACAACACCTAAAGAGAATGGTGCGCAATGGCGTTTTGACTATACATTGCATGCCTTAGGCGAACAACGTCTCCCAAACACTTTGGCTAACCCGGAAGAATATCGTTTGGCAGAATATTCCGATCCGTATAGTTTAATGAATGCCCAGATTACAAAGGTTTTCAACGAAAGTTTTGAAGTTTACATAGGCGGTGAGAATTTGAGTAATTTTACACAAAAGAACCCGGTATTAAGTGCAAATGACCCTTTTGGCGCAAACTTTGATACTAGTATCGTATATGCACCAATTATGGGAAGAATGTTTTACGGCGGATTTAGATATAAATTATAACAATAAAATAATATATGATGAAAAAGATAGTATTAGGAATAGCATTTATCTTGGTTGCAACTTTGTCTTTTGCTCAAGAGAAGAATAAAAAGATGACATTTGAAGTAGATGGAAAATGTGAGATGTGTAAAGCCCGTATTGAAAAGACAGCGCTTGGTGAAAAGGGTGTGAAATATGCATTATGGGACATACCATCGCACCAATTGTCATTGATTATTGATGAGCGTAAAACCGATGCAATGAAAATAAAAGCGGCAATGGTTGCCGTTGGTCATGATACTAAGGAGCTTAAAGCCACAGATGAAGCATATGACTCGGTTCATCCTTGTTGTAAGTATCGGGATGATGATTCAGATGATAGTGATGAACACAAATAATAGCTTTCGAAATAATTAAAAAAATTCCAATAATATAAAAGCCGCATTAGGAATCCTAAAGCGGCTTTTTATTCAACTAAATGTTTATAGTTCAAAACCTACATCATTCCAGGCATTCCGCCACCGCCACCCATTGGAGGCATCGGAGGGGTATCTTCTTTAATGTCGGTCAATGCACATTCAGTGGTCAAGATCATTCCCGAAACAGAAGCTGCATTTTCCAATGCTACTCTTGTTACTTTAGTAGGATCAATGATTCCGGCCTTGAACATCTGAACATATTTCTCTGATTTTGCATCGAAACCAAAGTCACCTTTACCGTCTTGAACTTTAGCAACAACTACTGAACCTTCTCCGCCAGCGTTTTCAACAATAGTTCTCAAAGGAGATTCAATTGCTCTTGCTACTATTTGTAGACCAGTTTCCTCATCAGCATTATCTGCTTTTACTTTAGAAAGAGCATTTTTTGCACGAACTAAGGCAACGCCACCACCGGCAACAATACCTTCTTCTACTGCAGCTCTTGTTGCATGTAAAGCATCATCAACTCTATCTTTCTTTTCTTTCATTTCAACCTCAGAGGCAGCGCCAACATAAAGAACTGCAACACCACCAGCCAATTTAGCCAAACGCTCTTGCAATTTTTCTTTATCATAGTCAGATGTTGTCGTCTCTATTTGAGATTTAATCTGATTGACCCGTGTTTTAATGTTTTTAGCAACACCACCACCGTTTACTATCGTAGTATTGTCTTTGTCAATTGATACTTTTTCACACGTACCTAACATGTCAATGGTTGTATTGTCCAAAGAGAAACCTCTTTCCTCAGCAATAACAGTTCCTTTTGTCAAGATGGCGATATCTTCCAACATTGCTTTTCTTCTGTCACCAAAACCTGGGGCTTTAACAGCAGCGATTTTCAATGATCCTCTTAGCTTGTTTACCACTAGAGTGGCTAATGCTTCACCATCAACATCTTCGGCAATAATCAAAAGAGGTTTACCTGATTGTGCCACTGGCTCTAATACAGGAAGTAAGTCTTTCATTGAAGAGATTTTCTTGTCGAACAAAAGAATATAAGGATTCTCTAAATCGGCAGTCATCTTTTCTGAATCGGTCACGAAGTAAGGAGATAAATATCCTCTATCGAATTGCATTCCTTCAACAACATCAACATACGTATCAGTACCCTTTGCTTCTTCAACAGTAATTACACCTTCTTTACCAACTTTGCCAAAAGCCTGGGCAATCAACTCACCAATTGTTTCGTCATTATTTGAAGAGATAGAAGCAACTTGCTTTATTTTTTCAGAAGAGTCACCAACTTTTTTGGATTGGTTTGTCAAATCACCAACGATGGCCTCCACAGCCTTATCGATACCTCTTTTTAAATCCATTGGGTTTGCACCCGCTGCAACATTCTTTAATCCTTCTTTTACGATAGATTGAGCAAGAACTGTAGCAGTCGTTGTACCATCACCTGCAAGGTCATTGGTTTTTGAAGCAACTTCCTTTACCATTTGGGCACCCATATTTTCAAGTGCATCTTCCAATTCAATCTCTTTTGCAACAGAAACCCCATCTTTGGTTACTGCTGGCGCTCCGAATGATTTGCTTATGATTACGTTTCTCCCTTTTGGGCCCAACGTTACTTTTACCGCATTGGCCAGTGCGTCAACACCTCTTCTTAAGCCATCACGTGCTTCTATATCAAATTTTATGTCTTTTGCCATAATTTTTTATTTGTCCTCCCCACAAAGTGGAAGTCTGATTAATAGTTTTTATAATGTTCTTTTTGGATTCCTGTTTTGCAGGAATGACAGGATGTTTAGATTATTGCTAGTATGTCACTCTCTCTCATCATAAGGTAATCTGTACCTTCTAATTTTAACTCCGTTCCAGCGTATTTTCCATATAAAACGGTGTCGCCTACTTTGACAGTAACCTGTTCATCTTTGGTACCTGGTCCTACGGCAACAACTTTTCCTTTTTGTGGTTTTTCTTTAGCGGTATCTGGAATATAAATACCAGAGGCAGTTTTGGTTTCTGCAGCCATAGGTTCAATAAGAACTCTATCTGCCAATGGTTTAATGTTAACTTTAGCCATATTTATTGTTTTAAATTGATTTTTATTTTACTCGATTGTTAGGACAGAAATTATGCCAAGACATAAAAACTGACATATTGTAAAACAAAAAATGCCAGCTTGTCATCCAAGCCGGCATTTTTATAGTATTTAAACCAATGGTCTATTGACCATCGGTTGTATTGTTATCAGTTGCAGGAGCAGGAATTTCTTCCGGTACAGCTTCAGGAACTGTTTCCTCAATATCATCTCCTTGCAGTAATTTTGAATCTGCATCACCAAAATTGCCTTTCAAAGCAATATTCGATGCTAAAATCAAAACTACCAATAAGATAGATAAGGTCCAGGTGCTTTTGTCCAAAAAGTCTCCGGTCTTTTTAACGCCACCAACTACTTGACTGCCACCACCACCGAAAGAAGAAGACAATCCACCACCTTTAGGGTTTTGAACCATAATCACCAACACCAATAGAAAGCAAACTACGATGATAAGAATCAAGAATATTGTAAATGTGCTCATTATTACTATGAATTTTCTTGTTGTATTTTTTCTGCCGCTTTAATACGGTCTGCAAAGAAACCACTTTTTTCCGGATATTTCAAACTTAAAATTTTGTAAGCTTGAATGGCCTTTTTATACTTTTTTTGCTCTAAATAAACCTTTGCCAAAGTTTCGGTCATTAACTCCTTTTTGTCCAATTTTACTGAATCCGAAATATCAATCTTGGCAGATTTTTTTTGTGAAGGCGCAATTTTAGGATTGTTTTCAATAAACCTGTCAATAAGGTCGAACTTTTTCTTTTTGAGAACCTCTTTTTCCAATGGAAAATCTACATCTTCTTCAGGGGTATCATCGCTATGTAACACCTTTGAATCTCTTTGTATTTTTTTCAAAGATGCCAATTGCAACCACTCACTGAATGAATGCTTTTCCTGTTTGGTGAAAGGTAAAGGTTTGCCAATTTCAAGCTCTTTTTCAGCTTTTTCTTTTTCGGCCTTAATCACCTTGTCAACTTCTGGGTCTTTTGACTTGAAAAGCTTAGGGTCCAAAATATTGTCTGCATCATCAATATCCTGTGGCAATGGCTTGTCCTTTGATTTTTCAATAAGAGGTATTGCCAATGGGGTCTCATCCAATTGCTCTGCTTCAGGTTCATTGACTATATCCATTTTACCGGAAATTGAATTGGCAATGGAGTTCTGAAGAAAATCTTTGGAGGTGATAAAATCAAAAAGAATATCCCGATCGGTCGTATAGGCAGCTGTCTTTTTGAGTGCGTTGTTGTATTTGAAACTATTGAGATTTCTAAGGCCTTTTAACTGAAGTGCCCTTGCGGCCTGGAAATAGGGGTATTCTTCCAATACATCTTCTAAATGTTTGGTCTGTATAGGTGTTACCACCTTTTCAGGGTTTTGTAATAGATATGTGAAATCCTGTACATTCATAATAATTTACCAATCGGCCAGTGAAGCATTAAAAATGTCTTGGGTAATTCGTTCAAAAATTATTTCGTGCGCTTCATCTTTGACTGAAGATAATTGGGCATTTGCTGGGTAATCATAGAAAAAAGAAAAGCGCCGCTCAAAATCAGCATCTTCTTTTGTCTTATTATAGAAACGAACCTTTACACCAATTGACAACCTGTTTTGCGCAGCTGTTTGTTGTGCAGTTGCACTCATTGGAGATATTCTGTACTCAACAATTTCGCCTTCATATAGTAAATCTGCATTATTGGTATTTATCAGATCCAAACTGGTTTGGTTCAAAATTCTGTCCTGAAGGGCCAGGGTAAAATCCCGATCCATTCCGGGTTCAAATGTTGAGCCTGGACTTTGGGTGGCATAGTTTTGAAAATAATTAACCTGAAAAGTTTGAGCCGTACCAACATCACCACCTGTAAAGTTGTAAATGCCACAACTGAAAGCAGTAATGCATATTGAAATAACTAAAACGACGTTTTTGAATCTTAGCATATTTTTTAAAGATCGTACTGTTTTATTTTACGGTAAAGTGTTCGTTCGGAAATACCTAATTCAGCTGCTGCGGCTTTTCTTTTACCACGGTTTCTTTCCAAAGATTTTTTAATTAATTCTACTTCCTTTTCTTGTAAAGATAGGGTTTCTTCCTCTTCTATTTCTTCTGCAAAATGGTACTTGTCTTCCTGCTGTGATTGATAGATGGGTTGTTCTATTTGTGGCTCGGGAAGTTGTAAAACCTCCATGCTCTCATTTGTTTCGGCCTCAAATTCTTCTCCATTATCACCATATATTTTTTGGATAAGACCTTCGTTTTCTTCCTGAACTTTCTGGGTGTCATTATTCTTCAATAACTCCAAAGTCAGTTTCTTAAGATCAGTAAGATCGCCCTTCATATCGAACAGAACCTTATACAGGATTTCACGTTCATTGCTAAAATCACTTTCGTTCTTGGTTTGCCCAATCACGGCCGGTAAATTAGTATTCCCTGCATTGGGCAGGTAACTGTTCAGAGTGGTCATTGAAATATTTCGACCTTTCTCCAAAACCGAAATCTGTTCTGCAATATTTCTTAATTGCCGAATATTGCCAGGCCAGCGATATTTGAGCAATAATTGTATAGCATCATCTTGTAAACGTATTGTTGGCATTTTGTATTTCTGGCCAAAATCCGATGCAAACTTTCGAAACAATAAATGAATGTCTTCTTTTCGCTCACGTAGTGGAGGAATATTTATTTCTACTGTGCTTAATCTATAATAAAGGTCTTCTCTGAACTTTTCTTTTTTTATGGCCTCTATCATGTTCATATTGGTCGCGGCAACAATGCGAACATCCGTCTTTTGAACTTGTGAGGAGCCGACTTTTAAGAACTCACCATTTTCAAGAACACGTAAAAGACGCACCTGTGTAGTTAATGGTAATTCGCCAACTTCATCGAGAAAAATTGTACCACCATCGGCAACTTCAAAATAACCACTACGGGTTGAAGTGGCGCCAGTGAAGGCTCCTTTTTCATGACCAAAAAGTTCACTGTCTATAGTTCCTTCGGGAATCGCCCCACAGTTCACGGCAATGTACTTTGCATGTTTACGATGCGAAAGGGAATGTATGATTTTAGGAATAGACTCCTTACCAACACCACTTTCTCCAGTTACCAAAACTGAAATATCAGTTGGCGCCACTTGCACCGCCTTCTCCAAAGCACGGTTGAGTTTCGTATCGTTTCCTATGATTTCGAAACGTTGTTTTATAGATTGTACACCTTCCATTTTATTCTTGTAACTTCAAGTATAATTTAATTGTTGTTGCTTAAACCAACTGCTTCACCGATTAGGGTTGCTGAGGTACAGTCGTTCATTTTTACATCTACAAAATCCCCTAATTTGTAATTCTCTTTAGGGAAGACTGCCACAACATTTTGGGAATTTCGACCTTTCCACATAGTCTCATCTTTTTTTGAAGTCCCCTCGATCAATATTTCTTGAACCGATCCTAAATGCTTTTCGGTTCTAAACTGGCAGTGTTCGCGTTGTAGGGCTATTATTTCTGATAACCTTCGTTGTTTGGTTTTTTCAGGAATATCATCATCCATTTTTCTCGCAGCCATGGTTCCTGGGCGTTCTGAGTAAGAATACATATAGCCGTAATCGTATTTCACACGGTCCAATACCGCCAAAGTGTCTTGATGGTCCTCTTCAGTCTCAGTGGGGAAACCTGAAATCATATCATGTGACAATGCAATTTCCGGAATTATTTTCCTGATATTATCAATCAACTCAAAATACTCCTCGATTGTGTGTAATCGATTCATTGCCTTAAGAATTCTATTGCTCCCACTTTGCACAGGTAAATGAATATGATTACAAATGTTGTCATGTTTGGCCATGGTCTTAATTACATCCAAGCTCATATCTTGAGGATTCGATGTTGAAAATCGAATCCACATTTTGGGCTGGGCTTCCGCTACCATATCCAATAAATTGGCAAAATCCACGGCAGTGGCTATCTGCATTTCCGAAGCTTTATCAAAATCTTTCTTTAACCCACCGCCGTACCAAAGGTAACTGTCAACGTTTTGCCCTAGAAGTGTGATTTCCTTGAAGCCTTTGTTCCAAAGATCATTGACTTCTGCAATAATGGATTGTGAATCACGACTACGCTCTCTACCTCTAGTAAAAGGTACAACACAAAAAGTGCACATATTATCGCAACCACGGGTAATTGAAACCAACGCACTGACTCCATTCGTGTTCAAGCGCACTGGAGCGATATCCCCATACGTTTCATCTTTTGAAAGTATGACATTAACGGCTTCTCGACCTTCATCAATTTCTTGAATTAGGTTGGGCAGGTCTTTGTAAGCATCTGGCCCCACAACCATATCTACAATCTTTTCCTCTTCAAGTAGTTTACTTTTTAGGCGTTCTGCCATACAACCAAGTACGCCCACCTTCATATGGGGTCTTTTCTTTTTTATGGCATTATATTTTTCAAGACGTTTGCGAACTGTCAATTCTGCCTTTTCACGAATAGAACAGGTATTCACTAAAACCAAATCGGCATCTTCCAGTTTTTGGGTTGTATTGAACCCTTCATTGGCTAAAATCGAAGCAACGATTTCACTGTCGGAAAAATTCATAGCGCACCCATAACTCTCAATAAAAAGGTTTCGGGTGTTCTTTACATTTTTTTCAAGGGAAAGGGTTTCACCTTGTATTGATTCGTCAATGATTTTCTCCATAGAATGATCCTTTCTTGGGAAAGGGGTCAGCAAAGATAATGCTTAATACACTTTAATGACAATATGACAGTATTTTTTAGTACTATTTTAGGGTTTGGAGTTTAAATTAAACCTGAATCTGGCATAGAGCAGTATGGATTTTATGGGAATGACATCTAGAATAGCTAAAATTAACCATTAGGATTTTGAGGTGATTTTTTAACTTAATAAAGGTGGAATTATCGAGAGTGCTAATAGTAATCCTGTTTGGGCACTTTACAATAGATTATATCTGTTGAAAAACTAACCCCATAGAATGGACGTTTTAAATATCTCTTAACCAAAACCTTGCGCACAGTTTCAATCAACGTTGAAATATTTTTTATTCATACCGTAGGGTCTTTCCTTTTTCCTTTAATAGTAGTCCGGCCTCTCTCCATTTTGGCAACTCATCGGCTTCTAGCGTTAGTGTCCGGACTTCGGTAGCAATCAAACTTGCGCTTTTTATAGCCGCTAAATGGGCACCGTTACCTGAGAACCTTTTCATGTCTTCTATGTTACGCCATAGAGTCATGGTATAATGTGTGGTCCAGAAGCCTCTCTTTTGGAATGCGATGCAGGACGAATCTTGCATTTGTTGGATAATGCGCATCGCTTTGTAAGAGAGTGAAAAAAACTTCAAAGGAGATTTTAGCGTTATACTTGTTAATACCAATATCATTTTTCGAATTTTATTTGTTGATAAGAAATTGAAGAAGCTCTTTAGTATAGTTTTCTTCCTTTAACCCAAGACTTAACTGCTTCGTCATCATTTTGTATACATTATTCTGAAAAAGATCTAAAATCTTTGGCTTCAAGTTCTTCGAATTCATTTTTGCAATGGAAATACTTCTTGGGCCTGCGCCATGACTATGGATTAAATTCGCCCACATATACTGATCAATAATGTGTGGAATGATCAATGAAGGGCATCCATGTTTTAAGGCTAAATGTGTTGTTCCGGCTCCACCATGGTGTATAACCGCATGCACATTGGGAAAAATATGCTCATAAGGGATGTTGGATACAAAATACACCAACTCAGCATTATAATTGTCTGGAATGACCAATCCTCCGGAAGAAGTATTGACAATAGTTGGTAAGCCATAATTTTGAACAACATCTAGAATGGCCTTGGTTTTTTCTTCGGGGTTATCGTTTTTCATACTGCCGAAAGTGACAAACAACACTTTATCATGTTTTTCAAGAAACTTTTCCAAAGATTCATCCATGTTCCAAATTTTTGAAGTAGTACTCCCTTGATGTCCAAAAACACGAACATGATCGGGCCAATTCAAGGGTTTGGAAAACAGGGTTGGGGAGACGGTATATAACATTTTAATGTTAAGTAAGGTTCCTTTAAGTAGGCTGTGGGAGACCTTATTGGAAGGGTCCATATGTTTTGCGATGGATAGAACATTTTTTATAAGGGCAAAGTTCGATAAGCGATACGTGAGCTTATTCATAAACAGACCGTAATTTTTATTGAATCCAATATGCCCATGCTTCTTTGTAACATGAACCAAATAAGGAATGGGACTGACCAGGACTACTTTATTTGGGTGCTCTATAGCCCACAATAAAGGATAGATTGATTTTATATGGAACAGCACGCGGTCTGGATTGAAAACTGCAATGATCTCTTTTTGTCTTTGGGCCATGCGCTTGTTTATCTCAGACGATTTTCTATATAAATGATAATACACTTTGAGTTTTCTAAAAAAGGTTAGCTTGCTGCCCATTACACTTTTCCCATCTTCAGTGTCCAATAATTCTAAAAATTCCTTCCCGAGGCCTTGAAAAGGAATCTCCAGGGCGCAGGTCATTTTTTTAAATTGTTCAGGAAAGCAGCATAGAATATCATGCCCTTTTTGTTTTAATTTGACCGCAATCGCCAGAAAGGGTTCAATATCCCCTCGAGTACCGACTGCTATAAGAAGAACCCTCATCTATTGTTAAAATTGATAGACTACGCCTAGATTAAAATCGGTTTTATCATCAACATCTTTATTGGTTTCCAAATCGCCGTAATCAACGCTTACCCTTCCCACATTTGCGGTGATATTAAATTTTTTCAGCATTGGAATTTCAACTCCTAAACCATAACGTCCAAACCGTTGCCCGTCTTTTTGGGTAAAATCAAAACCGCTTGTTTCCATTATAGTAATATCAAAATTACGTTTGGTAACATTACCAAAAGCATAGAGAAGAAATGCCTTTTTTTTGCCCAATGCCACTCCAATTTGTATCCCATATCCAAATTGACTATTGTTTTTATAATCTACCATCATTTGATTTCTGGTATCCGTTTGAGTGAGGTCACCATCTGTAATTCCAAATTGAAGAGCTGCTCCCGCTATAAACCTATCATTTAAAAATTGTATTCTATATCCGGCCGAAAGCTCGATTACAAGTGCAGACTTTTGTCCAAGTACGTCAAGATCATCAATTAAGGCCCCGCCAAAAATATTCTGCGCGCCTAATGTCAACCCTACGTATGGACCATCGAAATATGATTCGTTCAATACTGATTCCTGGGCAAGAGAAAGCGTACAAGAAAAAAGGAAAAGAAGCAGGTAAAATTGTTTTGAAAAAGGGACTTTGGTTTTAGCTGTTTTTTGTTGCATGATTAAGTCTATTGGTTGTTTTTAATAAATTCTTTCGTCAATCGTATAAGTTCCCACAGGATCTTCTGACTCTTATCTCCATTGTTAGTCAGAATGATGATTTGCAGATCTAAATCGGGATTAATGGATAAAACTGTACGATACCCATCAAAACCACCGGCATGCCAAAAATCGTTACGGTCTGTTAGCTCTTCAGTATGCCAATAATCTCCAGTTCCGGTCATCCAACCATAACCATAATCAGCTATCCCTTTGATAGCGCCTTGTGTTTCCACCATTTGATCTAGACTTTGTTTGGTAATCAGTCTATTGCTCAAAAGTGCTTCTACAAATAGGTTAAGGTCATAGGTGGAGCTTACAATTCCATTTCCCCCATATATCAATGAATTGAATCCCAATACCTTTATGGAATTGCCTAAAGACAGGGCATAATTTTCGTTTAAATCGCCTAAATGCTCCTCCTCATAGATTACAAAAGAGTTTTCCATTCCCAGCGGTTCAAAAATGTTTTGCTTTAGATATTCAGGATAGCGCATACCACTTATTTGTTCAATAATCAATGCAAGAAATACGTACCCTGTATTTGAGTATTCGCCTTCTGAACCAGGCTCAAACAAAAGATTGTCCAATCCAGAACCCGGAACAATAGACGGAATTTGAGATGTGGTTACTCCGTCAAGTGTTGACCAATCATTGTTGTCGTCTATATAATCCAATAGGCCTGAACGATGTGACAAGAGATGTGCTATCGTAATATTTTCAAATGAGCTTGGTAAAAAGGGCAATATATCAAGAAGTTTGTCCTCTAATGACATCTGGTCTTGTTCCACTAGCTGCATAATGGCAATGGCGGTAACCGACTTGGTTATTGAACCGATTCTAAATCCAGTATGCTGATCAATCTCATGGTTGCCCTCCAATCTGGCTAGGCCCTTTTGTCCTTGATATATAACTTCCCCATTGTGTTTGATTAAAATGCTCAACCCTGGATTCGTCTTCGATTGGTTTTCGTCCAAATGCTTCGAGAGAGTTGTGGTAAGATTTTTTTCTTCTGGTACTACAACCGCATCGTCATCACTACTGCATGACATACTGCAAAGTGCGAGCATAAATAGAAAACCAAATTTGATTGTAGTGCTTGTTTTTTGAATTTGCATGGTATTTGTCTTTGATCCGATATCATATCGAACATATGTTACAGCTGCAAATGTGAAGTGTTTTAATCGCTAAAATGCCTTATGCGGGAAAGTGAGACCTATTAATAACCTTGAAGAAGGTAGCAGATTATAAAGTGATACCAAGTTTACTTTTTTGGTACTCTTTTGGAGATTGTCCTACGAAATTTTTGAAGACCCTGTTCATGGACGCTTTTGAATTGAATCCACTTTCAATCCCTAATGACAATATTGTGAATTTACGTTTATCAGGATCAGAAAGTATTTTTTTGAAATACATTACTCGATAACCATTTACAAAATCAAAAAAGCTTTTGTTGGATTTTGAATTAATGATTTGCGATACTTTATGTACGGTAATATTCATTCTTTTTGCTACATCCTCGATTTTCAGCTGGGATTCAAGGAACATCTTTTCTTCGATAAAAAGTTGGATGATTTCATTGAAATAAGAATCGATACTTTCCTTATCAAGATTGGATGACTGGTACTTTTCCGAAGGATGTAAACTTGTCTTAAAATTTTGCCCTGTACGACTATTGATCTCGGCGATAGAATACTGCTTTATTCCATTATAGCTTAGATAAAACAATAGTAGAACAAAGATTACATATTCAATACCAAAAGGAATTTTAATATCCTCAATTATTCCAACTCCAAAGCACGTGAATACAATAAACCCAAAAGAACTTAGCCCAAGAAAGGAAAGAATAAAATAGCGGAACCAATTTAGATTGATATGTTCAATGGTAGAATGATAATTTTTGATTTGAACCGTATATCTGTTAAGCTTTTTCCAAAGCCATATCAAAAGCACTATTACATAAATATATTGTGTTAAATAGAGGAAAAATTGAAATTTAGAAGGATTTTTAAAAAGATTTTCTATTTCAGAAAAGGAACTGTAATCACTGTTTGCAAAAATATCCACTAGTATTAGAACATTGTAAACAATAGGATAAAGGTAAATCCACAGCCATCGTGTATTGAACTTGTTCCCATCTAATAAAATCAATCCGTAACTTACCAAGACGGGAAAGTAATATGTGTTGAAAAATAAAACGATAAGGTAGATTTCTAGGGAAGGCGAATTTTCCATTAGGATATGTGAACCAAGTATCCCTGAGAAAAAAAGAATAATCGCAATGAGGTAATAATCACTTAGAACCTTGTTTTTTTTGGTAATAATGAAGAACAAGAATATTGACAGAATGCTTAAACCAAAGACAATGGGAAAAATCATAACTATATCTTAGAAAAAACTATGCTTTAAAGAATTTCGTTTTGAAATACTTAAAAAAAGGGGATTCAATTCAATGTATAAGGTAATAAAAAGTATAATCTAAGTTTTGGTATATCTATAGTTTTTTTCAAGCTGTTTATAATCATACGTTTCAAGGCATCGGTTTTCAGATATAAAAAGCCACATAAAAATTCTTTGGCTCTTTTTATCAATCTCATAAAATTGCTTCCTCTTCTTCAATCTGAATGGTTTTTTACTTTGTTTTATTAGAGTGCTGTTTACAGCTATGATGGTTAAAATCCCATCATTTTATATGTATGAAGATAGTATTGGGTTTTCTTCTGAAGTATAATTTTTTTTGCAGGTTTATTTTTTTGACGCAACGCTAAAGAGGGGATTGCATCTTAACCCTATAACCCCACTTAAAAAAAGATTATGAAAAAGAATTTATTATTACTTCTGTTTGTTGCTTCGTTGGGTTTTGTTTCTTGTGAAAAAACTGACGATAGTAAGTATGCTGACTATTTAGTTGCCCGGCCCTTGACCATCAGCAAAGCTGAGTTCAAGAACAGCGTTGATGTGATTGCTCCGTTGCCTGTTAAGGAATCAGGTAAAATATACGCTTATCAAGACTATATTTTTGTTAATGATAAATATAGAGGGGTTCATGTAATTGATAATAGTAACCCTAATGCGCCTATAAAAGTTTCATTCATTAAAATTGCGGGTAATGTAGATATATCTATAAAAGATGATTACCTATATGCCGATAGTTTAATGGATTTGATTGTGCTCGATATATCGGATATAAATAATATTGAAATCGTAAATCGAATGGAAAATGTTTTGCGCGATAATATTGTTTGGCCCGCTAATGCAGATTTTTATGAGTACGACGGTATAGATTATGAAAATGAAATCTTATTGGGTTGGGAAACTGTGACCGAACGTAGGCTCATTTCTGAATTTGAAGAAACATTTATGCGCAACGGAGAATTTTTCGCTTTGGCAGAAGCTGCGAATGATGCTTCAGTTGGTCAAGGAGGTTCATTGGCCCGTTTTAAAATTGTAGGAGACTTTCTTTATGCAGTTGATAGTCACAATATAAATATCTTTAATATTCAGGACATGGAAAATCCACAGGATTTGGAAGATGTTTATGCTGGATTTGATATAGAGACAATTTTCAATAGAGGACAACATTTGTTTTTAGGGAGCATGCGTGGTATGTATATTTATGATATTTCCTCCCCTGCAACCCCAACTTTTATTTCAGAATTTCAGCATGGTACTGCTTGTGACCCGGTAGTTGTAGATGGGGACTATGCATATGTAACCCTTCGTGGAGGAAATTCATGTGGGGCTACAGAAAGCGGGTTGTTCATAGTTGATATTTCCGATATCTCAAATCCAGAGTTGACAATAAGTTATCCGATGGATGGGCCTTATGGTCTTGGGGTCAAGGATGAAAAACTCTTTGTATGTGATGGTGATTCAGGTTTAAAGGTATACGATAAATCGGATGTAGAGGATTTGGTGGCTTTGAATCATTTTGAGAACATAAACACTTTCGACGTTATTCCTTTGGAGAATTCCTTACTAATGGTTGGGGAAGATGTGCTCTATCAATACGAATATTTAGAAGATGAGATAGAGCTGATGAGTACTTTGGAATTGGATTAGTCAATTGGTTATGACAAGAAAAAAATATGCCTCATTACTTATATCGATAATCTTGGGAATATCATGTACAGATAATGATGATGAGGTTGCAGCTAGCTGTTTACTTGAACCGGATCCTGGAAATTGTCTTGCAGCAATACCCAGATATTATTATGATGCGAGTGAACAAGAGTGCAAAGAATTTATTTGGGGAGGTTGTGGTGGCGTTGTTCCTTTTGAGACTCTTGAAGATTGTAGGGCTTGTGAAAAACCTTAAAGGGTTTGATAGAGGTCAGTAAAGGGTAATCCCCATAAAAACACTCATTTAAACAAGTATTTTTATGGGGATTTTTCCTTTAAGGCATAATTGCCCCATCACTCCCATGTGATAATTTCAATTTTGTTTTCAGCGACCCTGTCATTTATTTTGGAAACATAGGATTTCATTAACTGATTCAATGCATTTATTTCCGTATTCAATTCTTGGGTAATTTGAGTAAAAAATTCCTTCGATTGGTCAGTTGGGGGGTAATCCCCGCGTTGGGAATCGGCCATCAAAAATGCCAAGCGATTGTTTATGCGAATACCATAATTCAGTGGGTCTTGTCTACTTTGATTTTTGGTCATATGAATATTGTTTTCAATAACATCCAACTTTGTTCTAAATTCAGTGATCAATTTCTGTATTTTCTCGTTCTCTTTTGTTTTTTTCTCCAAATAGTCCAAATCCGTTTTAACCTTACGAAGATCGCTTATTGCCATGTTGGCCCTGCTGACTTGGTCTCGCACCTTTATTAAAAAGCCGAATTGTTGGTTATAATCGTCATTTGAATTGGACAATCGAGGGTCTTTAACGATTGTGAATTCCTGTTCTGATGATTTACCGTTAAAGGTCAATTTCACCTTGTAATTTCCGGGTACCGCTTTAGGCCCTACATTCGGTGAAGAATAAAAAACCATGCCCTTAAAGGAGCTATATCCGGGATATCTCATATTCCAGATCAATCTATTTCCTCCAGATTTTATTTTAAGGGACTTGCTTGCCGTTGGATCCAATTTATTCTTTTTGGCCTTGTTTGAAAATCTTTGAATCAATGTGCCATCCGTTTCAAGAATCTCAATCTTTACGGAATCCGTTTCTTTATAAGTCTTTAAATAATAATTGATAATGGCTCCATCGGGGTGGTTTTCTCCGACTAGTTTGGTATTGGGTTTGTTCCAACCTCCTGATTGTTGCATCCTATAGGCCTTATCTGGTTTGAAAAGATAAAATTCATTGTTTGCCATTTCCGGTGAAAGTTGATGAAGGGGGGTTAAATCATCAATCATCCAAAAACTGCGTCCATGGGTTGCGGCAATCAAGTCATTATCCCTCACATGTAGGTCCCGAATCGATGTTATTGGTAAGTTCAATTGAAAAGGAGACCAATTAGCCCCATCGTCAAAGGAGACGTACATACCCCATTCTGTGCCAGCGTACAATAGGCCTTCTTTTGTCTTATCGGATCTTATTGCCCTGGTGTAATGTTTATTTTTAATGCCCCTGGTAATGACTTTCCATGTTTTTCCATAATCCAATGTTTTATATAAGTATGGAGTGTAGTCCCCAAATTTATAGGATGTGGCGGCTACGTAAGCTGTTCCTTTTTTGAATGGACTGGGCTCTATGCAATTGATCATATTTAGTTTTGGACTAATATTGGCAGGGGGAGTTATATTTTCCCAAGTAGTGCCATTGTCCTGAGTAATATGAATTAGACCATCATCGCTCCCAACCCAAATAACCCCTTCTTCCAATGGAGACTCATTGATTGCGAAAAGGTTCGAATAGAATTCCGCTCCGGTATTATCTTGTGTGATAGGCCCTCCTGAGGATTTGATAGTTTCAGGAAGTCCACGTGTCAGATCAGGTGAAATTGTCTTCCAAGTTTGTCCTTCATTGGTAGTAGCATGTAGAAAATTAGATCCCGCATAAAGTTTATGTTGATCATGAATACTGAATTTTACCGGAAAGTTCCAATTAAAACGATATTTCATGACTTCTGCACCAGAGCCAGCTGGGTTGTCGGGCCAAATATTTATGGAGCGCGTTTGATTGACCGAATGATCTTCACGCATCATATACCCTTTGTACGTTCCCCCATAAACAATGTCGTTGTTTTTGGGATCAGGCGCCAGGTGTGCGCTCTCTCCTCCTGCAGTTGGTTCCCAGTCACTTTCGCTTATTGAGGCTCCAGAAGTCCTGTTGAAGATACGAATGGTACTATTATCCTGCTGGGCTCCATATATACGATAAGGAAAGTTGTTATCTGTGGTAACCCTATAGAATTGTGCAGTTGGTTGATTATAATAGGTTGACCAATTATTCCCGCCATCATTTGATATCTGTGCCCCACCATCATCAGCGATGACCATTCGCATATTATTGTTAGGATCTATCCAAAGGTCGTGGTGGTCACCATGTGGTGCATTTTTTAAGGTAAATGTTTTGCCCCCATCGGTCGATACGCCGTAGCTCACGTTCATGACATAAAGTTTATCCACATTCTGGGTATCGGCATAAATTCGGGTATAGTACCATGCTCTTTGTCGCAAGGCTCTATTCTCGTTTATTTTTTTCCAGGTTTTACCAGCATCATCTGACCTGAAAAGCCCTCCATCTTTAGCTTCTATAAGTGCCCAGATTCTATTGGAGTCCATAGGGGAAACAGCAATTCCAACTATGCCCCATGGTCCTTTGGGCAAACCTTGATATTTTGAAATATCGACCCATGTGCCCCCGCCATCCGTACTTTTGTACATTTTGCTACCGGGTCCACCGCTATCCATGCGATAACCGTTTCGCTTCATTTCCCAAGTTGAGGCATATATGATTCTTGGGTTGTTGGGGTCTAGGATAAGATCACCAGCCCCTGCCTTATCACTTTCGAATAATATTTTCTCCCAATTTTGCCCTCCATCTTTTGAGCGATATACGCCTCGGGTTTCATTTGGTTTCCAGAGATTCCCGATGGCAGCAACGTAAACAAGGTTAGGATTTGTGGGATGAATTCGTATGCGTGCAATGTGCTCAGAATTTTTAAGTCCGATAAATTGCCAGGTCTCACCAGCATCCATACTTTTCCACAAACCATTACCAGAAGAAACATTCCCCCTAAGGGTCTGTTCGCCTTCCCCGACATAGATAATGTTTGGGTCCGACTCTGAAACGGTAATTGCGCCGATCGATCCTCCAAAATAGCCATCTGAAATACAGCTCCAAGTACTCCCAGCATCTGTGGTTTTCCAAACGCCTCCACCTGCTGTGCCCATATAATAAAGGTTTGGATTATTGGCAACCCCTGCTACAGTTCCAGCCCTACCTCCTCTAAATGGCCCTACCATACGCCATTGTATGCCATTGTAAATTGATTCCGAATAGGTTTTGGCAATTTCTTTTTTGTTTTTTTTGCGCTGGGCGGTCAGGTCTTGATCAATAAAAATCAATAAAAAAATCAAAAGGTAAAGAGAGGATGGTTTCATGATGTTTTGTTTATTAAAAGAGAATTCTAAAAATAATAATATTATGATCTTAAGCCCAATAAATAGTTAGGTTTTTGAGGGGAATGGCATGTGCTGAAATCACTAGAATAGGTGAATGGGATTATGGCTATATATATAAGGTATAACACGTAATTAAAAAATTCGACTACTTTTGTGACTTGAAAAACCAATCAATGGCAAAGAATTTAGTTATTGTAGAGTCACCGGCCAAGGCCAAGACCATAGAGAAATTTTTGGGAAAAGATTTTAAAGTTGAATCTAGTTTTGGACATATTGCCGATTTACCTTCAAAAGAATTGGGAGTTGATGTTGACAATGATTTTAAACCAAAATATATTGTTGACAAAGACAAGAAAGCACTTGTAAAAAAACTTAAGGATTTAGCGAAGAAAGCTGAGACCATATGGTTGGCGAGTGATGAAGATCGTGAAGGAGAAGCCATTTCCTGGCATCTTTCTGAGACCTTGGGCTTGGAAAAAGAAAAGACAAAAAGAATTGTTTTTAATTCTATCACAAAGTCTGCGATTCAGAAGGCCATTGAGAACCCTAGAGAAATAAATTATAATTTGGTTAACGCCCAACAGGCTAGAAGGGTTTTAGATAGGTTAGTGGGTTATCAATTGTCCCCTGTACTCTGGAAAAAAATAAAACCAGGTCTTTCGGCAGGGAGGGTACAGTCAGTAGCTGTACGTTTGATTGTTGAACGCGAACGTGAAATAGAAGCGTTTACGGCACAAGCATCGTTTAGGATATCAGCTGAGTTCAAAACAGAAAATGGAGGGGTGTTTACTGCTAAATTAGGAAAGACTTTCACAACTAAAGAAGAGGCAGAATCATTCTTGAATAAAAATATTGGAGCTAATTTTTCGATAGGTAGCCTTGATAAGAAACCTGCGAAAAAATCTCCTTCTGCTCCTTTTACCACTTCGACCTTGCAACAAGAAGCTTCAAGGAAATTGTATTTTTCTGTAGCGAGAACCATGCAAGTTGCTCAAAGGTTGTACGAGGCAGGACTCATAACTTATATGAGGACAGATAGTGTTAATCTTTCCGGTGAGGCAATAAATGCTGCTAAAGATGCCATTGTAGAAAATTACGGAGAACAATATAGTACTGTTCGAAATTTTAAAGGAAAATCTAAAGGGGCGCAAGAAGCGCACGAAGCGATTCGGCCTACAGATATGACTAGACAGTCTCCTTCTTTGGAACGTGATCAGTCAAAATTGTATGAGTTAATTTGGAAACGAACTATCGCCTCTCAAATGAGCGATGCCCAATTGGAGCGTACGAATGTTAAAATTAAAGCAAGCACCCATGCCAATGAATTCACGGCCAATGGTGAGGTGATTAAATTTGATGGTTTCCTTAAAGTTTATATGGAAGGCATTGATGATGAAGATACCTCGGAAGAACATGAGGGTATGTTGCCAGCGATGAATATTGGTGATGCCTTACATAATAATTATATTACGGCTACAGAACGTTTCTCCAGACCACCTTATAGGTTTACTGAGGCTTCATTGGTTAAAAAACTTGAAGAACTTGGTATTGGTAGACCGTCGACTTATGCCCCAACTATTTCAACCATTCAAAATAGAGGGTATATTGAAAAAGGATCTGTAGAGGGAAGTGAACGAAAGTATATTCAGTTTGTTTTGGAAGCTGGTTCAATAAAAGAAAAACAGCTTACAGAAACCGTTGGTTCAGATAAAGGTAAAATGGTTCCGACCGATATAGGAATGATTGTAAATGACTTCTTGGTTAGTCATTTTTCAAATATTTTGGATTACAACTTTACAGCGAAAGTCGAAGAGGATTTTGATGAGATTGCTGAAGGTGATGAAGATTGGCAGAAAGTAATGAAAGCTTTTTATAAAGATTTTCACCCAACGGTTTTAGATGTTGAGGAGAATGCTGATAGGGCAAGTGGAGAAAGGGTTTTAGGTAAGGACCCAAAGACTGGAAAGCAAGTGTCAGTGCGTTTGGGAAGATTTGGTCCTATGGTTCAAATTGGTACCGTTGATGATGAGGAAAAACCACAATTCGCAAGCTTGGCTCCAGACCAATCGTTGAACACCATTACTTATGAAGAGGCAATGGATTTGTTTAAGCTACCTAGAGAATTAGGGGTTTTTGAAGGAGAAGAAATCCAAGCCAATGTAGGACGGTTTGGTCCTTATGTCAAATTTGGAAAGAAATTCGTTTCATTGGCTAAAGGAGAAAGTGCAATGGATGTTTCTTTGGAAAGGGCCATTGAGCTAATAAAGGAAAAACAAAAGGCAGATGCTCCAATTGCATTATACGAAGGTAAGGATGTAATAAAGGGAGTTGGACGTTTTGGGCCTTTCATCAAGTGGGACGGAATGTTCATCAATGTGAATAAGAAGTATGATTTTGACAATCTTACCCAGGCGAATATTGAAGAATTGATTGAGGCCAAAAAGCAGAAAGAAATTGATAAGTTAATTCAAGAATGGCCAGAGGAAGGTATTCGAATTGAAAAGGCAAGATGGGGAAGGCATAACATCCTGAAGGGTAGGGTTAAGGTTGAATTGGCCAAAACGGTCGATGCAACAAAGATTTCTTTAGAAGAAGCAAAAAAATTGATTGAGAAGAAATCACCAAAGAGAAAAACAAAGGCAAAAGCAAAACCTAAAGCTAAGAAGTAAATATGGCATTCGATTTTTTGGTCCCTGTAGAAGATAGGGTTCTGGCCCATTCAGAATTATTACCGCCACAGGCACTTGGAAAACATATTTATGCGCACACAAAAAAGGACGGTTTGCCAGTATTGGCAAATGCGACCATAGCGATTTTGGGTGTAAAAGAATCAAGAAACGCCTTTGAAAAGAAACCAGAAAAGCTCGATGTTTCATCTATAAGAATTCAATTATACAAGTTACTTCTTGGTAATTGGGACTCAACAATTGTCGACATGGGTGATATTGAGGAAGGTGAAACAGTAGACGACACATATTTCGTAGTTAAAGAAATAATCGCCGGACTTTTAGAGGAAAATATCATACCTATTATATTAGGAGCTACACAAGATATAACCTATCCGGCATACCGAGCCTTTGATGGTATACGGGATATGATAAACTTAGTGGCGATTGATAGTAGATTTGATTTTGGAATGGAAGATGAATTGATTTCTTCACATTCGTATATGAGTAAGATAATTACTGACAAGCCGAACAATTTGTTTAATTTCTCAAACTTAGGATACCAAAGTTATTTTAATGCACAGGAAGAAAAGGATCTAATGGATCGTTTGTTTTTTGATGCCTACAGGTTGGGAGAATTAATTAAAGATGTATCATTGGCCGAACCTGTTTTGCGTAATGCACACATGGTAAGTCTAGATGCGCGTTCAATCAAAGCCAGTGAGATTGGTGTTTCTCCGAGTTTTTCCCCTAACGGATTTGATGGCCGAGAGATTTGTACAATAGCAAGATACGCTGGCCTCAGTGATAAGGTTAGTGTTTTTGGCATCTATGAAATGGAAAATATTGACCAGTCCTGTCAGCTCATTGCTCAAATAATTTGGTACTTTATTGAAGGGGTGAGTTTCAGGATCAATGAGACGCCCTATTCAAAATCTGAGGACTTCACAAAGTATACCGTTCCAACTGAAACAGAGCAGCTGGTCTATTATAAGAGTCATCTTACCGAGAGATGGTGGGTAGAGGTGCCTTCAATTCTGACTTCACATACTAAAGATGAATTAGCGGCGTTATTACCATGCACTGAACAGGACTATTTAGATGCATGTAATGATAATATTCCTGAAAGGTGGTTCAAGGCCTACAGAAAAGGCTTTAACTGATTTAAAATTTTTTACTGGATAATTGTACGAGATACAATAATTTACTCAAAACGTAGTTTTAGAGAGTAGAATAATAATTGTGTTTGCATTTATAACCTTAATCGAAATTTAACCTAAAGTATGAAGAAGCTATTGTTATCATCTATAGCATTTGTTTTTTTACTCACCAGTTGTGGGTCCAAAACAAAAGGAGAACTAACCGGCGTCCAAGGAAAAAAATGGTACCCGGAAAAACCTTATGGAATGGAATTGATCCCACGCGGATCTTTCATCATGGGTAAGAGTGAGGAAGACCAAGCTAAAGTTCTCAATGCACCAACCAAGACCGTTACCGTGCGTTCCTTTTATATGGATGACACTGAGATTACAAATAGTGAATATCGCCAGTTTGTAGAATGGGTACAAGATTCCATCACACGAACAAGAATGGCAATTTTGGCCGACGAATTGGGACTAGGTCCTGATGATGGCGGTATTGGTGAATACGCATTTAAAGATGCGGACACAACCAAGGCGTCAGTTTATGACAAGTATATGCTAGACAATTATTCTGGTATGGGTGAAACTGGTTATGAAGGTCGTGGATTGAACAAGGATATAGATTTAATTTGGGATGTTTCAGAGTATCCTGATGAGTACTATACTGAAGTAATGGTTGACTCACTTTATATTCCAGAAGAGGAATCTTATAACGGGCAAAGAACTTTTGACGTAACTAAATTAAAGTACAAATACAGTTGGATGGATATTGAAGCTGCTGCTCGTTCAAGAACTGGTAGTAGAAAAGATTTTATCATTCAAGAGGAATTGGAAATCTATCCTGATACAACAGTTTGGATTAGGGATTTTGAATATTCTTATAATGAGCCAATGCACAATGATTATTTCTGGCATGATGCTTATAGTGATTATCCAGTTGTTGGTATTTCTTGGAAACAAGCACAAGCTTTTTGTAATTGGAGAACTAAGTTCAAGAATGATGACCAAAAAAGTAAAGGCAAGCAATTTGTGAATAAATTTAGATTGCCAACTGAAGCCGAATGGGAGTATGCTGCAAGAGGTGGTATCGAAGGTGGTACATATCCTTGGGGTGGTCCTTATGTAATTAGTGATACTGGTTGTTTTATGGCAAACTTTAAACCACAGCGTGGTGATTATGCAGCCGACCAAGCTTTATATACGGTTGAGGCCAAGTCTTACGAGCCAAACGATTTTAACTTGTACAATATGGCTGGCAATGTATCTGAGTGGACAAACTCTAGTTATGACCCTAGTTCCTATGATTATGTTTCTACTATGAATCCTAATGGCGGTGACGGTAGTAACGCAAGAAAAGTAATCAGGGGTGGTTCTTGGAAAGATGTTGCTTACTTCTTACAAGTGAGTACAAGAGATTACGAATATGCTGATTCAGCACGTAGTTATGTAGGGTTTAGAACCGTACAGGATTATATGGGCGAAGAAGATTCAACCCAATAAAAAAGAATAAGTTTAAATCATTTATACATCTCGATTAATTTCGAGGACAATCAAATTTTAACCAAATACTTATTATTAACATAAACTAAAATTAAATTTAAAATTATGGCACAGTCAAAATCAACAAAAAAATTATTTAACATGGCCTATGGGCTTGGAGCATCCGTAGTAATTATTGGTGCATTATTCAAAATCCTTCACTGGGAATTTGGTCCTCTTACTGGTGGTCTATTATTGGCAGTAGGTCTTATTACTGAAGCACTTATTTTTGCTATTAGTGCATTTGAACCAGTAGAAGATGAATTCGATTGGTCTTTAGTATACCCTGAATTAGCCGGTGGTATGTCTAGTGGAAAAGATAATGAAATGGCTGAATTAAAAGAAACTGAAACTTCATTGTCCAAAAAATTGGATAACCTTCTTGAAGAAGCTGGTATTGATGCCAGTCTTATGGAAAGTTTAGGTTCTAGCATCAAGAATTTCGAAGGTGCTGCAAAAGGTATCGCCCCTACAGTTGATGCCATGGAGTCTACTCAGAAATATTCTGAGGAAATGGTACATGCTGCAGCTCAGATGGAATCATTGAATAGCTTATATAAAGTACAATTAGAGAGTGCTAGTAAGCAAGCTACAGTAAACGAAGAAGTAGTACAGAATGCAAGTGCGCTTAAAGATCAAATGGAATCTTTAGCAACTAACCTTTCTTCATTGAACGGTGTTTATGGTGGTATGTTAACTGCAATGAACAAAAGCTAATTAGAACGTTAGTCCAAACCCAAATCAAATAATCAATAATATCTAATTAGAAAAAATGGCAGGAGGTAAACAAACACCACGTCAGAAGATGATCAACCTTATGTACTTGATCTTCATCGCGATGCTGGCCTTAAATATGAGTAAAGAAGTATTAGCTGCATTCGGTATCATGAATGAAAAGCTAGAGGCTTCTAACATTAAGACTTCTGAAAGCAACGATGCTTTCTTGGGAAGTCTGGAAACTAAAGCATCTGAAGATGCTAAAAAGTACGGCGAATTATACCAAAACGGCCAAAAGATAAAGTCAATGTCTCAAGAGTATTTTGACTATCTAGAAGGAATTAAAACAGGTATGACCGAAGGCCTTGAAGACAAGAAGGACTATGCTCGTATGGATAACTCGGATTTCTTGGATCAAATGTTGTTCCAAGGAGATAACCTATCTAAAAAAGGTAAGGATTTCATGAAAAGACTTACTGATTATAGAGATCAAGTTGCCGCTATTGCTCCTGAAAGTTTAAAAGAAAACGTACTTGTGCGTTTTAAAACTGGAGATGAGAACGGTAAGGTTGAAAAAAGAGATGGTACAAAGCAAGATTGGATTAACTATCATTATGAAGGTTATCCGTTAGTAGCTTCTTTGGCTAAATTAACTGCGCTTCAGGCTGATGTTAAGTCAACCGAAGAAGATGCATTGAAATCAATGTTGGAAGGTGAGTTAACCAGCCAAGTTTCATTGACGAATTTTAGAACTTCATTAGCTGCAAGTAAATCTGCATTCTATTCAGGTGAAAAATATGATGGTAAAATCATTATCAGTAAAACTGATGCTTCATCAACTCCAGTAAGGGCAGAATTGACCCTTGATGGAAGAAAGCTTTCTGAAGGAAAAGATTATGCTTTGGAAGCTGGTGGAATCAAAATGCTTATCAGTGCCGGTTCTGCAGGTGATCATGAAGTTGCAGGTACGATGTTCTTTATGCAAGATGGTGAAGAGATTCCAGTTGAGGTTAAGAATAGCTTTGCAACGATAAGTAAGCCAAATGCCGCTTTAATAGCTGCTGATAAGATGAACGTTGTTTATCGTGGTGTTGCTAACCCAATGTCGATTTCTATTCCTGGTATTCCTGATAATAAAGTTACTGCTTCAGCTCCTGGTCTTTCCAAGAGAAGCGCCAGTAAATATGTTATGAATCCTGGAAAAGGTAGAACGGTAAGAATAGTTGCATCGGGTGTTTTACCTGATGGTCAACGTATTTCTACTCCAGCCGAGTTTAGAATTAAAGATATTCCAAGACCGGCAGGATCTATCCGAGGAGAATCAGGAAGTGCTAAAATGCCAAGAAAGAACTTGGAAATTGCAACGGTTGGAGCTTTATTGGAAGATTTTGATTTTGATTTGAATCTAAAAGTAAGTGGATTTAAATTCAAAGTCCCTGGTCAACCAACAGTGAGTGTTAATGGTAATAAACTAGACTCAAGAGCTAAATCGGCCTTAAAAAGAGCTAAGCGTGGTGATGCCGTTCAAATATTTGATGTGAATGCATACATTACGAACAACAAGAGTTATAAACTTAAAAAAGTGTCTCCGGTTGTTGTGGAGATTACGAACTAATAACAATTGAATGCCAGGTGGCATTAATGTTACCTGGCAAAATTTAAAATTGAATTAAACATGAATTGGAAGAATGTTTTATTAATCGGAGCCGTTAGTTTACTGCCCGCATCCATTTTGGCCCAAGCAAACATATTGAATGCGAAGAAGCCACAAGAAATTGGTGTGAGGACAGAAGCACAAAAAGCTTTGGACAATGATGCTCCTTTAGATTATGGTTATGTAGATGATAGGGATATCCTTTGGTCTAAAACCATTTGGGAGACCATTGACTTGGATGAGCGTGTTAATTTTCCATTATATTACCCTATTGATACGGTAGATATTGGTGCTGATAGGCGATCATTGTATGATGTTCTTTTGAAGAACATCAAGAGTGGAAAATTAGAGGACGTATATGTGGATTCATATTTTACTGAAAAACGAAAATTCAGTGAATTGGCCGCTACTTTGTCCAAAAAAGATACTACTGACATGGGATACGAACAGATAAATGCTGGCGAAGAACTCTCTGCTGAGTTTATAAATGAGCGAGATTTGACTGCCGCTGATATCGAAGAGTATCGTATTAAAGGAATGTGGTATTTTGACAAGCGCCAAGGAGAATTAAAATACCGTTTATTGGGTATTGCTCCTGTTGCTCCAGATGTTAACTTTATCGATGATGAATCTATGGATCCTGCTGATGCTAAGGTCGAACTTTTCTGGGTATGGTACCCAGGTGCCAGGCAGCTATTGCATGATGCTAAAGTATTCAACCAACGCAATTCGGCACAACCCATATCTTTTGATATGTTGTTGAACGCAAGAAGGTTCAATGGAGTCATCTATCGTGAGGATAATGTTCACGGAGACCGTAAGGTTAATGACTATATTGCAGATAATGCCCTGTTCCAGTTACTTGAGGCCAAAAGAATTAAAGAGGTCATAAGAGATAGGGAACAAGATATGTGGGCATATTAAGTATTAATTATTCCAATTCAATTTATAAAATAAAAACCCTGACGATACCGTCAGGGTTTTTTTGTGACTTTTCGATTCTGATTGCTCGTGTGCCTTTGAGATTGTATAATTTTACAAAATGATAGATTATTTGGTTGTTGGTTTAGGTTTGGCCGGTATTTCATTTTGTGAGCAATTAGAAGAAAATGACAAGAGCTATAGAGTGGTAAGTGATGGTTCCCAAATTTCTTCACTTGTGGCAGGAGGATTGTACAACCCTGTAGTTCTTAAAAGATTCACACTTGCCTGGCATGCAGATGTTCAATTAGAAGCTGCAATGCCTTTTTACAAAAAGTTGGAAACCAAGCTGGGGGTTAAGCTAAACCATGGCATCCCTATTTACAGAAAATTCGCTTCAATCGAAGAGCAAAACCTATGGTTCGAAGCTTCGGATAAGCCAAAATTGACAAAATTTCTATCTACGGAAATTATTGAAAATAATAATTTGGGTATTGATGCACCTTTTGGCTTGGGGCAGGTTTTACATACGGGGAGAATAGATACAGGGGCCTTGGTTGATGCTTATAAATCCTTTCTAGGGAAACGGGAAAATATTCTATCTGAAACTTTTGATTTTGACTGTGTCGACATCCTTGAGAATCATATAGAGTATAAATCATTTAAAGCTAAAAAAATTGTTTTTGCTACTGGTTTCGGATTAAAATCAAACCCATACTTTAATTACTTGCCATTAAATGGTAATAAAGGAGAGCTCTTGACGATTAAAGCACCCAACCTAAGAGAAGAAAATATAATAAAATCATCAGTGTTTATTATTCCATTGGGGAATGATTTCTATCGCGTAGGTGCCACTTATGACCGCACTGATAAATCAAATGATTCATCTGATAGAGCCAAAAGCGAATTGTTGCAAAAATTACATACGTTCTTAAAATGTGATTATGAGATAGTGAATCATGTTGCTGGCATTAGGCCTACGGTGTCTGACCGTAGACCTTTGGTCGGCGTACACCCTATACACCAAAATATGATGGTGTTGAATGGCTTTGGTTCGCGAGGGGTTTTGATTGCACCGACAGTTTCAAAACAGTTGTTTGACTTTATTGAATCTGGCAATCCACTTCCTCAAGAGATAGACGTTAAAAGGTTCTCAAAAAGATATTTTAGGAAGTCTTAATAGTGTTCGCGTCGTAATGCACAAAGAAATTAATCCAAATATTTCTTGACAAACGAATTATTACCGGCATGAAAGCAATCATTGTTCCCACGATGGCAATGAAGGCATTGATCAATGAGGAGCCTAGGAATAAATAGGAGATAATGAATGCGGCAACTGCGAATGCGATTCCTACTGCGTAGCTAACATACATGGCTCCATAAAAGAAGGAAGGCTCTATCTTGTATTTGGTATTGCATTGAGAACAACGCTCGTGCATTTTGAATAAACTTCCCAATCTATATGGGTTTTCATCAATATACATGCTTTCACAATGGCATTTAGGACAAGTTCCTGTTAAAATACTGTAGAGTTTGTTTCCTTTTTTTAACATTTGCAAAATGTTTTGGCGAAAATAAGGTATTGCTCGCTTTTCTAATGTAACATAGGTAACAAAATATGCTTAACATTCATAACCTTTCAGTCTCTTTTGGAGGTGAGTACTTATTCGAACAAATATCATTTAGATTAAATGCTGGGGACCGTGTTGGTTTAATTGGTAAAAATGGCGCAGGTAAATCTACTTTATTAAAACTGTTGTCCAAGGATATGGCAATTGATTCTGGAACAATTGCTACAGAAAAGAATGTAAAGATTGGCTTTCTTAGGCAGGATATAGATTTTGAGCAGGGGCGAACAGTTTTAGAAGAAGCGTATCACGCCTTTGAAGAGATAAAGGCGCTGGAGCTTAAGTTGGATAACATAAATCATCAACTCGCTGAGCGTACGGATTATGAAAGTGAAGGGTACCATCAGCTTATGGTCGATTTAAATGATTTTACCCATCATTATGAAATTATTGGAGGGTATAACTATCAAGGTGAGACTGAAAAAATTCTTCAAGGACTGGGTTTTAAGCGGGAGGATTTTGATAAAAAGACCGATACTTTCTCGGGAGGTTGGCGCATGCGGATTGAGCTGGCAAAGTTGCTTTTGCAAACCAATGATGTGCTTCTACTGGATGAGCCTACCAATCATTTGGATATTGAATCTATTATTTGGCTTGAACAGTTTTTGAATAATTATGCAGGCGCTGTGGTTATAGTTTCACATGATAAGATGTTTTTGGATAATGTGACCAATAGGACAATTGAAATCTCATTGGGAAGAATTTACGATTACAATAAACCTTATTCTAAATTTTTAAAACTTAGGGGTGAAATAAAAGAACAGCAACTTAACGCCCAGAAGAACCAGGAAAAGGAAATTCAACAGGCTGAAAGATTAATTGAGAAGTTCAGGGCAAAATCAACCAAGGCTTCAATGGCGCAATCCCTTATCAAGAAATTGGATAAGATGGAGCGTATTGAGGTTGACCAAGATGATAATGCAGTAATGAACCTGCGTTTTCCAATATCTGTTACCCCTGGAAAGGTAATCGCTGAGATTACGGAATTATCCAAGAATTATGGAGACAATTTAGTGCTCCAAAATATTGATATGTTATTGGAACGGGATAGTAAAACTGCTTTTGTGGGGCAAAATGGACAAGGTAAATCAACTCTGGCTAAAATAATGGTGGGTGAATTGGAACATGAAGGTATGTGCAAATTGGGGCATAATGTACAGATAGGCTATTTTGCCCAAAACCAAGCTGAGTATCTAGATGGTAGAAAAACGGTTTTAGATACAATGATAGACGCGGCAAATGAAAAGAACAGAAGTAAGGTGCGCGATATATTGGGGTCTTTTCTTTTTAGAGGCGAGGAGGTAGATAAATATGTGAAGGTGCTTTCAGGTGGTGAGCGTAACAGACTGGCCTTGGCCAAAATGTTGCTGCAACCTTTTAATGTACTGGTTATGGATGAGCCTACCAACCACCTCGATATTAAATCTAAGAATGTATTGAAACAAGCCTTGCAAAATTTTGAGGGTACTTTGATTCTTGTTTCTCATGACAGAGACTTTCTGCAAGGGCTGACTAATAAAGTTTATGAATTCAGAGATAGGAAAATAAAAGAGTATTTGGGTGATATAGATTTTTATTTGGAACAGCGAAAAGCGGCAGATTTCAGGGCTATAGAAAAGGAAAAAAAAGAAAGTGTCAAGAGAGTTAAGACAGATAAGCAATCCAATTCCTTTGAAGCTCAAAAGAAATTAAAATCACTTAAGAACAAACTAAGTACTATAGAAAGTAAAATAGCATCATTAGAAAAAGAGATTAAGACTATAGATCATGATTTATTAATGGATTATGACACAACTATAGCAAAACCGGATTTTTTTGACTCCTATCAAGGTAAGAAGAAAAGTTTGGAAGAACTTATGGAGCGATGGGAAAAAATAACCATTGATTTGGAGGAATACAATTAATTATTACTTGAGGTTCCTTTATTTTTTTCCTACACCACACATTTTATTACTTTCACAACATTGAAGGGCGCTTTAACGATAAAAGTTGCATTTTGACCGTTATTGATATTAAATTTGTAGGGTAATTCCTAATATTTTAGATTACAGGAAAAGCATATTGAATGATGGGTGTTATGAAAAAAATGTTTTGTTTATTGGTGATGGGCGTTTTGTTCGGCAATATAATGTTAGCTGAAATTTCTATTGAGGAAAAGCAGGCGTTAATTGATTTATATGAAAGCACTAATGGCGACGGATGGAAGAATTCCTGGGATGTTAATTCATCTTATAGTACTTGGTATGGTGTTAAAGTGGTCAATGATCAGGTGGTTGAAATTAACCTGTTTCATAATAACTTATCTGGGACTTTACCGCAGAGTATTTCTAAACTTGTTCATTTACGAAAATTGAATTTGGCATTTAATTCAATAACCGGCCAACTTCCTAATGGTATTGGATTATTGGCAGAGATGAGAGTTTTTAAATTAGAAATGAACCGTTTAAAAGGACAAATACCTAACTCAATTGGTATGATGGTTAAGCTTGAAGAATTTTCCATATACAATAACTTTATTTCAGGAAGTATTCCTGAAAGCATGGGAAATCTTAAAAATTTAAGAATACTGAACCTTTCTAGTAATAACCTTAAAGGTGCAATTCCTAATTCGTTGGGAAGCCTTATTAAATTAGAAAACCTAGGTCTTTTTGAGAATGGATTGGACGGTGAAATTCCTAAAGAGATAGGGAATTTGACAGGGCTAAAGGAGTTGGTATTGGCAAATAATCAATTAGGAGGTGAGATTCCTGCCGAATTTGGACAATTGGCCAGTTTGGAAGTTTTTCAAATTCAAAATAACAATTTCAATTCATTTGAGAATTTAGGAATGATGGATACACAGGGAATTTTGGTTTTTGATTACGATAAGGATGAGGGAAATATAGATTTTAAAGATATTAATTTTAGCAAAACTAGGATGGCAGACACAAAGTTTGAAGATGTTGATGATTAGTAAGTGATTCATAGTTTTAGTTAGTTTGTTTAAAGGGATGCGAAAGCATCCCTTTTTCAATTTTGTTTAGTAAATTTTTAACATTAGTTGTATATGCAACTAATGTTATTTTTTGTAGTTTCGCCCGGTGAAATCGAAGGATAACTATATAGATTTTGAAAATTCAATTGGTCCGTGGTTAGGAAAAACTTCTAAGATTCTTGATTATCATTTGCTTGAACTTTTTTCAAAGCAAGGATTGGATTTAAGTAAGGAGCAAATGATCACATTAAAGAAGCTGCATGATAAAGATGGTCTTAACCAGAATGAGTTGGCATTTCTTACTTTTCGTGATAAGTCCTCGTTGGCTCGTTTACTATCTAAAATGGAAAAGAAAGGATTTATATTAAGAAAGAAGGGTAAAGAGGATAAGAGGATCAATGAGGTGTTCTTAACACAAAGAGGTCGGGAGGTTTTTAAACAAACAATTCCTATTCTAAAGGGATTTATCACAAGGATGGAGCAGAATATTTCTATTGAAGAGAAAAGAAAAGTAATTGGAATACTAAAAAAAGTGCAATTTAATTTCACGCAGGAAAAGGCAGCGTTATAACCAACATTATGAGAAAGTTAATATTAAGTGTTTTAGGTGTTTTGCTAATTGTTGCAGCTGTTTTTGCTGCTAAATGGATTATTGATAGTAAAACCAATAAAAGACCAAAAGTTGATAAGGTAATCAAAACGGTATTCGTAGAGAACGTGCAAAATGGTACAGTTCCCATAGTGGTGCCGGCCAACGGTAACCTGAAAGCAAAAAACCGTATGGAGCTTTATTCAGAGGTTCAAGGTGTTTTTAGAAGAGGTAATAAATTGTTTCGCCCCGGACAAAAATATAGAAGGGGTGAAACCGTAATTCGTATTGATGCTTCTGAATATGGTGCAAATGTGCAATCGGCCAAAAGTAATCTTTATAATCAGCTGACTTCAATTATGCCTGATTTAAGATTGGATTATCCAGATATTTTCCCCAAATGGCAAGCATACTTGACTGGTTTTGATATGGCTAAGACCACACCTGAACTTCCAAAAATGAGTACTGAAAAAGAAAAATTCTTTATTTCGGGTCGCGGTATTCTAACCACGTATTACAATGTTAAGAATATGGAGCAGCGTTTGTTAAAATATAGGATTGGAGCGCCGTTTGATGGTGTTTTGACAGATGCATTGGTTACTGAGGGGACATTAATACGAGCTGGGCAAAAATTAGGTGAATTCATAAACGTAGGCATTTATGAGCTAGAAGTTGCCGTCAGCAAAAATTATAGTGACCTACTAGAAATTGGGAAACAAGTAGAACTCACCAATCTTGATAATACAAAAACATATTTGGGTAAAGTCAACCGTATCAACGGTAGTGTTGACCAAGCCACACAAACTATCCGGGCCTTTATTGAAGTAAAAGATAAAAACCTAAGAGAAGGTATGTATTTAGAGGCGAACTTAGATGCCAAAGAAGAAATCGAGGCGATTGAAATTGATAGGAATCTATTGTTGGAAAACAACCAAATGTTTATTGTCCGCGATTCAATATTGGATTTAATAGATGTTGACCCTGTTTATTTTTCGGATAAAAAAGTAGTCTTAAAAGGAGTTCCCAACGGCACTACAATATTAAGTAAGCCGCTGATGGGTGCTTATACTGGAATGTTGGTTAAAAAATATGAAGCGAAAGCTAACGTTGAATCAGCAAAACCTGGAATGTAATGAGGAATGTAATCTCGTATTTTATTAAGTACCATGTAGCGGTCAATGTTATTATCATTGCTTTTGGCATATTTGGGGTACTTGGAGCCCTTTCTTTAAAGTCATCATTTTTCCCTTTAACAGATTCAAAAAATGTCTTTATAAACATTACATATCCTGGTGCTTCGCCTCAAGAAGTTGAGGAAGGTATTGTTCTGAAGATTGAGGATAACTTAAAAGGCCTAGAAGGTGTCGACCGAGTTACTTCTACTTCGAGAGAAAACAGCGGTAGTATCAATGTAGAGATTGAAAAGGGGAGGGATATAGATTTCATGCTTTTGCAGGTTAAGAATGCTGTAGACCGCGTGCCAACTTTTCCAACGGGTATGGAACCTTTAATCGTGTCCAAGTTGGAAGCGATACGACAGACGATAAGCTTCGCTATTAGTGGGGAAAACGTACCTCTGGCTACATTAAAACAAATTGGGAGACAAATTGAAAACGATATTAGGGCGATTGAAGGTATCTCGCAAATTACCATTTCTGGTTATCCACAGGAAGAAATAGAAATTGCCGTTAATGAGAATAGCTTGCTGGCCTATAATCTTTCATTTACCGATGTTTCGAGAGCTGTAGGGAATGCCAATATCTTGGTTACCGGTGGTAATATTAAAACCAGCGCTGAGGAGTATCTGATCCGTGCTAATAATAGATCATATTACGGTAATGAACTTTCAAATATTATTGTAAAAGCTGATCCTAATGGCCAAACTATTCGTCTGAAAGATGTGGCAATTATTCGTGATCGATTCTCAGAAACTCCAAATGCGTCATATTTTAATGGAAACATGTCGGTCAGTACGACAATAACCAGTACAAACACCGAAGATTTAATCGATTCGGCTCAAAAGGTGAGGGATTATGTTGATGATTTCAATCAAAAATATGCTAATGTTCAGTTGAGTGTAGTAAGTGATCAATCAAAGACATTGACTCAGAGAACTGAATTGTTGACTGAAAATGCCATAATGGGTATAGCATTGGTACTGTTGTTTCTTTCCTTGTTCTTGAATACAAGATTGGCTTTTTGGGTGGCATTTGGGCTCCCCATTGCCTTTTTGGGCATGTTCGTTTTTGCCGGTTTTTTCAACGTTACAATCAATGTACTGTCCTTGTTTGGGATGATTATTGTAATCGGTATCCTAGTTGATGATGGAATTGTGATTGCCGAAAATATTTATCAGCATTATGAAAAAGGTAAATCTCCTATACAGGCAGCTGTCGATGGTACGATGGAAGTAATTCCTCCCATAGTTTCTGCAATTATTACAACGATCTTGGCTTTTTCTATCTTTTTGTTTTTAGACGGTAGAATTGGCGAATTTTTTGGTGAGGTTTCTGTTATTGTGATTTTGACACTTGTGGTTTCCTTGGTTGAGGCCCTTATTATTCTTCCAGCGCATTTGGCACATTCCAAGGCATTGCAGCCTGTAGATAAAAAAGAAAAAACGGGTATTGCAGCCGCTTTTGCCAAGCTTAGAGTCATTAATCAAGCAGGTGATCGTTTTATGAAGTGGATGAGAGACAATTGGTACAGCCCTGTACTAAAGTTTGCTTTGAAATACAAGATGTTGACTTTCGGGATTTTTGCAATGTTATTGATTTTGACTTTTGGGTCTATTGGTGGAGGGATAATAAGAACATCTTTTTTCCCGCAAATAGCTAGCGATAGGGTGCAGGTTGAGTTACTCATGCCGAATGGGACAAATGAAAAAGTAACCGATTCCATAATTTCATTGATAGAGGAAAAGGCAGAAATAGTAAATCAAGAACTTACTGAAGAGTACTTGAAAGGCACAGAGAATGTTCTTTTTGAGAATGTGATTAGAAGGGTAGGGCCAGGCTCATCGGCCGCTACTTTAACCATTAATTTACTTCCTGGAGAGGAAAGACCGGATGCGGTAAGATCTAGTTTGGTTTCAGGTCGTTTAAGGGAATTGGTTGGTCCGGTTATTGGAGTTGAAAGTTTAATTTATGGATCTGGTGGTAATTTTGGAGGAGACCCGGTTTCAGTTTCTCTTCTAGGTAATAATATTGAAGAATTAAAAGCCGCCAAGAATGAACTAAAGACTGCCATGGTCAATAATTCAGCTCTTAAAGATGTTGCGGACAATGACCCGGCCGGTATCAAGGAAATACGATTGGAGCTTAAAGACAATGCGTATTTATTGGGATTGGATTTAAGAACAATTATGAATCAAGTAAGAGCTGGTTTCTTTGGGACACAAGCTCAACGATTTCAGCGAGGACAAGATGAAATAAGGGTTTGGGTACGTTATGATCGTGACAATAGATCCTCAATTGCAGATTTGGATGAAATGCGAATTGTTACCCCAAGTGGCAATCGTGTTCCCCTAAAAGAAATAGCCAGTTATAGTATAGAAAGGGGAGATGTCGCTATCAACCGATTGGAAGGGAGACGCGAAATTCAAATAACAGCAGATTTACAAGATGCCAATACAACTAGTGCAACAGATATAATGGCAGAAATACAAAACGATGTCATGCCAAATATTTTGGCCAAATATGCAACAGTAACTCCTTCCTACGAAGGTCAGAACAGGGAAGCTGGAAAAATGATGAAATCATTGAATGTTGTAGGGGTTGCGGTTTTGTTGTTGATCTATATTACCATCGCGTTTACTTTTAGAAGTTTCAGTCAGCCATTAATGCTATTGTTGCTTGTGCCTTTCAGTATTACAGCCGTGGGATGGGGGCACTGGATTCATGGTTTCCCAATTAATATTCTTTCTGGCTTGGGAGTAATTGCACTAATTGGAATTATGGTAAATGATGGACTGGTACTTATAGGTAAATTCAACGGAAACCTGAGACAAGGAATGAATTTTGATGATGCACTTTATGAAGCAGGGCGATCACGATTCAGGGCTATTTTCTTAACCTCTATTACCACGATAGCAGGTCTTGCACCTTTAATGCTTGAAACTAGTAGACAAGCACAATTTTTGATACCAATGGCCATTTCAATCGCATACGGAATTGGTTTCGCAACTGTATTAACCTTAGTGATGCTACCCATATTTCTTTCTTTCAGTAACAAGGTAAAAGTTAGTACAAAATGGTTGAAAACTGGTAATGAAATCACCAAAGAGGAAGTTGAGAGAGCTATTAAAGAGCAAGCAGATGAGGCCCATTTGAGTGGCAATCTTTCACAAGGACATTAAGTTATAATATACTGAAGTAAAGAATAATGAGAAATAGAATATTTTTTTCAATCTTAATTTCAAGTTTGTTTTTCTTGGGAATGCAAGCTCAAGACAAACTACTATCCAAAGAAGAGGCAATGGCTTTGGCATTGGAAAATAACTATGGGATTAATGTGGCCAAAAACCAAGTTGAAGCTGCAAAAAACAATAAGAGTATATTAAACTCTGGATACCTGCCAACGATCACTGGGACGGCGGGCGCCAATTATAATAGGGATGATTCTGTTATTGAATTCCCCGGGCAATTAAATCAAGATGGTACAGCAAGGGCAGATGTTGATATATACAAGGCAGAAGCTCAACGCTATAATTCATCCTTAACTGCGAACTATACCTTATTTGATGGTTTGGGAAGACATTATAATTTCAAAAAGCTAAAAGAGCAATATCAATTAAGTGAGTTACAAGCAAGGGAGACTATTGAGAATACTATGTTGCAATTGTTCAGTGTATATTTTGAAGTCGCAAGACTAACAGAAAACGAGAATGTTCTCAAACAGGCATTGGAGATTTCGAGGGATCGTTTTAAAAGATCGGAGTATGCTTTTGAATATGGTCAAAATACCAAATTAGATATTCTTAATGCACAGGTTGACATTACCAATGATAGTATTAATGTTTTGAATGCAAGGCAAAGATTGGTCAACACAAAGCGTGATCTAAATGTTCTTTTGAACCAGAATTTGAGTGAACTTTATTCGGTAGATACATTGATTGCATTTGTTCCTATGCTACAATTAGAAGAGTTTATTGAGCAAGCGATGTTAAACAATGTTGCCATGCTGCAAACGGATAAGACATTGAATATAAATGCTTATGATATAAAAGTCCAAAAATCAGGTTATTTGCCTAAAGTTGGCTTAAATGGATCATATGGTTGGAATTTGAACCAGAGCGCAGCTTCTGCCTTTTTTCCGGGTACCAATACTGATACATGGAATTTTGGGTTGGGAGCAAGCCTCACATGGAATCTTTTTGATGGAGGCGGAACTAATGTAAGGGTGAGAAATGCAAAGATCGCATTTGAAAACCAAGAACTTTTGAAAAAGCAGATTGAATTGGAAGTAAATCGTGATATACAAAATGCGTTGGCTATTTATGAGAATCGACTCAAGATATTTCACATACAGGAACAAAATGTAATAACCAATCAGAATAATTTTGAACGCTCAAAAGAACAGTTTCAATTGGGTAGGATTACTTCAATCGCGTTTAGACAGGCGCAGATCAATTTATTGAATGCTCAGACAAATAAGAACTTGGCGAAATATGACGCAAAACTGTCTGAACTTCAGTTATTACAATTAACAGGTCAATTGCTAAATGTAGAATTGTAAAAGTGTTAGAGCACCATTTTCAATGCCCTTTTTGCTGGGAAGAAATATCTATGTTGATAGACTCTTCAATTAAGTCCCAAACCTATATCGAGGACTGTGAGATTTGCTGTAATCCTATTGAAATTGTAGCTAGATTTCAAAAAAATGAGCTTGTTGAATTTGGGGCAAAAAGTATAGAACAATAGTCTAATTGTTTCTGGCGTATTCAAGTTTGAGCTTTAATTCATTTACTTGCTCTTCCCATCTTTCCAATGAAACAGCATCATCATGAAGATTTCTTGCCTCAATGGTTGCTTCTCTTATTTGAGTAGACCATTTGTCTATTAAACGATTGGTGTTAATAGCTGTCATAGGACCATTGATTAGCTGACTCTTTTTTTGATTTAATTCTTCTGTAAAACTTGCCCATCCAGAGGTTAGCTTGTCACATGATGCAGAACGTTGCATTAGCGGCCCTGCATTAAATGGTTCGCAATTTGCCGTTATTTGACCTAAAGGGTCAACCACTTGAGTCCATGGGTTTTCAACTTCTATTATATTTTCAAAGGAATTGTCCAGATCCCAAGGTATTAAATGAATTTTATTTTGTTCAACGTCCTCGTACCAGTAGTAGTTATGACTACTACACCATCCATCACTGCAGTACCAATGAAAAACCCCATCATCATTTTTAATTGTACGGTCCACCACAATGTAAGATGTGATTTTATCAATATCCATCCAATTATTTATTAATTCGGGCATATCAGTTACATCTGCACTTGAAATTTCTTCGGCAAAAGACATCATAAGCGCAACTGATGGGTTTTCGTCTTCATTGGTTTTAAGGTGATCTTTATAATCTTGCTCCCCATATGTTTCTCCAAATTGGTCCACTGGCCAAATTTCTTTGTAAAGATTATTCTCTCCATCTTCAAAATTAAGACGTGTAAACCTTCCATCAATTTGCTCTGTCAAGGCAAAAAGTCCATTGAATTCTCCATTTATCAACAATCGAGCATGTACCGATCTAGGCGCAGGCACGCCCATTGATCTAAAAAGATAATAACCCATACGTTCTTTCATTTGGGTGTCGTCCGCACGTTGTGAGTGGAATTGCAATTTTTTAAGCCCATAGAACTTGTCATCGGTGCCCTTCCAGTTGAACTTTACTTTCATTGAAAGTTTTGTACATGTTTTGCTCCCTACTGGGCCATCTTCAATTCCACCTGAGACACAGTCAACAAATGCCGCCTAAGAGCCTTTGTATCGGATTCCTACTTTCTCAATAGTTTCTCCTTCAAAAGTTAAACTCCCTTCAACATACTGTTCAGCTCCTGGATCCGCGTTTATTTGCTGTAAGGATGGTTCGGGTAAGTTGAGTTCAAAGGTATGTAAGACGTCGTCGTTAAAAATGTAATCTGACTTTAATTCTTTATAATTTGGTTTTTCAGGATTTTCAACATCTGGACCGTCAATATTAATATCATCAGATTTACAGGAAGCAAAAATTAGGACAAAAGCCATTATCCAATATTTCAAGTAATTTTTCATAGCATAAAGTTTCTTCGCAATGATGAATGACGCATGATTCTTGCATGCTTTAATTCAAAAGCATGTAAAAAAAACTTGTTTTTTTCAAAATACACTGTTTTTATAAAAGTTTTGGATATAATAAAAGATTATATAGCTGAACTGAGAGGTTTTTGGTTTTACTGTACGATTCAAATTATAGAATGGAACAAAAATTGCTAACTAAATAAGTAGATTTTGTTAAATGGTTTCATATATTCAATTTGATTTGAAAATCCCTAAAATTAACGGCCTGAATACTGTTAATTAATGGTAAAATTTAATAATTTTATTAAAAATTAACCAATAAGAATACACCTGATCATGACCATTCAAAGAATCACTTTTCTTGTATCATTTTTCACTGTTTTTTTTAGTATTCAATCCTGTAAAACCACTAGCGCAGTTGCAGAACCTGTCAAAGCGAAAGCAAATGAAGTTTACACTGAAACCGTGCCTATAGCCAATGTATCATTTGACATGGTTTTAATCCCTGAAGGGGATTTTCTCATGGGAAGCCCTAAAGGTGAAGAATTTAGAAAAGACGATGAGGGACCACAAAAGAAAGCCTCATTAGATGCCTTTTGGATGGGAAAACATGAGGTTACATGGGAAATGTTTCAATTGTTCTTTAAACAAAATCAAGAATTATTTACTGAGTTAGAACCAGATAAGCTCTCTGCCATAGATGCAATTACCAGACCAAGCCCCCCATACGAGGATCCGTCTTATGGAATGGGAAAAGATGATTTTCCAGCTGTAAGTATGTCAACCTATTCTGCACTTGTTTTTTGTAAATGGTTGAGTGAGATTACAGGAAAGTTGTACCGGCTGCCAACTGAAGCAGAATGGGAATATGCCGCTAGGGCTGGTTCAAATACAGCATACGAGTTTGGAAATTCAGAAGAAGATATAGATAAGTACGCGGTGTATTATAAAAACTCAAACGGTAAGTATGCCAGAGTTGGTTCAAAGCTTCCGAATAAGTGGGGACTTCATGACATGCATGGTAATGTTGCCGAGTGGACAATGGATCAGTATAAAGCCGATGCTTACGCAAATACTGAAGAAAAAAATCCATGGGTAATACCAAGAGTATTTCACCCTAGGGTGATTCGTGGCGGTTCTTGGGATGATGATGCAAAGAGTTTAAGGTCTGCTGCAAGAATGGCATCAAGTGTAAAATTGCAGAAAAGAGATCCACAGATACCAAAAAGTTTTTGGTGGTTTACAGATTCCAATTTTGTTGGTATGAGATTGGTGAGTCCAAAAGTGCAGCCAAGCAAAGAAGAACAACAAAAATATTGGCAAATGGTGCTTGATGAGGGGTAGTGATTTTGAAAAAAATGTATAATAAATAGTTTAAAAATGAAAAATTTAATAATTGCATTATTTACGATAGGGTGTTTCTCAATTGCCTGGTCACAAGAAAAATATTCTTTATCAAGTGAGAGTTCGCTGACGGTTGACGGATCTTCAACTTTACATGATTGGACCGTAACTGCTAATACCATTGATGGGGCATTGATTAATGAGGGCAATGTTCTCAAAGAGGTGTCCTTTAGTGTTGAAGTTGCGAGCATTATAAGTGAACGTGGTAAAACGATGGATAAGAAAACTCATAATGCACTTAAAAAGGAAGAGCATCCTCAGGTTTTATTTTCGGCTGCCAACGTCGCTTTTTCAGGAGGTGATAACCAAAGTATTTCAGGTAAATTAAATATTGCGGGAGTTGAGAAAGATGTTGTGTTTTCAACTACCATTAAGAATACAGGGGATTTACAAATAACTGGAAACTACAAAATCACCCTGCAGGACTATAATATGGAGCCGCCAACGGCAATGTTCGGGTCAATTGTAGTTGGTGACGATGTAACCGTAAATTTTGACTTAATATTTGTGAAGAATTAATAGCTCCCGAAGATATAGAATTGTTGTCCGGAAAATGTTTCTGGTTAAATGGCTATTGGTGTTTTTCTCCTTTTTAGTATGTTTTTCCTCTTTGGCCCAGGAGCGTTTTGAATATTCTTATCAACAAATGGGCACTCAGATTAAGCTCATTTTTTATTTTGACCAAAAGTCTGAAGCAGATGAAATTGCCGACAAGGCTTTTAGAAGAATTGATGAATTAAACCAAATCTTAAGCGATTATGAACCTAGCAGCGAACTAAATCGCTTAACTAGAAATACGAAGAAGGATTTTGCAGTTAGCAATGACCTTTATAGAATTTTGAAATCTTCAGTCAAGATTTCAAAAATAACCAAAGGAGCTTTCGATATCAGTACCGGATCATTGATCCGGCTTTGGAGAGAAACCCATAAGACTAAAGCTCTTCCTTCAAAATCCAAATTGAATAAGGCAAAAAGAAAAATGGGGTTTGAACATATTTCTTTTAGAGACCCCAATATTGTCAATTTGAATAACAAAGGAATACAATTGGATTTGGGGGGCATTGGCAAAGGGTACACCGCTGATCAAATAATAAAACTTTTGAACTTAAATGGTGCCACTTCTGCTTTGGTTGATATGGGAGGGGATATTTGTGTAAGTAATCCGCCACCAAATAGAGAAAATTGGGCGTTGGCTTTTTCCCATTATAATAAAGAGGGGGAAGAAATCATTAAAAAAATAAAACTTAATAATGCCGCCGTGGCTACTTCTGGCGATTTATATCAATTTATTGAAATAGAAGGTGAAAGATATTCCCATATAATCAATCCTATTACCGGCATGGCCTTGAGAAATAGTATTCAAGTAACTACGATAGCCAAAACGGCTACTGAAGCCGATGCGTTCGCATCGGCATTCAGTGTTCTTGGAATTGAACGGACTAGGACATTGAAGCCAAAACTGAAAAATATACATGCTTTTATCATTGAAAGTAGATTAAAAAATCAAAAAAGTTGGTCGAGTCCTAAGTTCAAAAGCTATATAGACACGAAATAGTCGAGTAGTTTTATTCGGGTTGAAATTTAAAGATTTATTAATTCACAGGATTCATTAACTTTAGACGAACTACAAAATCAATTTATGAACCCCATGAAACAAAGAATACTGTTATTCACAATTTTATTTGGGGTGGTAATGATTCTTTTGGCCTTAACCAAAGGGGTGTTCAAAACTCAAAAGGATGGTTATACGGATCTTGCCTTACCAGAAACAGTGGATTACAATTTTCATGTAAAACCGATACTTTCAGATAAATGTTATACATGTCATGGTCCCGACGCCAATAAACGTAAAGCTGGGTTGCGGCTTGATGTTGAAAGTTCTGCTTTTTCTGAACTACCTGAGAACCCGGGTAACCATGCTTTTGTAAAAGGCAAACCCAAAACAAGTCTTGCATATCAAAATATAATATCTGAGGACTCGGATGTTGTTATGCCTCCAGCTGATTCCAAGCTTAAGTTAAATTCATATGAGAAGCGATTGATAAAAAAATGGATAGAACAAGGGGCGAAATTTCAAAAACATTGGGCATTTTTAAAGCCCTCGAAAGCTGATTCTCCCAAAATAGAAGCTCTAACATGGCCACAAAACGAGATAGATTATTTTATTCTGGAGAAAATAGAAAAAAACAACCTAGTTCCATCGAAGCAGGCAAGAATTGAAACTTTAATTAGAAGAATCAGTTTAGACTTGACAGGACTTCCCCCTAGAGCCGAAGAAGTAAAAAAACTTGTCAATAGTGAATCGGCCAATAAAATCGAACAAATTGTCGACTATTTTTTGTCATCTAAAGCATATGGTGAACGCATGACCCAAAACTGGTTGGATGTTGCCAGATATGCTGATTCACACGGTTATCAGGATGATAGTTATCGCACAATGTGGCCATGGCGTGATTGGGTCATTCATGCCTTCAATGAAAACTTACCTTATGATGAGTTCTTGATCTGGCAATTGGCCGGTGATTTACTCCCCAATGCCACAAAAGAACAAATATTGGCCACGGGTTTTAATAGAAACCATCCCATTACACAAGAAGGAGGTGTGATTCAAGAAGAATATAGGACTAATTATGTGCTTGATAGAACAAATACACTAGGGAAAGGAATTTTAGGTCTTACTCTGGAGTGTGCCCGTTGTCATGACCATAAGTATGATGCGATAACCCAAGAAGATTATTACGGATTGTTTTCCTTTTTTAACCACGTCAATGAAAAGGGAATTCAGATGGATGCTGTACAAGCGGCTAACCAGAAATTTTTTGCCGATCCACCATATATGACATTGACCTACGAAGAAACAAGGGATGTACTGTCTTTTGTTAATATTGAAGAAGATGTGAAGATCAATGTGATGGTCATGAATGATTCAACTCCTAGAGATACTTTTATATTGAATCGCGGTAATTATGACATGCCAACAGATACTGTGAAACCCAATGCCCCTAAGAATATTTATCCTTTTAAAGATGAATTACCTAAAAACAGATTAGGCTTGGCAAAATGGGTAACAGATAAAAATAATCCACTGACTGCCAGAGTATTTGTCAATCGAATTTGGGCAATGGTTTTTGGTAAAGGTTTGGTAGAGACTGTCGAGGATTTCGGTGTTCAAGGAAGCCTACCCTCACATCCAGAACTTTTAGATTGGCTTGCCGCTGATTTTATGGAACACGATTGGGATATAAAATATCTATTGAAGAAAATAATGCTTTCTGCTACATACCAACAAAGTTCAGAGGTGAATTCGGTATTAAAGAATGCAGATCCAGAAAACAAGCTATTGGCAAGGGCCCAAAGATTTAGAATGAGCGGCGAAATGATTAGGGATTATATCTTGACCAGTAGTGGATTGTTGAATGAAGAAATAGGAGGACCAAGTGTTAAACCATATCAGCCGCCCGGTTTGTGGGAGGAAACCAATGCGGGTGGAAATAGAGGTGTCTTAACTCATTACATACGGGATGACGGTGATAAATTATACCGCAGGTCATTATATACGTTGTGGAAAAGGACTTTGCCACCAGCTAGTATGTCAATTTTTGATGCGCCAAGCAGAGATTTTTGCGAAGTGCGAAGACAAAAAACAAACACCCCATTACAAGCCTTGGCCTTACAAAACGATATTCAGGTCCTAGAGGCAGCCCGTGTTTTGTCGCAAAGGGCTATAGCATCAAATGAAGATAAATTAGAATTTGTTAGCGCTGTTTTTAGACAAATAATGATTAGAGAGCCCGAAAAGGACGAACTGAGAATGCTAGATAAATATTATGAAGATGCCTTGGATAAATTTATAAAGGAACCTGAAAATGCCCAACAATTGGTAAGCATAGGGGAATATGAACAATCAGAAGTTGAACCGAGCAAAACTGCGGCTTTAATGTTAACGGCCCAGGTAATCTATAATTTGGACGAAACTATTACGAAAGAATAAGAAATATGGATAAAACAAATGATGAGAATCCATTAAAGGTCAATAGAAGACATTTCTTTTCACAGCTAAGTGTGGGAATAGGATCATTGGCATTGGGGTCGCTTTTAATTCCAGATCTTTTTAAAGGTGGGCCAAAGGAATTGGCAGATATGCCATTGGGAATTCCCCATTTTGCACCAAAAGCCAAGCGGGTCATTTACTTGTTTCAGGCAGGAGCACCTTCCCAATTGGAAACCTTCGATCATAAACCAACCCTGCGTAAACGTATGGGTGAGGATTTGCCGGATTCTATTAGAAATGGACAAAGGCTAACTGGCATGACCTCCGGTCAGGACAAATTTCCACTTATGCCGCCAACAGTAAAATTCAAACAACATGGGAACAGTGGAGCATGGGTGAGTGATTTTTTCCCTCATATCGCTAAAATAGCTGATGACATTTGTATTGTTCGGAGTATGCATACAGAGGCGATTAATCATGACCCTGCCATTACTTTTTTTCAAACAGGAAGTCAAATATCGGGGCGACCAAGTATGGGGTCCTGGATGAGTTATGGTCTAGGGAGCGAGAATAAGAACCTGCCTTCTTTTGTTGTTTTGACCTCAAGAGGAAAAGGCAATAGTCAGGGTTTGTATTCTAAGTTATGGTCGAGTGGTTTTTTAGATTCAAAACATCAGGGAGTTTTGTTACGCTCAGGAAAAGATCCTGTATTATATCTTAACGACCCAGAGGGTATTTCCCGTTCAGATAAAAGACATTTATTGGATCATGTATCCTCTCTAAACAAAATGCATCATGCCGAAACCGGTGATGATGAGATAGAATCCCGTATTGCCCAATATGAAATGGCATATCGTATGCAGATGTCTGTTCCAGATGTTATGGATATTTCAAAAGAGCCCGAATCTATCATTAAATTGTACGGGGAAGATTGTCAGGTGCCGGGTACATATGCGGCAAATGCATTGCAGGCTAGAAGACTTGCTGAAAATGGAGTACGGTTTATTCAGTTATATCACCAAGGTTGGGATCAGCACGGCAATCTTCATAATGAAATGGCTGGCCAAGCCAAAGATGTTGATCAGGCCTCCGCAGCATTGGTTCTAGATTTGAAACAACGTGGTATGTTAGAAGATACCTTGGTAATTTGGGGGGGCGAATTTGGTAGGAGCAATTATTGTCAAGGGAAGTTTGATCCAACCAATTACGGGCGAGATCATCATCCCAGGGCCTTTAGTATCTGGATGGCCGGAGGTGGTATAAAACCAGGACTGAATTATGGTAAAACTGATGAATTTGGTTATAATATTATTGAAAACCCTGTTCATATTAACGACTTTCATGCTACGCTAATGCATTCACTTGGGCTTGACCATGAGCAATTGACCTATAAATACCAAGGGCGCAGATTTAGATTGACAGATGTTGCCGGAAATGTTATTAAAGACCTTTTAGCTTAAAAAATGAATCAAAAGACTAATTGGCGATGGATTGATTATTTGATTTTTGGATTGACCATATTCTTGGTTTTCTGTATTATTTTCGACTCTTTTCTTGAGTTGTCCGCTATTTTTGCTTGGTTGGGAAGATGGCATCCAGTAATATTGCATTTCCCAATCGTACTTCTGGCCTTGTCAATTTTTTTGGGACTTTCAAAAAAAAATGTGCCTCAATTATTGTTAACGGTCACGACGATTTCAGCATTAATAACGGCGATTTCTGGATTTTTCTTAGGCGCTGAGATTTCCGTTAAGGGTGATTTACTTTTAAGGCACCAATGGCTGGGTTCTGGAGTAGCTTTATTAACTGTCATTTGGTTTTGGATACTCCGTTATGAACTAGAATATAAGTCCATCTTAAAAATTATTCAGATTGTATTGATTGGTTTGATTCTATTAACGGGTCATTTTGGAGGAATGTTGACTCACGGGGAGGATTTTTTAACACTGCCATCATCTGAGGAGAGTGATAAAATACCTGAAAATCCACTCATATACGAGCATATTGTAGGTAGGATAATAAAAGAGAAATGTGTTTCATGTCATAACCCAAATAAGAAAAAAGGGCAATTGGTGATGACTGGTTTGAGTGAAATTTTAAAAGGGGGAGAGATTGGAAATACAATTGTCCCCACTAAGCCAGAAGAAAGTGAAATGATAAAAAGGTTACATCTGCCTTTAGAAAATGATGAGCATATGCCTCCCGATGGAAAGAATCCATTAAGTGAAAATGAAATTCAGATTTTGGAGCGTTGGATAACCTTAGGGGCACTTGATACTTTACGTTTAGCCCATCTGTCAGGGGCAGAGCCAATGCGTGCTTTGATTAAGGAAATGATGGAGCCTGACCCTATGAATAAGTGGGAAAACCTTCCAAAAGTGGCAGATAGCACAATCTTGAATCTGTCGTCGGATTATATTAATATTACAAGGGTTGCTAGCAATTCAGAAGCTATTAAAATCAATGCTTTTCTTTCTCCGAACCATAGTCAGAAATCGATAACTGATTTGAAACGAATTGCCAACAATATTGTGGAATTGGATTTAAGTGGTATTCCAATCGGACCGCCTGAAGCTGAAATGATGGCTGCATGTACCAATTTGGAATGGTTAGAGTTAGATCGAACTTCTATTTCAGATGAAGAATTAGATAAACTAAGAGGTTTGAAGAACCTGCGATTGTTAAAAATATACAAGACCAATGTTACTGATAAAAGTATTTCGGTTTTCAAAAGCCTTTCCAATCTTAAAAGCCTTTATCTTTGGAGGACAGGTATTGGGTCCAAAGCTTTGAATGAATTTTTAAAGGAACGACCAGATCTTGACGTTGATGTTGGAATTGAAAAGAAAGTGGAGTCATTCGTTGTGGTGGCAGATTCGATTCCCAAAACATGATAGGTATTAATTTGTATAATTATAGGAAATAAGAATAATCAACCATAATGAAATTTAATCTTAAAGGAAAATCTGCAATCGTAACTGGTGGAGGTAGTGGCATTGGCAAAGCAATCTCCGAGACTCTTGCAGTACAAGGTGCAAACGTTCACATATTGGAACTCAATGTTGACACAGCACAGATTTGTGCCGATGAAATTGTTGCAAAAGGTGGTAAAGCTATTGCGCATAAATGTAATATCGCCAAACATGATGAGGTAGTACATGTGGTAAATTCAATTGCAGAGGATTTTCAATTGGATATACTCATCAATAACGCTGGAATTGCGCATATTGGAAATGTGGAAAACACTTTGGAAGCTGACATGGATAAGCTGTATGAAGTGAATGTGAAAGGTGTTTACAATTGTATATTTGCCGCTATTCCATTTATGAAAACGAGAGGAGGAGTTATTCTCAATATGACCTCAATCGCTTCTTCAGTGGGAATAAAAGACAGGTTCGCCTATTCAATGTCAAAAGGGGCAGCCTTGACCATGATGTATTCTGTTGCTAAGGATTATTTAGAATATGGCATTCGATGTAATAGTATTTCTCCTGCCAGAATACATACCCCTTTCGTTGATGGATTTATAAAGAACACTTATCCAAATCAAGTAGATGAAATGTTTAAAAAACTTGCTTCGACTCAACCTATTGGAAGAATGGGGACTCCTGAGGAAGTAGCCAACTTGGCCTTATATTTATGTTCCGACGAAGCTTCCTTTATTACTGGGACCGAATTCCCAATAGATGGGGGATTCATTAAATTAAACGGAAATTAAAAATTGATATGAAATTAATACGATTTGGCAAAATAGGCGAAGAAAGCCCAGGTATAGAATTAGACAACGGTATAAGATTGGATGTTTCTGCCTTTGGTCAAGATTATGATGAGAAATTTTTTGGTAACGGGGGAATAGATAGGTTGAAAAAATGGCTTGATGAAAATCAAAGTTCATGCCCTGTTCTGCCAGATGGTGTGCGTTTGGGTGCTCCACTTTGTAGACCATCCAAAATAATTTGTATAGGCCTTAACTATGCAAATCATGCTGCTGAAAGCGGAATGGAAATACCTAAAGAACCTGTTCTGTTTTTCAAGGCAACCTCGGCCATAGTTGGTCCTAATGATGATGTTGTTATCCCTAAAGGAAGTGAAAAAACTGACTGGGAAGTCGAGCTGGCCGTGGTTATTGGTAAAAAAGCTTCTTACGTTTCAGAAGATGAGGCAATGAAGCATATTGCAGGTTATGTATTACATAATGATTATAGTGAAAGGGCTTTTCAGATTGAGCGTTCAGGGCAATGGGTAAAAGGAAAAAGTTGTGATACATTTGCTCCCTTAGGACCGTTTATAGCAACAAGCGATGAAATTGAGGATCCACATAATTTGAATTTATGGTTAAAGCTGAATGACGAAATGTTGCAAAATAGTAATACTTCAGATTTTGTATTTAATATTCCTCAGTCTATTAGCTATATAAGTCAATTTATGACCTTATTACCGGGAGATGTTATATCAACTGGAACTCCGTCAGGGGTTGGGCTTGGATTTGACCCTCCAAAATATCTAAAACCTGGTGATATAGTTGAATTGGGAATAGAGGGCTTAGGTACTTCTAGACAAGTAGCAAGGTCCTATTAACGTAAAATAAAAAAATCCGTTTCGATTGAGAAACGGATTTTTGTTTTTAAGTGATGGCACTAGGATTCGAACCTAGGACCGCCTGCTTAGAAGGCAGGTGCTCTATCCAGCTGAGCTATGCCACCATTGTCTATGGTTTTTGACCTTAAACAAAAAAGCTCCAAGTTTCCTTGAGGCTTCTTAAGTAGTAGCGGGGACTGGACTCGAACCAGCGACCTTCGGGTTATGAGCCCGACGAGCTACCTACTGCTCTACCCCGCGATGTGGACGGCAAATATACAACGGTTTTTTAGATCTATCAAAACTTGACCCAAGATTATTTTTGTGAGCAGTCCATATAAAAAGCTTAAAATCCATAACTTCGGACTTTTACATTTCTATGGATACAATCAATGAATTTCTTGTTAGTGCGAATAGTGTAGTCAATTGGCCAATGTTCATTATGCTAATTGGGGGAGGGCTTTTTCTGGTTTTCTACTCCAAATTTTTACCATATCGTTATTTTGGTCATGCAATAGCGATTACTGCAGGAAAATACGATGATAAAAATGCGAAAGGCGATGTTAGTTCCTTTCAAGCATTATCGGCCGCCGTTGCTGCGACGGTTGGTTTAGGAAATATTTCTGGAGTTGCAATAGCCATTCATGATGGAGGACCAGGAGTCGTTTTTTGGATATGGATGACGGCATTAATCGGTATGGGGATTAAGTTTTATTCCTGTAGTCTTTCAATTATGTTTCGAGGTACCGATTCAGAAGGTAATGTTCAAGGTGGTCCCATGTACTACATTACAAAAGGCTTGGGCGAAAAGGCAAGGCCCCTCGCTGTTTTCTTTGCTATCTGTGGTTTATTTGGATTTTTGGGAGTGTTCACTGCAAATCAATTTACTGAGACTTTTATGAGCGTTGTTGAGCCATCGAGCACTATCTATGAAATGAGTGAAGTTAATTGGAAATGGACCATAGGTATTGTTTTGGCAGTAATTACTTCTCTTGTGATTTTTGGCGGATTGAATAAAATAGCAAAAGTAGCCTCAGCTATTGTTCCCTTTATGGTTGCAGTATATCTTATTGCAGTTGTCATAGTAATGGCTCTCAATGCATCTCAGATAATTCCTTCTTTGAAAATGATAATATCAGAAGCATGGAATTTTAAAACTGTAGTAACGGGTGGTTTTTGGGGCTTGGTCATTATAGGAGTAAAAAGGGCAATGTTTTCAAATGAGGCAGGTCTAGGAAGTGCGCCAATGTATCACGGCCAGTCTAAAACAGATAACCCAATAAAGGAAGGATTGGTAGCCATGCTTGGGCCATTTATTGACACTATTTTAGTATGTACTTTTACTGCTGTGGTCATTATTTTGAGCGGAGCATACCTTGAAGAAGGAAGCGGTATAGTGATGACTTTGTCGGCTTTTGAAAAAACCCTTTTTGGTTATGGGGACGATCTTTTGATGATAATAGTTAGCGCATTTGCTCTTTCAACCTTATTTACTTATTCATATTACGGCGTGAAAAGTTTGTCTTTTTTAACGAATGCGAAAATTGGGAAACTTTATAATGTGTATTTCGTAGTAATGATTGTTTTTGCTGCTGTAGCTTCTTTGGAATTGGTAAAGAATTTAATCGACTTGTCTTATGCATTAATGGTGATACCAAATATGATTGCCGTACTTTTGCTGGCCCCTAAAGTGAATAAGGCGGCAAAGGAGTATTTTAAAAAGTTGAAGAATGGCAGAGCATAAAGCAGGATTTGTAAATATAATTGGTAACCCAAATGTTGGTAAATCAACATTGATGAATGCGTTTGTGGGTGAAAAATTATCTATAATTACATCAAAGGCGCAAACAACAAGGCATCGGATTTTAGGCATTGTAAATGGTGATGATTTTCAGGTAATACTGTCTGATACGCCTGGCATAATAAAACCAGCCTATGAATTGCAATCCTCGATGATGGATTTTGTGAAGTCTGCTTTCGAAGATGCAGATGTTCTACTTTATATGGTTGAAATAGGGGAGAAGGCGCTCAAAGACGAAAAGTTTTTTGAAAAAATCAAGAATAGTGAAATCCCTGTGCTGCTCTTATTGAATAAGATTGATGCTTCTACCCAAGAAATATTGGAGGAGCAAATACAATACTGGCAAGAGCAATTGCCAACAGTTGAGATTCATCCCGTATCAGCGTTGAACAATTTTAATGTTAAAGGAGTTTTTGAACGCATTCTGGAGTTACTACCTACTTCGCCTGCGTATTATCCCAAAGATCAATTAACAGATAAACCCGAACGTTTTTTTGTGAATGAGACTATTCGTGAGAAAATTTTGATGTTTTATAAAAAGGAAATTCCTTATGCGGTTGAAATTGAAACCGAGGAGTTTTTTGAAGATGAGGATATAATAAGAATAAGAGCAGTTATTATGGTTGAGCGCGATTCTCAGAAAGGAATCATAATTGGTCATAAAGGTAATGCGCTAAAACGTGTGGGTGTTGAGGCCCGTAAAGATTTGGAGAAATTCTTTGGTAAACAGATACATCTCGAATTGTATGTAAAGGTTAATAAGAATTGGAGAAGCAGTGAAAGACAACTTAAGCGATTTGGATATAACCAGAAAAAATAAACTATCGGTTTAGGATCTTGTTCATGAACAAATGAAGTTCTTTCATTTGTGGTCTTCCTTTCTTTCTTCCTGCTCTTCCCATAGCATATAAAACAAACCATAGTAGCACCATAAAAACCATTAGTCCTACTTGTAAACCGTACCCCTTTTCTAAAGAAGCGCTTGAATATGCCCAGACACCTAGTCCAATAAAAATAGTAGCGACCCCAAAATGCAAAAACATAAAAAAGGTCCATAAGGTTGGGTTTGGACCAAACAGGCCATAAAGTCTACTACCACCTTCTTCAAGGTCATTAATTTCCAAATGCAATTGAGGAGACCAAAAATGAATTTTTTCCTGTTTGAATTTAATGAAGACATGGTCATCCATGCGCTTTACTAAAAACGGTGGTTGGTCAACATTTTCAAAAGATTTTAAAACAGGTTCTTTGGTTTGATCAAGTTCAACTTGGAATCTTGGTCGTAGAACAATTTCGTTTGGCAGTACTTGCACTTTATCAAATAAATTTAGAATCAAAAGATACTATATTTTCTTCGAATATAAATGGTACTTTTGCGGCAAATTATTCAAGGATGAGTGCTATTGTAGCTATAGTGGGAAGACCAAATGTCGGCAAATCTACCTTTTTCAATAGGTTGATTCAAAGAAGAGAGGCTATTGTTGATGCTGTTAGTGGTGTTACACGTGACCGTCATTATGGTAAAAGTGATTGGAATGGAAAAGAGTTTTCTATAATTGATACGGGCGGTTATGTTGTTGGCAGTGATGATATCTTTGAGCAAGAGATAGATAAACAAGTAGAATTGGCCATTGAAGAGGCTGATGCGTTGATTTTCATGGTCGATGTGGAGACTGGGGTTACCGGTATGGATGAGGATGTGGCCAAGATTTTACATAAGGTGAACAAACCTGTTTTTTTGGCGGTCAACAAAGTTGACAACGCAAAACGTGCTGAGGATGCGGTTGAGTTTTATTCACTTGGTTTAGGTGAATATTATAATCTTTCGAGCATAAATGGCAGTGGTACGGGCGAACTTTTAGATGCTTTGGTTGAGATGTTACCTGATAATGTTGAGGAAGAATCGGACCTTCCAAGATTTGCAGTGGTGGGCAGACCTAATGCCGGGAAGTCATCCTTTATTAATGCTTTGATTGGGGAGGAACGTTACATAGTAACGGACATTGCTGGTACCACTAGAGATAGTATTGATACGAAATACAATCGTTTTGGTTTCGAATTTAATCTTGTAGATACTGCGGGAATTCGTCGTAAATCCAAGGTGAAGGAAGATCTTGAGTTTTACTCGGTGATGCGCTCGGTACGTGCCATTGAACATAGCGATGTTTGTCTTTTGTTGTTAGATGCAACTCGTGGCTTTGATGGGCAGGTCTCGAATATTTTTTGGTTGGCACAGCGCAATAATAAAGGAATTGTGATTTTAGTGAATAAATGGGATTTAGTCGAGGACAAAGAGACCAATACGATGAAGCATTTCACTGAAAAAATCAAGAAAGTAATTGAGCCCTTTACCGATGTCCCGATTTTGTTTATTTCTGCCTTAACCAAGCAAAGAATTTACAAAGCAATTGAAACCGCAGTTGATGTTTACAAGGGGAGGAGTTTGAAAATCCCAACGCGTAAGTTCAATGACATTATGTTGCCAATTATTGAAAATTACCCCCCACCGGCGTATAAAGGAAAGTATGTAAAAATCAAATTCTGTACTCAATTGCCAACGCCTTATCCTCAATTTGCCTTCTTTTGCAATCTGCCTCAATACGTAAGAGAGCCTTATAAGCGATTTTTGGAAAATAAGCTAAGGGAAAACTTTGATTTTACAGGAGTTCCGATTACCATTTTTATGAGAAAGAAGTGATTTTATTGGCAATTAAGCGGCTTACATTACCATCCGCCTGAAGCCCCACCTCCGCCGAATCCGCCTCCGCCGAATCCGCCGCTGAAGCCTCCGCCTCCGCCAAAACTGCCACTGCCAAAGCTTCCTCCAGAACTACTTCCGCCACGCCCCATATTACTTAGGATAATAACATCCCAAAGGTCTAAACCTCGGTTTTTGCCTCCGCCGCGACCACCGCGGTTATTTCTTTTTTTACTAGAAAGAATGATAAGGATTACAATGAATATAATTATAGGTAAAAACGATTCAAAAGGAAACCCGGTGTTTTTAGAAAAGGTGCGCTCTTCTTGAAACTCGCCGTTCAATACTTGAAATATGGCATCGGCGCCATTGTTCAATCCACCGTAATAATCATCCAACTTAAACTGAGGAATAATAATGTTTTCAATAATTCGTCGCGACATGGCATCAGTTAGCGTACCTTCTACGCCATAACCTGTGTTTATTGCAATTTTACGGTCATCTTTGGCTAATAAAACTAGGATGCCATTATCTTTTCCAGCCTGCCCAATGCCCCATTTCTGACCCCATTGAGCCCCTAAATAGGTAATATTTTCACCTTCTGTGGAACTTATTATGGCAATAACAATCTGAGTTGAGGTGCTGTCAGAATAGCGAATAAGTTTTTGTTCCAAGTTCTTTTCCTGACTTTCTGGAAGCAGGTTTATATAGTCATAAACACTGGTTTCTAACTCGGTTTTTTCTGGTATTTGAAATTGGGCATAGGAAAAAGTACTCCAACTAATAAGCAATAATAAGAAACTAGTTTTTAGATATCTCATTGCTCAATTCGTTTGCATCCCCATGATTCCATGGGAAATGTTCTCCCAGTTCTTTGCCAGCCTTTAAAATACCATCTATTAGACCTTGTTTGTAGTTTCCCTTTTTAAAATGGGATTCAATTGTATCTTTTGTGGTATTCCAGAAATTTTCAGGAAGAACTTTGTCAATACCTCGGTCACCATAAATGCAGAATTTCCTATCATTTACGGCAATATAAATCAGCACACCATTCTCTTCTTTGGTGTTATCCATTTTTAATTGATGAAAGACCTCTTTTGCCCTATTTAAATGGTCATTTCTAGTATGCGCTTCAATATGTACTCGAATTTCACCAGAAGTATTTTTTTCTGCTTCAAGAATAGCTTGAACTATTTCTTGTTCTTCCTTTGCGGTTAAAAAATCCTCAACTCTGGACATTTGGTTTATTTAAAATCAAAATTCACATCCGGGGCATTCTCAGCACCTGCTTCAGATTTAAAATAAGCGAGTTCATCGAAGTTCAAGAAACCAGCCAATATGGAATTTGGAAAGGTTTTAATATGATTGTTATAAGGCTCAACGGTAGCGTTGAAACGGTCACGAGCGACATTTATTCTGTTCTCAGTACCTTCTAATTGTGATTGTAGTTCTAAAAAGTTCTGGTTTGCTTTAAGGTCAGGATATCTTTCCACAGTTACCAAAAGGCTCTTTAAGGCACCGCTCAACCCACCTTGTACTTCATTGAATTGAGCGAGTTGTTCGGGTGTAATATTTGTGGGATCTATAGAAACTGAAGTAGCTTTGGCTCTAGCCTCGATGACATCGGTCAAGGTTCCTCTTTCGAAATCAGCGGCTCCTTGTACGGTTTTAACCAAATTATCGATAAGGTCATTTCTACGCTGATAAGCACTTTCAACGTTTGCCCATGTTTTGGTTGATGTTTCTTTTAATTTAATGGCAGTATTATTGAATCCGACGCCCCATTGATAAAGTCCGAATACGATAACGCCAAGAATGATCAAGGGAATTAACCATTTTTTCATGATAGTGTGTGTTTAGAGTTATTTATAGTTGTTCTTTAATCTTTATTAACTCACTTTTAACCCGTTCTAATTTTTGAATGATATCAAAATTGGACAAGGTCTTTTGCTTTTCTTCTTTTAAGTGAGTTTTGGCACCTTCTAGTGTAAATCCGCGTTCTTTTACCAAATGGTAAATCAACTGAAGGTTTTTAATGTCTTGTGGAGTAAATTTGCGATTGCCCTTCGCATTTTTCTTTGGCTTCAGTGCATCAAATTCTTTTTCCCAAAAACGTATCAATGAGGTATTAACCCCAAAAGCCTTGGCCACTTCGCCAATGCCATAATATCTTTTTTCAGGTAATTCTACATGCATTAATCTAGAGATTGGTTTTCTTGATTGGCAAATTTGAGCATATTCTCGAACTCCTCTGGTGTTAAACTACCGTAGTAGAAGTTGATGGGATTTATTCGTTCTTTATCTTTCCAGACCTCATAATGTAAATGAGGTGCTTCTGAACGGCCTGTATTACCTACAAACCCTATTAGGTCACCTCGTTTTACCTTTTGCCCCTTTTTCACATTGTAATTACTCATATGTGCATAAAGACTCAGATAGCCATAGCCGTGGTCAATTCTAATATGTTTACCATAACCAGAAGCATTATTGTCTGCACGAACAACTTTGCCATCACCTGAAGCGTAAATAGGAGTACCTCTTGGAGAAGTGAAATCCATGCCCCAATGTTTCTTTCTTGCTTTTGTAAATGGATCTGAACGCCACCCATAACCAGATGCCATTCTGGTTAAATCTTCATTGTTGATTGGTTGAATTGCCGGTATCGCTGCTAGAAGCTTTTCCTTTTCTTCGGCCAGTTTGGTAATTTCGTCAAGAGATTTAGACTGTATGGCAATTTGTTTTTTAATAATATCCAATCGCTTGGTGGTCTCAATCACCATTTCAGAATTATTAAAGCCTTCTAATGCCTTGTATCTGTTAATACCTCCGAAACCAGCTCTGCGCTGTTCTTCGGAAATGGGATTTGCTTCAAAATACAATCTATAGATGTTATTGTCGCGGTCTTCAACATTTGCTAAAACCTCCTCAATCTGCTCCATTTTCCTATTGAGAAGTTCAAACTGTAATTCATAGTTTTTTGCTTCACGCTGAAGCGAAAGTTCGCGCGGAGTATTGATGAGATTGGTATTCAACAAGAGTATCAAGGAAAGTAAACCAAACAAAAACGAGCCTAAAACAAAGAACGAAATATTCCTATATCGCCTAGATTTTTTTGGCTCTATCTTTCGGTATGAAAGTGTGTCTGGATCGTAATAATATTTTACCTTAGACATAAATGGATTTTATCCTATTTTTGTGCTTTCCTTTTAACAGAACAAACAAATATAAAAATTGTTTTGTACAATTTGTTAAAATTAATAAAACCTTACCATTTTAGATGAACTCCAAGGAAATTAGGGCTCAGTTTTTAGATTTTTTTGAAACTAAGAAACATAAGATTGTGCCTTCGGCACCAATGGTCATTAAAGATGATCCAACATTGATGTTCACCAATGCCGGAATGAACCAGTTCAAAGAGTTTTTTCTAGGCAACAGTGTTGCCAAAAGCCCGCGTATGGCTGACACCCAAAAGTGCCTTCGTGTTAGTGGAAAACACAATGATCTTGAAGAGGTTGGTAAGGATACCTATCACCATACCATGTTCGAGATGTTGGGCAACTGGAGTTTTGGTGATTATTTCAAAAAAGAAGCAATAGAATGGGCCTGGGAACTATTGACGGATAAGCTACAGATAGACAAGGACAGTCTATATGTCTCAGTCTTTGAAGGAAGCAAGGATTCGGATAATTTGGAAATGGATAATGAAGCCTATGAATTATGGAGCGGCATTGTACCCAAAGACCGAATTATCATGGGTAACAAAAAGGATAATTTTTGGGAGATGGGAGATCAAGGACCATGTGGCCCCTGTTCAGAAATACACGTTGATATTAGACCTGCGGAAGAAAAAGCAGAAACCTCTGGGGCATTTCTAGTAAATCAAGATCACCCATTAGTAGTTGAGATTTGGAACCTTGTCTTTATGCAATACAATCGTAAGGCCGATGGAGCATTGGAACCACTACCCGAAAAGCATGTAGATACCGGAATGGGTTTTGAACGCTTATGTATGGTTTTACAAGGAGTCCAATCTAACTATGATACCGATGTTTTTACACCGATTATTCGAGAGATAGAAACTATTACCAATGCTGATTATGGAAAGAATGAAGAAATAGATATTGCCATTCGGGTAATTGCGGATCACATACGAGCAGTTGCTTTTTCAATTGCCGATGGGCAACTGCCAAGTAATACCGGAGCGGGTTATGTAATTCGAAGAATTCTTAGAAGGGCCATTAGATATGGATTTACATTCCTAAATACAAAAGAGCCCTTTATGTATCGCTTGGTAAATGTTTTGACGGAAACCATGGGCAATGCATTCCCCGAATTGAAAGATCAGCGGCAGTTGATTGAGAATGTGGTAAAAGAAGAGGAGAATTCTTTTCTGAATACGTTAGAACAAGGTCTGGTACTATTGGATAATTTGGTTAGTAAGGCTAAAGGCAAAGTAGTTCAGGGGCGTAAAGCGTTTGAGCTCTATGACACCTACGGTTTCCCGATTGATCTAACAGCATTGATTTTAGAGGAAAAGGGATATACCCTTGATGAGAAAGGTTTTCACGAAGCCATGAAAGAACAAAAGGATCGTTCTAGATCCGCTTCGGAAATAGCTAAGGAAGATTGGATGGTTTTATCTGATGATTCTGAACAGGAGTTCGTTGGGTATGATTTGTTGGAAACCAATGTAAAATTGGTAAAGTACAGAAAAGTGACCTCAAAGAAGGAGGGAGAGCAGTATCAAATGGTATTCAATTTAACACCCTTCTATCCTGAAGGCGGCGGCCAAGTTGGTGACAAAGGGTATCTTGAGGCACCCAATGGCGATGTTGTTTACATTTTGGATACCAAGAAAGAAAACAATGAAATTGTTCATTTTGCAAAGAATTTACCAAAAAGCACTTCTGACACCTTTAAGGCGGTTGTAGATAAAAAGCAACGCCAGCGAACAGCTGCCAATCATACTGCGACACATTTATTGCACCAGGCGTTGAGAGAGGTTTTGGGCAACCATGTTGAACAGAAAGGTTCAGCGGTACACTCGAAATATTTACGATTCGATTTTTCCCATTTTTCGAAAATGACTGTTGAAGAATTACGTGAAGTTGAGAATTTTGTGAACGCTAGGATTGAGGGGCAATTACCATTAGATGAGAACCGCAGTGTTCCTATGGAAGAGGCTTTGAAGGGTGGTGCAATGGCTTTGTTTGGGGAGGAATACGGAGAGACCGTTCGTACAATTCGATTTGGGCAATCTATGGAACTTTGTGGGGGAGCACATGTTAAAATCACGAGTGACATCTGGCATTTTAAAATAAAGTCTGAAGGAGCAGTAGCTGCAGGGATTAGAAGAATTGAAGCCATTACTTATGACGCTGTCAAGGATTTTTACTTCCATAATAACCGCAGTTTATTTGAGATTAAAGACCTTTTGAATAATGCGCAGAATCCTGTAAATGCAGTAAAGGCATTGCAAGATGAAAATGCGAAACTAAAAAAAGAGGTGGAGCAGTTGTTGAAGGATAAAGCAAAGAACCTTAAAGGTGATTTGTTAGCGGAGTTAAAAGAAGTAAACGGAATTCAATTCTTGGCCAAAAAGGTTGATTTGGATGCCGCTGGAATTAAGGACCTTTCCTTTGAAATGGGGAACAACAAAAACAATTTATTCCTTCTATTTGGAACCGAACAAAACGGAAAAGCCTTGTTGTCCTGTTATATTTCCAAAGAACTGGTGGCTGAAAAGAACCTAAACGCAGGAACAATAGTTCGTGAACTTGGTAAGTGTATTCAAGGTGGAGGTGGTGGGCAACCGTTTTTTGCCACGGCGGGAGGAAAAAATCCGGCAGGGATTGAAGAGGCTCTGTCAAAGGCCGAGGAATATCTAAATTGATTTCGACTTTACTTAACTATAAGCTATTGTCAAACGTTGTTTTATGAAAAAAATTCTACTACTACTTATAGTAATTGTTTCGTGTAAGGAAAATGTAAAAGAGTTTGGATTTAATGAAAACAATGCTACAAAGAGCATTAAACTTAGTAGCCAAGATTCTTTGAGAATTGTGGAATTTTGGAGCAAGGCAAATCAAGTTGGTTTGTATTCAACTATGAGGCAACAGTATTTGGATTCTATTTTGTCTATAAAACCCGATTCGGCCTATTTTTGGCAGCAAAAAGCAATGCCTTTATACAAGGCAAGAAAATATTCTTTAGGTAAACCATTTTTGGAAAAAGCTGTTGAATATGCCCCGGAGGAATTTTTAAGTTATAGTGGATTCATGAAATGTATTTTCTCAAAGGAGTATAATGAATCGATTGAGGAGCTGCTCTTGGTCAAAGAAAAATATGGCGATTCATATGTGATGGATCATACCTATAATTTTTATATTGCTCTTAGTTACCTTCAACTTAATAAGTTTGCTAAGGCTAAAGAATATTTGATAAAAAGTAGGGAACAACAATTCATAGATTTTCCTAAAGACCCACCTCATGAAGCTTGTCATTTTTTAGATTGGTATTATTTGGGAATAGCTGAATATGAATTGGGGCATTATGAAGATGCTATTGCCTATTTTGATATGGCCTTGAGGGTTTATGAAAATTTTGGGGACGCTATGTATTTTAAAGCTTCGGCCCTCAAAAAAATTGACAGAAAAGATGAGGCATGGGAATTAATTGAAAAAGCATTTAAAAATGCGGATAACACAATTAATGAAGATCAAGTATTTTATGAGGTTTATCCCTATCAGATTTTCCATAGATTAAGTCCAATGTCTAGACCAAAATAGATGAAACTCCAAACCAAAGTGCCCTTACAAATAGCTGATAATCAAATTGATTATCAAAGTAACCTTTTGTTACTGGGGTCTTGTTTTGTTGAGAATATTGGTGGTAAGCTGGGGTATTACAAGTTCAACAAGCTTCAGAATCCTTTTGGAATTTTGTTTCATCCGGCAGCTATTGAAAAATCACTTACCAGGTCTATAGAGAAGCGGCTATATACTGAAGATGACGTCTTTTTCTTTAATGAGCGTTGGCATTGTTTTGATGCACATTCAGAATTGAGTGACCCCTCCATTGATAAACTATTGGGAAAATTGAATCAAGTTTTGGATAGCTTACTTCAACAAATAGTCAAATCCTCGCACATTGTTATAACTCTTGGCACTGCATGGGTGTATAGACATGTTCAAGAGAATAAAACCGTTGCAAATTGTCATAAGGTGCCTCAAAGGGAATTTAAAAAGGAGTTGCTTTCAGTAGATGAGATTTCTGAAAGCCTGGGCCACATGATACAATTGGTTCAGAGTGTAAATTCAAAAGCACAATTTGTATTTACTATTTCCCCAGTACGCCATTTAAAAGATGGTTTTGTGGAAAATCAACTAAGTAAAGCTCACCTGATAACGGCAATTGGACAATTGATGACTGCCAGTCAGGAAGTAGATAAAATACATTATTTTCCATCTTACGAAATCATGATGGATGAACTCAGGGATTATCGTTTTTATAATTCGGATATGGTTCATCCCAACGATGTAGCCGTGGAGTACATTTGGGAGAAATTCAAAAGCGTGTGGATCTCGAAAGAAGCTTTCCCTATAATGGACAAAATTCAGGAAATACAACGTAGTTTAAAACATAGGCCATTTAATCCTGACTCTAGTGAACATCAAAAATTCTTAAAGACCCTGAACACAAAAATTCAGGTGCTACAAGTTGATTTTCCGCAAATGAAATTTTGAAATCAACTTTTTCATTTAGTAAAACAAATCAGAACAAAAGGGTTAAACTCGTTTTTTGTTCTTATTTTGAAGAAAAACAGAGAACATGGCACTAGAACAAACCAATCAAAGAAGACAATTTTTAAAGACCTCGGGCATTTTAGGGGCAGGGATAATAATGCCCAATTTGAGTATGGCAAATAATGCTTTGCTGCCGTCAAATGGGAACATACATGAATTTGGTAAAAGGGAAGGTTATACCGATCAGATCAGTATTTTGGTTTCTATGATGGATTGGATGCGTGCGACCGTATTAAGGTCGGTCGAAGGAATTTCTATAAAAGAATTGGATTTTCAAATGGATGATGATTCAAATTCAATCGGAGCAATGCTTATGCATCTTGCGGCCACGGAACGGTTTTATCAAATACATACTTTTGAAGGGAGAGAATGGGGCGATTTTGATAAAAAGGACACAGATCGCTGGAATGTAGGAAGTCGTTTAGGAGAACGGGCGAGAAAAGAGATTAAGGGGAATCCACTTTCTTATTATAAGGACCAATTGGGAGAAGTTAGAGAACATACTTTATCAGAGCTTAAAAACAAGGATGATAGTTGGTTAATGCAGTCCACAAACTTCTTTGGTAACCAGCCAACAAACAATTATTGTAAATGGTTTCATGTAGTTGAGCATGAATCTAACCACAACGGCCAAATAAAATACATAAAAAGCAGGGCAACTTAATATTATTTCACAAACCTAGAGGCCCATTTGATATACTGTTCCCAATCGTAGTCGGTTACATTATGCTTTCCGGTACGAACATGATAGGCAACCGTATTTTGAATAGGATGATTTACCTTGGGCATTTCTTTAGAAGTGATTCCTTCTTTTCCAAACAAGGCATAAACGGGGGTAGCATAAAAGGCTGAAAGAAACTCTCCCTTGGGGTCAGCCCAACGGTCTTTTTCGGCACTAGCCACGTATAATGGTCTAGGGGCCACTAATGCTAATAATTGGTGCTGATCTACCGGTAGGGCTTCCTCATTTTCATTATATTGCTCAAAATTGTCACAAAACCAATGAGGAAATCTTTTGTTGATTATACCAATGGTTTCACCGAATTTTCGCTTTGAAAGTGTTGCTCCCCCGCATCCTGAGTTGTTTGAAATGACCCCTGCAAATCGTTCATCGGTGGCCCCGGTCCATAAAGCCGCCTTACCCAAGCGGGAATGCCCGAATACCACAACTTTAGAGGCGTCCACATGGATATCTGTTTCCAAATAATCCATGGCTCGGCTCAAGCCGAATGCCCAAGCCGCAATGCTGCCCCACTCATCAGTTTTGGGTTTTTGTCCACTTGAATAGAATAAAGAATGTAGTCCATCAGAAAAATCATCTTTATCGGGATCAACCTCGCCGTAATATATGGTAGCCAACCCATAACCTGCATCGAGTATTTTTTCAATGGCCCAGCGATTAACACGAGCACTTCTTGACTTTTCAGTGGGCGTATTATTGGTTATTCCAAAATCATTATTGTTCCTGCTCCAAGCTTCGGTAACTATAACTTCCGGGTCATTCGTAATGGTATGGTTTCCATAAAAATTATACCCGAGGAATAGCGGAGATTTTGATTTGTCTTTGGGCAGATATATCAATACGGTAAAGCGAAGAGTATGCTCGTTTTTCGTCAAAACAACTTCAACTTGTTTGCGTATCGATCGGCCATTATAAGCATTGTTGGTCTGTTCGACAACTTTGAAAGAAACCTCGTCCAGTTTTCCAGGAACGCTACCATAAACATTATTTTCGAAAAACTTCAAAAGTTCAGGTCTACGTTTCTTGATCCATTTTCTGGTGTTGTTTACTTTTTTACCATTAAAGCGGAAGAGTGGGTTTGGAACCTGAATATTTGGCACCTTGTTTTCGTCATAAATAGGTGTTGATTGTGCAAATGAGCTATAAGTCATTAGCAACAAGACAATAAAACAGTTTGTTAATTTCATAGTTATGCCACTATACGTTTGTTCACAAGTTCAATACCGTCATCGATCAAATGTCCAACCTTCGGATTGTCCCGCTTGACGTTTTCGAGATGTTTTTTGATTTGATTCGCAAAGTCTTTCTCTTTTTGAATAGTAAGATTCATTTTTGCCAATTCATATAACTCTACGCTTAAAAGCCAATCTTCTGAATGGTTGTTTACAACTTCCTGAAAAACCTTATTTCGTGAGGTAGTGGTGTTTTTGCCAGTTCTAAAATCCCGTACTTGTTGGTATATTTGTTCCAATTGTGTTCTTTCAGGTTTTTTTTCTGGTTTTATTGTAGTCTCGGTAATCCTATGGGTAACCAGATTAAAGCTATTTAAATCTGCGGGACCATTGAACGCGGAGACTATATTTTCGCCAATGGCCATATTGTATAGCTCATCCTTGGATTCAAATAGAATTGTGTCGCCGTGTTTTACTACACAATCTTTGAAAGTGACCAAAATAATTTCTCCTCTTAGGTTACGGGTCCCAGTTATTATTTCTCCTTTTATAGCGATGTCGCCCTCAAAATCTAGAGAAATTGTTTTTCCCTCATATATATTGTATGCTTTTAAATCTCTCGGACTCATATCTTCTATGGCCAAATTAATGCCCTTTAGTTTTCCTAAAGGAGAGCCAAAACCATTAGAGTGATTCTCAATACTATGCCCAACTAGTTCCTTTTCGCGATAGGCCAGGGCCGTGGAACCAACAGTTTGGAAGAAAACAGGTTTGTTCTCGTGTTCAATGACCATTTCGAAATTACCCGAAACTTGAAGTCCGGTACTTAATTCTATCGTGCCTAGCTCTCTTGAATTGATAAGTTTTTTAATACCACTTAAACCACCTTTTCGCAAAGCCATTTTATTGGCGAATTCTTCCAAAACTTGACTTAAAAAAGCGAAATCAGGCGTGACGAACAATTGAGGTTGAGGTTTTGTGATGTCAAATGGCGTATGCGCTGCTTCAATTGAGTAGGGCCTTTTATTGACCTTCTTCGTCATGCACCAAGCACTTTCCCCTATTGAGGATAAAAGGCCAGCGCCATAGATTTTTGGACTTTCAACTGTTCCAATTAAGCCATACTCCACCGTCCACCAATGTAGATTTCTAATGAGGGTAATTTCACTGGGTTCGCCCATGTTCTTTTGTAATTTCTCAATATGTTTCTCTGCAGTATTAATATCACTTTCAGGAGTATCGAATGCTTCTTTGATAATAGAGAGGTGGCGCACTGCTTCATACAGTTCAAAATCTTTGGAGCTTGAAATGGCCTTACTGCCTATTTCACCAAAACGACGTAAGTACTCGGCATATTCTGGATTTGCGATTATAGGCGCATGACCAGCTCCTTCATGAATAATATCTGGGGCGGGAGTATATTCAATATTATCTAATTGACGAATATCCGAGGCAATGACCAACACGTTGTACGCCTGGAATTCCATAAAGGCGGATGGCGGAATAAATCCATCTACAGCAACTGCCGCCCATCCAATTTCTTTCAAGATTCTGTTCATACCATACATGTTTGGTATGTTATCCACAGATATTCCTGTTTTCTTCAATCCGTCCAAATAAGAGGAATGCGCAACTTTACTTAAATAATCCACATTTTTACGCATTACGTAACGCCATACGGCCTGGTCAATAGCAGAATAATCACTATAGTCTTGCGGCTTTATATACTGTTGTAAGTGCTTGGGTAGCTTGTCTAATATTGGATTGCTTTCGTATAACACTTGTTTAGGAATTAAGGTTTAAGTAAAGTTACGAAATGATCAAAGAAAAGGCATTGATAGTTTTAAGGCATAAAAAAACCGCCAATAAAGGCGGTTCATTACTTATTTTGAAGAGTTCCCGGGAGGATATTGATTTAGAATTTCGGTAACAAATTCTCTTATGCGTTCTTCTTTCTTTTCAATATTTTTCGTGTTTCCAATGGTTCCAATACCTTTTCCTTGCCACACTAGTTCTTTGCTTTTGGAGTCTATTAGGTCTATATACAGTGAACCTTGAGTTCGTGTGCTCACGCTGTTTCCATAATAACCAGGTCCTCCCCAATACCATGGACTCCATCCCCAGCCATAACGACCACCCCAATAATTATTGTAAACATCTACCTGTTCCCGCTCTTTAGTGAATATACTCACTAAAATATCTGGATCTTGTGATTTTGTCATTCCCCTTGATGACATTTCTGCATCAATGGCCTTTAATATTCTTTTCTTGTCGAGGTCAGATATATGGGCTTTGTCGATTCCGGTTTTATAAAACGCATAAGTTTTGTAACCGTTGAAATTGGCTTCTTTGTCATAATCTGATAAAACACGAACCGATACGCAGGAGCTTAAAAAAAGCAGTACTACAATTGGTAGTGCGAAAATTTTCATAGTTTTCATAACTGTTATTTTTTTTGGAATTAATGCAATTAGTCTAATACTAAAAATTAATCTCAAAAATCATGCCGAATACCCCAAAATTCATTGCGAATTTGTTTTTGGGTCATAGCCATAAGGGCAATGCCTACAGCCACTTTCGCAACAATAACCCCTTTTAAGATGATACTTCTCTGTGAAGACCCGGTAACCTTCTTTGGATAGATAAAAGTCACCTTCTTCAGGCTCTATAAATTCTTTCATTTACAATGGTATGGTAATTGTCATAACAATGTAAAATTAATACAATCTTTTGATAAACTATTTTGATTATTGTTTGAATACCACTGTTTTAAAGGTGTTTATATTATTTGTATTTTTAATTCTTATTATTGAATAACAGAATCAATTTTAACGAATTCGGTACATTTTTGACAATTATCTTTGACAATAGTCGTTTAAAAGCTGATTTATGATTTTAATCTTTAAACATTTTTTTTATAAGAATTACGTTGGTCTTTCGTTTTGGCCTTTCATTTTTCTAAAGAATGATTCCTTGAAGGAAGATGTTTTTCTGATAAATCATGAAAAAATTCATTTGGAGCAGCAGAAAGAGCTACTCATTATTCCCTTTTACATTTTCTATATTGCAGAATGGTTGGTAAGAAGTGTATACTATTTTGATTGTTATAAAGCATACCAAAATATTAGCTTTGAACGGGAGGCCTATCTACATGAGAAAGATCTTGATTATATTAAGAACCGTAAGGTATTCAGCTTTATTAAATATCTTTGGCACTGAATTCTGGACTAGTGCGAATTGAGAATCAAATAATAAATCTTCCCATTCTTGAAGAGAAAAAAATAACACTCTTTATTAAAAGAGAGGACAAAATACACCCAGTAATCTCCGGAAATAAATTTCGAAAACTTAAGTATAATCTCAAAGAGGCCAAGAATAGCAGCTATAAAGGGTTGTTGACCTTTGGTGGTGCCTATTCCAATCATATTGCTGCCGTGGCTTGCGCTGCAAATGAAAACAATCTGGCCAGTATAGGAATCATTAGGGGAGAGGAATTGGCCTTTAAGTGGCAGGATAATCCAACTTTACAGCAGGCGGTTGATTTTGGAATGCAATTGAAATTTGTATCTAGATCGGATTATAGGAAAAAAGATTCTCCTGTATTTATTGAAAAATTGGGTCAAGATTTTCCAGAGTATTATTTGGTTCCTGAGGGTGGTACCAATGAACTTGCGGTTAAGGGTTGTACCGAAATATTGACTTTCAAGGATGAGACATTTGATCTGATTTGTTGTGCGGTTGGTACGGGCGGAACTATATCTGGATTGATCAATTCCATCAAGCCAAAACAACGGGTCCTTGGTTTTCCTGCTTTGAAAGGAGATTTTTTAAGAGAAGATATTTGTAAATTTGCGGCAAACCGTGATTGGGATTTGCAACTGGATTACAATTTTGGTGGTTATGCCAAGGTAACTCCTGAACTTATCAGGTTTATAAATGAGTTCAAAAAAACGACAGATATACCTTTGGATCCAGTTTATACTGGCAAAATGATGTTTGGAATAGTTGAGATGGTCAAGAATGATGTTTTTAGAGAGGGTACAAAACTATTGGCGATACATACTGGTGGTTTACAAGGAATAGAAGGGATGAACCGTATATTGAAAAAGAAAGATTTACCATTAATTGATTTATGATAAAAAGACTAATAGTAATTGCTTTGTTAGGAACGGTGTTTATGGGCTGTAAAGCTAAAAAACGCACAACATATGGAGAAAGGGAGAAGCAGAAAACTGTTTCGGTAAAGAAAATAACCAATACAAAGAAATATACATCTGATAGGTTGTATCCACTCCCAGAGGATACAGGAAGATTCCAAAGATTCACTATTTCTTCAGTGCAGGAGTATATCAATACCTTTTCAGAAATTGCCCAATATGAAATGAAAGCTTATGGGATTCCGGCAAGCATAACCTTGGCACAAGGGTTACTCGAAAGCGGCCTGGGAAAAGGTGAATTGGCAGTTAAAACCAATAATCATTTTGGAATAAAATGTCATAAGGGATGGCAAGGTGACTACGATTTTCATGATGATGATGAAAAGGGTGAATGCTTTAGAAAATACAATCATCCCATGTATTCATATCGCGACCACAGCGAATTTTTATCAAATAGGTCCCGATATGCATTTTTGTTCGACTATAGTTCAAGAGACTATAAAAGATGGGCAAAAGGGTTGAGACAAGCTGGCTATGCTACCGATAAAAGATACCCTCAAAAATTGATTTATTTAATTGAGAAGCATCAATTGAATAAGTTTGACAAGGGGGTCAAGCTGAACAGTTCAATTGCAAAAGCTGGATCCAAGCAATACGAAAACAAAATCCACATAGTCAAAAAAGGAGATACATTGTATTCAATATCAAGAAGATATTTTGTTTCTGTTGAAGAAATAAAACGATTGAACAAGATGAATTCAAATAACTTGGCTATTGGACAACAACTTACCGTAAAGACAGAATCAACCAAAAAATAATGATCTATAAAAGAAGCAGTGCCTTGTTTTCAGAGGCAAAAAAATATATTCCAGGAGGAGTGAATTCCCCAGTACGTGCTTTTAAGGCTGTTGGGGGAGACCCTATTTTTGTAAAAAGTGCCAAAGGTGCTTATTTATATGATGAGGATGATAATAGGTTAATAGATTATATCGCATCATGGGGTCCATTAATTCTTGGTCATGCATTTGAGCCGGTTATCAATGCAGTAATTGAAAAAGCAAAAAAGGGAACTTCATTTGGTATGCCAACCGAAATAGAAACTGAATTAGCAAAATTAGCAGTTTCAATGGTCCCGAATATTGATAAGATTCGTTTTGTAAATAGTGGAACTGAAGCTTGTATGAGTGCTGTTCGTTTGGCGCGTGGCTATACTGGGAATGATAAAATTATAAAGTTTGCTGGGTGTTATCATGGTCATTCAGATTCGTTTTTGATTCAAGCTGGTAGTGGTGCTGTTACTTTTGGAAGTCCAAATAGTCCTGGTGTTACCCAAGGTACAGCTAAAGATACTTTGCTAGCAACTTACAATGATTTGGAAAGTGTTAAGGCACTTACCCATGCAAATAAAGGTGAAATTGCTGCAGTTATTATAGAACCTGTTGCTGGGAATATGGGTTGTATTATTCCTTCGGAAGAATTTATAAAAGGACTGCGCGAACTTTGTACTCGAGAAAATATACTATTGATTTTTGATGAGGTGATGACAGGTTTCCGATTGGGAAAAGGAGGAGCTCAAGAAGTTTTAGGTATTGATGCAGACATTGTCACTTTTGGAAAAGTAATTGGAGGGGGTTTGCCCGTTGGAGCTTTTGCTGCCCGAAGCGAGATAATGAGTCAGTTGGCACCAGATGGGCCCGTGTACCAAGCTGGGACTTTAAGCGGTAACCCTTTGGCGATGAGTGCAGGACTGGCAATGTTAACCGAACTGAACAACAATCCTGAAATTTTTTGGAGCCTTGCAGATAAAACAGCTTACCTACATAAGGGTCTTGAAAAAGTATTGATAGAAAATGAAGTTTCGCATCAAATTAACCGTTTCGGAAGTATGATATCTGTACATTTTACGGATGAGCCTGTTATTGATTTTACATCTTCCGCCAAAGGGAATAATGAGACTTTTAAGAAATATTTTCATGGTATGCTCGAGCAAGGAGTATATCTACCACCAAGTGCCTTCGAAAGTTATTTTTTAAATGATGCAATCAGTTATGATGATATAGATCAGACAATTATTGCATTACAGAAGATAGTTGACCAATTGAAATAAAAAAAGGCGCATAACGCGCCTTTTTTTAGTGTTTTCTTTTTCCTTTTTCTCCTTTGAGATGTCGGTGCTTTTTGTGTTCTCCCCTTTTCTTACGATGAGTCTCCCATTTTTCAAATTGCTCAGGAGTCAGAATGTCTTTTAGAGATGCTTTATGGGCAATAGCCGCGTCTAATCGAGCTTTCTTCATTGCATAGATTTCATCCGAAGTTGGTTTTTTCTGCTCACTTGATTCCTTAGCAGCTTTTCGCTCTTCCATTTTGGCTTTACTTTGTTCAGCATTTTCCAAATTAAGAGCTTGGATTTTATTTTGTTGGTTACTGGTCAAATCCAAAGCCAATGTCATTTTTTTTGTTTGAAGCGTGGCCATTTGTTCAGCGGTCATACTTTTGAAATCACCTCTATGTCCTTTTTCACCTCTTTCACCTCGCTGAGCCACAGCTGTAAACCCTGCCATCAGCATAATTGCAATCAATACTTTTTTCATGTTATTTGTTTTTATGATTTTGATGTTTAGACCTTGTAAAATATAATAGGTTTAGTGTGTGTCTTTGATTTAGCTTATTATTAACGTTTAGGTTACGGGGTAATAAAATAAAAGAGGGTCTGGTATTACCAGACCCTCTTTATAAGGTTAAGTTGTATTGGTATAGGTTATTTAAGCTTTAGTGCCTTGTCAAATTTAACATCCTCCATCTTCAATTCTGCAATTTCCTTACTCGTTTCATTATCAAACTGATTGTCATTACCAGTAATATGGTATGCAAATGTTGCAGTTAAAAAACAAACGAAATAAACAAGACTCTTTACTTTATATGACATGATTTTTGGTTTTGATTCTACATCGAAGATAACTGTTGAAACACCTCAAAAAATCCCATTGTTGCCAAATGATACTAAAAACAATGTGAAATAACTGTTTTGTGTTGTTAGACGTTTTCGGTTATCGGATTAATATGTAATTGGTCGTTTAGACTACTTTTAGAATTGGAATTAAGTAAGTTTAGCTACTAAAATTTAAGATGTTGTGTAACATTTTGATTTTATATCAGTCTTATTAGTAGAGAATTTTCATTTTTCAATTTTCGAATTAGTCTATGAATAAAGCTGTTGCAACGCAATGGCTTTATTTTATTGGCGATAATTTTAAATAATTCATCGATTAACGGTACAAATTGCGGCTCTTAACAAAAAGATAACATTGGAAAGTCGATTTATTTCCTTCATAAAAATCACTGTAAAAACCTGCTTTGCAACTAAAACTTAAATGACGTAATTATCAACTTGATAATTTAACAATATGGTTTTTGCGAAATTCATTTTCGAAGTCATTAAAATTGCTCTTATTCAATAGGTTAGGGACAATAATAACCTTGAATATGTGTTATATCTTTGCCTTGAATTTAACCACAGGTGTTATGAACAAAAGAACAATTTTATTAAGTTTTACGGCTGGTCTATTATTTGCACACGGGATGTTTGCAAATGACCCAAATACAGAAAAATTAGATATCAATACCATTGAGTATATAGAAGATGATATGGACTTTGAACTTGGCTTTGATACTGCTGATTACCTTCCAGAAGGTTTTGATGCCAACCAAGTTTATTTCAATATCAATTCAATTGATTATATAGAAGAGGAATTGGCATTTGAATTGAATACACAGGAGAATCTTCCAGAAGGATTCAGCGCATATGCATATCCTTCAGATGTGCAAAGTATTAACTATATAGATGAAAAAGATTCTTTCGATTTTAGTTTGAATCCAGATTGGAAATCAAAAACTAAATTCAGAATACAGACAGAACTTTCAAAGTAAAGTTTTAATTATTTAATTAGCTAGGAACCCTCGTTTTAAACGGGGGTTTTGTTTTTAGAACAACATTGGGATAATAAATTGAAACATTACAACCAGTATGGCAACTGATATTAAATTCAATATAATTCCTGCTCGAGCCATTTGATGCACTTTGATATACCCACTGGCAAATACAATAGCGTTGGGAGGTGTGGCCATTGGTAACATAAATGCACAACTGCTTGCCATTGTTACGGGAATCAATAAATATAATATAGGTATTTCTAGACCTATTGCTATTCCTGCCACAACAGGAGCCAAAACAGCAACCAAGGCAACATTGCTCATTAATTCTGTCATAAAAAGCATTAAGAAAATCAAAAGAACAGCTGTAAACAAGATACTGATTTCACTTGAGGCAATAGCATTGGCCACAACATCGACGATACCACTCACATTCATGCCTTTGGCCAAAGCCAAACCACCGCCAAAAAGAATAAGAATGCCCCAAGCAAGTTTATGTGTGTCACCCCAATTGATCAAGAAATCACCTTTTTTTAAGTTGTAGGGTATTGCAAATAAGGATACAGCGGCTATCATACTTATTATTGTATCGGACAATCCTAGATCTGGAAAGATTTTATTGATCAGTGTTCTGAATATCCATAGAAAGACGGTCACACCAAAAATGATAAGGACCATTTTTTCTTTTCCACTCATTGTGCCTAATTTTTCTAGTTCGTCATTGATAACATTCTTTGAAGCTGCAAACTTAAGTTGTCCGCTCGGGAACATCCATTTGACCAAGACTAAATAACTGATCACTATCATTACTGCAGAAAAAGGAACACCAATGACCATCCATTTTAAAAAGGAAATTTCGATGTTGTATTGATTTTCCAATAAGCCTATCATTACCGAATTTGGCGGTGTGCCAATTACAGTTGCAATACCCCCAGCATTTGCGGAAAATGCAATTCCTAGCATTACACTTAATGCGAAATTTTTGTCTTTTTTGGTGAAACCATCTTCGTCATCTATAAGTAAACCTATAACCGACATGGCGATGGGTAACATCACAACAGTACTGGCTGTATTGCTTATCCACATACTTAAAGATGCTGTAGCAATCATGAATCCTAGCACTACCTTGTTGGGTGTGGTCCCTGTGATTTTGATAATGGTCAGTGCTATGCGTTTATGTAGATTGACTTTTTCTAACGCCAATGCCATTACAAAACCTCCAAAGAATAGAAAAATTATTGGACTACCATAATTGGCCCCAACTTCGGCTATGGGGATTATATCCAATAAAGGAAAAAGGATCAATGGCAATAAAGCAGTTACTGAAATTGATACAGCTTCGGTAATCCACCAAATAATCATCCAGAGGGCAATAGCGATTACGGCATCACCTTTTTCTGAAATCAAAATAGTTGGTAGATTGGTGAATAAGAAAAAAAGGATTGGACCTAAAAAAAGACCCAGTTTGCGACTGATGTTCATGTTGGTTTATTAGTGCCCCTAAGCTATGTTATTTCTGCCTTTTTTAAAAGTTAATAGATAATGGAATCTGAGGCTATACCCGGTAATTCGTAATTGCCTAAGTCAATAATGACTTGGGGAAGATTAAGATTTTGTATGCTCTGAGGGTCGATATTTGTATTATGTAGAAATACTTGCTTTAGGTTTTCGATTGATTCCAATTTCTTCAGATTAGATGCATTGAACTTTGTGCTTGTAAGGTTTAATGATTTTAAATGAGCAAGTTTTGACAACTGTTCAACCTTACTTCCATCTATTAAAGTGTTATCCAATTTTAAGATTGTGATATGGGGGAATTTGGATAAATCCTCAAAAACATTATCTGTTATTAAGGTCTTACCTATATCCAGTACTGCAATTTGTTCAGTAATGGATTTTAAAAGACTCAAATTATCATTGGAAAAATCAGGCTTATTTACGCATGATACTCGAAGAAAATTAGATTCCTTACTTATTTTTTCGACATGAAATCCAACTTTCTTTATGGCGTTGATGGAATCAATATTTGCTTCCAAAATTGCAATATTTGGATAATCATAATTCTCTTCTTTTGGAAAATAGGCTAGGAACAACTCCTTATGCACTTCTAATTCTCCAATCGTTGCTTCAAAAGGATTTCCCATGTCAATCCATGTTTCTATCAGTTTAACGTCCTCTTTAGTAAGTTGCTTTTTTTCTTTGGGAGGCATATGATCTTCATCATCATCAGGTAAAATCAATCGTGTGAAAAGATCGCTTTCGCTACTATTGTTGGCCAAGATAATTTCGCCATTTTCCCCACCATTCAAAATTCCTTCTTTAGTGCTTAAAATAAGTTCTCCTTTGGCCTTCTTGGGGTTATGACAACTTACACATTTATTGTTTAGAATAGGGTCAATTATATCTTCATAAAAAATCTTGTCTTCCCAATTTTCATTATTCAGCGTTATTATTTTTTCTTCATAGGTTTCAAAGCCTAGTGCTGATTTCATCGAATTAGGAAGAGGCTCTACCAAATAATCAGCGCCGTGGGTAATATTACCTCCCAAGTGTCCTGTACATGAAATCAGGATTAAAATAATAACGACCAGTACCTTGGTAGGAATTCTTTTTATGATATCTATTTTGTTTTTCTCTGTTAATCGTAGATACATGAGGAAAGAAAACAATGCGGTGATGATGCCCAACCAAAGATGACTTTTGATGGTATCAAAGGCATAACCTTCACTGGTATACTGTAAATAACCTGTGATACATGCCAACACAGCACTGATAGTTGCCCAAAAATATATTAATGTTATTGCTTGACTATATTGTCCTTTTTTGCGATTGTACCACTGTAACAGCAAGCCCAGGACAATGAAACCTATAGGTAAATGAACAAGTAATGGGTGCAATCTACCCAAGAGTTGTTTTATAATATCCATTACTTATTATTTTTATTCAAGGGACATTCTGTCTTTAATGGCGTTCATTATAAAAACATTGGCCCTCCATTGGTCAGCAACGGGAATACGCGTATAGGGTAATACGGGCAAATAGTTCGGAGGACCGAATTCAGTAGTTATTGTGACGACCTTATTTCCTTTCCTCCATTCTTTTTTAATCACGGTTTCCCAAATATCCATATGCCGACTTAGGGCTGATTTCCATTCTGGAGCTTCGGGGTCGTTCACCTGCGGTCCTTCAGCATGCCCAACTCTTGCGTGAATATGTTTCGATTTCTCAATAACCTCTTCCAGCAGTACATCCTGTCCATGTAAAAGCGATTCGTGAACAACCATCCAATGGCTAATATCCAGTGTAAGGTTTAAATCAGATATTGCTTTTAAATAGGTATTGGTATCAGGCAAATTGTAACTAAATCTACCTCTATGGGTTTCATGATAAATAGGAATCCCACTTTCTTTACTGATTTTATTGGCGGCATCTATAAAGGCTTTGTTTTGTTCGAAAGAAAAAAAGTCGCTACCAGTATGACAATTAATATATACAGGATTCCATTCAATCAAGGTGTTAAAATGTTTTTTATAGGCTTCAAGACCATCCTCAAAGGGTAATGACCTATTTGTACCATTGAGAAAGGCCACCGCCAACCCATATTTTTTCAAAGCAGCTTTTAGTTGTATTTGATTTTCTTTTTCTGAGGGAAACCAAACTTCGATACCATCATAACCTGAAACTTTTGTTCGCTCGCAAAAGGCATCCCACGAAAGCTCATTTCCCCAGTTGGTCTGAAAAAACATAATCGATTTATCTACTTGGCTATAACTGGATAATGTTAATAAGAGAAAGAAGTTTAGTAAAAGTTGTTTCATATAGATAGATTTTTCTATGCTAGAATTTCTTTAATAACTTCCCCTTCGACATCGGTCAACCTAAAATGTCTTCCCTGAAATTCAAAGGTGAATTGTTCATGATCAAAACCGAGTAAATGCATTATTGTAGCATGCACATCATGCACCGAAACCCGTCCTTCAGTTCCTGAAAAGCCTATGTCGTCTGTTTTACCATGTGAAGCGCCTTTTTTTATACCTCCGCCGGCTATCCACATAGTAAATGCATCACCATGATGGTCTCTCCCCTTAAATGCCATTTTTTTGTTGCCCCGATTCTCTTGCATAGGCGTTCTACCGAATTCACCGCCCCAAACTATAAGAGTTTCGTCTAGCAAGCCCCTTTGTTTAAGATCGAGTATCAGAGCAGTAATAGGGCGGTCAATTTCCCTACACTTGTTACGTAGCCCTATGTCGATAGATCCTTCACGAATATTTCCATGGGTGTCCCAGCCCCAGTCAAAAAGTTGCACAAAACGTACGCCATCTTCTACCAATTTACGGGCCAGAAGGCAGTTGTTCGCAAAAGATTCCTTTCCAGGTTCTACTCCGTACATCTGCTTTATGTCTTCCGGTTCATTGTTGATGTTCATTACTTCGGGTACCGCAATTTGCATGCGATATGCCATTTCATATTGATTGATGCGAGCCAGAATTTCGGGGTCAGCATATTTTAAATACTCTTCTTTATTGATTTTGTTGATGGCATCAATAGTACTTTTTTTAAGGTCTCTAGTTATCCCATCTGGGTCTTTGATGTAGAGCACAGGGTCACCCTTTGAGCGGCATTGAACTCCTTGATATACCGAAGGTAGAAACCCACTTCCCCATACACTTTTTCCTGCATCAGGTGAATTGCCGCCCGATGTTAGCACTACAAATCCAGGTAAGTTCTGATTTTCAGACCCCAACCCATAAGTGGCCCAAGATCCAATACTTGGCCGACCCAATCGTGCACTACCAGTATGCATAAATAGCTGTGCGGGACCATGATTGAATTGATCGGTGTGAACAGCCTTTAAAAAGGCAACATCATCAACTACTTTCTTGAAATGAGGTAAATAATTGGAAACCCAGTTGCCCGATTCACCTTCTTGTTTGAATTTAGCTTGAGGACCCATTAGTTTGGGAGTTCCTTTAATAAAAGCGAATTTTTTACCCTCTAAAAGCGATTGAGGACAGTCTTGCCCATCCAATTTTTGGAGTGCTGGTTTATAATCGAACATTTCCAATTGGGAGGGTGCACCTGCCATATGTAGATAAATGATCGACTTAACTTTTGGGCTATAAGGAGGAGCCAATGTAGCAAGTGGATTCAAATCACGCTCTGCAAAAGTAATTTGGTTTTTTTTAGTGGGTTTCCCAAATGAGTCACATCCCATGAAAATGGAGCTCAGCGCAAGCCCCCCAATACCTTGAGTGCAATTTTTCAGAAAATGCCTGCGTGTTTTTGACTCGGTTTCGCGGGCAAGTTTTTCTTGAATCAATCTATTTATAAGATCTTCCATTAGGCTTTCGTTAAAAATTCATCCAAATTCATAATGGCATTGGCCACTAGGGTCATAGCACTTAGTTGTGGCGTTGGTTTTTCTTCAAAATGAAGAAATAGTTCGGTGGCTTCCAAATTACCAGTAAATTCACTCAAAGAGTTTGTATACAACTTTTTCAAAGTAGTAAGAGTTGTAGAAGTTATTTTAGAAAGGGTAGCTGTTTCATAGGCCTTTGTGATACTTGCATTGATATTATCTGCTTCAAAAGTATTTTTTGCCAATTGATATGCAGCTTCAAGATAAACAGGGTCGTTTAAGGTCACAAGGGCCTGTAATGGAGTATTGGTCACAGTTCTTCGAATTGTACACACTTCTCTACTACCGGCATCAAAGGTTAAAAATGAAGGGTACGGACTCGTTCGTTTCAAATAGGTGTAAACGCCCCTGCGGTAGCGATCTTCACCTTTGCTTTCGGCCCATCTGGCACCATTATATACGGTCTGCCAGACACCTTCAGGTTGTGGTGGCATTACTCCCGGACCATACATTTTGTTACTTAATAGTCCGGAAACTGCCAAGGCTTGATCCCGAATTTGTTCGGCACCCAGGCGTATTCTTGGACCTCGCGCATACAATTCATTTTCTGGATCTGTTTGATACATCTCTGGGGTACTCTCAGAACTTTGGCGATAGGTGCCCGATAACACGATTTCTTTAATCAGTGATTTTATGCTCCAATTATGTTCGTTCATAAATCGTAATGAGAGCCAATCCAATAATGCAGGATGTGAGGGTGGTTCGGATTGAGACCCTATATCCTCAATTGTAGACACAAGGCCTCGCCCATAGATTTGATGCCACACACGGTTCACCAAGGTGCGCGCTGTCAATGGATTTTTTTTGTCCACAATCCATTTTGAAAGTCCCATACGATCATTTGGCCAACTGGGGTTCCATGTATTGAGGGATTCCGGCGTTCCGGGGTGAACGGTATCTGTTTTTACCAGCCAGTTTCCTCTATCAAAAACCTGTGTAGTTCGCTGCATATAATCGGGATTCTCGGCCATAATGGGTACTGTTTCAGTATTGGCATTTAGGGCATTCAAAAAAGCAGTATTTACTACATCCCAACCTGGTAGATCTTTCCCTGGCATATCTTCTATAAACCCTAGCCAATATACATTCACAATATTTACTTCTTTTGCAACAGATTTGTTATGGGTTTCAATGTAGAGATTGACCTTCTTATCTGTTTTTTGAATTGGAAACTGGGATGTGGTATTTTTTTTGGTTTTGTTAATGGTAAATTCGGCCAAAATAGGACCATTTGCATCTTTCTCTCGAATTATCATCTTTGTACCATCATAATGTGAACGATAATTGAGGTATACGTAACTCGCTTTATTAGTATAAGCGTTTTCCGCAATACAATTGCCATCGTCCCAAAATACAACTGAGGCATGGTCATCATATACACTATTTACAAATTCCTTGAAAAAGTGTGACTTATAAACTGGCTCGGTAAACTGTAAAAAGTTCTTATAGGTTGTATGTTGATTCTTTGTTCCATTTTTAGAGGTCCATTCGAGAACTTTGTCCACTTGTTTTTGATTTTCTGTGGAATAAAATTTCAATACGGGCGATTCACTGGGCGTATCTTCGTCCCGCGAGTTATTAAAGTAAGCCATCAACTTATAATAATCTTCATGCTTAAAAGGATCGTATGGGTGGCTATGACACTGTACACATCCAATAGTAGTACTTTGCCAAACCTCAAATGTTGTATTCACCCGGTCGATTACGGTGGCCATTCTATATTCTTCATCATCGGTACCACCTTCATCGTTGTTCATAGTATTTCTATGGAATGCAGTAGCGATAAGCTGGTCGATAGAAGGGTTAGGTAATAAATCTCCCGCTAATTGTTCAATTGTGAATTGATCATAGGGCAAATTCCTGTTAAAGGCTTTAATGACCCAGTCCCGGTATTGCCAAATGGATCTACCCATGTCTTTTTCATACCCTTTTGAATCTGCATAGCGCGCAAGATCAAGCCACCAAGTCGCCCATTTTTCGCCATAGGTATCTTGTGTCAACAGGCTATCAACCAGAGATTCATAAGAAAGTTCATCATTTTCAAAACGCTTTGAAAGTTCTTGATTTGGTGGTAGACCGGTAATGTCCAAAGCCAATCGTCTTGCTATAACATTTTTTTCAGCGGGAGCGTTGGGTTGGATTTCTTCACTATCAAGTCGAGTCAAGATAAAATTATCAATGCTGTTTTTTAGGAATTCCGAAGCTTTGTCCGATGAAAAACCTGCTTCTGAAGTTCTAATAGGAACTTCTACCTTTTCAGGAAGAGTGTACGCCCAATGTACACCCCATTTGGCTCCCTGGTCTACCCAGCGGGTTAAAAGATCTATTTCCTCGTCAGATAATTTAGGTTTCTCATAAGGCATTCTGAGTTCAGTATCATCCGAAGTCAATCGCTTTATCATCTCACTGCCGTGAGCAACTCCTGGAATAATCGAGGGCTGCCCCGATTCAGTAGTGCTTAATGCCTCATCTTCGAACAAAAGACTAAAGCCACCATTCTTTTTTACGCCACCATGACAAGAGATGCAGTGGTTATTTAAAATTGGTTTAATATCAGCACTAAAATCGATTTCTTTTTGAGGTTTAAGATTGTTCCACAGAAAAACTAAGCCAATTAAGACTAGCAGAGCAATAAGCACTTTAAAAACGACTTTTTTCATCACCTATCAGGAAATATCCACAACCAGCAGATTTTCATAAAAATAGGGAATTTTAAATGTGGAGCAAGCGAAAAATTAGACTAACAACAATTGCTGCCTGTTTAATGCTCGTTTTAATTTGAAGAATTTCTTCTAAGACGAATACTAAGATTTCAGATGGACGGTCTTAGAAGGGCCATCAACAACAACCTTGATTAAATCATGTTTTGATAAACCTTTCATTGATTTATCCCATTTTTTGCCACTGAGTCCGGCTTTAGATTTTAGCTCTGCCAAATCCATCTCGCCTTCTGGTTTTAGAAGATCTAGAATTGTTTTTTCTTCTTCGGTCAGTTCAATCTGTTTTTTCTCTGGTCGCATCTGCGGGAAAAACAATACTTCCTGAATTGAAGAATTATTTGTCATAAACATCACAAGGCGGTCTATTCCGATGCCAATACCAGATGTTGGGGGCATACCATATTCCAAGGCACGAAGAAAATCATAATCAATGAATTGGGTCGCCTCATCATCTCCTTTTTGTGCAAGCGCCAATTGATGTTCAAAGCGCTCTCGTTGATCTATGGGGTCATTTAGTTCAGAATAAGCATTGGCTAATTCGCTTCCGTTGACCATCAGTTCAAAACGTTCTGTAAGTCCAGGTTTAGATCGATGCGCCTTCGTCAACGGACTCATTTCCTTGGGATAGTCGGTGATGAAAGTAGGTTGTACATATAAATGCTCACACTTCTCACCAAAAATTTCATCGATTAGTTTTCCACGCCCAAAACTCTCATCTACTTCCAAATGAAGCTTTTTGCATACTTCACGCAACTGGGCTTCGTTCATTGCCGATACGTCAAAGCCCGTATGGGTTTTAATGGCATCTAGGATAGGGACCCTCGGGTAAGGGGCTTTAAAATCAATTTCCTTGTCGCCAACGGTAACCTTGGTACTACCGGTAGCATCTTTAGCCACTTTTTCAAGCAACTGTTCCGTCATGCCCATCATCCAATTATAATCTTTATACGCCACATACAATTCGATCATTGTGAATTCGGGATTGTGGGTGCGGTCCATACCTTCATTCCTAAAGTCCTTAGCAAATTCGTATACCCCATCAAAACCTCCGACAATTAATCGTTTTAGATATAATTCATTGGCAATTCTTAAATATAAAGGAATGTTCAGCGCATTATGATGGGTAAGAAATGGTCGTGCAGCTGCACCTCCTGGAATGGGCTGTAGAATAGGGGTTTCTACCTCTAAATACCCCTTGTTATTTAAAAACTCACGTATGCTATTGGTAATCTTGGTTCGTTTAATAAAGGTTTCCCTGACAGAAGGGTTTACAACCAAATCAATATAGCGTTGACGGTACCTTAATTCTGGGTCGTTGAATTCATCATATACATTACCCTCACCATCTTTCTTCGGTAGTGGCAAAGGTCGCAATGCTTTACTAAGCATGCTGAAATCCTTCACCATTACGGTTTTTTCACCAACTTGGGTGGTGAAGAGTTCACCTTCAATTCCGATGATGTCGCCTATATCAAGTAATTTTTTATAAACTTCATTGTATTTGGTTTTGTCCTCGCCAACACAAATTTCATCTCTATTGAAATAAACCTGAATACGACCTTCACTATCTTGTAATTCTGCAAATGATGCTTTTCCCTGAATACGGCGAGACATTAATCTACCAGAAATTATAACTTTTTTGCCCTCTTCATAATTCTGTTTGATGCTATTTGATGTTGCATCAACAGGATATAAAGCTGCGGGATAAGGGTTGATACCCAATTCCCTTAGTTTTGTCAATTTTTCCCTCCTTATTACTTCTTGTTCCGAAAGTTGCATGTTCTGATTGTTAAGCCTGCAAAATTACATTATTTAAAAAAAGAGAAAAGACACTTCTTCAATTATTACAGTTATTTGTTGTCCTCTACTTGGGATTCATGATAAAAATCATAGAATAAGCACCAAAACAGTACTTGTTTTGTAAAGTTATATTGATTGGTCTCTTGAAAACAGAAACACCGAATCGTATGACAAGTGATTCAGTTAAAAATTAGCTGGATAAACTATTTTTTTTGAATCTTAAATATTCATTAAATGAAAAAAGTTATAATAGGTATTATAGTTGCTTTAGGTGTTAGTTTTGGCACATTTGCCCAAGATTTAGCTCCATATATTAAAATTGTTGAGACTGATGAGTCCATTGAACAATCTTCCGAAAAGATTATAACTGCACTTGAAGAAAATTCCTTTCAAGTATTGGGGTCTTACCATCCTGCAAATAGAAGTTCTTTAAAGGTGATTACATTTACTAGAGACGATTTAAAAAATAATGTTGTAAAGATAAGTGATAGAGGCGCTCTTGCAGCAGTATTCAAAGTTGGTTTGGTGCAGAAAGATGGTAAAGTAGTAATCTCTTACACAAATCCGGATTATATATTAAGAGCTTATTTAAGAGGTAATTATAATTCTTATAAAGGGACTTTTGAGAAATTCAGTACGGATTTGAAAACAACTTTCTCCGCCATTGGCAGTGAATTTGTTCCTTTTGGTGGTACTGTGGCTGCAGATAAACTTAAGAAATATCATTATAAAATAATGATGCCTTATTTTACTGACCCTGTAGAACTTAATGAGTTTGCTTCTTTTGAGGACGGCTTGAAAACCATTGAGGACAATTTAAAAGCGAAAAAAGGACAAACCGTACAAGTGTATAAATTGGTTTATCCAAATAGCAAAATTGCAGTCTTTGGTGTGGGTCTGAAAAGTAAAGAAGACGGTGAATCACATTTTTTACCTAAAATAGGAATTGATCACGCTGCAGCTTTACCTTATGAAATTATTTTGCAAGGTAGCACGGCCACTATGCTTCATGGTAAATATAGAATTGCGCTACATTGGCCGGAGCTCACTATGGGTACATTTATGAAAATAATGAGCACGCCTGGTGATATTGAGGATACTTTGGAAGAATTGTGTAAGCCAACAAGTGATACAGATTCTAGTAAATGATTCAAATGAATTCATAGGAAAGGCTCTTTGTTTTTAAAGAGCCTTTTTTCAATGTAACAAATAGGGTGATTTTGCGTCAAATAAGTACATCAATCAAAAAATCCTACAACTATGAGTTTTATTCGTGTGCTTTTGGCCATTTTGTTTCCACCCCTGTCCGTCATCGGAAAAGGTTGTGGTTCATTCTTAATTGTTTTACTTTTGACATTCTGTGGATGGGTCCCAGGAGTTATTGCTGCCTTGGTCATTCTGAATAATCCAAATTAATACAATATGTTTAAATTTCGTTTCTGGTCATTACTAATGGTTTTGGCCCTTGTTTCTGCGTGCAATTTCACTGAGGAAATATATCTTAAGGATGATGGTTCGGGCAAAATATCAATCAATTTTGATGGTTCTGAAATGATGGAAATGGCCGGTGAGGAAATGATGAAAGGCGGAGAGAAAGCCATTGATTCTGTTATCTCCTTCAAATCGTTTCTAGAAGAAAAGAAAGATAGTATTGCGACCTTGTCTCAAGGGGATCAGGCTAGATTAAAGAAATTGGAACCTTTTAATATGCGCATGGTCATGAATCCTGAGACTAAGGTCATGAAGTTTGATATGTATAGTGAGTTTGAAAATTTGGATGAGGTAGGCGATGCTTTTAATACGTTTCAGGATGCCAGTAGTATTGGTCCTGGTTCAAAAAACCAAGCATCTTCTAGTGGTGTGGGGACGCAAAGTACTCAAGTAGAGTATTCATTTGATTCAAATTCTTTCAAGCGAACCGCAAAAATTGTTGATAGTGTTTTGCAGAAGCAAGCTTTAGATAGTTTGGCCGGGGCCGAAATGTTTCTTTCAAGCTCTATGTATAAACTAAAATATCATTTTCCAAGAAGGGTGAAATCTTCGTCAGCCCAGGCAGCAACGTTTAGCGCTGATGGTAAGACATTGTTTTATGAGGTTAGTTTTCTTTCCTATATGAAAAACCCTGATACACTAAATATTGAAGTAGAACTAGAGGATTAATACCTTTGCTTCGATGAACAGGCAAATAGCACTACAGGATTTAGGACTTAAAGACTACAAAGAAACTTGGGACTACCAAGAGTTTTTATTTCAAAATACTTTGGACATTAAAATTAAGAACAGGAGGGAAAATACTAAGCTATCTACTCCCAATCACTTTCTTTTTGTTGAACATCCCCATGTGTACACTTTAGGGAAGAGTGGTGATATTGATAATCTTTTAGTAGATGAAAAAGTGCTCGCTGAAAAAGGGGCTACGTTCTATAAAATAAACAGGGGCGGTGATATTACGTATCACGGTCCTGGTCAATTAGTTGGTTACCCTATACTGGATTTGGATAATTTTTTTACCGATATTCATAAATATTTGAGACTGTTGGAGGAAATGGTGATTCTTACTTTGGCTGAATATGGATTAAAGGCTGAACGTTCAGATGGGGAAACAGGCGTTTGGTTAGATGTTGGTACGCCTTTTGCTCGAAAAATATGTGCTATGGGTGTACGTGCTAGCCGTTGGGTGACAATGCATGGTTTCGCATTAAATGTAAATGCTGATCTAGGTTATTTTGATTTGATGATTCCTTGTGGCATAAAAGGAAAAGCAGTTACTTCCCTCAATGTGGAATTAGGAAAAGAAGAAGTTTCGCTAAGTGAGGTGAAAGAGAAATTGCTAAAGCATTTTTCTAAGCTTTTTGAGGCAGAGTTTATAAAACAGAAAACCGAGGTTTAAGCCTCGGTTTTCTGTTTCTATAGAGTGTTGCTCACACATTTATTTACTGTATTTGGTCAGCACTGTTGTGCCCATTGATTTGCCGTTCTTGTTAAAACTTTCCTGTTTGATCATTCCAACACCTTCGGCAAACCAAACCCGAGAGGGGAACGATTGTTTTACCATCATTGCCTTCATTTTGTTTTCGCTATATATAACATAGCAATCAAATGTACCTGCAGGAGTAGTGACACTTTCCTTTTTTTCAACTTTTCTATTAATCATGTCAACGGTCGTATTCATATTAATGCCGCTCATACTAATTTTGATAGAAACATTCGCGTCCGATAACGCTTGTCCTACCGAAAGATCATTAGGTAATTCAAGGTCGGTTCCTGAAATATCCATTTCCATTCCTTCATACTGTTCAAACATACTACTAGGAACAAGGGATTTGTAGTCTACAGTTACCATATTCCCAGAACAGGTAAAATTATAGTCTGTTTTGTAGATTTCTTTTCCTTTTTCATCCCTCAGTTCAATAGCCATTGTTGCAGCGGTAACATCCCCCGAAGTTTTTACGTTCGATACTAAATAGGTGGCAATACCTTCAGTTTTGCCTTTTTTATTGTAGTTAGTGTATTGCATTGTAGCGCCTTCAACCATAGGATAATATTTACTGCAGTTTTGTGCCGCAGCAAATGAAGTGGTAAGTAAAATGATGCCAAATAAGAAAAGTATTTTTTTCATGATAGTGTTTTATTTAATGTCCTTTAAAGATAAGTATTAATATAGGTTGAATCAAGAAGGGTTTGTTTTCTTTTTGACTGAATATGTTCCCTCCAACGATACAATTTAGAAATGAAAAACTTGAATCTTATTTGATTTGATATGGTTGGAAGTCAATAATGTATGTTCGGTATAAAATAGTTCATAACTGGTACAAAGAAGGTTAATTCAATTGATATACAATTATTGAATTCTTCTGGTCTTGGGCAACCACTTCTAGTTTTCTGTCGTTTTCCATATCGGTCAAATCAATTAGAGAAGAACCAAAGACCGGAAAATTTGATATGGGTTTTGCCTGACTATCGAAAAGATATATTTTTTGGTTCTGAACATCGGTAACGCTCACATATATTTTATCATAGATGTAGAAAATTTTGGGTTGGGAATATACTCCAAAATCAAGCTCTACTTTTTTACCTTTAATACTCAAAATGTTGTCATTCATGTAGACGAAGGTTTTACTCGTGGCATCAATACCATGATCCTCATTTAATCTAAGGTTGGTAGTGTTTGATTTGCCATTAGTGTTTATTTGGTGAAGCACACCTTTTTTGTCAGTTAAAACAAACTTGTTCTTATATAAGTAAATTTCATTCTGTGAAAAATCAATTTTTTCGGTTATTCGTGTTCTAACATTCCCAACACGATTAAGAATTTTTAAGCTGCCATTTTCCAAGGCAAAAAGTAAATAATCTTTTCCCGAAAGAGCCAGATGCTTTGGTGCTTTTGAAATGGGGCTTTCTGTCGTAGTATATTTGAAACCACTTACGATTGCCCCTTTATTATTGTACATAAAAACCTTGTCCCCTTGAGTGACTACAAATCTATAATCCTTTTTATTTTCATAATCAAAAACGGCCAATTCGTTGAGGTTTCCTCCATCAAACTTTATCGTAAAAGGTTTTACCTCTTTTCCATTTCTGTCGATAATTAAAAATTTGTTATTTGTGGCGAAAGCCAACTGTAAACGTTTGTTTTTGTAAATATCAACTTGGTGGATTTTACCTTGAATCTGACTTTCAAGTTGCTTTTTCCATAAAACCTTCCCATTCGTTGATATCAAGTAAAGATTGTTGTCTTGGTCCTGTACTACAATTTCTTTTTTGTTGGTTCTGTGATTGGTTACAAATTGAGGGTTTGTTGCCAAATCAGTGTCCAGCTCCAAAGTGAATAAAGTGGCGATTGAGTTTATTTTCGATTTTCTACCCGTTTTTTGAATGGCAATATTGGTGTGAAAAAAGCCTTGATCAGCTACAAATTGGGCAGCAAACGTATTTTTGTCCAATTTTGCATCTTTGAAATCGTTAAAAACATCTTTAGAGAAATCGTCATTCAAAAATTGTTCAATACCTGTTGAATTGGAAATAAAAAGTATCGACGATTCTTCGGCAAGGACATCTTTTGCAGAAGCAAAAACATTGGTTTTTTCAAAAGTCAACCCGGTTTTGTTCGTATTGATTATCAATTCTATAGCCTTTCTGGTTTCAGCAAAAACAAAAGCATTTTCAATTATTGTGCAGAAATTTGCCTTAAAATCGGTGATTAGCGGATTCAAATATATAGTTAGAAAATTGGGATTGTTCAATTCTAAAATCTGATTCCCTTGGTATTCTGTTTCAGATTTTTTAATGCTGGTAACGTACTCAGAAAGTTTTTCTGAACCATATGTGTTCAAGAGAACTGATTTGCCTCCATCCAAATAAATAATTCCGACTTCTTCAACCGTGTTCAAAAGAGAATCTTTAGATGATTCTTGATTTAAATAAACCTGTTGATTTGCTGCAAAGAAGCTATAATCGTCAAAAGTAAAAGAGAGGATGGCATTAGTCGATTTTGGCGCGAACGCGGGAGTGATGCTGCTTAGGGGACTGGTTTGTCTAAATAGGTTTAAATAGTTTTTTGTTGAATCATTTGCCACAGAAATCCCATTAAAAGTAATATGATTTTGATTTGCATTGACATCCGCAAGTATCCAGTCAGAAAAATTGGAAATTATAACTTCCGATTCTTTTTTTAAGAATGTTTTGGACAGTCCTGTACTTTTTTCAAGATTGATAAATATAGATGCGTTTTTAGCCGGACTTGCAGTTTTATAGAGCTTTTCTAAAGTGGTAGAAGTTTGGGTTTGACCAAGATACTTGATTAGGTTGTCTATTATGGTTTGGGAAGAGCTTATAGTAGACTTTCCATTTAAAGACATACCGTAGAATACATTGTCATCCAAATTGTACTTGAAAACTTCATGATTTTCAAGAAGAATCCGTTCTTTTTTAATGTTTTGAGTGCTGTCCAGTGCGAAGGTGCTGGTTGAGTCAGTGGTTACAAAAGTGAATTCAAAATTATCGGCTCCTAACTCGGAAAATGCCAAAAGTGATTCGGTTTCAGAATTGACCAGATCAAGATGTTTTATGTCACTTAGCACTGATTCGTAAATTCCAAAAGATTCCAATTGAGAAATGAAATCGTTGTTCCTTAGATTACTTTTAAAACCATCTAGGTTGTTTATTTTAACAATAATTGATGCATTTTTGGGAACAAAATCTAGAAGAGAATAGGCCTTATTTTGTTTTTGGGAACAGCCAATTATTATCAATGTAAGTAAGCCAATAATAAATCTATGATTCATCAAAAAAGATTTAAGGCGAAGTTAGTTTTTTAAAGCTTCAGAGTCAACTGTTCTGGTAATTGTCTAAAGCTTTTTCTGTGGTATTTGGTAATGCCGTATTCACGAATAGCTTCTCGGTGTTCTTTAGTGGGGTAGCCTTTGTTTTTTTTCCAATTGTACATGGGGAATTCTTCATGAAGCTGCTCCATGTAACCGTCACGATAGGTTTTGGCCAAGACAGAAGCCGCGGCTATGCTCATGTATTTACTGTCTCCCTTAATAATACATTCAAAAGGAATATCATGATACGGCTTAAATCTATTCCCATCGACAATAATAAACTTTAGGTCATCAGTAAGTTGGTCAATTGCCTTATGCATAGCCAAGATTGAGGCGTTTAGAATATTAATTTTATCAATCTCTTCCGGAAAAATATGGGCTACTCCAAAACAAACTGCACTTTGTTCAATTATGGGTTTTAATATAGTACGCTTGTTTTCAGAAAGTTGCTTCGAATCATTTAGCATCACATTTTTAAAATCTTTGGGTAAAATCAGGGCCGCAGCTGTAACTGGGCCCGCTAGACAGCCACGTCCAGCTTCGTCGGTGCCTACTTCATCTAGGGTATGGTAAAATCTTTTTAGCATTTAGCAACTATTGATTATTGACGAATATAATTTTTTTGATTTAATCCAAGGCATAAGAACCCGCCAAGAATAATTAATACTTGTTGTAAAAACTTTCACATTATATTAGGAACAAAAAAATTAACTTTGCGCCGTAACCTGTTTTATGAAATACTTTTTCCTACTGCTATTTGTGTTAAGTTTCCCATTTCTCCATGCTCAGGATGACTCTAATCCGTCTGGTCGAAAACCTGTCGCTGGTGGAAGTCAGGAAAAGGGGAAAAGTAATTTGCCTTCAGCCGGTGCCCTGGGAATAACTATAAAGGATTACAAGATTATATCCCATGCTAGGGATACAACTTACCTAGATACAACCCTGACCATTCAAAAGGAATATAAATACAACTATTTGCGAAAAGATAATTTTGAATTGATGCCTTTTTCTAATATCGGGCAACCTTACAATAAACTCGGTGTAGATTTTGAAAGAAACCATTTATATCCTTTAATTGGAGCTAAAGCAAAACATTATAATTATTTTGAAGTTGAGGATATTGATTATTATAATGTTGCAACCCCAATGTCTGACTTGTTTTTTAAAACAACTTTGGAGCAAGGTCAATTACTTGATGCCCTATTAACATTTAATACTTCAAGACGGTTTAATTTTTCATTGGCTTTTAAAGGGTTTCGTTCTTTAGGTAAATATCAATTGGACCAGGCGCAATCTGGTAGTTTTAGAACTACCGCCAATTATATTTCTAAAGACAGTCGTTATAGCTTTAGGGCTCATATTGCCGCGCAGGATATCAAGACCGAAGAAAACGGCGGTCTAATTTCAAAGGAAGAACAGTTTGAGGATGGTGATGAAGATTTCTTTGATCGTTCACGAGTTGATACAAGACTTATCTCGACCGACATTGGGGAAAACAAGATTTTGGGGAAACGATATTTTTTGGAGCATCAATATAAGCTGTTGAGAACTAGAAAGGATTCAAGTAATGTTGAAAAGACTTCTCTTGCCATTGGACATACGTATAATTACGAGACGAAATATTACCAATACAAGCAGAATGCCTCAAATGAATATTTTGGATCTGTTTTTGTTTCTCCCGTACATGACAAGGCAAGTTTAAGGGCTATGTACAATGAACTCTATGCTGAGTTCTATAATGCTACTTTGGGTAGATTACAGGGTAATTTAAGTCTTTACAACTACAATTATTTTTTTAATAGTTTGGTTGTTACCCAAGCTGGTCAAGAAATTCAAAACCAATTGAAGGGAAATGAAATAAGCCTTGGTGCCAAATACACCAAGACTATTGGAGGGTTTTTGGTAAAGGGTAGCGGTAAATATAATCTTTCAGGAGACTTAACTTCCAGTATTTTGGATGCCTCTGCATGTTATATACTCAATGAAAACAATAAAATAGATTTCTCATTACATTCGTCAGCCCGAATGCCAGATTTTAATTTTTTGCTATATCAGAGCGAATACGAAAATTATAATTGGCAGAACACTTCAAACTTCGAAAATCAAAAAGTAAATAGTCTAAGTTTTAATTTTGATTCAAATAAGTGGGGTAATCTGAATGCTAAATATTCCACTTTGGGTAACTATACCTATTTTGGTATTGACCCGAATCAAGCGTTAATTGCCGGTCAGGAGCAAGCGACTATTAAGCCATTTCAGGAATCAAGTAGTATAAGTCATTTGAAGGTTAAGTATAATAAGGAAATCAAGTTGGGTGGTTTTGCCCTCAATAATACCATAATGTATCAAAGTGTTTCGCAAAGCAACGATGTGCTCAATGTGCCTCAATTGGTGACTAGAAATACGTTGTACTTTTCTACAGATGCGTTTAAAAAAGCAATGTACTTGCAAACAGGTGTGACATTTAAATATTTCACTGCATATAATATGGATGCTTACAATCCGGTGCTAGGAGAATTCTATATTCAGAACGACGAGAAACTGGGTGGTTTTCCCATGCTGGACTTTTTTATAAACGCAAGAATACAACAAACTCGAGTTTATCTGAAAGCTGAACATTTTAATTCGTCGTTTACTGGTTATAATTTTTATTCGGCACCAAACTACCCTTATCGGGACTTCGTTATTCGTTTTGGTTTGGTTTGGAATTTCTTTTCATAGTTGTTTGGCACCTTGCTTCAAATTGCTTCTTAGCACTTTATAGATCCTATTATATTTCATTTATAGGCGGACAATGATATTATAAAGGAATTTCACCAATTTAAATTATCGTGTTTAATGATTTTTTTCAGGTATTGGTTGTTGCTATTCAAGGGGTTAGGAAGTAATTAAAAAAAAGTTACAAAAAAAATTGATTTAGGTGTTGTGTAAAGAAAAAAACCATCTTATATTTGCACCCGCTTTGGGACACAGGGGCTGTGATTAGCAGTTTAGTTAGAGGTGTTTTTTTAGCGGATGGCCGGGATTGTTTTCGGTCATATTTTTGAAGTTCATTGGAATATTGTAAAGACAGCGTATATGATCCGAGAGGGTCATGTATTATAAGAATTTGAATCGAGAGACGGGATCGTGTGATTTTTCAGGGAGTTGGATGCTTAAATTATATAAGAATCAACGATGAAGAGTTTGATCCTGGCTCAGGATGAACGCTAGCGGCAGGCCTAACACATGCAAGTCGAGGGGTAACAGGGAGTGCTTGCACTCTGCTGACGACCGGCGCACGGGTGCGCACCGCGTATGGAATCTGCCTTTTGCAGGGGAATAGCCCAGGGAAACTTGGATTAATGCCCCGTGGTACCTTTATATAGCATTATATTAAGGTTAAAGTCTTCGGGCGGCAAAAGATGACCATGCGTCCCATTAGCTGGATGGTAAGGTAACGGCTTACCATGGCTACGATGGGTAGGGGCCCTGAGAGGGGGATCCCCCACACTGGTACTGAGACACGGACCAGACTCCTACGGGAGGCAGCAGTGAGGAATATTGGACAATGGAGGAGACTCTGATCCAGCCATGCCGCGTGCAGGAAGACGGCCCTATGGGTTGTAAACTGCTTTTATACGGGAAGAAAAAAGGGTACGTGTACCCTACTGACGGTACCGTAAGAATAAGGACCGGCTAACTCCGTGCCAGCAGCCGCGGTAATACGGAGGGTCCGAGCGTTATCCGGAATTATTGGGTTTAAAGGGTCCGTAGGCGGGCCATTAAGTCAGAGGTGAAAGTCTGCGGCTCAACCGTAGAATTGCCTTTGATACTGGTGGTCTTGAGTTATGGTGAAGTGGCTGGAATATGTAGTGTAGCGGTGAAATGCATAGATATTACATAGAACACCGATTGCGAAGGCAGGTCACTAACCATATACTGACGCTGATGGACGAAAGCGTGGGGAGCGAACAGGATTAGATACCCTGGTAGTCCACGCCGTAAACGATGGATACTAGCTGTCCGGGACTTTAAGTTCTGGGCGGCCAAGCGAAAGTGATAAGTATCCCACCTGGGGAGTACGTTCGCAAGAATGAAACTCAAAGGAATTGACGGGGGCCCGCACAAGCGGTGGAGCATGTGGTTTAATTCGATGATACGCGAGGAACCTTACCAGGGCTTAAATGCATATTGACAGGGGTAGAGATACCTTTTCCTTCGGGCAATTTGCAAGGTGCTGCATGGTTGTCGTCAGCTCGTGCCGTGAGGTGTCAGGTTAAGTCCTATAACGAGCGCAACCCCTACCGTTAGTTGCCAGCGAGTCATGTCGGGGACTCTAACGGGACTGCCGGTGCAAACCGTGAGGAAGGTGGGGATGACGTCAAATCATCACGGCCCTTACGTCCTGGGCCACACACGTGCTACAATGGCCGGTACAGAGAGCAGCCATCTGGTAACAGAGAGCGAATCTATAAAACCGGTCACAGTTCGGATCGGGGTCTGCAACTCGACCCCGTGAAGCTGGAATCGCTAGTAATCGGATATCAGCCATGATCCGGTGAATACGTTCCCGGGCCTTGTACACACCGCCCGTCAAGCCATGGAAGCCGGGAGTGCCTGAAGTCCGTCACCGTAAGGAGCGGCCTAGGGCAAGATCGGTAACTAGGGCTAAGTCGTAACAAGGTAGCCGTACCGGAAGGTGCGGCTGGAACACCTCCTTTCTAGAGTACCGACGACCGAAGAAGGTCTTGATCGGTCCCGTTTTTTCGATTTAATTTAAACACTGTCTTTATGATTACGATATATTAAGTAAATACCATTGATGATGATCGTCGATCGTCTGAGTGTAGGACAGTCCATAGCTCAGCTGGTTAGAGCGCTACACTGATAATGTAGAGGTCGGCAGTTCGAGTCTGCCTGGGACTACAGTGTCCGAGCATCCTTTAAGTGGGTGGGCTGGACGACGTTCATTGATTGAAGTATTGGAAATTCTGGAAGTTGGGTCAACTGTCGACTATAAACTGGCGACTGCCAACTTATAGGAAACGGGGGATTAGCTCAGCTGGCTAGAGCGCCTGCCTTGCACGCAGGAGGTCATCGGTTCGACTCCGATATTCTCCACATTGGCCTTATGGCCACAAGTTCATTGACATATTGGGACAGGGTATGTATACTTAGGTATATGTACTTTGAAGAAAACACGAATTTTTTAAGTAAAGTAGTACGAATAGAATAACGATTAAAAGGTCTGGCGACAAGCTAGATAAGGGCGTATGGGGAATGCCTAGGCTCTCAGAGGCGATGAAGGACGTGATAAGCTGCGAAAAGTCGCGGGGATCGGCACACACGATATGATCCGCGAATATCCGAATGGGGCAACCCGGCATGTTGAAGACATGTCATGCCGTAAGGCAAGCAAACCCGGTGAACTGAAACATCTAAGTAGCCGGAGGAGGAGAAAACAAAAGTGATTCCGATAGTAGCGGCGAGCGAAATCGGATTAGTCCAAACCATTGTTGTTTCGGCAATAATGGGGTTGTAGGACCACGACATTCGACGTGTGATGAACTAGAACGCTTTGGAAAGAGCGACCATAGAGGGTGATAGTCCCGTAT